>JBGVQP010000001.1:0-140616 GCA_045127685.1 Candidatus Cryptobacteroides sp.
TATAAAGTCCATGAGTTACGGTGTGGAACTGAATCTTCCCTTCAATACGCGGGACGACATTGTCTGGAGAGGTCAGCTTTCCCAGAGATGGCTTGAGGCCAATTCCGGCTATAGCGGCAGTTTCGGCGACCTGGACCTGACCTTTGAGGTAGTGGAGTATTAACTGGCCCGATGACTATGCACGCTTCATTGTGTGTTACATCTTCCTATCTCATACTTCCGCAGATAAGTGCTTACCCCTGAAATGCCCGAAACTCGGTTAAGCGGTGCGGAAAACGTGTCGTTTTGATGGATTTTCGTAACCGCTTGTGCTACTTTGACCCAAAACTCGGATAAGCGGTATTCGTGTTTGCGCGGACTATCATTCTTCACTGTCTCTCAAACGCCTGCTGATCCCGTCTCTTACAGAATACCGATGCCTCAGTCGTAAGCGCTTCTCTACATATATCTTGAAGATGCTCGGCATGACAGACCAAAACTTATATATCATTACCAGAACTATTTTAATTTTAGTATGAAGAAGTCCTATCACTTATGTTTCTCAGCAGGTGAAGAAGTGTTGTTCAGGGATGTTGAAGATTATAACAGAGGCTTCAACTGTTTTGCAATGGCTTTGTTCAATACGGATTCGACAGGACTTGTGGAATCGGAGATGTCAACCCATTATCATCAGTTGATTCAATCAGCAAATCCTGATGATTTCATGCACCGTTTCCGTCTTTCATACAGTATGTATTTCAATAGGAAATATCATCGTTCCGGAAGGCTGGGGGAAAAGAACCACTATACAATGGAAGTTGTCGGGTATAATCATATGATTGCCGCGATAAGTTATGTACTGAGAAATCCATTGCATCATGGGGTGGCACCAATTCCGTATGCATATCCATATTCATCTGTAAATTCAATTTTCATGGTACAGATGGGTAAGTTGCCATGTAGAGACTTGCTGAACCGCAGGCATTATCATCGTTTTATCAATAAGGCGGTTCAGATACCGGACAACTATGTCATGAGTGAAAGTGGCGTCCTCTTGAGGGAGTCCGTCCTTGATATACCCCAGGTGGAAAATCTTTTCGTTTCTCCACGATCGTTCAATTGGCATATGACAAGAAAGTCATCCGAGGAATGGGAATCGGAGCAGGCAAGGGATAATAATGGTCGACCTCCCATTAATCTGTCTGCAATAGAAAATGGAATACAGCTGACTTCCCAGAGTGAAATGCTTATCCACGAAAACGGAAAGTCCAATTATAGACGGCCCTCTGATATGGATATATGCGCGGAAATCGATAACAATATCCTCCCGAAGTACAATAAGGCTTCTGTATATCAGCTTTCACGGCAGGAAAAACAGCTGATCGCAGAACATCTGTATAGAGCGCTGCATATAAGCGAGAGTCAGATAAAGCGCTGTCTGGTGATGTAATATGAATGATAAAATAATGAAAGAAACAAATCCGGCATTATCGTGATTTTAAGTAAATAAGCCGCGCCATACAACCATTGTCTGGAAAAGGGCAGCGAAGCAAAGGGGTATGCTGGTTATTAGGAAATTCTAAAACAGAAAATTATGAAGAAGATTTTAGAAGTACTCCAGTATGGAGATGGAGAGTTGAGATTCAATACTGACCTCGATGTGCATAAGGATCCGATGGCAATAATGGATCTGACGGTTGCCGCAATGTTCAGTATGGCTACCAAGTTATGGGGCGGGAACGAACAGTCGGTAGTTGCTGTCATCAGATCCTTGTTTGTTGCAGATATGGCAATCAGCCCTGATCGTAAAATCGTGCTTAAAGGACTCGGTAAAGAAGCGGAACAAATGGGTGAAGACTTCCTGAAAATGATGAAGAAGCTTCAGGAACAAGGCAAGGCGATGACCTTCCCGGCAGGTGTGCAGCCGCCGATGTCGAAAAACAAGAACTGACTTCTGGTGGAGTAACCCCTCCGGCAATTTTGACCCAGAACTCACCGGAGGGTGCGGGAAAAGCCGCAGTTTGATGTGGTTTCGTGACAGCTTCGTCGACTTTGACCCAGAACTAGCCGGATGGGTTCACGCTCCCCGTCACAGCGGTTTACAAGCATATAGAAAGTTGTAAAATATAGAAACTTTGCGTATTTTTGCAATGGATAGAAAAATAGTTACCTACGGAGGATACTTTGAGCGGTTTATGCGGGGACTGACTGAGAAGGAGCAGCAGAAAATCAAGTATGGATTACTCTTGCTCAAGTCACAGGATAAAATCTCCACAAGGTTTGTTAAATATATCCGAGAAGGAATATACGAATTGCGGACTTTATACAATGGCAATATCTTTCGGGTGTTCTTCATCTTTGACTATGGCAACATTGTTGTGTTGTTTAATGGGTTTCAGAAGAAGACTCAGAAGACACCAGAAAGAGAGATAGAGTTGGCGATTAAAATAAAGGAGAGTTATTATGCAGACAAACGATCATCAGATTAGGGATTACGACATCGCATTGGATGCCGAATTTGGTAAGCCTGGAACGCCCCAAAGAGCAAAAGCGATAGAGGAAGCCTATGCTTTCTATTCCGGTCAGATACTACATGATGCCCGGAAGTCCGCGGGCGTGACTCAGTCTGAACTTGCACAAAGAATCAACAGCACAAAATCCTATATCTCGAAATTGGAAAAGGGACATGTCACTCCAAGTGCCGGCCTTTTCTTCAGCATCATCAATGCGCTCGGTTTGAGGGTAGAGATTGTCAAGCCCCTATAAACCTATGTGAATATTTCTTTTTGGGAGAAGTTGTATTTACTGTCTTAAAATTACCATCGTCGATATCATTATCTGACGATTCCTTGGTGCGTGTTGCCCGTAAAAGAAAAATGTTTACATTTGTAGAGTCATCCGGCACGAGCCGTCTGGCATTACATATTGTGAAAGTGTTTTTCGCAAGTCCTTTTCTGAAAATGTGGAATTCCCAATTCCGGCTATAGCGGCAGTTTCGGCGACCTGGACCTGACTTTTGAGGTAGTGGAGTATTAACAGGTCCGATGACTATGCACGTTTCATTGTGTGTTACATCTGCCCATCTCATACTTCCGCAGATAAGTGCTTATCCCTGAAATGCCCGAAACTCGGTCAAGCGGTGCGGAAAAAGTGTCGTTTTGATGGATTTTCGTAACCGCTTGTGCTACTTTGACCCAAAACTCGGATAAGCGGTGTCGAGATTCCGTGTGATGATGAAGGAGCTTCAGGAACAAGGTAAGGCTATGACCTTCCCAGCAGGGGTGCAGCCGCCTATGTCGAAGAACAAGAACTGATTTCTGAGCCACCAGCAGTAGTGGATGTTTCTGATGTATTGGTGAATCCAGTCAACATTATACAGGATTGCAACAGATTTTAGTGTGGCACGTAAACGGTTATATATCAGCGGTTTAGGTGACGTTTATGGGGTTGAATTGCCCGGCAGGGATTGCGTATCATAATATCACTCAGCGTGTTACGTGCCACGGGGATGTCTGTATGAACGACATGTAATTATCACTTGTCCCGTCTTGAAAAAGTGTTATATTTGCCTGTACCATGAATGAACGCAGGCTGATACTTGGATTGAAGAAAGGGGATCATGACAGTTATGAGACCCTTTTTGACTTGTATTATGCCAAGTTTGTCAATTTCGCCGACGCGCTCATCCGGGACAGGACCGCTGCAAAGGATATAGTCCAAGAGGCTTTCATAAGGATATGGCTCAATCGTGATAAGCTTAATGAAAACCAGTCAATTGAGAATTATATATATGTGATTGTGAAGAGACTGGTCATCAATCATATAAGGGATTCGAAAAAGGCGGATAGTCTGGAGTCAGAAAAGGCTCAGGCCGTACAAAGTACTACCTGGGGGGGGCAAGACCTTATTGTTGTTGCCAATGAAACTCGAAGTCGGATATGTGCTGCTGTCGCAAAGATGCCGTCTCAGCGTCGTGCCATATTCATGATGAGCAGGGATAAAGGCATGTCCAACAAGGAGATCGCCGAGTCACTGCAGATTTCCGTCAAGACGGTGGAACGTCATATGACTCTGGCTTTGGCAGAACTTCGTGAAAACATTTCCTGAAAAATACTTACGAGTACATTCCGTCATGCTTATTCAGAAGGCATGACGTTTTTTTGTTTTGCGTTGGGGGTAACGGGGGTCTGATGTGTTCTATAAGTTGTGACAATTCAACAAAATCATCGAAACTATAAATAAAATGAACAAGGAACCGTTTAGAATTGGAAAAACTATCATCATGTTTTTGGCATTGATGCTTTGTGTCGTATCCTCTGCTCAAACCAAGTTTAATGTGTTGACGCCGGAGGATCCTGTCTTCAAGCCGCTTCCAGATAGTTTGAAAGGAGTGATCATAGATACGGTGCTGACAGATTCCGACATTTATCCAGGAACGACAAGGTCGCTGCAGGTGCTTGTCCCTGCAAAATATACCGGCGAACAGCCGGCATGCCTTCTTTTGGGACTTGATGGTGCGTTCTTTGAGGCTCTGAATGTTGTCGACAATCTTGTTCATAAAGGAGAAGTCCCGGTAATGATTGGAGTATTTGTCAATTGGGGAAAGATTCTGGATGAGGAAGGAAACATTGTAAGGTACAACAGAAGTAACGAGTACGACAGGACAGATGACCGTCTGGCGCAGTTCCTTGAAAAGGAGGTGCTTCCGCTTGTCAATACGCTTGTGACGCCTGACGGACGCAGGGTAAAGATATCCGAGAATCCGGATGACAGGGCTATCACCGGTTCCAGCAGCAGCGGTATTGCAGCATTCAATGTAGTTTGGGAAAGGCCGGATCTGTTCAGGAGGATATATAGTTCGCGAGGAACATTCGTTGCCATGAGAGGCGGAAATGAACTGCCGGCAATCATCAGAAAGACCGAACCGAAGCCGATAAGGATATTCCTTCAGGATGGAATAAACGACACATGGAATCACATTTTCGGTGATTGGTGGGAGCAGAATCAGCTTATGGATTCTGCCCTGAATTTTGCCGGATATGAATACGATTTCAAGTGGGACAGAGGAACTCATAGCGGATTTTTTGGCAAAAGAGCATATCCAGACGCCTTGAGGTGGCTGTGGAGGGGTTGGCCGGCCAAGGTGCGTAAGGGGAAGACAATGAACGGCATGTTGCAGTCCATTCTTCCGGAGAAAGGTGATGAGGGATGGAAGTGTCTGGGAGACATGTCTGATACAACATCCTTGATTCCTGATATGGTAAAGCGTTCATTGTCTTCAGACGAGGCAAGAAAAACAGGATTGAAAAATATCTGCTCTGTTTCAAGAATGTTCAATGGCGATATCTATCTTTCTGATTCGGAGGGAAAACTTTATCTGCAGAAGCATGGCAGCAGGAAGCCGCAGAAGCTGGAAACTCTACCTACCGGAGGAGTTCAGTTTGCAGTATCTCCTAACAAGAGAATATTGATAAGTACAGAGAAGAATTCAGATTGGCTGATCAGCTATATCATTGCTCCGGATGGAACGCTGAAATATGGCCAGCAGTTCTATTGGCTTCATAATACGGACAATCATAACCACACTCCTTACGGCAACATGCAGTTTGATACGGACGGAAACCTGTATGTGGCGACCCCAATAGGCGTTCAGGTCTGCGACCACAACGGCAGAGTAAGAGCAATCCTTCCTGTGCCGGGACGAGGAGTTGATTTCATCGCATTTTCAGGGAACAGGCTGTATGCAGTGTCCAAAGGAAAGATATATGTAAGGACCATGAAAACCACAGGTCATGAATCATGGAACGAGCCGATCGAATACAAGGCTCAGGGCGCTGGCTGATAATTTAAATTTTGCTGCTTTTCATTGGGGGTAAATGGCTTTTGATGTGTTCTATAAGACAGCCTCGATGTTTTTAACAGAAAATACAAATAATAACCAATCTTAAATAACATGAACAAGAAACTAGTATTTTTCTTCGCATCTGCACTGGTTGTTGCCGGTTGTGCGAAGGAACCTCAGGCGGATAATTCTGCCGTTTCGGATGCTTCTGATGCGAATTTCTCGCTTGTAGCATCGTCAGATGTCTTTACTAAGACAGAACTCCAGGGCACTACAATTCACTGGAAATCAGGAGACCAGATCAGTGTATGGGAGAAGGGAACAGAGAATTCAAATGTTCCGTTCGATCTTCACGAGTCATCTGTCGGCTCTTCAACAGGTCTATTTAAGGGAGAATTGACTCCTGCTTCTGAGGACTTCCAGCTGTATTCGATCTATCCTTACAATGCTGAATATGGAAATGACCATACAGCCTTGTCTCTTACAATTCCTGCAATAGTTGATCAGGCTACTGACATCAATTCACTCGTTGGTGATTCTGATTTCATGATCGGTCGTGCTTCAAGCGAGGATCTTGATGAGCAGACAGGCGGATACAAGATGCGTTTCCAGCATCCTCTTGCATTCGTGAAGTTTGTGATCGACGGCAGTGACTGTGTTTACCAGCAGGCTACCATCAAGTCTCTTACTATGACAGCCAACGTAGCTTTCGTTGGCCCGGTGACAGTAAATCTTGAAGAGGGTACTGTTACCTCTGCGGCAACAGATAATGAAGGTAAGAGCCTTGTGGTCAACTTCCCTGCAACAGCAAAGATGAACACAGAGCAGGTTGCCTGGGTAGCAATCAATCCTGTTGACCTCAGCGATGCCGGCTGTAAGTTCGCTCTTGAGATGACCAACGGTCAGAAGGTTACATTCACAGTCAATCCAAATAAGATGAACGGTCAGGCTCTTTACGAGTTCCAGTTCAAGGATATCGACACTAAGATCGCATCAGGCAAGGGAGTTGCTGATCCGGTTAACCTTATTGATATGAACAATAATCAGAGAGCAAACTGCTACATCATCAGAGAAGGAGGATATTATCTGCTTCCAGCTCAGAAGGTCGACAAGACAAAGATTTACGGGGAAGAAACGAAAAAACCGGCATCAGCAGGCTATAGGGCTGATTGGCTTTGGGCAACTGGAAAAGAGTCTAAGGTGTACGATGTTAATTTCGCTGATAATGGTGGTATCCTTTTCTGGGTGAAGCCTAATTCTAACGGCAACACCATCCTCGCCCTTTACAACCCAGAAGGAAAGATCGTTTGGAGCTGGCACATTTGGTGCTCGGTAGAGGATCCGATGACTCCCCATCATTATGGTAGAAGCGCAGATTGGTTAATGTCTGATAGAAATTTGGGTGCAACATCTAACGAGGAAGGAAATGTAGAATCGTATGGTCTCATGTATCAGTGGGGACGAAAGGACCCGTTCCCAGGGCCAGGAATACTAGGTAGCATAACAGCGTCTAAAGAATCCCCCATTTATCAGGGTATGACTCAGTCATATTGTTTCAATCCAAATCAAAGCATTACAGGATTCAATACAGTACAGAATATCAGTACTGGAACGGAAGGCGATATTGCATATTCAGTAGCCCATCCAACGACAAACATTCATTATAATACTGATGGAAATGTTGGAGCAATTAATACTTGGCTGTATTCTATTGATCAAAGCGATGCTTTGCTTTTATGGCGTTCTAAGGGTATTGATAAGAGCGGGAAAACAAACTATGACCCATGTCCTCCTGGATATATTGTTCCTGTAAATAATTACGGATGGAATTCTGCTACAGATAATCCGATGTGGACTACTAATAATATAATATGGGAAACCAATGGGCTTTCCGGTTTTAATTATAATCAAAGTGAAACCAATAAGACATATTATCCTGCAGTAGGATATCGTTCGGCAGGTCAGCTTAGGAATGCTGGTTTTGCTTGCTATTATTGGACAGGAGATGCATTTATGGATAATGGAGCATTAGTTGCGCGAGGATTGGGTTGTGAAACAAGAAGTAAAATTAATGTCGGAACAAAGCTTCAGACTCAGTTTGCCCTCCCTATCCGTTGTATGAAACAGTAAAAATTGACAGTCATGAAAAAGAATATAGAATATATCGCACCGCAGGTCGAAGAAATCCTTGCTCTGACGTATGGGGTCCTTTGTGCTTCAAACGAGGACGCGGTTGAATTTGAAGACAACACTGGCGAAGATTACCTGAAGTGGTAGCATCGTCTTATCATAGTGAATTCATCTGAACATTCTTTCAGAAAACAGACATGAATCGAAATAACGAATTCAGAGACTGGTTGCTCGAGAATGAGGACAATCCTGAGTTGGACATCGTGATGCGGAAGCTGCTTGAGGCTTCCGCATCAGATGACAAGTCACTGGCACAGGAGGGAATGGCCGCGTTCAGGGCAAAGACCGGACTCAGGCCCACTGAGCATTGGTCAAGAATCTGGCGTGCGGCGACAAGAGTTGCGGCATGTCTCTTCATACCGTTATTGGCGATAAGTGCATGGGCAATGTACAGGTTGTCTGTTTCTGATCAGGAATGGGTAACAATAAGCACTTCGGTCGCTCAGACAAAGAGCATTGTCTTGCCGGACGGAACAGAGGTTATGTTGAGTCCGTGCAGTCAACTTTTTTATCCCGAGTGTTTTTCTGGAAGGCAGAGAAAGGTCATGCTTGTAGGAGAGGCATATCTTGATGTCGTCAAGGATGCCAAGCACAAGTTTGTGGTTTCGGCAGGAGAGATGGATGTGATTGTCCACGGCACCAGATTCAGCGTAAGTTCGTTTCCTGAGGAAAACGAAGAGGAGGTCGCTCTTGTCGAGGGCTCCGTAGAGATGCGCTTTTCCGGAGAAAACGGATCCATTTTCCTTTCTCCAGGAGAGCTTGTAAAATATGACAGGACTACAGGTATGACAGAACGAAGGAAGTTTGCCGCCAACTATTTCGAAGAGGTAGTGAAGGCCGGAGGACTTCAGTTCAGGAATGAGCGTCTTGGAGATATCGTTGCCGCACTCAATCGTCATTTTAATGTGACCATCGTCATTGAGGACCGCTCCTTGGCAGATGAGCGTTTCTTTGCTTCGTTCATCAACGGTGAAACATCAGATGAGATACTATCTGCGCTAAACACAGGAAACATCTTCCATATATTAAAGCGCGATAACATAACCTATTTAACTAAATAATCAGTAAATCATGAAACTGTATCACAGATCAGTGCGTCAGCTTGTGCTGTCGTTACTGCTCTTGGTGTCATTCATCTCTTCGGCACAGGACATTACGCTCAATCTGCGTAATACAACTGTCAGCAGAGCCGTGACAGAGGTTCAGAAAATGTACGGATATTCGGTCGTTGTCAAGCCGGATGGTCTGGACATGGAGAGGGCTGTCAATGTTTCTTTGGCAGGAGAGGATGTAAAGTCGGCACTTACAAAAATCTTTTCAGGTCAACCGGTAGACATTGATGTCAACGGAAAGAATGTTTCCGTAAAAAAGGCAGAAGTTCAATCCATCCCGCAGAATACGATTGCGGAGATTACCGGTATTATCAAGGATGAGTTTGGCGAACCGCTCATCGGAGCCAGTGTTCTGATCAAGGACAAGCCGGGTGAGGGAACCATCACGGATCTTGACGGTGCGTATGCCCTTAAGGCAAGCCCTACTGACGTCTTCGTTATCTCGTACATCGGATATAAGAGTGTTGAGGTCGCTGTTGCAGACAATAAGACTATCAACGCATCACTGCTTCCGGACACAGAATTCCTTGAGGCAACAGTCGTCGTGGGCTATGGTGTTCAGAAGAAGGTTAACCTTTCCGGTTCCGTTTCTGCTGTAAATCTTGAAGAGACTGGCGAGCTGCGTGCGGTTACAAATCTTTCGTCCAGCCTCCAGGGTGTGGCTTCTGGTATGCTTGCACAGCAGTCGTCCGGCGAGCCTGGAGCTGATGAGGCGAGTGTGACGATCCGCGGTATGGGTACGCTCAACAACTCTTCTCCATTGGTGGTGATCGACGGTATCATCGGTTCGATGAGTGATGTCAATCCTAATGATGTGGCGTCGATGTCAGTTCTTAAGGATGCGGCATCGTCTGCCATCTATGGTTCGCGTGCTGCGAATGGTGTAATCCTCATTACAACCAAGTCAGGTAAGGAGGGACAGTCAAAGATTACATATAACGGAAAGGCGGGTTGGTCTCAGGTGGCGATGCCTATCGATGTGGTGAGCGACTATGTTCAGTATATGAACACTATCAATCAGGCTTCTGCGAATGCCGGTTCTGTGATGCCGTTCGGAAAGGCTATCATCCGCGAGTGGCAGGAAAATCAGGGCAAGAATGAGATTTACTGTAATACCGACTGGTTTGACGAAATCTTCAAGCCTTCGTTCCAGACAGATCACAACCTCCAGTTCTCTGGAGGAAACAAGTCCATCAATTATATGGTATCTCTCGGTTATCTCCAGAACAACGGTACCATGAAAGGTACCGGTTACCAGAGATACTCTATCCGTTCGAACATCACCGCAGACGTGACCAAGTGGCTCAGACTCAATGCCAATATCAGCGGATACTATGGCAAGAAGGACGCTCTTGATGTCGGAAACATCATGACAGGCCTCGGAAACTCTTCTCCAGGTACGCTTCCTATATCAAAGGATGGCCTCCATGGAGGTGAGTGGGCACCGGGCGGAAACAACCAGGCCGGCAACATCTATGCTACGATTGCCGGTTACGACAGGACTCAGTCCACATATAAGCTTACTGGAAAGTTGGGAGCAGATATAACCATCATCCCGTCTCTTGTATGGCACAATAGTTTTGCCCTCAGCGGCCATTACTATAATCTCTCGCAGATGAACTACCCGGATAACTATCTCTGGGATCTCAAGAACCAGGTACCTCTGACCAATATTGGAACGACTTCAAATCAGCTGACCGAGCAGAATGACCTTGACTATACCCTTATGCTCGATTCGTACCTGACTTGGAATGCTCTTGAGAACGTCAAGGACCACACTTTGTCTGTCACTGCCGGTTACAACCAGGAATACAGGAGATATCATTGGTCTTCATCAATGGCTATGGATGTGCTCAGTTCATCAACACCGACATTTGATGCAGCGGCTACACCTTCTAAAATGACAGGTAATTCGACAGATAGTGCCGTGCGCTCATTCTTCGGTCGTATAAACTACGATTACAAGAGCCGTTATATCTTTGAGGCGAATGTCCGTGCGGATGGTTCTTCTCGTTTCGCCAAGGGACATCGTTGGGGTTTCTTCCCTTCGTTCTCCGCCGCATGGCGTATCTCTGAGGAGCCTTGGTTCAAGGTGTCGAAGATTGATAACCTCAAGTTGAGGGCTTCATGGGGTAAGCTTGGAAACAACGCAGTGAGCGACTATGCGACTCAGCTGCTTTATGAGCGTCGCAATTATGTGTTTGGAGGAACTGCAAGACCAGGTGCGGGTATCTCGGCTATCGTAAATGACGACCTTACCTGGGAGACAACCACAATGACCGATATAGGACTCGACATCAGCGCTTTCAACGGTCAGCTTACAGGTACGTTCGACTTCTATAACAAGATAACAGACGATATCCTTATCAGGGCATCGATCCCTGGAGTCTTCGGTTATCTTGAAGCGCCTTTCACAAATGCGGGTATCGTGAGAAACCGCGGATTCGAGGCGGAGATTTCATGGAAAGATGACATTGGAAAGGATTTCTCATACGGTATCTCGGCTAACTACTCTTTCGTAAAGAACAAAGTTCTCAAGTATCAGGGAGATGTGGCAACTTACAGTGGTCAGAGAATCCTTCTTGAAGGATACAGCATCTATGATTACTATGTAAGGGAAGTGGAGTGCATCGCGACTCAGGAAAAGATCGACAGGATGGTGGCGGACGGATACATCTTCTATCCTTCGACACCACAGCCTGGTGACTTCATCTACAAGGACCAGCAGAGCAAGGGTGAGGTAGGATACAAGATCATCGATGACAATGACCGTGTAATCAAGGGTCACAGTTATCCGAGCCACTTCTTCGGTCTTACACTTTCTGCCGGATGGAAGGGAATCGACTTCTCAATGATGTTTAGCGGTGTGGCTGGCATCAGCCAGTACCTCAACAGTACATGGTACACCAATGTGCTCAAGAACGGATCGGTGATCAACAAGAAGTTCCTTGATGCGTGGTCTCCTACCAACCAGGACAGCAGGATACCGGCTCTTACGACAAATGACGGAGGACGAAATACCGTTGCCAACGACTTCTGGCTTCAGGATGCTTCATACCTGAAACTTCGCAACGTGTCTGTGGGATATACCTTGCCGTCAAAATGGATGGAGCCGTTCATTTCCCGTGCAAGAATCTATTTCACAGGAGAGAACCTCCACACATTCACCAAGTTTGAAGGTCTTGACCCTGAAACAGGTTCATCAAGCAACTATCCAAACGTTGCAAGATACATTTTTGGTTTAAGTGTAACTTTCTAAATCTCCGTACATGAAAAGAATATTTTATATACTGGCACTCGCTACAATGGGACTGACTTCCTGTGCGGATCTGCTGAATACGACACCGGAGGACGGTATCGGATCTTTGGAGATGTGGACCACAGCCGAGCATGCAGATCTAGGAATGGTGGCGGCGTATTCTCCAATCAAGGCTTTCCCTATCGGCAATGACCCGGCAAGCCCGGCAGGATGTATTTCAAGTAACCCGCTTACAGATTCATATACGATATATGCATTCGTCTGGGGTACAGGTTTCGACGATACCGGATGCCGTTATTTCTGCAACAATTCCGCACCGACATCCTATGGTGTGTTCCAGAACAAATGGAAAGCAGACTATACCGGTGTGCAGTATGCAAACCTTGCGATCGAGAATGTAATCAGGATGGAGAATATCCTCACCGAGGAGAAATTCAACAATTATCTTGGCGAGGCGCATTTCCTCAGGGCCTTGTATTATTTCGACCTGCTTACTTTCTACAGCGGTCACAAGAACAATGACCCTGGAATACCTCTCTATACGGAGATGCCTGATTTTGACAAGGCATACAGACCGCGCTCTACTCCGGCGGACGTCCGTAAAGTCATGATCGACGACCTTACAGAAGCAATTGCAAGACTTCCGTTCAGAGCTTATGAGAAAGGTCGTGCCAGCCGCAGTGCTGCACTTGCCCTGCTTGGTAAGGTGTATCTCTATGCCGGAAATTTTGCAAAGGCTGCCGAGGTGTTTGGCCAGCTTATTACAGAGAATGCAGAAGCGGCAAAGCCTTATGTTCTCTACAGCGATTTTGCTAAGCTTTTCAAGCAGAAGGGTGAGGATAACGACGAGAGTGTGTTCGTAATCGACTGTATTCCTACTCAGGGTAACGGAAGTCGTATGGACTTGTGGTATTCCCCAAGATCTGCAAACTGTTCAGGAACGAATACTTCAATTCCTACAAAGGAACTTGTTGACGCGTTCCTGATGTCAGACGGAAAACCATACGACGGTACAAACCCAGATTGGACAAATCGTGATGCCGTCAATGCGTTCTTTGCAAAGAGAGACCCTCGTCTGGATGCTACCATTATCCGTCCGTTCGGACTTTTTGTCGGAAAGGATAACATCACATATGAGTATA
Source organism: Candidatus Cryptobacteroides sp. (assembly GCA_045127685.1). Classification (GTDB taxonomy): domain Bacteria; phylum Bacteroidota; class Bacteroidia; order Bacteroidales; family UBA932; genus Cryptobacteroides. The sequence goes on from JBGVQP010000001.1 coordinate 13,525, forward strand.
GAGCACCATACGACACCAAGGTGTCTCCATATCAGTGTCTGCGTTCAAACCTCTCATCCAACACCAACTACTGCTGGAGAAAGTTCTGTAACGAAGGAAATGAGACAACAATCCGTCGTCATTCCGGCATTGACATTCCTGTCATCCGCTGGGCGGACGTACTTCTACTTTATGCAGAGGCAGTAAATGAGAGTTCCGGTCCGTCAAAAGAGGTGTTTGATGCGCTTGACAAGGTGCGTACAAGAGCAAAGATGCCTAAGGTCAGCCGCACAGGAGATCAGGAGGCGGTACGTCAGCTTATCAGAAATGAAAGACTGTATGAACTCGCCGGTGAGGGACATCTTTATCCGGACTGGCAGAGGTGGTATGCGCACAATGACATAGGATTTGACTATGAGAAGATGACCAATCAGACAATTTCCGGATTTGATGGTGTTGCTTTGGCTCTTACTCAGGTCTCTACACGAAATTTCACAAAAAGAAACTGGAGGTATGCAATCCCTCAGTCTGAAATTGATGTAAACCCTGCGCTTGTACAGAGTGAAGGTTGGGGTAACTAATGCGTGAATAAGTTATGAAAAAATCAATGAATATATTTATGTCTCTTCTGATGGCCCTGATGTTTACCGGCTGTCAGGAGAAGCCGGTTGTTCTGCCTACAGGTACCGGCGAGCCAGGCTTCAACATAAGCCCATCCTTGGATGAACTTTGGGTGCAGGTCAATGCCAGTGCCACGGGATTTGATACTGCCAGGTATTTTGAGTTCGTGCTTGAGGCATGCGAGCTTGGCTGGGACCAGAAATACATTGGTGTTGCTCTGAAGCAGTTCTGTGCCCAGCAGGTGCAGGAAGGTGCATCAATGGGTGAGGTTCCACGATATGTGGGAGGCGACAACTCGGACAAGAACAATATTGAGTTCGCTCTTGAACTTGCAGGTCCGGCGCTTATAGAGTATTATCCTCAGTGGAGTGCGGAGAATAAGGCGCTCTTCGACGACTTTGTCGATAAGGCAATGTTTGCTTCATGGAATCATGATAATGTGTCTGTGACATATTCCAACATCTATATTATGAGAGTCTGGAATATGATCAGCTTCGGCGAAAACCTCAGTTCTGACCGTACTTGGGGTGCCAGTCTTAATCTCACTCCGGAGCGGATCGCCCAGAAGGGTTATGATATGCTGAAGAAATTCCATGATTCAGTATGCGAGTACGGTATCCATGAGCACAACAGCCCTACATACACAGGTGTTCAGGCCGAATGTCTGGGTTATCTTGCGAAATACACCAAGAATGAGGAGGCGAGAGCAATGGCAGAAAAATGTAAGAACTACATCTCTGCAATGATTTTTGCCAACTATTTCACTCCTGCCAAGGCACCAAGCGGAGTAATGTCAAGATGCTATTATCGCGGTGCCAGCGGTGGTAGGATTGATCAGCTTGCCGGAGGACTCATCTACGGCTACAACATGTATTGGTACAATCAGCTGGCGGTCTGGACTCCTTCAGCTCAGGATCGTACCATCAATGATACATATCCACGTCTTGTAGCATATACCTTTGGTCCTGATAAGGGTACAGATGCTTCCGGAAAGGAGTTCTGGACTCAGAATGCCATGAACTATATCGACAGGAAGTTCTCTATCAGCAGTGGAAGCCACTATACCGGTAATGGTACGGAAAAGACCCTTAGCGTAGTGGTTGCAGGCGATGTCCATCGTTCGATAATCAATTTCGCCCACTATATGGAGGGCAGGAACGATCCATTTGGACGCATTTTTTACGGAACTCATGCATGGACCTGCTTCAGAGATGCATATGCTCGTTCACAGCATGATAATGAGGTTGTTGTTCTTCAAGCTGGTAATGGTCGTGATAATCCACCTGCAGCACAGAACCTTAGGTCTCATATCATTCTTCCAGGTAGCTATGTTGATGAGATGTGGGTAGGTGACGAGCAGATCGAGGACTGGTTTGCAATGTCCGGCAACGCAAAAGCGCTTCAGGCGTCAAGCGGATACACATATTTCTCAAGAATTGAGGATATTGTCTTCTCTGTAAGATATCTGTTTACATTCGGAACAGATGGTAAGGCCAAGACGCCGACCCTGACTTACGATGCAACTAACTCGAATTATGTCTATGGTACTGCTCTCCGTCTTACTACTTCTTTGGCAGAAAGCAGGCCGCTTCCGGCTGACCTTGGAGGTGTGGTGATGTGGTGGAGAGTTGATAAGGACATCGATACTGACGAGAAGTTTGCCGCTTTGAGAAAGAAAATCATGGAAGCGGAGATAAGTGTTCCTCAGCAGAAGGTCTACACAGAAGGAGACGAGCTTGAGTGCTTTGTGACAACTCCGGAAGGACTTAAACTCGGTATCAAGGGTAATTTTGAGAAGAAGAAGCATTATAACAGATGGATATTCTCTGACACCGAGCCTGAATATACAAATGAAGCTTACTGGAACTTCAATCAGAAGGAAGCGTATGGCAGCAGCATCGACTTCTCTGACAGAGACCAGGCTTATTTCTCAATCAATGGTCAGGATGTAGGCCAAGCAATCATGGGCCTTAAATAACGGATACGTATGAAAAGGATATTGATAATATTTTCAATGATCGGTCTTGTGATTTCATCATGTAAGACCGAAGATGGCCTTGATGGCGGAACGCCGGTTGTCAAGACACTTCCGGTAACGGTGGCAACAAGCTCTACTGCCGTGCTCAGAGGCTCTACTACTGGCGGAACATTGAATATGCTTTGCCGAGGCGTGTGCTTTTCGACGTCTGATGTCTTTACATTCAAGGACAGTCCTTGTGTGTCTACAGATGCCGGTGAAGGCGAATTCGCATTGAGGACTTATGAACTCAAGCCGATGACAGAGTATAATATGAAGGCATTTGCCGTGATGAAGGACGGAACGATCATATACGGTGAAGAAATGAAGTTTTCGACAACAGACTTCCAGCTTCCGACCGTTCAGATGGGTGAGGTGACAGATATTTACTCGACTGAGGCGACCCTTAACGGAACATTGGTCGAAGCAGGCGACTACGGCGTCACAGGGCGAGGTTTCGTATATACGGCTGACGCTTCTGCTGTTCTTGAAATCGGCTCAGAGGGTGTCATGTCTGCGCTTGGCAAGGTTGAAGGCGATTCGTTCTCCGCTACAGTAAGCGGTCTTGAGATAGGACAGACCTACCGTGTAAGGGCTTATGCTATGACTGAGAACGGAGCGGGATATTCAGAGGAATCCAACTTCACTACTCTTGATATCAGACCTATGGAGTTTGGCGAAATCGTTGAGGTGGAGAATACTTATGGTTCATTGAAGATAAGCACATCTGTCACAAATTATCAGGATGCAGTGGCTACATCATTCGGATTCTGCTGGTCTTCAACAAATACTCTCCCTACTGTAAAGAACGACCAGTCGAAGACTCTGACAGATGCGTTTGAGATGTCATTCGAGAATGTGAAACCGGGACAGGTATATTATGTACGTGCATGGACCGAGTCAGAAAAGATAGGAACAAGCTACAGTGAAGTGAAGAAGTTCCGTGTGAAGACTTACGACTGCGAAGGAGGCATGATCAAGATTGTTCCTGCCTCAGAAGTCTGGATCGGATGGCTTGGAGATAAGGATAAGCCTGACATGGCGGCTAAGTTCTCTGCTGCTAACGATGAGGAGTTCATTGCCAATATGAGCGTGAACAAGTCTTCCACTCCGAATCCGTCAAAAGCGGTAAATATGAAACCGTACTGCATTGCAAAATATGAGGTGACCAACAAGTGGTTCTGCGAGTTCCTTAATGTTTACGGTAGCCGTACTGTCAAGGATGGCAAGTGGCAGGGCAAGAACATGCTCTTTGATGGATATACTGATCTTGTTCAGGATGCAGACGGAAAGTGGACTGTTGACGAGCAATATCTCGACTGCCCTGTAGTCGGAGTGACATGGTATGGCGCTGTGACATTCTGCGAGTTCTTCGGAGGCTTCCTTCCTAATGAGGCACAGTGGGAGATCGCTGCCCGTGGCAATGTTTATTCTAACGATGCTTCGGTACCGATGTATACATATAGTGGAAGCGATACTATTACTGATGTTGCAGTATGTTCTGTCGGAACATCTGTAACTCATGTGCAGCCAGTCGGATCTAAACTTCCGAACCAGCTTGGTATTTATGATATGACCGGAAATGCACAGGAGATGACTTCTTCTTGGTATGCGAACTACGCTGCAACATATAGAGAAGTTGCTTCAAACGCACAGAACAACATTACTATTCGAGGTGGTAGAGCTCAGCGTGGTGTTCTTAACACATTCCAGAACTGTTCACGTGATGCCTACAATACGGAGAATGCTGTAAGTTACAGCAATTTCGTCGGATTCCGTTTTGCTTGCAATCCTACAGATGAATAGACTTGCGATAATATTTCTATTGACATTCAGTCTTTCTGCGGCGGCACAGACCTCGCCGCAGAAAGAACTTTTCGATGCAGCCATCACTCGCGATGTTCCTGCAGAGAAATATGTCTGGAACTGGAGGGATGCTGTTCTTCTGAAGGCCTTTACGGACATCTACAGGACCGATCCGCAGCAGCGTGAAGTCATTGCTGACTATGTAGATAAGGCTATGACACGACTCGCTCCCAAGGCTCACGGAGTGCATCCTAATGGAGTGGCGTCAGCCGTCGGTCTTGCTTTTCTGCAGGAGATAGACCGTGGCAGCATGGAAACTGACAAGGCGCTTGAAAAGGTGCTGATGCAGTATCGCAATATTCCGAGGGCAGTTAACGGGGCATGTTCGCACAGGACCGGTACCGTTGAACTTTGGGATGACACTGTATATATGATAGGTATGGCACTGATAGGCACATACAAGGCAACAGGAGACATATCGTATGTTGAAGATTTTGCCGATCAGATCATAGCTCACGCAGAACATCTGTATGACCCGCAGACGGGCTTCTGGTATCATGGATGGGCAGAGACAAGTTTCCCTGCCGAGGATGCCTGCAGCCAGTATGGATGGAATGTCAACAAGGCACACCGGAACAATGAGTTCTGGGGCAGGGGCAACGGCTGGATAGCCATGTCTCTTGCTGATGTGCTGGAAGTTCTGCCATCCTCGGATGCCCGCTATGTCAGGATAAAGGCTATGTATGAGCAGATGATGAAGACACTGTTGAGGCTTCAGGACCGCAGGACAGGACTTTGGCGTCAGCTTCCGCTTCACGTAAAGGATAAGGCAAATTTTCTTGAAAGTTCAGGTACGGCCATGTTCGGATACGCCCTGGCAAAAGGTGTACGCATAGGCGTTCTGCCTGCAGACCATCTAAAGGCAGCACAGAAGGCTTATGACGGGCTCGTGGAGCATTGCCTGCTTGATGTCGGAACTCCTCAAATCCGTCTTGGACGCATCTGTGCCGGTACATGCATCGGAGACAAAGAGTATTATTATGCGCGCAGCCAGGTGGACCGGGCAGAGACCTATGCAGTCGGAGCCATGCTGCTGCTGGCCAATGAACTCGCGACCTGTCATCCTGAACGAAGTGAAGGATCTGTAAAATAAAGAATAAAATAAAACCATTATAACATTATGAACATCAAAAAACTGATCAATTGCATCTGCACAGTGCTGTGTGTCGGCCTTGCAGTGTCATGTTCCTCTTCAGACATACCTGCGGAAGTGAACGAAATCCTCAAGAACATCAAGGTTCCTGAGTTCCGCGATGTGGATTATCTTGTGACAGACTTCGGTGCCGTGGCTGACGGTCAGACAGACTGCCGTGCAGCAATCAATGACGCAATCACCAAGTGCAGTGACGAGGGTGGCGGACGCGTTGTCCTCCCTCAGGGAAAGGTGTTTACCAAGGGATGCATCAACCTCAAGAGCAATGTCAACCTTCATATTCCTGAAGGCTCGGAGCTGGTTTTCAGTGCAGCCCCGCTTGATTATCTTCCGGCAGAACTTACCGTATGGGAAGGAACAGAGCTTTACAACTATGCATCTTTCATCCGCTCATGGCACTGCAACAATATCGCCATCACCGGAAAGGGAATCATCAATGGAAACGCAAAGACCGGTTTTGCAAGGATGAAGCCTCAGCGTTCTGCTCAGCAGGATACGCTCCGTCAGATGGGTATCGACCTTGTGCCTGTTCGTGACAGATATTTCGGTGCGCGTTCAATCATGCCGCCTAACTTCATCGAGCCGTTCGGCTGCAAGAACATTCTTATTGAGGACGTGACCATCCTCGATGGTCCATATTGGATGATCCACCCTCTCTATTGCGACAATGTGACTGTCCGTGGCGTGACCATCGACAGCTGGAACCGCAACAATGACGGTTGCGACCCTGAGTACACTACAAATGTCCTTATCGAGAACTGTGTGTTCAATACCGGTGACGATGCGATTGCCATCAAGGCAGGACGTGACCAGGACGCATGGAGAATCGGACAGAAGACAGCAAACATCATAATCCGCAACTGCGAGTTCTCTTCTAAGTGCAATGGTCTTTGCATCGGCAGCGAAATGGCTGCAGGCGTGGAGAATGTATATATGTATGATGTTCATGTTGAAGACTGCCACACTGCAATCTACTTCAAGTCTAATCTTGACCGTGGTGGTTTCATCAGAAACGTATGGGTGAACAATGTGACATCCAACCATGTGCGTACCGCTTTCATCCGTTTTGAGAACAATTATCATGGTGGTCGCGGAGGCTTCCATCCTACAACATTCGAGAACTTCACTCTTAAGAACATTCATGGAAACAATTCTGACGACTGCGGTTTCTATGCCGTAGGAGTAGAGGGATATCCGCTCAAGAACATCACTCTTGAAAATGTGACCTTCGAGAAGACAGAAGTGCCGTATGTACTTCTCAATGCGGAGGACATTCACTTCAATAACGTCACAATCAATGGAGAACTCCTCCCTGAGATACCTCAGGAGACTGATATGGTCAAACTCAAACTTATGTAATCATGAGAAAAGTACTTTTCCTGATATCATTGATATTGGTTTCCTTCTCGGCGCAGGCGAAGGTGGATCTCCCTTCAGTATTTGGTGATAACATGGTCCTTCAGAGGAATGCATCAGTTGCATTCTGGGGCAAGGCAGACGCCGGTTCAAAGGTTACCATCAAGCCGTCATGGACCAAGGCAAAGACCCAGGTGCAGGCGGATGCAGACGGAAAATGGTTTGCAAGAGTCGAGACTCCGGACGCTGGCGGCCCGTATTCGGTGACTGTTTCAGACGGAGATAAACTTGTCCTGAACAATGTGCTTATCGGAGAGGTCTGGTTCTGTTCGGGACAGTCCAATATGGAAATGTATGTCAAGGGTTCAAAAGGTCAGCCAGTAGAGGGTGGAATAGATGCTGTAATTGACGCGAAGCCTCAGACACCGATAAGAATGTGCACCGTACGCAAATGTGTCTCAGCTACACCAAAGGACGATTGCGATGCAATATGGCTCGAGCACACTCAGGACGCTGTGGCCAACACAAGTGCAACTGCATATTTCTTTGCACGCGACCTTTACCGTGCGTTGAATATTCCTGTCGGCATCATCGTCTCTGCATGGGGCGGAACCCTGATCGAACCATGGATGAGCCGGGATGTTTTCGAAAATCAGTTCCAGTCATATGACTTGACTTTCCTTGATGGAAAGGAACTGCCGAAATTGCCTCAGTACAAGCCATGTACTCTTTTCAACGGTATGGTTCATCCTCTGATTCCTTATACAATCAAGGGCTGGATCTGGTATCAGGGAGAGTCAAACAGGGACATGTATCAGGATTATGCAAAACTTCAGACAGCATACGCAGCCATGATGCGTGAAAAATGGGGCAACCCTCAGATGCCGTTCTATTTTGTGCAGATCGCTCCATACTCGTTCAAAGGTAAGCCAGAAGGAGAAACAGCTGCTATGCTTATGGAGGCTCAGGCCAAGAGTCTTGAGACAATCCCGTACAGCGGAATGGCAACTACTGCCGACCTTGGTGAAAAGTGGTGCATCCACCCGGCAAAGAAGCAGGAAGTCGGAAGACGACTTGCCCTGATGGCTCTTAAGAAGGACTACGGAATGGCACTCGAAGGCGCATTTGCTCCTCAGTATGACCGCATGGAGATCAAAGAAGACGGCAAGATCATTCTTTTCTTCAAGAATAATGACTGCGGCATCGGACCTGTGAATGAAAATCATGATTGTTTCATGGTCGCAGGTGAAGATCAGGTCTTCTATCCTGCAACAGGTCGCGTGATGAAGGGCTATGATACTATTGAGGTGACCTGCCCATCAGAAGTCACCAAGCCGGTTGCTGTCCGTTATGCGTTCGGAAACTACGTTCCTGGTATCCTCAAAAATGGACGTGGAGTCGCTGTGGCACCGTTCAGAACAGACAACTGGCCAGAGAAAAAATAATATGGCTTATGTCAATTCGACAGAATTATCTGACCTGTCATTTGACTGAGTGAAGCAAATGGAGAAATTTTTATGTCTATACTTTCAACTATACTTATCGCAGGAAGTCTGCTTTCAAACTCCCACGACGTGACAAGTCTCGGTTCATGGGGCCCATATACCAAGCAGTATTCCGGTATCTCATATGTAAATGACGTAGATGCCGGTATCAGATTCGATTTCACGGTAGTTCCAGGTTTCTATCGCAGAACGTACCATGTACCTAATGTGTTGTATGAAAACGGATGTTATCCGTGGAAGGTCAATGATGACATGACAGAGATAACATACCGTTATGAACTGGAATGGAAGGACCGGGTATATGTAGATGCAACATACTATGTCATGGATGACAATCATGTCCTTGTGGGCATGAACTGCGTCAATAATTCACCGGTACCTCAGAATCTCTCTCTTCAGGGAGTGTCGTCCCTTCATTATGCCGAGCAGTATCCTCAACTGCTGCTTTCCGGCGCAGAATTCTGTGTAAACGCCGTAGATTATGACTTTTATGAGCCGGCGGTGAAGAAGTACAATTATGGATTGGTCTATGACGGCTGGATGCGTGGTGAGAAGCGCGATGCCAATTCGCTTGACGGAAGCGTTATCGAGACATTCGGCAACAAGGGTGACTATCTTCAATATACTTTCCCGGAAGCCGCAGGTGAAGTAATCATGCGTTGTCGTGCAGCTGCCGGAGAGGAAATACTTCTGTCTGCAGGCGGCCGCGAAATCAAGATTACAGGAACTGGAAATTATGAACTTGTCCCATTAGGAAAGCTTTCCGGTAAAGTTGCGATCAAGACACTTTCTGAAGGAAAACTGACAATGGATTCTTTCTATGCAGGTGAAAATGCAAAGCTGGAACCGAAGAAATTCGCATACCGTCCAAAGATGGATGAGGGTGTGAATGATTATGTGTTGAAATATGAGGATCAGCCGAACTATTACGGTCTTGCATGGAATTATGAGTTCAGCGAAGTCCGCCTCTTCGACAACTCATCTCTTGATGTATTCATGAAGACAGCGGTACATCGTCATCCGCCTAAGTATTTCAAGGGTGACCAGAAAGGATTTTATACTTCTGCCTTCGTGCGTCCTGTGTTCCTCAAGCCTCAGACCGATACTACCGTTTGGTTCATGTTGGCTCAGGGCGAGCAGGGTGTCGTAAGTAAGGCCATGGCGGATTTCCATGCTGATGAAAAGAAGGTCGTTGCTGATTTCTTTGCTGCAAGACAGGTGAAACCGGCACCGGAAATCCTGTCTGCCGGTCAGAAGCATGCGCAGTCTCATCAGATATTCAAGGCAAACCTTCTTACCAATGTGGTGTATCCTGTTTACACCCAGAAACAGTATATCCGTCATTTTACTCCAGGAAAGAACTGGAACAGCCTTTATACCTGGGACCTTGGATTCATTTCATGGGCATTTGCCATGTATGATCCGGTGAAGGCGTTTGAGACCATCAGGGCTTATACGACAGAGGAAGAATCGCAGTCTGCATTCATCCACCATGGTACACCGCTTCCTATGCAGTTCTTTGCATTTGAACAGCTTTGTTCGGAGAATTGGGATGACGAGGCCATTCTCTATCTCTATCCTCGTCTCAAGCGCTTCTATGACTATATTACAGGAAAGGATGCAACTGCTACGAGTGTCATGTCCTCCGATTTTCTGGCGACTTGGGATTATTGGTATAGTACAGGTGGTTGGGATGACTATCCTGTCATGCACTATCTTCGTCTCAATCCGCATCTGTATAAAAGCGTTGCTCCGATGGTGACAAGCTCATATTATATCCGAGCAGGTAAGATTCTCCGAATGATTGCAAGACACTATGGTATGAAGGCCGATGAGAAGCAATATGACGAGGATATCCGCAGGTTTACAAAACCGATCCTTGAAAGCGGATGGGACGAACAGGCGGGATACTTCGGATATGTGACTCATGACCAGAACGGCAAGCCGAACGGGTTCATGAAGTATGAGGATGGTTCTAACTGGAATATGGGTCTTGACGGAATTTCTCCTCTTGTCGCAAGTATATGTACAGATCATCAGATCAGCCGAATGGAAGAGAATATGTTTACACTCGGCAAACTGTGGTCTCCTTATGGAATGGCCGTAGTCGACCAGAGCGCGCCATATTATAGTCCTGACGGATATTCAGTCGGAGCATCATGGATTCCTCACCAGCTGATTTATTGGAAATCAATGCTTGACTATAATAAGCTTGACAGGGCACATCAGATTGCAGACGCAGTAATGAATACGTTTACTTTCGAGTGCGACGAGACCTACCAGTGTTATGAGAATACCAGACTTTCTACTGGCCGTGCATCAGGATGGCACAACTTCTCAGGTCTGTCATCTCCGGTGGTGAACTGGTTCTACAGTTACTATTGCAAGGGAACGGTCTCAACAGGAATGGATGCGATGGTAGTATCAAAGAAGATGGCTACAGACTATTCTTCATGCGAATTCACACTGGAGTTTGATAAGGATGCGGTAGGAAGAGAGATGGCCGTAATGGTTTGTCTTGATGAGACAAAGCAGTATTCTGCCGTAGCCAAGGGCAAGGAACTGCAGACAAGCTCTCCTTATGCGGGACTGCTATGTATAACATTAAAGGCAGACAAGAAACCTGTGACCGTGACTGTCAGGCCTCTGTAACGGTCATCTCACACCTGCGGCAGTCAAAATGTAGCGCAAGGCGTCTCCCGTTGTTCAGAAGGAACAGGGAGGCGTCTGCCTTTATATCGCGGAGGCTTGCAGGGAGATTATGGCGGCTTCCCTTCTGATGTACAGGGCAGATGCCGAGTTCGTGGCGGATGCAGTATTTGGTGCGCATGAGTTCGGCTCCGGAAGGGTGTGCGAGTTCGTATGCCTGATCGACAGAAGAAGCACCGGCGAGGCGGTAGACTTCTTTCGACAATCTGTTTGCGACGTTCTGCTTGTATGTTACTGCGCCAGATGAAGTAGGTCCGTTGCGCCTGCTTGATGTGTTATGTCCGGCCTCTGCCCCTGGGAAGTTCATGGATGAGACATCTGTCAGGTTTCTGTTCAGGAGGGGCTTGCTGCAGGCAGGCCTCTCGTCCAGCATTTCTGCCAGAGACCGGCGGATGCCGTTGAGGAACGATGCGCTCATGAATGGAACCCCTTGCGGGAAGTCGAGGCGTGACGCGGCGAAACGGTAATGTCCGACTGACTTTGACATCTGTGTCCTGATCATTCCGATCATTCTTTCCTGATTTTCGGCAGTCTGGTCTCCCGCTTCGACATCAAGATGAACTGTCCTGCCGTCCTCAGATTCTGCCTGGGCGGAAAGTGTCCATTCTCCGTTTGAAATGAAGGCGTCAAGAGAGGCGGAAACGGAGATTTCCCTTACGCATGCCTGCCTTTCGATTTCCTTTTCAAATGCGGCGTTGATGTTCCTGTACAGTTGCGCTCCGACAAAAAGCGAAGGCAGAACGCGACATCTGATGCTGCTCCCCGAGCATACATCTCCGCGGAATCCTTCCACGTTGCCAGTCTTTGAAACGAAAGAAAATCCGTCACCGTTGCCCAGGATAACACCCGGGTTCAACTTGATCTCGATGCCGTTCCGTCCGACTGCGGCAACAGTTCCCACCAGTTCTCCCATCGACTTGGCAGAGTCCATGGCAGCCCATCTGCCACGTGACCCGTCAAGGAAAAGTTCTGTGTATCCTCTGTTGAAAGTCTTGGCTGTATTCGGTAAGAATCCTCCGGAAACCGAGCCGAAGGACTCCCGCTCAAAACCACCCTGGCGGACAAGTTCGTCCAATGCCAGAGAGTAGTCACGGACGACGTTGCGTACATACGACTCGTTTTTCAGACGTCCTTCTATCTTGAATGATGTGATGCCGGCCTGAGCAAGTTCGCTCAGCCTTCCGCGCAGATTGTAGTCTTTAAGTGAAAGCAGGGCCTTGTCGCGAACCAGGACCTTGCCTGAAGCGTCCACAAGGTCATAACGTGACCGACATGCCTGTATGCAGCTGCCTCTGTTTGCGCTTCTGCCTGCAATCAGTTCTGAGAGGTAGCACTGTCCGCTGTAGCATACGCAGAGGGCACCGTGGACAAAGAATTCCAGTTCGCAGCTTACGGCCTCCCGTATTGCCCGAATCTGCTCCAGTGACAGTTCCCTCTCGAGGATAAGTCTTGAGAATCCGAGGCTCTCCAGCCACCTGGCCTGTTCAGGAGTGCGTATGGCGCACTGGGTCGAGGCGTGAAGCGGGATGTGCAATGGCTCATATCTCCCGTCAAAGCCGGAGCGTGCCATGGATACCACAGCCAGGTCCTGCACAATGATGGAGTCCACCCCTGCATCCTGCACATCCAGCATGAACCTGTATGCCCCTTCCAATTCGGAATCATATAGAATAGTGTTCAGAGTGACGAATATCTTCACCCCGAACTTGTGAGCATAGTCACATAGCGACCTGATGTCTTCAAGAGAATTTCCTGCCGCCTGACGGGCTCCGAACTGCGGTCCGGCTATATACACAGCATCGGCACCGCAGTCTATTGCCGCGATGCCGATCTGTAGATCTCTTGCCGGAGCAAGCAGTTCAATTGTATTCATCAGAATTATTTGAGGACCTTGAGCTGCTCCTGTGCGCCAGCACCGAACTGAGGGTCAGTAGCGACCTTCTCGTAGTTCTCGATGGCTTTTGCCTTGTTGCCCATCTGCTGGTAGAGAGCAGCGATAGTGAATGTAACACCTGCTGCATCCTTTGCGTTCGGCTTTGCTGCGAGATACTTCTCATAGTACTCTATGCACAGAACATTGTTGTTCATCTTCTGAGCTGCACTTGCTGCGAGTTTGTATGCATTTGCGTTCTCGAGATACTCGTTAGCCTTGAGGGCGTTGTCAATAGTTCCCTGGTTGTCCTTTGCCTTGGCGCAAGCCTGTGCCTTCTTGAGGAAGAGGTTAGAGAGCTGCTTCTTTGCGTCAGCCTCTTCGCCGTTTGCGGCTGCTGTCTCATAAGCGGCAACTGCCTCTTCAACCTTTCCGGAAGCTGCAAGTGCTCTACCAAGACGGAGGTAAGCGTCGCCGTTGGCAGGGTTGAGTTCAGTTACCTTTGTATAAGCTGTGATTGCATTAGCCATATCCTTTGCCTTGAGTGCAGCATTTCCCTGAGCCATGTAAACATTAGGAATGAGGCTCTTTGCATCTTCTGCGATGTCTGTAAGGCCATATTTGCCTGCAACAGCGATAGTCTCGTCAAGCTTTGCGAGTGCGCCGGCGAAGTCGCTTGCCTTGATAAGGTTCTTTGAGTTTGCAAGGTAAATTGCTCCCAGAGCAGTCTTGCAGGTGTTTGCATGCTCTGCACCAGCCTCGCCGAGTCCTTCAGCAATTGCAAGAGACTGGGTAAATGCGTCAACAGCAAGCTGGTACTCTCCCATCTGGAAAGCCTCGTTACCATTGTTGGCAAGCTCGATCGCCTTGTTGATATCCTGTGCGGATGCTACTCCTGCAGCCATAAGCGCTGCAGCAAAAAAAGAAAAAATCTTCTTCATGATCGGTTTATTTCGTTTAACAATTATTGTCAATAAGCGTACAACTTGCAAAAATAGGAAAATTTTGTCGTATTTTTGCAAATATGAATCGAAGAGTTGTCAAATCCTGCCTGAGGACCCTCGTCCTCGTTATAATATGTGTGTTCTGTGCTACTCCCGTAAGCGCCAATAAGATAAAGGTGCTCGCAAAGGATGCGTCAGTACATACTGACAGAATGCCCAACGGTCTGAACTGCTATGTGGTCGTAAACCCGGCCCAGAAAGGCAGGGTAGATCTGGCCCTCGTACAGAACACCGGAAAGAAGACACTGGCAGACCTTGATGAACGCAGGCTAGTGAATATCTCGAGGGAGGCACTTGGCTCCCAGCGTCGCCTTCTGAGCGAGTCTGTCCAGAAATTCTTTACATCCCACGGAGCATCTGCAGGCAAGGATGGTTTCGTGAAGGTTACCGATGATGCTACAATATTTCATTTTCATGATGTAGACATTTCCACCCATTCTGCGGTCCTGGATTCCACATTGCTGGTACTTATGGGTATTGTAGACCGTATAACCGAGTCGGAGGATACGCTGCTGACCGGTTGGTTCGTACCGTCCGACCAGGCCGTGATCGTGTGCGGAGATGTTGATGCGGGAAAGGTTATGGAAAGATTGAGGGGCCTGTCGTTTATGACTGCTCAGTATGAGTCAAAACCAAGAAGGGAATATGTCTGGAAGAACGCTGGAGGAGTCTCGGCAACGATTCGCGAATCATCTTCTGGACTTTCCGGGTTCAGGGCAGAATGGAGGCTTGCGCGAACTCCCAGGCAGAACATGAACACTGTCCAGCCGCTGGTTCTTGATATGTATATGAGGGAACTGTCCTTTTTGGCGGAAAGGCGCATAAAGGCAGCCTTATGTTCGGCGGACATTCCATACGCGTCAGTATCGTGTTCCTATGTGCTCCCGGCAAACCATCTTGACGATGATGCTTTTGCTGTAGAGACGCAAGTTGCCATGGCTGACGCCTCCGAGGCCGTCAGGATTGTGGCGTCTGCGTTGTCTTCAATTGCTGCCGGGGATATTTCTGCGTCGGAGCAGGGTGCTGCTGAGAATCTTTGTTTTGAGAAGATGCTTTCTAATGAAAAGTCGTTCTCCAATGACCGGCATGTCAGAATATGTGCGTCGGCGTTCTTATATAATGCGTCGCTTGCATCAGAGGAATCCAAGAATGATTTCCTGATGACGAGGCATCTTCCCGACAGTACGGAGTTGAAGATATTCAAGTCGATTGCCTCAGCTTCTCTCGATCCGCACGACAATCTCTCCCTGACCCTCTCCCTCAGGGACGCTCAGATGACGACGGACTCCTTGAAGGCAATTTTCCATAAAGGTTGGAGTGCCCCTTTGACAGCATCTGCGGGGCCGTCGGATGCGGTATCTTCCGGTCAGACACAGGTCTGGAAGCAGGACCCGTCGGAGGTGGTGAAGGTCAAGATGAAGTCATCCAGGAAGGAATATCTTTCAGGTGGAACTTTTTATACACTGTCCAATGGTCTGAAGGTGGTTGTCAAGCAGGCAGCATCGGATGGCATTATTCATTGGGCCATGATTCTTAACGGCGGATTCGGTCATATCCCGGATCTGGAAATCGGTGAGGCTTCGTATGTTTCGGAATTCCTTGACATGTGTCTTCTATGTGGAGTCAAGGCGGAGTCGTTCAAGGACGCCATCAGACGCGACGGTATTACAATGGATGTGGATGTAAGTCATTCAAGGACAAAACTCTCCGGTAGGATTCCGGACGACGGTATGGCCGATCTGATGAGAGTCTTGCTGACGGTTGCAGATACATTCACGCCCGACGACCGGGAGATAGATTACAGGATCAGACGTGAACCTCTGGTCTTGGCGGCAGCATCCGGAACCATGCAGGGCAGGATTGCTGCGATTGACAGTGTCATGTGTCCTGATTATGCCTATTGTACCAGAAAGACAGGTTTTGACAGGGATTTCATCTTGAAGGCGGAGCGTTTTTACAGGATGCTGTTCTCAAAGATGGATGACGGGATGCTGGTCCTGGTAGGAGATGTAGATGAAAAGCTTCTCAAGCAGGTGATGATGAAATATGCGGGAGAGTTTCCAACATCAGGAAGAAAGAGCCCTCGTCCGGTGGTCAACTATCAGCCTATTTCGGGAACCATCTTGCTGGAAAGGGAAGGGGATGCGAATGAGATAGATATGGTGATGTCTGCACCAGTGCTGATGACAGCTGAAAATTCGTGCGTGGCGGAGATTGCGTCTATGTGCCTGTCAAATAATGTATCAAGAATCGTGACCGGCCGCGGACTGCACGTGCGTGTCAGACATAATTGCGACTTTTATCCACAGGAGAGGCTAAGCATGATGCTTTCTCTCCGCGAGGCCTCTGTTGACGGGTTTGCTCCGGGAACGTCTCATCATGAGCCGATGGAGGCGCTTGCGGCTGTACGAGGACTTCTGAAGGATCTGGGCTCGATGGAATTGACGCAGGCGGAACTTGCCTCCTGCAAGGTATATCTGAAGCAGAGGATGGAGCAGCGTAGGGCGGAACCGGAATATTGGCATGACGCCATTTCGTTGAGGTATATTGACGGCAAGGATTTCACCAGCGGTTACGAGGCCAAGATAGACGCCATAACTGTGGAAGATGTCAGGAACCTGCTCGGACTTCTGAGCAAGGGAGCCAGAGTTGAATACGTAATAAACAGGAAATAGAATGTATCACGGAACAATCATTCAGATAGATGACTGTCTGGTGTCAGAGGAGATTCTGACCGAATATTTTGCATGTGACTATGAGAAATGCAAGGGTTGCTGTTGTGTCATCGGAGACAGCGGCGCTCCCCTTGAGGAATGCGAGGCCGAGGCCATCGAGAAGAACTATCACATATTTTCGCCCATAATGTCGGATGAAGGCCGTGCTGCAGTTGCCTCAAAGGGCTTTTTTGAGATTGACCGGGACGGTGACATGGTGACTCCGCTTGTTCCCGGCAGCGAGGAATGCGCCTATACGCTTTTCGACGAGCAGGGGAACTGTTTCTGCTCAATGGAAAGATGCTGGTTCAAGGGTGAGGGTGACTTCCGTAAGCCGATCTCGTGCTGGCTTTATCCGATACGTATCACCCAGCTCAGCAACGGAACAAGGGCGCTGAACCTCCACAGGTGGCATATCTGCCAGGATGCGTTCGCCAAAGGCAAAAAAGAAAAGGTCCGCGTTTATCAATTCCTGCGCGAACCTATCGAACGTTATTTTGGAGAAGATTTCTACAATGCTCTTGAAGAGGCTGCAAAGATGCTCAATGCGGAAAAGTAAGTCTTTCTAGGCTTCTTTCTGCGTGCTCAGGCGGTTTTCCAGACCTGTTGCAATCCTGAACGCGTCCTTCCTGAGTCCTTCCACAAGCCATCCCTCCGGGGTGATGGTTATCGTAATTCGGTCTTCGTACATTTTCAGAATGCGTCCTCCGATGCCTCTGAACCTGAACGTTACCTGCTGCGGGTTTTCGGTTTCAATGGCGTACCTCTGCTCGCTCATGTATTTCACGACAGTTTCGCGTGCATCGCACCAGCTGGCATCAACAGGAACTTCTCTGGTGATGAATCCAAGTTTAGGATACACAGAAGCGACAAGCAGGAAGAATATGGCAATCTTCCACAGGGAGTTGTAACCGTCTTCGAATATGGCGTTTATATCACCTTCGACAGCCCCGATAGCCACAAGGGCGGTAACGATTGCTGCGCACAGGAATGCGAAATAAAAGAAGTATTTGACTGCTCGTACTAAATATTTCATGGTCTTATGTTTGTATGCAAAATTCTTGACTTGTGGACAAATATAGGGTTTTTTGTTATATTTGTAGTTGCTAATCATTGAAATGTAATTTTAAAGACTGAAAACTATGGGATACACGGATTGGAAAGACGAGGATACTCGCGCAGAAAGGACGTACGGAAACTATGATGACGAAGTGCCTGCTGAAAAGAAAATGAAGACCGCAATGGTCTGCCTGTCTGTTGTCGTGGTGGTACTGGCAGGTGTCCTTGCTTATATCTGGTGGCAGAAGAGCACTCTCATCAATGATCTGAACATTGAAAAGGATGAACTTACAGCCCAGATGATCGAGCTGCAGAATGATTATGCTTCCCTTTCATCGGACTATGACACTATTAACTCTCAGCTGGACTCTTCTCGTGAGGAGGTGTCGCAGCTTATCGAGCGTATCAAGAAGACAGAGGCTACGAACCGCAGCATGATCCGCAAGTATGAGAAGGAACTCGGAACACTTCGCAGCATCATGCGTAACTATATCGTTCAGATCGACTCGCTCAATACGGCTAACAAGAAGCTTAAGGCAGATGCTGCCGCTGCACGCAGAGAGGCTGCAGAGAGCCGTAAGCAGTCGGAGGAGCTGAGCAAGGAGGTGAAGAGTCTCTCGGATCAGGTTGCAGTAGGAGCGGTAATCAAGGCTCGTGGAATCAAGCTCGAGGCATTCAACGCTTCTGACAAGGTGACGGACAGAAGCAGCAGGGTAAAGAAGATGATTGCAAGTCTTGCGCTCGTGGAGAATGATCTTGCCAAGGAAGGCCCGGTAAGAGTTTATGTCAGGGTCAAGGATCCTAATGGAATCCTTCTGACAAACAGTTCGCAGAGGACTTTCAATGTTAACGGCGGAGAGCCTATGATATGCACTGCTTCCCGTGAGGTGGATTACACCGGAAAGGAAGTCGATATGGCGATTTACATCAACGAGATTTCGGCATTCGAGAAAGGAATCTATACTCTGGAAGTATATACTGCACAGACTAAGCTCGGAGAGGCGGAACTCATGCTCAGATAGGGAGTAGATGGTTTATGTCCATATACCGTTCTGCAGAAGTTTCTGCACTTATTGCGGCTTCTATTCGGAGGTTGCTCCCAAATGTCGCGAAACGCAGTTCGAGGACTATGCTTCTGCTCTTGAGAAAGAGATAGAAATAAGAAATGAAGACATACAGAGGGTGTTTGCATCAGGTGATGTGAACACCCTTTATATTGGCGGTGGCACACCGTCAGTGCTGCCTCTTGATGTTTTCAGGCGCCTGCTGAATGCGTTGGGGCGTTCAGCTTTTGACGAATTTACGGTTGAGGTGAACCCTGAGGATATAGTGGAAAAGGGGCCGGGCTTTGTTGAGGGGCTTTTGAGTCTGGGAGTCAACAGGATAAGCATGGGAGTGCAGTCGTTTGACGATGCTGTTCTGAGATGGATGAACAGAAGGCATACATCGGCTCAGGCAATACAGGCTTATCATATACTGGAAAGCGCCGGAGTGGATAACATCAGCATTGACCTTATCTTCGGACTCCCCCGATTGACTGACGGGCTATGGCGTGAAACCCTGGACCGGGCCCTCGATATTTCATCCTGCGGCGTGCTGCCGAACCATATTTCCGCATATCAGCTTTCCGTTGAGGAAGGAAGCATGCTGGAAAAGATGATTTCCAAGGGCGTTTGTGCCGAGGCGGCGGAGGACGCTTGCCGCGGTCAGTACGAAACCCTTTGCGATGTCCTCCGCAATGCGGGATATGACCATTATGAAATATCCAATTTCGCCCTTCCGGGCTATCAGGCAAAGCATAATTCGGCCTATTGGAGGCATGTTCCATATATAGGACTGGGCCCGGGAGCACATAGTTATCTGAGAGGCCGCCGCCAATGGAATGAGGATAATCTGGAAGCTTATCTGGCTGCGGGAAGAACCGGAGATTTTACTCCTGTGCAGGGCGGGGAGAGTCTTGACGCTGAGCAGATGACCATTGAGAGAATCATGCTCGGACTTCGTACGTCTGCCGGTGTCGATGAAGGATATCTGAAGACATATTGCCGGAACGGTTCGCTGGAGGAAGCTTTCAGAAACGGCAATCTTGTGCAATCTCAAAACGGAGCAGTCCGCATACCGGAAGACAGGTTCTTCATATCAGACAATATAATTTCATCCATAATATGAATCTATATCAGGAAAGGATTGCGCGTCTGCGCGAACTGATGGCGGCTTCCGGCTGGGATGCGGTCATCATCAGCGGCTCTGATCCGCACAGCAGTGAATATCCTGCTCCAAGGTGGCAGCAGGTAAAGTGGATGACGGGATTTACCGGCGAGGCTGGTGATGTGGTGATAACCCATGACCATGCAGGACTATGGACGGATTCACGCTATTTCATCCAGGCTCTGCAGCAGCTTGAAGGAAGCGGGGTGCAGCTGCACAAGACCAGGATACCCGGTGCGGTAGGGATTCCGGAGTGGCTTGAAGGTCGGGCGAAAGTTGTTGCGGTTGACGGTCTGTGCCAGAATGTCGATTTCATTTCCCAACTTCGGAAAGTCGTGCAGGATGTTCACATTGTGGATGTTCCGGATATGCTTGGAGCCTTGTGGGAGGACCGTCCGTATATTCCGGTGACTCCGGTCACAACACTTGATGTGGAATGTTTCGGAGGACGTCAGAGGGGCGAAAAGTTGGAGTGGATACGCAAGTGGATGATGCTGAATGAGGTTGACAGTGTCCTGTTGTCAAGCCTTGATGAGATCGCATGGATGCTCAATGTGAGGGGTAGTGACATAGACTATAATCCTCTGGTCATATCATATCTTGTCATTACTTTTGATTCGGTGAAGTGGTTTGTCACAAGAGGCGGGGAATACATGGATCCGGACACGGAGGACAGTTTTGCGGAACTTGCGGCAGACTGCGTTGATATTGAAGAATATATCGGCATATGTCCGGCGCTTGAGACGATGGCCGAATATGGGGATATGTCAAAGATATTCATTGACCCGTCTTCTCTGAACTACCATATCTATACGAAAATCTGTGAAACATTCGACGAGGACTCCGTAGTAAGGGGTGTTTCTCCTGTCATCCTTGAGAAGTCCATAAAAGCCGCATCAGAGATAGAGAATCTGCGTCAGACGTATATAGATGACGGAGTTGCGATGGAATGTTTCCTGTTTTGGCTTGAAACCGAAGTCGCTTCGGGGCGGAAGGTCACCGAATGGGAAGCATCTGTCAAGTTGACATCCCTCAGGGCACAGATTCCGGGATATCGGGGAGATAGTTTTGAAAACATCTCGGCCTATGGTCCTGGCGCTGCTCTTCCGCACTATTCGACTCCTGAGGAAGGTTCTGCAGTGATACATCCGCGTGGACTTTATCTTGTCGATTCGGGCGGACAGTATCTTACAGGAACCACAGATATTACCCGTACCGTACCGATGGGAGAATGTACATATCAGGAAAAAGAAGACTACACGCTTGTCCTTAAAGGAATGATAGATCTCTCCATGGCTGTTTTTCCTCGTGGTACGACTGGACATCAGCTGGATGCGCTCGCCCGTATGCCTTTGTGGAAGGCGGGACGCAACTTCGGCCATGGCACCGGACACGGCATCGGCTATTATCTCTGTGTCCATGAAGGTCCGCAGAGCATCAGGTGGCAGGCCAATCCTCAGCCACTCCTTCCAGGCATGGTCACTTCCAATGAACCCGGCCTGTATCGTGAAGGAATGCATGGCGTGCGGCATGAGAACATCATTCTTTGTCGGGACGCCGGATCGAATGAATTCGGAGATTGGCTGGACTTTGAGACGCTGACCTGCTGTCATATAGATACATCTGCAGTGCTTCCCGAACTTCTTGGCCCCGAGGCACTTGCCTGGCTCAATGACTACAATGCACGCGTTTACAGGACGCTTGCTCCTCTGCTTCCACCAGAGGTCGCACAATGGCTTGAAATGAAGACCGGTACTACACGAAATACCACATTTAATGTTCAACCGACCTTGAAAAAGCCATCAAATTGAACCAAAATAATACCGGTACTACATTAAAACTAATGTTTCTTGTAGTACCGGTTGTTCTAAAATATCTGAATGTTATTCTTGAAAGGGGATACTAAAGGAGGCCGACTAATTTAGCCAGCCTCCTTTAGTAATATGTCCTTCTGATTTTAGCAGCCGCAGCAGCATGGTATCAGGTCGTTTGCCTGTGCGAACGCGTTGAGGGCAACTGCGCAGAAGCCGAGAACGATGATCGCTACGAATACATAGCCGATGTATGTAAGCCTCTTTTCCCATTTCTCGTTGCTCAGACCGATAGTCTGGAATGCGCTCCAGAAACCGTGGCAGAGGTGAAGTCCGAGAGCGACGAACCATACGATGTAGATTGCTACCATCCACCATTTCTCGAATGTGAGGCTGAGCAGTACATAAGGATCTTCAGCGTGCTCACCCATGAACTCCTTGAGCTGCATGTCAGCCCAGAAGTGGTTGAGGTGGAATGCTACAAGGCCGAGAACAACGATTCCGAGGAGGAACATGTTCTTTGAAGCCCAGGACTCTGCCTTGCCCTTGCTGCCTGATGCATAGCGGAAATATCCTCCGCGTGCCTTCATGTTGCCTGCTGTAAGGATAGCTGCGTAAGCGATGTGCACGAGAAATCCGAGAGCAAGTACCGGAACCATGATGGTCACGATAGGGAGTGCCATGAACTCACAGCCTTTTGCGAAAAGTCCGTCAGCCGCACCATAGGTTCCATTGATTGTGTCAAGAATCGAGAACGCGTTGATGGTAAGGTGCAGAAGAAGGAACATGATAAGGAAAAGGCCGCTTATGCTCATGATAAGCTTCTTTACGATTGAAGAAAGTGCCATAATAGTTATATCTGTTTAGTTAATATTTCAGTCAGAATCCTGCTTTCTAACATGCAAAGATATACTCTTTCTTGGAAGTTTCATAATAATTCGATACTTTTGTTTGTTTGAAAATTATAAAAGACATGAGTGCATATAAACGCGTTCTTTTGAAATTAAGCGGCGAGAGCCTCGGAGGCCCGGCCGGAAAGGGTATTGATGAAAACTGGCTTGCAGCATATGCAGAGGAGGTTGCTTCTGCTGTCAGGAACGGTCTTCAGGTGGCTATCGTTATCGGCGGAGGAAATATTTTCCGTGGCCTTCAAGGCGTGGGAAAGGGCTTTGACAGAGTAAACGGTGACAAGATGGGAATGCTTGCCACAGTCATCAATTCTCTCGGACTTGCAATGGCGATTCGCAGCGCCGGAGTTGAGGCAGAGGTATTCACTGCGACTCCTATGATGCCGGTGGCAAGATATTATATGCGTGATGATGCAGTCGCTGTCATGGAGCGTGGCGGTGTAGCGCTGATTGCCGGCGGTACAGGAAACCCATACTTCACAACGGACTCTGGAGCAGCCCTCCGTGCCCTTGAAATCGGTGCTGATGCGCTGCTCAAAGGTACTCGTGTTGACGGAGTATATACCGCAGACCCTGAAAAGGATCCGAACGCGGTCAAATACGATGAACTCTCGTTCGACAAGGCTATCGAAGACCGTCTCAAGGTCATGGACCAGACCGCGTTCGCTCTCTGCCGCGAAGGAAACATGCCTATCATTGTTTTCGATATGAATCAGAAGGGCAACCTGACCAAGCTCGTCAAAGGCGAAAAGGTCGGCACCCTCGTACACGTTTAACATCCCCAGACCAGACGCATACCTCATCCCGATCAGACATTACCGTCATCCCGAGTGGACATTACCGTCATCCCGAGCGGAGCGTGGGGATCCAAAAAAAAGACAAACTAATTACAACATACTATGATTACAAGAGCAAAAGAAATTCTTGCAGGCGCACAGGACAAGATGGCGCATGCAATCTCACACCTCGATGAGGAACTCAAGACATATCGTGCCGGAAAGGCTAATCCTATGGTGTTCAACAATGTGATGGTTGACTACTATGGCAGCCCTACACCTATCCCTCAGGTTGCATCTGTGACCACTCCGGACGCAAAGACCCTCATGCTTCAGCCATGGGAGAAGAAGATGATTCCGGTTATCGAGAAGGCTATCATCGATGCAAACCTTGGTCTTACACCTTCAAACAACGGTGAGAGCATCCGTTGTACAGTTCCTGCCCTCACAGAGGACCGTCGTAAGGAACTTATCAAGAAGGCAAAGGCTGCCGGAGAGAATGCAAAGGTAAGCGTACGTAATGCGCGTCGTGACGGTATCGAGCTTCTCAAGAAGGCTAACAAGGACGGAATGCCTGAAGATCTCCAGAAGGAGTACGAGCAGAACATTCAGAAGGAGACCGACTCTTTCTCAAAGAAGATCGACGAGCTCGTTTCCGGCAAGGAGAAAGAAATCATGACAGTGTAACGTCATAAGATTTCTTTCGACGCGACAACGTCGCCCACACGACACAAGCAGAAATCATGACAGTGTAACGTTATAAGATTTCTTTCGACGCGACAACGTCGCCCAAGCAACACAATAAGAAATCATGACAGTGTAACGTCATTGGCACTTTTTTCAGTTTGCGATAACAACGAGAAAAATAAATTTCTATATTTGTGACCGTCATAGACGATATTATGGGAACACATCGATTTAACAGCTTCGGTTTTTATTACTTCTATTACTTTAAAAAGTGATGGACCGGACGCTGCGTATCGTATAACATAGATGTATATTTTATCTGCTGTCCGGTTTTGCGCCGGGCAGTTTTTTTATCCTATCCACAGAAACCCCCGTTTTCGTGGACGGAAAGATAGAAATCAGGTATCTGTCCATAAAAAAGCGGCTTTTGGTGGACAGAACTTAAATGAATGGAAAGAATGAACAGAAAGATCGCAATCCAAGGTATCAAAGGCTGTTTTCATGAACAGGCAGCGTACCTTTTCTATGAACGGCTCGGTCTCCCCAAGCCAGAGGTGGTAGAGTGTTCCGGTTTCGAGGAACTCTACTGGAAAATGGATGAGGGAAAGGCAGATGCAGCCATCATGGCGATAGAAAATACTGTTTCAGGAGGTCTGCTTCCGAATTTTGAACTTCTGCGTAAATATGACCGTAAGATCACGGGCGAGGTCTTCCTTCGCATCAAGCAGAACCTGATGACCCTGCCCGGACAGAAGATCGAGGATCTTCACGAGGTGCGCTCCCACTACATGGCCATCAACCAGACCCGCCCGTATTTCGATGATTACCCGCAGATCCGTCTGGTGGAGTATGGTGATACGGCAAAGAGTGCAGCGGATATAGTAAGAACAGGTGTGAAAGGCGTAGGTGCGATAGCGTCCGACCTGGCGGCAGAGATCTATGGACTCGAAATAATCGCGGAAAGCATCGAAACATACAAGCAGAATTTCACAAGGTTTCTTATCTTTGACGACTCTTTGCAGGTCGATCCTGAGAAGATAAACAAGGCATCGATGTGCTTTACGCTGCCCCATGCACCAGGATCGCTGGCACATGTGCTGACGATACTGTCTTTCTATGACATGAACCTTACCAGGATTCAGTCGCTTCCGATCCCGGGACAGGAATGGCAGTATTTCTTTTATGTGGACATCAAGTTCGAGGACTATGTAAGGTACGAGCAGGCTCTTGCAGCGGTAAAACCCCTGATGGCAGACCTGACCATACTTGGAGAATATACAGCAGCTATATGATTTTTACCATAATGTAGATAGTTTGCCCACGTCATGTCGAGCGAACGAAGTGAGTCGAGACATCTTTTAAATATGATAGTATGAAAATAGGAGTAATAGGACTGGGCCTTATCGGAGGCTCGATGGCGATAGATTTAAGACGCAGAGGGTTTGCAACGGCACTGCTTGGTGTGGATGCGGACCCGGTGAATGCGTCTGCAGCGGAGAAGATGGGACTTGTCGACAAGGTCGTGTCTTTGGAAGAGTGCATTGATGGCAGTGACCTGGTGATTGTGTCGGTGCCGGTAGGGGCGGCTCTGAAACTGATTCCGTCTATTCTGGACAGATATGAAAATACCGGAGCGAAGGACAAGATCGTGATCGATGTCTGCTCTACAAAGGAACAGCTTGCAAAGACTGTCAAGTATCATCCTTGTCGCAGACAGTATGTGGCATCCCATCCGATGTCCGGAACGGAGTACAGCGGCCCATGGGCGGCGAAGCCAGGACTTTTTGACGGACGGGCAGGCATCATCTGCGATCCGCAGGAGTCTGATGCGAAGGCCGTACGCACGGTAGAGAGCCTGTACGAAGCCCTCAACATGAGGCTCATCTACATGAATTCATCGAGTCATGATGTCCACACGGCTTATGTGTCCCATGTGTCGCATGTGACATCATTTGCTCTTGCTCTGACGGTGCTTGAAAAGGAAAAGGATGAAAAGCATATCTTTGACCTGGCGTCCGGAGGTTTCTCGTCAACTGTGCGACTTGCCAAGAGTGGTCCTGACATGTGGACGCCGATATTTATGCAGAACAGGGACAATGTACTCCATGTGATGGATACATATATAGAAAAGATGAATCAGTTCCGCCAGGCGATTGCCGATGGTGACGAGAATGCGGTCCGCGGACTGATAGAGGAAGCAAACAAAATACGCAGAATAATACGATAGAGATATGGCAAAGAAATTAGACATCATCTCCCTTTACGACTGGGGAATGTTCACAGAGCCAAGGCCGAGCGTAATCGCCGGTCCGTGCAGCGCAGAGTCGGAAGAACAGATTATGGAGACCGCCAAGGGCCTGCGTGAATTGGGTATCAATGTGTTCCGTGCGGGTATCTGGAAACCGAGAACCCATCCTGGATGTTTTGAGGGCATAGGAGTGCCGGGCTTGAAATGGATGCAGAAGGCAAAGAAGGAATACGGATTGAAGATTGCAACCGAGGTCGCCAGTGAGAAACACGTCTTCGAATGCCTCAAGCATGGGGTCGATCTGGTCTGGATCGGTGCAAGAACCACTGCAAACCCGTTCCTTGTTCAGGAAATCGCAGATGCTCTTGCCGATACGGATATCCCGGTTCTGGTAAAGAACCCTGTCAATCCGGATATTGACCTATGGATAGGAGCATTGGAGCGCCTGAATAATGCCGGCATAAAGAAACTCGGAGTAATCCATCGTGGCTTTTCGACAGTGGAAAAGACAAAGTACCGCAATGACCCTCAATGGCAGATGGCTATAGAACTGCGCAGCCGCTACCCTGAACTTGCATTCTTCGTGGATCCGAGCCATATGGCAGGACACAAGGATTATATTCAGGAACTCAGCCAGCGCTCTCTTGACCTTGGTTTCGAAGGGCTCATGATAGAATCTCACTGTAATCCGACAGTCGCATTGAGCGACGCCAAGCAGCAGCTTACTCCGGCAGAGCTCAGGGATATGCTTGAAAACAAGATCACTGTGCGTGATGCGGACTCGGACTCCAGGGAATGGAAAGAGAATATAGACCAGCTGCGTGCCAAGATCGACATACTTGATGAGAGTCTGCTTTATACGCTCGCTTCAAGAATGAAGATCAGCCGTCAGGTGGGAGAGTACAAGAAGAGCAACAATATCGCCATTCTTCAGACCTCCAGATGGGACTCTCTTCTTGCAAAGGTCGTTGAGAAGGGAGCAGAATACGGTCTGCCGGAAGGCTTCATAAAGGACGTGTTTAACGCCATTCATGAAGCTTCTGTCGAGGTTCAGAACGAAGTCATTTCAGGAAAGACTTCAGCACAGCAGTAAACTGTTCCTTGTCTTGCTGGCAGAGGAATTCGGATTTTATAGGCGTATAGAACAGCCTCATCTTAAGGTTGTCAGAGATTTTCCTGCAGTCGCGAAGTCTCTGGCAATCTTTTTCTGTGGTCATGGCGACAGCGGTCGGGAAGTCTTTGACCGCATCCTCGATAGACCTGATGTCTGCCCGTGAGAATTTGTGGTGGTCTGCGAATTTCAGGTGGCGTACGATCTTGTAGTCACTGCTGAGGAAAGCCTTCATCGGGGCGTCATTTGCAATGCCGGAGAACAGTACCAGGCGCTTCGAATAAACATATCTTGGGTCTCCCTCATCAAAAACCGCAAGAGGAGCGTCATATTGGATCTTTGTGAAGAAAAGGTATTGCTTTCTTCCGTCCGACCTCTTGCCCGAGCATGCGGACCCGTCATACATCCTTATTCCCAACGCTTCCGCCCACTGGCTTTTCTCCCAGGCGTTGAGGCCTGCCGGGCATTTGGTGACAATTACGATGTCTGCCGCAGAAATCCTTTCAGGAAGGTCACGCAATCTGCCGAGCGGCATAAGATGGTCCTTGAAAAGCGGTCGGTTGTGGTCAATAAGAACTATATTGGCGTCCGCCTTGACCGACCTGTGCTGGAATGCGTCGTCCAGGATTATCAGGTCAGTTTTCGCGATGTTCCTGTTTTTGCATTTCTTCGCTTTCTTGGATGTCAGCAGCAACTCAGGATTGCAAAGGAAATCACAACCCTCCTTTCTGGACTTGTCTACAGCGACAGTAACGACAGGGAATTTCTTTTTTATCTGCAACGGCTCATCGCCATATTCTGCTGCTGTGCCGTCGACGGTAACCTGCTGGAAACCTTTAGTCTTGCGTTTGTATCCCCTTGAAAGAACTGCGATGTTCTTTCCGCCCCAGTCATCGTCTGCCAGAAGTGTGCGCAGGATCATCTCGGTATGGGGAGTCTTGCCGGTTCCGCCGACAGTGATGTTGCCTACGCAGATTGACGGGACTTCAGTCCTGTGCTGTTTGCGCAGTCCGCAGTCAAACATAAGATGTCTTGTCTTCAAGGCAAGCCAATATGGAAAAAGCAGCAGTTTGTCTATCATATTCTGTTATAGTTCGGTAGATGGTTTTACTTGTTATTCTGAGCACTTCATTGTCATTCTGAACGCAACGAAGAATCTGTTGTATTAGATACCATATACATTCCCCGCCACCGGCGCATCATTCCCGCCCCAGCGCTCTGCGATATAGTCAAGCGTGGTGAAAAGTTCTTCAGGGTCATTTATCGTCACCAGCTTCAGCCTGGTCTCCTTGAAGTCCGGCAAACCTTTGAAATAGCATGAAAGATGCCGCCTCATCTCGAGTATTCCCACTCGGTCACCCTTAATCTCCAATGACTTGGCAAGATGTCTCTTTGCAAGGGCGACTCTGTCGGTAACGCTCATCTGCGGCATAAGTTCACCTGTCTGGAGATAGTGCTTTATTTCCTTGAATATCCATGGATGACCGTATGTGGCACGTCCTATCATGATACCGTCAACTCCATACCTGTCGAAATACTCCTTCGCTTTCTGCGGAGACGTGATATCACCGTTGCCGATGATAGGGATATGCATTCTCGGATTCTCCTTTACCTTTCCGATCAGTGTCCAGTCAGCCTCTCCCGAATACATCTGACATCTCGTGCGGCCGTGTATCGTCAGAGCCTGGATGCCCACATCCTGCAGTCTTTCAGCAAGTTCAACGATGATTTTCGAGTCCTCGTCCCATCCGAGGCGAGTCTTTACTGTCACGGGAAGCTTCACAGCCTCAACCACCTGGCGGGTGATTTCTACCATCTTGTCGGGCTCTCTCATCATGCCGGAACCTGCCCCTCGGCGTGCAATCTTGTTGACCGGACATCCGAAGTTTATATCGACAAGGTCTGCCCCATGACCGGCTCCCGGTACGCCTTTCACACTTTCCAGCTGTGACGAGATCTCCGCAGCCTGTTCGGCCATCTTCGCTGCATCCACCATCGCCTCGGGGATGTTTCCGTAGATCTGGATGCCGATAGGGGCCTCATAATCGTATGTCACCAGTTTTTCCAGCGACTTGCGCGCATCGCGGATGAGCCCGTCGGATGATATGAATTCAGTGTACATCATATCCGCACCGAATTCCTTGCAGATAAAACGGAAGGATGCATCCGTCACATCTTCCATCGGTGCCAGAAACAGCGGCTTGTCGCCTAAATCTATGTTGCCTATTTTCATATGGGTGCAAAAGTACAGAATATTATGATTATCCGCAACGGAATGCCTGCCCAGTGCACGGAACGGAAGAATTTTTGTAGATTTGCAGAACTTTTGAAAGATAGGATATGGCAAAGATAAAGACAATCGGCGTCCTGACATCCGGAGGTGACGCCCCGGGAATGAACGCGGCCATCAGGGCCGTGACACGAGCAGCAATATGTAACGGCTGGAAAGTAAAGGCGGTATATCGCGGATGGGAAGGCCTTATAAACAATGAGATAAAGGATTTTACATCAGAAAGTGTCAGCGGACTGATCAACCGTGGCGGTACAGTTCTCCGTACCGCAAGAAGCAAGGACTTCATGAATGAAGAGGGACGCGCCAAAGCTTATGAGAACATCAAGGCCAACGGCATAGATGCGCTCGTGGTCATAGGTGGAAACGGATCGCTGGCTGGTGCACAGGTGATTGCAACCGAGTATGACCTCCCATGCGTGGGACTTCCGGGAACGATTGACAACGACCTCTACGGAACGGATACGACGATCGGATACGATACAGCCCTCAATACCATCATGGACTGTGTGGACAAGATCCGCGATACGGCGAACTCACATAACCGTATCTTCTTTGTCGAGGTCATGGGGCGCGACGCCGGCTTCCTTGCGCAGAATGCGGCAATCGCAACAGGCGCAGAGGCTGCCATCATTCCGGAAGACCAGGCTGACGTAGACCAGCTGGCTACATTCATCGGCCGTGGAGTCCGTAAGAGCAAGAACAGTTCTATCGTACTGGTGTCAGAAAGCAAGAAAGACGGTACGGGTGGCGCCCAGTATTATGCAGACCGTCTTGTGCATGAGTATCCAGAGTTCGAGGCACGCGTCACGATTCTTGGTCATCTCCAGCGCGGTGGAGTTCCGACAGCCCACGACCGCATCCTCGCCAGCCGTCTGGGTGTCGCTGCAATCGAGGCCCTTAAAGACGGCCAGCGCAACATCATGGTAGGAGTCAAGAACGATCAGATCGTCTATGTGCCGTTCAACAAGGCGATCCGCATATCGAAGCCGATCGACCGTGAACTGATCAATGTGCTGAACGTGTTGTCGATATAGGCATTGTCCTTATCTGGAAAAAGATTTGCCGACAGTTGTATGACGGAAAATCAATAATAAAACGTAAGTCGTTGAAAATTATCCGATTATTGACTTTAGGGTGGGTGTTTATGACCCACCCTGAGTTGTTCATGTCTTTGAAAGTTAACGGTTTGTGTATTTTTTGAAACGAAGTGTATAGAAAATCATTAACTTTGTCTGATAGCAAGAAAGTTTACCTATAGACAGATTACTATGAAACTCAAGTCTTTTGCGTTGTTGCTGCTGTCGGCAGTGATGATGATTTCATGTGACCAGATGCAGGATATTCTGCAGGGTGATTCTGGCAAAGATGATACTGAAATTCAGGAGCCGGGCGATACCCCAGGTGAAGATCCAGGTGATGGACCAGGAGGCACTACAGGTGACAACCCGGGCGATACTCCGGGTCAAGATGATCCGACAGATGATCCAGTCGGTGAGATCACTCCTATTGGAAACGTGACCGGTAATGGAACATACAGCCTGAAGGGTACTGTAGTTACCGTAGGACCGGACGCGTATATTCTGGCTGACGACACAGGAGCAATCCTGGTTTACGGGGGCAATCACGGCCGGACTTCAATGGAGGTCATAAAGGTGAAGGGAACTGTGTCCCGTTACAAAGGTTATGATACCAACGTGTTCCAGGTGGCGACATCCGCGGTTGTGCTCCTTGATGAAGAATCGAAATACGAGTCTTCTCCTGTTGCTTTGGATGCCGCATCTTTTGATGCTCTGGTCGGCAAGAAAGCCTCATGCACGGAGGTTTCCTTTACAGGTCCGCTTACCATCGATACAAATAACAGCGGAACTTTTGTTAATGTTCAGGTTGCCGGTGCCAAGAAAAAGGCATCTTTCAAATATTACAAATCCATAGAGGATTACAGGGCGTTCGATGGTAAGAATGTGGATTTCCGAGGCTATGTGGTAGGAACATACAACTATCTCTATGTGATGCCTGTAAGCGTAACTCTTGAAGGACAGCAGCCGGAAGACCCGACTCCGGATCCGGAACCTGATCCGGAACCGACGCCAGAACCGACTTGGGGAGTCTGCGGGTCTCACAACGGATGGGGTGGAACATCGGATTCGGCGATGGAGCAGACCGAGGATGGTCTCTGGGTTGCCAGAAAAGTCACATTTCCGAGTGATAGTTATGTCGCATTCAAACTGCGTTATGACGGAGCATGGACCAATGGCGAGTATGGACACGACGGGGACGTCATAAATATGCAGAGCAATACTTATTGTACTGTGACTGCCAATGGCGGAAGGGATATGCTGGTAAAACCTGGCACTTACGATATATGGCTTGACATTGCCAATACCAGAGTTTATGTAATGAGTCCGGGAACGGATATCTCGGAGGCGATAGATATAAATAACACCGGCTCGGAGCCAGAACCGGAGCCAGAACCGGAACCAGAACCGGGTCAGAACTTCGACAAGATCAGCAGCATTACATCCAAGGGAACATATACCGTACAAGGCACAGTAGTGGCTGTGGGATCTCAGGCATATATCATTGCAGATGACACTGACGCGATGATGGTTTACGGATCAGGCCACGGCAGGTCTTTGGGAGATGTTGTGAAGATAACAGGCGAGGCATACCGTCATAATGACGCTTCAACCAATGTGTTCCAGATGAAGGGTGTGACTCCTGAGGTGGTTCAGACCGGAGCGACATATGATTACAATCCGATACCCCTGACAGCAGACGGCCTGGATTCTTGGGTCGGAGGAACGGCGAACTGTTATGAGGTAGAGTTTGTCGGTAAATTAGAGCGTTCCGGCAGTTATATAAACATTGCTGTGGAAGGTGCGTCGAAGCAAGGGTCGTTTTCATATGTGGACAACTCTGAATATAATGATATCGAGACCGGGTCGTATGTCCGTGTCAAAGGATTCATTGTAGGCACGAACAGCTATCTTAAAGTCCTTCCGTACAGTGTTGTGGTGACCGCAGCACCGGCTCCGGATGTGCCGACAGCTCCGAAGGATGCCGACCCGCGCGGAAAGAAATGGATGGAACTTCCGGCAATGAATGATTCAAGTCTCGGATATTACTACCATAGTTTCGATATGAACGGAAAGACATACAGAAACTATTCGTTCGGATGGGACGACAGCAACAAGGTAGCTTATTGGGTGGCATATCCGCTGTGTAAGTTCTACACGAACTCTTATAACGGTAAAAACAACCGCCATGAAGAGTATTTCATACAGGATCCTCTGCTTGGGGATGCTTCTCCAAGGCCGGGAGGGGGATATGCCGGAGACTATGACAGAGGTCATCAGATACCTTCCGCTGACCGTCAGTGCAGCGAGCTGGCAAATGGACAGACATATTACGGAACGAACATGACAGCTCAGTCGAATCCTCTTAACGGCGGCCCATGGGCACAGTTGGAAGGATATATCAGGGATTTTGCAAAGTCTTCTTCTGATACGACATATGTTGTGACGGGATGCTATGTGAAGGATTCTTCGGAATGGGAGACAGATTCCGATGGAATGAAAATCAAGGTTCCTACAGCATACTTCAAGGCTGTCCTTGTTCTCAAGAACGGCAACTGGACAGGCGGAGCTTACTGGACTCCTCATAAGAGCTATTCAAGCAGCTACACCAGCTGGGCAATATCAATAGATTGGCTTGAAGAAAAGACTGGCATTGACTTCTTTGTCAATCTGCCGGATAAGATCGGAGCGAGTGCGGCTGCTGCGATAGAGGCGGCAACACCTGGAAATCCAGAATGGTGGCGTTAAGTTGAAAATACTTGCATAAGGTAGAGATGTTTTCTAATTTTGCACCGACAAGCGAGAAAATCCTTACAAATCAATAAAAATAATAGTATGAAACTTAGAAACTTTTTCTTGGCTGCTCTTGCGGCAGCGTTCGTGTTCGCATCATGCGAGCCGGTAACTCCTGACGTTCCAAATAAGGACCAGGAACAGGAAACTCCGAGTGATCCGAACACTCCAGGTGGATCAGGTGATTCTGAAGACTCTGAAGACCCTGCAACCCCTGCAGAAACAATTACTTCTATCGCAGATGTTCTTAAAGCGACAGATAAGCTTGCAGACAAGACAATTATCGAAGGTGTTGTTATTTCAAACAAGGATCTCAGCAACCTTACTTCAAAGAAGGGAATGTATGTCCAGGACGCTACGGCTGCTCTTCAGTTCTATCTCGCTGCCGATCACGAATTCGCGTTCGGTGACAAGGTCAAGATCGACCTTTCGGGTGTTACCGTTGGTGAATATAACGGTGCTGTTCAGGTGGGCAGTCTGGCCCTTGACAAGATTACTGTTGTTTCTCAGAACAATACTGTTGAGGCAAAGACAGTGACAATGGCTGACTTCCTTGCAAACAAGTATGAGGGACAGTATGTCGCTCTTGAGAACGTACAGGTCAAGTCAGAGGATCTTACCAAGACATGGCTTGCAGGAATTTCTCATACAAGCATCAACTTGGAAGATGCAGAGGGTAATAGTTTTGTAGTATTCTCTTCTAAGTATGCTACATACGGAGCGGAAACCGTTCCTCAGGGTTCTGGTACAATCAAGGGTATTTCTTCGATCAGCAAGGGTGCTGTTCAGATTATCTTCACAAATGTGTCTGATTTTGCAGGTCTCACCGGTGAGAGATTCTCTACTGAGGTAACACCTCCGGCAGGCGGTGATGAAGAAGAGGGTGGAGATGTTGTTACTCCTCCGGCAGGTGATGATGATGACGATGCGGAAGTATCAGAAGTGAAGACTCTCACAAATGCAGAAATTCTTCCACTCATGACAGAGAACAACTCTAATTACTCTGAATATACAATTCCATCTGCATCTGGTACATGGACTGTAAATGCAGCTCGCAACAAGGCAAATACGTTCCTTCAGTGCCGTGGAAAGAAGGGCGGTTTTATCAAGACTCCTGCATTTGATAAGGATATCAAGTCTGTTACAATCCACTTCACAACTGCAAAGCAAGTTTATGCTAACAACGTTTACTGTGTATTCCCTTCTACATGGACAGCTCCAACAGCAGATGCTGTATATCCTGAGACAGGAAATGTAGGAAAGGCGACTACTGATGGCTCTCAGAGTCTGACTATTCCAGTGGCTGCAGGTAACAAGCAGGTTTACATTTCTATAATCAGCACATATGCTTATTATCTCGATCATATCGATGTTGCATTCTAATTAAAACATCATATATTTCCAACGGCTCCTTCGGGGGCCGTTTTTTTGTGTTCTCTGGATGGTAATCTATTGTAACTGTGGTGGTTTGTCACTATATTTGCAGGCTATTACGTGAAGCAATATTTAATAGATATAATTATGAAATTCAAAGGTTTTATTTTAGCTGCTTTTGCGGCATTGTTTGCGTTGGCATCATGTGAGCCAGAGCAAGTGATTGACTCTACAAAGTTGGAACTCAGTACAAAGGCTCTTTCGTTTGAAGCTGAAGCTCAGTCTCAGACAATTACACTTACATCTGGAAGGACATGGCAGGCACAGTTTGCAGAAGGTGTTGACTGGGTTTCTGTTACTCCTGGTACAGGAAGTGCAGCAGCCGATCCGCAGACTATAACTATCACAGTCGTTCCAAATGATGGTTATGATAGAACGACTTACATTACTTTTACGACTGGTCTTATCGAGGAGACTCTGAAGATTACACAGGCAGGTAAGATCGTTCGTAACTACACTGCAATCTCTGATGTAAGAGCGCAGAATCCTGCAGCTTCCGGTCAGAAGACCACCCTTGGTGAGAATATTCTTGTGAAAGGAACAGTTGTCTCAAATGCAGAGCTTGACAACTTTACTTCCGGCAAGACTTGCTATATTCAGGATGAGACTGGCGGACTTCAGATTTTCTTCGCAGCAAATCACTCTTTCGCATTTGGAGATATAATTGAGGTTGACCTTTCAGGTGCTACGCTTGAGAACTATTCTATGTCAGCAGAGATCAGTGGTCTTGCTCTTGCAAAAGCCGCTAAGATCGGTGCAGAGACCCCAGTTGCCAAAGTCGTTTCTATGGCTGACTATATGGCTAACAAGTATGAGGGACAGTATGTAGAACTTGAAGATATAGTTCAGGTAAGCGATGCTGATTTGAGCAAGACATGGGTTGTGGGTTCTGCCCATACAAACATCAACATGGAGGATGAAAGCGGCAACAAGTTCATTGTTCGTTCAGGTAAATTCTCTTCATACGGAAAGGAAACCGTCGCTCAGGGATCTGGAAAGATCAGGGGTATCGCAACGATTTTCAACTCTGATATCCAGCTTGTGTTTGCTCAGACTTCAGACTATGCTGCCCTTACAGGTGCAAGATTCGAAAGAAAGGTTACTCCAGCATCTGCAGAGGGTCTTGTTGTGGCCGCTTCCGAGAAGACATATCTTATCAAGACTGCAGAGGGTTACGAATATGTGTTTGTAGGCGAAGATGCAACTCATACAATCAAGGTTGGTGACAACGTAAAGGTTGACGGAGAGGCTTCTGTTCACAACAACGTTCCTCAGATAATCAATCCGACAGCAACTGTCGCTTCAAGTGGTAATGAGGTGACTCACTCTTCTGCCTCTGTTTTAGATGCAGCTGGTATAGATGCATACAATGCAGAGTCGGGTCTCTTTGGATATGTAAAGGTAACAGGTCTTTACACCAAGTCAGGTAATTATCACAACCTTGCATTCACTGGTGCGAGCAGAAAGGGAAGCCTTGCATATCCTGCAAGTGTGCCAGCGGAATTCAATGGAAAGAACGTTGATGTGACTGGATATTTCGTAGGAATTTCCGGTTCGGTATATTTCAACATTCTCGTGACAGACATCCAGCTCAGTGCTGTTCAGCCGGAGGCTCCAAAGGGAGAAGCTTGCACTATGATTGACAAGACAGCAGATCTTACTGCCGGAACTTACTATGCATCAGGATATCTGGAGGCATCAACAGGAACAGGTGCGACAACATTCACTCCTTACTCATATCATGTGTGGACTGGAACCCTGGCAACTTCAAGCTCCAATACAGATGCTGTGACTGTAACTTGCTCTTACGCAAATGGAGAGCTTGTAAAGTCTGCGACAGCAACAGATAATATCGCACTTATCGAGCTGGTAGCAGTAGAGGGCAAGGAAAATACATATTATGTGAAGTCTGGTGACAAGTATCTTACCTCAACAGCGACTGCTACAAACAGAAGGCTTTCTCTGGGAACCACTCAGACAGAGTGGACAGCTTCAGACTTTAAGGATGGAGGAATTGTTTTCGCAGCAAAGGACCTACAGGTGCAGTGGGGAACAGCAAATGCTGCATCAAAGCTTCTGCGAACTTATAAAGACGCTTCTGCAGAATCGTCTTTGAAATATGGTTTGGTATTCTTTAAGAAGGCTAACTAAGATCTCAGGCCCCTATGAGACTTTTCCGACAGTCGAGAATAATTTTGCTTATTACAGCTTCTCTCCTTGTGCTTGCGTGTCAAGGGGAGAAGTTTCATGATAATCTGTCGGTGGCCACCCGTTCACAGACAGGTCTGGCAAAAGGGGGATATACCTTTGTCTTGATTAAGGCAAATGCCGGGTGGAGTCTTACTATGGATTTTATGGGTGCAGACCCATGGGCTACCTTGACACAGACTTCGGGAAGCGGAGAGAATAACGGAGTGATTCTCACTTATGATGCTAACGAAACATCCTCGCAGAGGTCTCTGAAATTGATTCTTTCCAATGATTATGACCACGTAAGTTGCACTTTTGTACAGCTTACAAGCAGCGGAGCTGGAGCTGTTGCTCAGGATCCGGTATGCAAGTGGATGGAGTTGCCGGCGACAGACGATGAGTCTCTTTATTTCTTCACCCATTATATGGCGAAGGGAACTTCAAAGGAACGCAATTATTCTTATTATTGGGACGCAGAACACCTTGTAGCGCGTTGGGTTGCGTATCCTCTGAATTCCAAACTTATTGGAAGTGGCTCCAGGACAGATGCCTGGGATCTGGATCCGAAGCTTCCGCGCAATATGCAGCCGGTGTTGTATAGCGGATTCAAGGGTGGCTATGACAGGGGACACCAGCTTCCGTCAGCAGACAGGCTTAGCCGCGAGGCTAATATTCAGACTTTTTACGGAACCAACATGACACCTCAGAAAGGCTCGCTCAATCAGAAAGGATGGGCTACGTTGGAAGGCGCCGTAAGAGATTGGAGTCGTGGTTTTGATACGCTGTATGTTGTGACCGGCTGTGTGGTGGATGAGCCTATAGGCGTTGCCTATGATAATGATAACAAGGCCGTATCCGTCCCATCTGCGTATTTCAAGGCTCTGCTCGGGTATCAGAAGAATCCGACCATAGGAACGACACCTACGACAAACGGATATACTGCAATCGGCTTCTACTACCCTCATGAAGGCTATTCCGGCAGTTATATGGCAAAGTCCATGACGATAGATGCCCTAGAGAAGAAGGTGGGGATTGATTTCTTTGTGAATCTTCCCGAGAGTATAGGAAAGACCTTGGCTGATAAGGTTGAATCCACAATGGACCCATGGTGGAAATAAAAATTTATACAATATATGAAAAAAACATTAATGGTCATAGTGGCAGTGCTGCTTGTGTCTGTCGGAATGAATGCTCAGAACAAAGGCAGACAGAACCATGTCATAGGATTCTACAATTTGGAGAATCTGTTTGACACTTATGACGACCCTGTAAAGAATGACGCAGAGTTCCTTCCGGAAGGAAAGAACAAATGGACTGAAGCCAAGTATCAGAAGAAGCTTCAGAACATGGCCAAGGTCATCAGGTCAATGAAGGAGGAAAACGGCATTTGGCATGCTCTGCTTGGAGTTTCTGAAATTGAGAACCGTCTGGTGCTCGAGGATCTGGTGATGGAGCCACAGATCGCAGAGGCTAATTACCAGATCATCCATTATGATGGTCCGGACCGTCGTGGAGTGGATGTGGCTTTGCTCTATAAACCGGAGGTGTTCAAGTATATTGAAAGCGAGTCCATTCCTTTTACCTTTGAGGGGAGCTCCATCGATTTTATCATGACAAAGGAACAGCAGGACTATTTCAAGACACGTGATATCCTGATGGTTCATGGCATGATTGACGGAGAGCACTTTGCAATCTATGTTGCCCATCTTCCGTCTCGTGCAGGCGGAAAGAAGGGAGGCAACCAGCTGCGTGACCGCGGTGGTGAAATCATGTACAATCATGCTATGAAGATGCAGGAGAAATATCCCGGCATCAAGATTATCTGCATGGGTGACATGAATGATAACCCAACGGATCCTTCTATGGCCGTTTATCTCCATGGAAAGGAAAACAAGTCCGAAGTTACCGATGTGGACTTCTTCTCTCCATTCACATCCATGCTCAAAGCAGGATTCGGCTCTCTCGCATATCAGGGTGTCTGGAGTATATATGACCTTCTTCTTGTGAACAACGCCCTGGCTAATCCTCAGCCAGGTACATTCGGACTACGTCAGCTCCACAAGAAGGGCTACTATGGCCGAGTTTACAACCCTAAATTCCTGACTAATCAGAAGGGACAGTACGCCGGCACACCTTTCAGGACGTTCTCAAACGGCTCGTTCATCGGAGGTTATAGTGACCACTATCCGACTTATATTGTAATAACAAAATAATAGATTGCCACAGACCGTTGGTCTTCGCAATGACGTGTTAAAATAACAGATTGTTGTGGACCGTTGGTCTTCGCAATGACGTATTGATATAAATATGATAAAGAAAGTTTTACTATTCGTTGCGGCAGTACTTTGCTCGGCATCTCTTTTCGCTCAGGGCGGATTGACCGGAGGTATAAAAGGTACTGTTGTGAACCGTGCCGGCAGGGTTCCGATACCTTCTGCCGAACTGACCATCTCCCAGCAGGGTGAAGCGGTGGCCATAGTGACTGCTGATGCTGACGGAAAGTTCCTTGTTGAAAATCTTCCGAACGGCATCTATGACATGACGGTAAAGGCTCCAGGCTTCCTGGATGCCAATGTGAATGTAACTGTCGAGGGTTACATCAAGGATCTTATCTTCGTCGGTATGACCATTGAGCAGGAAGTGGCCGACGTTGATGATTCGAATTTTGCGGAGTTTGATATGGACGACTCAGGTTTTGAAGATTCGCCATCAATTCTTTTCGGATCGAACGACCCGTTCACAAATATCGCGAGCTTCGGATTCAGCAATATCCGTTTCAAGAACAGAGGATATACAAGCGAATCTCAGGACGTTTATCTTTCAGGTATCAGAATGAACGACGCCATCACCGGTTACTCTCCATTCTCTCTCTGGAGCGGTCTTAACGAGGCCATGAGGAGCAAGGAAACCACAGTCGGAAATGAGGTTTCTGACAACGGATATGGCGGATATAATGGTGTTACCAATATCCACGCAATGCCTTCGAGCGTACGTCCTGGCTGGAGATTCAGCGCGCTTACCAACAGTGCCCTCTATCGCCTGCGTCTTATGGCAACATACGCTTCTGGTGAACTTGATAACGGTTGGTCATACGCATTTAATGTGTCTGCCCGTATCGGTGGAAACGACTGGGTGAAGGGCGTATATTATCGTAGTTTCGCATACTATGCCGGAGTTGAGAAGAAGTTCGGTGACATCCATAAGCTTAGTCTCGTCACATTTGCAGCTCCTGGCCAGAGAGGAGCACAGAATGCTTCTACACAGGAGGTATATAACCTGATGGGAGACAATATGTATAACTCAAACTGGGGTTACCAGAACGGAAAGGTGCGCAACGCCCGTGTCCGCAAGACATTCGAGCCTGTGACAATCCTTAAATATACTGTTACCCCTTCTGATGATCTAGAGGCTTCTGCAACAGTGCTTTGGAGAACAGGTAAGAACGGCTATACTGCTCTTGACTGGTATGATGCTGCAGACCCTCGCCCGGACTACTATCGTAACCTTCCGAGCTATTTCTGGATGGAGGATGAAGATTACAACAGGCAGAATATGACCAAGTTCGCTTGGGCTGAGACAGCATGGACAGACAGAAGCGGAGCCTTCGATAACTATCAGCACCTTAACTGGGATAAGTTGTATAATGTCAACTATAACAGCCTTGATGCTTCAGGTCTGAAGCGCTCGAAATATGTAATCGAGGAGCGTCGTGTAGATCAGAATGATCTTAATTTTGGGGCAAATGTCAAATGGAATGCAACCAAGTGGTTTACCCTTACAGGTGGTGTAAATTACAAATGGAACAGGACCGAGTACTACAAGTTGCTTGATGACTTGCTCGGAGGAGATTATTATATGAACATCGACCAGTTTGCAGAGAGAGACTTTGCGTCAAATCCTGCGATGGTGCAGAATGACCTGGACTACTATCTTGCAAATGGAGCAACTCCGGTTCTTCACAAGGGAGATAAATACGGATATGACTATTATGCTAATGTCCATAAGGCCGGACTTTGGGCTAACGGAGCTTTCGACCTTGGTGGATTCAAGGCAAATGTCGCTCTCAAGGCGGGATATGAGACATTCTGGAGGAATGGCCTTGTAAGAAAGGGACTCTTCCCTGGTCTGAATGAAGACGGAACAGAGTTTATGGTAGACGGTAAGAGCCTTACATCATATGAAATGGTTGATGGAAAGAAGGTGGCGATTTCTTCAAAGGGAAAATCTGCAGTTGCTGACTTCTTTACATATTCAGCTAAGGTGGGTCTTCAGTACCATTTTGCTGGTGGTCATAGAGTTTATGCAAATGCGGGATATTTCAATGATGCCCCTACATTTGCACAGTCTTTCATATCTCCTCGTACAAGAAACTCTCTTGTACCGAACCTGACCACAATGAAGACAACCTCTGCTGATATCAACTATCAGTACAGCAACAACGGTTACAATGTACGTGTGACAGGATTCTGGACCAAGATCAAGGATCAGACAGACATGATGAGCTTCTATGATGACACTCAGAACTCCTTCACCAACTTTGCGATGACAGGAATCGACCAGCGTCATATGGGTATCGAGCTGGGATTCAAGGTTCCGCTTCCTGTTCAGGGACTCTCTGTGGAAGGCGCTCTCAGCTGGGGTGAATACATTTACACGTCTAATCCTTATATGACACAGACTATTGATAATAGCGCAGAACTTATTATTGATAATCAAGAGGTTCCATATTGGAAGAGTCACCCAGTCTTCAAGAAGATCAAGCTTGACGGTCAGGAGGTTTATGATAAGGATCTTAACGGATACGTAGTTGAAAAGGAGCAGAAGCATTACGTTCCTTCTACCCCTCAGCTTGCTGCAGACTTGGGCCTGAACTACAGAACCAACTCTTACTGGTTCTTTGAGATCGATGCTCAGTACTTCGCAAACTCATATCTTGACATGAATCCGCTTTATAGAACGCATATGGCTGTGAATGGCCCTGACGGAGAATTCTCTCCAGCTGAGGTTGAGTACATGGCTGCTCAGGAGAAGTTCGCTCCTGTATTCCTGCTGAATGCGAGTGTCGGAAAATCTTGGTACATCAACCGCAAGTACAATTTCGGATTCTCTCTCAATGTTCAGAACATTACCAATAACCGTAATGTCAAGACAGGTGGATATGAGCAGACCCGTCTGATTGATAGCGCAGGTCACAAACGCTACTACAGGTTTGATCCTAAGTATTTCTATATGCAAGGCATCAATTATATGTTGAACCTTTATTTCAGATTCTAACGGATGAGATTCTTCACTTCGTTCAGAATGACAGTAAGAACGTTCAGAATGATATTGTGAAACTGTCATCCTGAGCAGCTGCGAAGGATCTATAACATGAAAATTATGAAGAGAATATATACAATTTTATTTACAGCAGCGGTAGCTCTCTTTGCCGGATGCGAAGAGTTTGGCCCGGTATTTACGCCGAATCAGCAGCCTCCGGTGCAGGATGTTCAGACTCTGGAGGTTACACACACCATCGCCCAGCTTGCTGCAATGTATGAAGTGGGCAAACCTTGGAAGATTGACCAGGATATCATCATAGGTGGAAAAGTGTCGACAAACGACCAGCCAGGTAACCTTTACAAGAGTCTTTATATCGAGGATGGCACTGCCGGAATGGAAATCAAGATTGGCCGTAACGGTCTTTATAATGAATACAAGCCAGGTCAGACAATCTATGTCAAGTGTAAGGGTCTGACTTTGGGTATGTACGGATTCAAGGACGGAAATTATGGCGGAATGGGAATGGTTCAGGTCGGTTATGTGGACCCTACAGGAGAGTATGAGACCTCATATCTGGAGCATCCTGTTCTTGTTGAAAGACATATTGTCAAAGGTCCTTACGGGGATCCGGTCGAGCCTGTTGTAGTTGCAGAATCGCAACTTCCTGGTGCTAATGAGTGCCAGAAGACAAATAAGTATCTGGGAACTCTGGTGAAACTGAACAACCTTAAATATGCCGACGAGACATTCGTTCTGCTTTACCTTGATTCCAATAAGGATAAGGATTCATACGAAAACCGTGTGTTCCTGTCCGACACTAATCCGGAAGGTGGAGACAAGACTCACGGCATCACCACCTGGGCTATGTCCGAATCCAAGATGAAGGAATATCTTTATAAGGGTATTTGGGATCAGGCTAAGGTCGGAAGCGGAAATAACTTCCTGACGGACAACGATGGTAATAATGTCACCCTTGGAACGCTCAAAGGCGACGGTACTTATCCGGGTGTCGAGAAGGCGGCATATTCTGTGAGCCAGTACTTCAAGATGGGCGAGAAAGAGATTCAGATCCGCACAAGCGGCTACTGCAAGTTCAGTGACACGGAGATAGATCCTGACATCCTTTCCGGCAAGCGTACAATCAACGCTACAGGTATTCTTAATATGTATCAAGGTAGTATTCAGCTAACTCTGATCGACCTTGGCGGAGTCGAGGTGAATCCTGCAGAGGATATTAATTGAGGTTAAAATAAGCGTTCAAAAGAACAATAACGGTCGAATTTGAACTTTTACGGGAATAATGAAGATAATGAAGAAGATATTTTTTATTTGCTTGATGTTTATGACTGCGGTTTCATGCAATAATTCCAACCCTTTCCTTGCCTCTTGGGACACCCCTTACGGCATTCCTGATTTCGGAAAGGTAAAGGAGAAACATTACATCCCTGCCGTTCAGGCTGGTATCGCGCAGCAGCAGGCTGAGATAGATGCGATTGTGGCTTGTGAGGACGCTCCGACATTTGCCAATGTAGTTGAGGCGTATGAGGCATCAGGCGCCATTCTGGACCGCGTGGTCGGAGTACTGTTCAACCTTTCGGAGACAGATTCGACTCCGGCTCTTCAGGAGATTGTCGGACAGGTGCTTCCGATGCTGTCAGAGCATGGTGACAACATCTTCATGAATGCGGAGTTCTTTGCCAAGGTTGATGCCCTTTACAGCCAGATTGATTCTCTTGGACTGACACAGGAACAGAAGATGGTCCTGGAGAAGCTACACAGGTCATTCGTGCAGAACGGTGTCGCTCTTGATGAGGCTTCGCAGGCGCGTATGCGAGAAATAAATATGGAGCTGTCGTCTCTTTCCAACGAGTTCGGAAACAGGCTTCTTGCCGAGAACAATGCTTTTGCGCAGGAGTTCGGAGTAGCTATTTCAGAGTATGCTGGCGCT
This sequence comes from Candidatus Cryptobacteroides sp., assembly GCA_045127685.1. Classification (GTDB taxonomy): domain Bacteria; phylum Bacteroidota; class Bacteroidia; order Bacteroidales; family UBA932; genus Cryptobacteroides. The sequence goes on from JBGVQP010000001.1 coordinate 58,123, forward strand.
ATGGGTGTGACAGCGGACCGTGATCTTCGCGAGAGGATGTTCAAGGCGTATTCGTCGCGAGGAAACAACGGTGGCGAGAATGATACAAAGGAGCTGATAATGAAGATGATGGCTCTGCGTATCGAGAAGGCGAAGATGCTGGGATATGAAAATCCCGCACAGATGATCCTTGCTGACAAGATGGCCGGCAACCCGGAGACTGTAGATGAGTTCTTGGCAGGTATCATGAAGGCTGCTGTAAAAAGCGCGAAGGCCGAGATTGTGGATATGCAGGCAGTCATGGATGAGGATATCGCAGCGGGCCTGCTTCCTGCGGGTTCAGTGATCGAGCCATGGGACTGGGCATATTATGCGGAGAGAGTCCGCAAGGTAAAGTTCGCCCTTGACGAGGAGCAGACCAAGCCATATTTCCAGATGGAGAATGTGCGTGCAGGTGTCTTTGAGGTTGCCGGCAAACTCTTCGGTCTTTCATTTGAAAAACTTGATGGCATACCGTCTTATCATCCGGATATGGAGGGTTTCAAGGTAGTGGACGCAGACGGTTCGCTCATTGGTATTCTGTTGACTGACTATTTCCCTCGCGAGACCAAGAGGGGAGGAGCTTGGATGAATAATTTCGTGAATCAGGAGATTGTCGGCGGAGTTGAGGTGCGTCCTGTGATTGTCAATGTCGGCAATTTCAGCAAACCTGTTGATGGAAAGCCGTCGCTTCTTACTCTTTACGAGGTGGAAACAATGTTCCATGAGTTCGGACATGCTCTCCACGGACTTTTGAGTCAGTGTACATACAAGAGCGTGAGCGGAACATCGACTCCGCGCGATTTCGTCGAACTCCCGTCACAGATCATGGAGAACTGGGCGTTCCAGCCAGAGGTGCTCGCAATGTATGCCCGTCATTATCAGACAGGAGAGGTTATCCCGGCAGAACTGGTTGCAAAGATAGAGGCAGTGGGCAATTTCAATCAAGGATTCATGACAACCGAACTGGCTGCAGCTGCGATTCTTGACATGAAGTGGCATGAGATTTCTTCCCTGGAAGGTGTCGATCCGATGGCATTCGAGGCACAGGCATGCAAGGATATGGGTCTTATCGGTCAGATCATCCCACGCTACCGCAGCACATACTTCGCCCACATCTTCAGCGGCGGATACAACGCAGGCTATTACAGTTACCTCTGGGCGGAGGTACTTGACAAGGACGCATTCGAGCTCTTTATGCAGAAGGGCATATTCGACGAGCAGACTGCGATGTCGTTCCGCACCAACATTCTCGAGAAGGGAGGCAGTGACGAAGCTATGGACCTCTATCGCCGCTTCCGTGGCGCAGATCCGGACCCGAAGGCGCTTTTGAGGGCCCGTGGACTGTAAGATGTCGAGCGGCCTCTCATCAGGCTAACCGATAACGATACCGGTACTACATAAACAACCGTCGTTCGTGTAGTACCCGTTCCCAAAACCCATCAAATTTGACGATAAGAATGCACCGGTACAACATGAAACAATGTTTTTATGTGGTACCGGTGCATTCTTCTATTTTAGGTCTTATACAGCGGGGCGTGTTTGCCATTATTTTTAGGGCTTATATTTCATCGCCAGGCATCTGCAAAGTTGTGCATCCCCAACGCGGAATGGCTTACATATTCGTTTGGCAAGTTCCATCTTTTCCTCATATGATATCGTATAGACGGAGGTGCTGTGCAAATCATTCTTAATGATAGTATCTATCTCACGGCAAAGATCAATATCAGATAGTCTTCGATAATCAGCTCGTCCGCTTTCAAGAATAAGCATATCTTCTAGTGTAGTCATCTGTACATTTGATTCAATTAAGCCCAATGTAACGGGTGCGGAGGATAAGTGGTCCTTATTCTGCTCTTTGACCCAATCTTCAGATGTTTTCCTTCCCATGTAATAGTCGAAGGTACGCGGGGTTACGAACATATTTTCCACTTGTGCAACATCCAGTACGCTCTCTCTTAAAAACAAACCGGAGCGACTCATTTTATAGCTATCCGGGAAAGAGGCGTTTCTGCCGATATGACGGTAGTATGAACAAGGAGGGATTAAGTCGCTTTCTGGTCGTTTGCCCATTTCTTTCTGAAATATGACGTTGACAGAAGAGTGCGGGTATGCGTATGGAATTGGGGCAACTCCATGATGAAGAGCATTTCTCAAAATGTAACTTATAGCAGCCAGATGGTGATACAGCCCCTGGATTTCCAATATGAAACAATGTTTCTCCCCGAGCCTTCCCTGGCGGCCATATTTGTGGTTAAAGTATTTAGCATATGGCATTCTGTAAGCTTGCACAAAACGGTCAGGATCGTTAGTCTGAACAAGCATGTGACTGTGGGTAGACATGTTGCATTCTACTAGTCCCGTGGAGTCAGTTTTGTGTAATGCCAAGGCAAAGGTGTTGAATCCTCTGTTGTAATCTTCATCGTCCCTAAAGATGACTTCATCATCCGATGATATACATATGTGATATGACTTTTTCATTTCAAGGAATCTCTTAGTTCGTTCATATCTTCTCTACAAAGGTGTTCGTATATATAGTTACGTGCTTTCAGATCCTCCGGATCACACAGACTGATACTTTTTACAAGCATAGCAAGCTCTTCCTCCTTAATTTTGTCGGAAAGCCCTTCATCATAGCGGATGAATTCACCAGTTAGCGGAAGCAAGTATCCATTTCGTTTTAATGTCAGCATATATAGAAGTGTGAATTCATCATTTGTGACAGTGTTATTAAAAAAGATCAGCACTCCCACCCTGCGGGCATTAAGATAGGCGTCTTGACACACCTTGTAATCCCTGTTCATCTTGCATTCGGGAAAACCAATAAAGTCCTGATACATATAGAAGTTTATATTGTCTCCTATGTAAATGATTCTATGGGAGTACAAGTCGTATTCAAGACATGGAATCTCGGACTTTAACGCTTTTATGATGGTCCACATTCCGTCTATGAAACCAGGGTATATAATCCGACTTATATTCTTCCATTCAGGAAATGCTTCTAGAACTTCTTTCTCTGAGTAATCTTTAAAAGCAAAGTATCTGATAGCCTCCTCAAATGTTCCTTCGAAGTTAATGTCTTCAACAAATACCTTAGAATGGACTTTTATGTGTCTGGTCCGCAAGTCCATATTGTAGAATACGTCTGAGAAATAGTCTCTATCAGATTTTTCTAGGTTTAATCTCCTTTCAAAAGTTTCTAGGCAGAAGTCGTGATCACCCAGTGGAAAATTAACGAAAACTCCGGCCTCGCCCTTAGGATATCCATCCAGGAAACGATAGTAGCGGTGCGTTTTACCATCGTAATCAACAATGGTAAAGTGTGCAATAGTTGCCATGATAGTCTGTTTTTAAGGTAAGTGTTTCCGCTATGTTGTTGTGACATAGAGTTGCGGAAGGAAAACGTAATTGTTTTACTGACGTCTGAACGGACGTTTTGTGCGGATGTCCATCCGGTTACACTTATGTTTGTTCGCAAACATGGTAATGGCGTCTTGGAGAGTCCATCCAGAGGCGAGCAGCAGATTGCCGTCCTTTTGCAAATAGACTGTAAATGCTGTGTGTGGACACAGGTTCTCCGTATCGAATGCCGGAACGGTCTTGACGTTGAGATAGATTAATGAATGATTTTCCATGATCAAATGTGTTTTTAATTATGCCATTTGATCGTGGATGGCGAACCAGAAGCGTTCAAAGTGATGCAAATATAGGAAAAACAATGAGAAGCAAGCAATGAGCACCTAAAATATTTTCAATACTTTTAATTTTGTCTTCTCTTCATTGTTTCGGTCATCATATTCATTTAAGCATCTTCTTGCCATCTTCGGATCACTGACCATCTGATATGTCTTTAGGCCAGAATCGGTACTACACGAAATCCTGTATTTAATGTTCAACCGGTATAGAAATGTCATTAAATAAACCAGAAAATAGTACCGGTACTACATGAAAAACCTTCTTTCGCGTACTACCTGCATTTGGAAAAGCAAGGGCAACGTATTAAACAATCGTCCCGCAAGAATCTGCCGATTTTTGCGGGACGATGTCTGTTTTTGGCTCTTTCTGCCAGTTTTTCGTCATCGTCACACAAAAAATGACCTTATCTTGCGGGACGATGTTTCTTGTTATTGCGAGAGCCGGATACTATTTGTGTACCACGCGGTCCTGAAGCTCTGCAAGCTTGGCGCTGTTCCAACGGCCTGTTGTTCCTACGAGGTAGCCGGTGATACGCTGGAGCTTGTCAATCTTGGTGCTCTTGCAATGAGGACATTTTTCGAGGTTTGCATCAGCGTTTTCATATCCGCAGTCGAGACATCTGTTGCGGTTGTGGTTTACTGAGCAGTATCCGATGTCGTACTTGTCCATCAGGTCAACGATTGTCATGATGGCCTCAGGGTTGTGGGTTGCATCGCCGTCAATTTCCACGTAGAAGATGTGGCCACCACCAGTGAGTGCATGATAAGGAGCCTCGATCTCTGCCTTGTGCTTAGGAGTACACTTGTAGTATACAGGTACATGGTTGGAGTTGGTGTAGTAGTCCTTGTCGGTAACGCCTGGGATTACGCCGAACTTCTTCTTGTCGCTTCTTGTGAACTTGCCTGAAAGACCTTCTGCAGGAGTTGCGAGCACACTGTAGTTGTGTCTGTACTTCTCGCAGTATTCTCCGACCTTGTCCTTCATGAAGGTAACGATGCGGAGTCCGAGTTCCTGAGCTTCAGCAGACTCTCCATGGTGCTTGCCGCAAAGTGCGATAAGAGTCTCGGCAAGTCCGATGAAGCCGATACCGAGTGTACCGTGGTTGATTACAGGCTCGATGCTGTCGTTCTCTCCGAGTTTCTCGCTGTCAAGCCAGAGTGCACCCATAAGAAGCGGGAACTGCTTTTTCAGCGCGGTCTTCTGGAAGTTGAAACGGTCGTTGAGCTGCTTTGCTGCGATATCGAGTGTCTCGCCCAGTTTGTTGAAGAACTCGTGGATACGGTCTTCCTGGTTGGCGATACCCATGCACTCGATAGCGAGCTTGACAATGTTGATGGTAGTGAATGAGAGGTTTCCACGTCCGATCGATGTCTTTGGTCCGAAACGGTTTTCGAATACACGTGTACGGCAGCCCATGGTCGCAACCTCATACTGATATCTCTTCGGATCGTCTGCCTTCCACAGTTCATGCTGGTTGAACGGAGCATCAAGGTTTACGAAGTTAGGGAAGAAACGACGCGCCGATACCTTGCAGGCGAACTTGTAGAGGTCATAGTTGCGGTCTTCAGGGAGGTAGCTCACGCCTCTCTTCTTCTTCCAGATCTGGATAGGGAAGATGGCAGTAGAGCCGTTGCCGACACCTTCGTATGTGGTGTTAAGAATCTCGCGGATGACGCATCGTCCCTCTGCTGAGGTGTCGGTACCATAGTTGATCGAACTGAACACTACCTGGTTTCCACCGCGTGAGTGGATAGAGTTCATATTGTGAACGAAAGCCTCCATTGACTGGTGAACGCGGCTTACGGTCATGTTTATTGCATGCTGGATAACCCTGTCGTCTCCCTGGATGCCCACGAGGTCGCGGCGGAGATAATCGTCGATAGGGGTATTGTAAAGTCTTGAATAGTCCTCACCGTTGATCTCGCCGATCTTGTCGAGCTCTTCCTGGAAAGAACGTCTTACGAAAGGTGCCATGTAGAAGTCAAACGCCGGAATCGCCTGACCGCCGTGCATCTCGTTCTGAACTGTCTCCATTGAAATACAACCAAGGATGCTGGCTGTCTCGATCCTTTTTGCAGGACGAGACTCACCATGTCCTGCAAAGAAACCGTCTTCCAGTATCTTGTCGAGAGGATGCTGGATACATGTAAGACTCTTTGTCGGATAGTAGTCCTTGTCATGAACATGGATGTAGTTGTTTCTTACGGCTTCCTTCACATCGTCGGCAAGCAGGCACTCGTCCACATAAGATTTTGTCGACTCCGAAGCGAACTTCATCATCATGCCGGCCGGAGTGTCGGCATTCATGTTTGCGTTCTCACGGGTGATCTCGGTTGCCTGTGCGTCAATGATCTCCTGGAAGATCTCGCGTGACTTAGCCTTGCGGGCAAGGTTACGCTGATTTCGGTAAGCGATGTACTTCTTTGCAACCTCCTGACGAGGGCTGTTCATGAGTTCGATTTCAACCTGATCCTGGATATCCTCCACGCTCATGTTTTCAACATCGATCTTGGACACTGCTGACGCAATCTCGGCAGCGAGAACAATGTCCTCTCCCTGCTCGGTTACATCCATTGCCTTAAGAACTGCATCGACAATCTTTCTCTTGTCGAACATTACGACTCTACCGTCGCGCTTGACTACATGCTTTACCATAGTTTTCCGGGTTAAAAATACCTGCGGCCCTCTCGAAAGCCGCGGTAATGTGTTTGTATTTCTATTGGATTTCAGAAACTGTTCTGTCGGTTTCTTTCGTTCCCTGACTGCAGGGTCAGCAAAGATAATTCAATAAATATAAGTTTATGGTATGTGGGCGATAAAAGTTATTAACAATTATAAAAATAGCCGGTTAACTCATTGGTTAACAGGCTGATACCATAATATATAAATTTGAAAAACTATAAATTGACTAACATTTATGTTTTATATGCTATCCTACAAGCCATACGAGGACATGGCGGTCAAACATCATATATTCAAGTTCAAAATCCTCTTCGTGTTCGTCCTTGTGTATGAATGTCGCTTCGAGTTCTCCCTCCTTTCTTACGTTGAACTTTTCCACCTCTATCTGCTCGGCAAAATCAACCCTGTTCTGAGACATTCTCTTGAAGATCGCCTCTTTTGCACACCAGTAGATTGCGAGCTGTTCGTTCTTCTTGTCATCATCCAGGTCGTCAATCTCATCCTCCGAAAGTGCCTTCTTCTCCACTGCTGCAAAGTCTCTGTCAAGCGACTCGATGTCTATGCCGACTTCTTCGTCGTCATGGATGATGATTGCCACATACTTGTCTGTGTGAGTGATGCTGATGGTCGTCGCGCAGTTTTCGAGGTAAGGCTTGCCGTTGTCGTGGTGGTTGAGGTACATCTTCTCCTCGAATACTTCGTTTATGAGTGCTCTTACTGCAAGTTTCTGTTTCCTGTGAGACTCCTGTCTGAAGAGCATGATTTCCTCGAGTTCATCAGTGGGAACGGAGGTGATGGCCATCAGCTCCTGCTCCGTTTCGGTAATCTGCCATACGGCGATTTCAGCCTTGTTGTCTAATTTCTTTCTTAAATAAAGTGCCATATATAACTTGTATTCTATCTTATCATGAAGCGGTCCCGTTTGGCGTGCCTACATACGAAAGACCTGTGCGTGCTGACCATGCACACACAAAAACAGCTTCCTGACCGGAGTCGGAAGTTTCACCCATTATCATATAAACATTGCGGGACAACGGATCGTCAGAGGTCTGATCCGCAGAGATGTTAAGGTCTTTTAATATAGGACTGGGAGGTTCCACTTGTCTTATCTCATTAAAATTCAGCCGCAAAGATAGTAATTGTTTTTGTTTCTGAAAATAATTTTTTCACATGCGGGTGTGCCGCGCGTGGCGGACCTATCATAATAATTGTTATATTTGCACGCTTTTAGAAATAAGTTTCAACAAGATATTTTTACTATGAATTTTTTGACAAATGACAAACTTGTGATCGTAGGTGCCGGTGGCGCTATCGGATCCAACATGGCTCAGACAGCTCTGATGCTCGGTCTTACTCCAAACATCTGTCTTTATGACATTTATGGTCCGGGTGTGAACGGTGTTGCTGAGGAACTGTATCACTGTGCGTTCGAAGGAGCAAACATTACATGGACGACAGATCCTGAAGTTGCCTTCACAGGAGCAAAGTACATCATTTCATCAGGTGGAGCGCCTCGTAAGGAAGGTATGACCCGCGAGGACCTTCTTAAGGGCAACTGCCAGATCGCAGCAGAGTTCGGTGACAATATCAAGAAGTACTGCCCTGATGTAAATCATGTGGTGGTAATCTTCAACCCTGCAGACGTTACTGCTCTTACAGCACTTATCCGCTCAGGCCTCAAGCCAAGCCAGCTTACTTCACTCGCTGCTCTTGACTCTACACGTCTTCAGTCAGCAATCGCAAAGGAACTCGGTGTTCCACAGTATAAAGTAGAGAATGCACGTACTTATGGTGGTCACGGTGAGGCTATGGCAGTGTTCGCTTCGAAGATCACTGTTGACGGCAAGCCGCTCGCTGATTTCAACATTCCTGCAGACAAGTGGGCCGAAATCAAGCACGCTACTATCCAGGGTGGCTCGAACATCATCAAGCTTCGTGGCCGCTCTTCATTCCAGAGCCCGTCATACCAGTCAGTTCTTATGATTCAGGCTGCTATGGGCGGTCCTGAGTTTACTTGGCCAGCAGGATGCTATGTGAACAACGAGAAGTATCATAATGTTCTCATGGCTATGCCTACAGTTATTGACGCAACAGGTGTTCACTTCGGTGAGGTTACCGGTACACCAGAGGAACTTGCTGCTCTTGATGCATCTTACGCACACCTTCAGGTTATGCGTGATGAGATCATTTCTCTCGGCATCATTCCGCCGGTAGAGGAGTGGAAGGCTCTCAATCCGAACCTTTAAAGATATCCCGGCAGGCTCGGTATGATATGTTCTACTGTCATTTTGAGTGAACCTGGGGGAATCGAGAAATCTTACAACAAACAAAAAAGTGCAAAATTTTGATAAAAAGTTTTGCACTTTTAATTTTTCGTCGTATATTTGCAGTCCCAAATGAGGGAACTCGGGGTGTGGCGCAGTTGGCTAGCGCATCTGGTTTGGGACCAGAGGGTCCTGTGTTCGAGTCACAGTACCCCGACAATAGAGCAACTATCGATTGATAGTTGCTTTTTTTTGTATATCTTTGACCTTCGTGGCGTTTTTGACCAGAGTGCACACGCAATTCAAGCTATATCCTTAATGTGTAAGGCAGGAGTGTGGTGTGTATCTGTCTGATAATGATCAGTTTATGTTTTTTGTGGTGGGCTAGGTCTCCCGCCGCAAAATATATAAATCATTGAAAGGCAATGGTTTGTACTCCACACAAAGTGTTATCGCGAAAAACAGGTTTATGATACAGGCAACAGGTATAGAAAAGTCATTCGGTACCCTCAAGGTGCTCAAGGGTCTGGATTTCAATGTGTCCAGATCAGAGGTCGTGTCTATTATGGGCGCTTCGGGAGCAGGAAAATCAACTCTTCTGCAGATTCTCGGCACTCTGTCGACCCCGGATGCAGGTTCCTTGATAATCGACGGCATAGATGTGCTTGGACTCAAGGGTGACAAACTCGCGGAGTTCAGAAACCTAAGGCTGGGTTTCGTGTTCCAGTTCCATCATCTGCTGCCAGAATTCACTGCTCTGGAAAATGTGATGATTCCTGCATTCATTGCGGGGCGTTCAAGGAAGGATGCAGAACAACATGCGGTCCAGCTGCTGAAGGATCTGGGCCTTGGGGAGCGTCTGGCCCATAAACCATCGGAACTTTCTGGCGGCGAGCAGCAGAGGGTGGCCATCGCCCGCGCCTTGATAAACCGTCCGGCTGTTCTTTTTGCCGATGAACCTTCGGGAAATCTTGACTCCAGGACAAAGGAAGAGCTTCACAATCTGTTCTTCACCCTTCGTGACAAATATGGTCAGACAATAGTCATAGTCACACATGATCCTGACCTTGCAAAAATGTGCGACAGGTCACTGTTTATGATAGACGGGCAGTTTGTAAACACATTTTGTGAAGAAATGTAATCTCTTGATAAATATGTGTAAGTTTCTGAAAGACAACCTTTTGTTTTTTCTGAGTATAGCGAATGGAAAAGTCGGCAAATATATTCCGTTTCAAGCGATTTGATGTAATCAATGAGCGCAGTGCCATGAAGGTCAATACCGACGGAGTGCTGCTTGGTGCACTTATGACTATAGAACCGTCTGACAGGCATATTCTGGATATCGGAACAGGAACCGGTACGATAGCTCTGATGGCGGCGCAGAGACTGACAGAAATTTCATCGGGATCAGATATTGCCATTCATGCCATTGACATTGATGAGCCATCTGCAACAGAAGCGGCTGAAAACTTCCGCAATTCCCCATGGGGCGATATCCTGCATGCCCATCATACATCTCTTGATGACTTTGCTGCATACCTTCAGAACGGAATCTCACCCTCTGACCGGGACGATGTGGCAACGTTTGACTTGATCTGCTCCAATCCACCGTATTTTGATAATGCCCTTCAGGCGCCAGAACAACGCCGCAATGCCGCCAGACATACCTCGACGGGGCTCTCTTACCGCGAGATTCTTGACTTCGCCGCTGAACAACTTGCTCCGGAAGGCAGAGTTGTCATGGTCCTGCCGGCTGACACCGAACACGAACTTACCCGTCACGCCCGCATGAGAGGTCTGTACCTATATAAGATAACCCGTATCCGCACCGTTCCGCGCAAGGCTCCTAAACTGATAGTCGCAGAGTTCTCCAGATCTCGCGCAGAAAGTCCGGCGGATACGATACTTACCATTCATGCTGACGGAAAATATACCGAAGAGTACTTGGGTGTGACCAAGGAATTTTATCTGTTTGCGTAAAGTCAGATTATTTTCATAAACGTTGATAGATTGTACAGCAGCGGATTCTATATAATATAGGTTTTATTTGCAAAACTATTTATATTTGTGATTCTGAAACTGAAAAAGTTTAACTACTAAATATTATTATCATGAAAACTAAACTTGTCGTAGCACTGTCATTGGTGGCAGTAGTTTTGGTTTCTTGCGGACCGTCAAGAAGAGCACAGTACCCTTATGGTTATCCTCCTCAGCAGCCATATCCTCCACAGTATCAGCAGCCATACCAGCAGCAGTATCAGCCACAGAGGGGTCAGGATGAGGCTGGATTCTATGAGATGAAGAAGTCACCGGTTGAGTTGCTTGCTTTCGCTCAGGGAACAGGTGAGATCAGAGCTTATGGTGCGGCAGATGCTGGTACTGAGAGCCTTGCACTCCGTGAGGCTACGGCAAGAGCACAGGCTGCCCTTGTTGAGAAGATCGAGGTTTATGTGAGAACAGGTCTGGATGCATATCAGGACGAGGTTGGTGTAAACTCACAGTACGCTTTGGATGAGAGCACCAAGGATCAGGTTGTTACAGGTGCCAAGAGAATCGTTGAGGGTATTACCACAGTTGATTCAAGAAAGCTTTACAACCCTACTACAAAGAGATATAAGTACGAGATTTGTGTGAAGTACGACAGGGCGGCTATCCTTTCAGCTATGCAGAAGGAGAACGAGAGAATCGCAGCAAACGAGGCCAAGTTCGAGAAGAAGATGCAGTCTGTATGGGATGAACTTGATGCAAAGAACGAGAGAGAGTCTCTTGGTGAGCAGCAGCAGAGGCGTCAGAACGCAATGCAGCAGGACAATATGGACCGTCAGCACCAGAGGAACATGGAGTACCAGAACCAGCAGAATCAGTACTACCTTGAGTCACAGCGTATCAACGCACCTTATCAGCAGGCTTACTAATATCTGAATTATAGAAAGAAGTTAAAACACATATTTGTTTTTGTTTGTCTGGACAAAAGTGACATGAACCCCGGAAGTTATGCAAGAAACTTTCGGGGTTCATGTTGCTTTTTAGTCGCTTTCAATTTTCTTTACTTTCCAGGAGCCGGGCGACCTTTTCCATTCTTGCCATGATGGCCTCCGTTGAAGTTGCGGATGTGCTGGCGACGGAATTTTTCTTCGGCGACATAAAGTTTAGCGACTTTCTTGCTTGGAAGGACTTTGCGGTATTTGGCAGCGTCGTCTTTGCCGATGTTCTTCTGGGCAAGTTTTGCGGCGAGATAATCGTCAAGAAGCTTGTCTATCTCCTTGTCGGTGGCTGTGTCGGACTGGAGCGCTTCAAGAAGTGCGCGGAATGTTGTCTTAACTGCCTGCTGCGATTCCTGTGCCTTCTTTTCGATCTGGTTGTAGACCGGCCAGAAGGTCTGTGCTTCTTCTGGAGTCAGTTCCAGCTCCGTCGTGATGAATGCGATCTTTTCGCTTTTGATACGTTCCTGCCAGTTGCCTTTCGGCTGTGCCAAAGCGGTCATTGAGAAAAGTGCGAGCGCGGTCATTGCCGCAAAAAGTCTGAAAGTTCTCATAATAAAAGTGTTAATAAAGTTCATATATTTCTGTTCCTGTATCTATAAGGTATTCTATCATGTCGTCTTCTGTCGCGGCGTCTGCATACCACATGTCATCTTCTTCCATTATCGTACTGGTCATTTCGTCAGAGAAAACGATGTAGTCTTCCATTGTAAAGTCCGACTGGGCATCCTTGCTCAGGAGCCATCCTCCGGCCGAGATGAGAAGTGCCACTGATGCGGCAGCTGCGACGAATGCCGGCCATCTCCTTGTCTGCTTTCCAACCTTATGCTGCAAAGAAGTCTGCAGATTGTCGAAATATCCTTCCGGCACATCGTAAGGCATTGATCTTAATGTTTTGTTATCAAGTATATCGCTCATAATCGATTCATTAGACGGTGTATGTTCGCAAAGGTTTATTTTTCAATGAATTTTTCTTCCAGTTCAGCCTTGATCTTGTTATAGGCGTGGTGGTATGATGCTTTCAGGGCGCCGACCGATGTACCTGTTATTTCAGAGATTTCTTCATATTTCATCTCGTCGAAATATCTCATGTTGAAGACAAGGCGTTGTTTTTCAGGAAGCCTCTGCACTGCTTTGTGCAGTTCCCTCTGCAGAGCATCACCGTTGAAATGTGGGTCGTCGTCAATCTTTTTTATAAGCCTTTCCGACGACGAATCCAGTTTGACAAGTCCGAGGAACTTCTGCTTGCGAAGATGATTGAGGACTTCATTGGTGGCGATACGGTATATCCATGTGAACATGTTGGATTCGCCTCTGAATGAAGGCAAGGCCTTCCATACCTTTATAAATATATCCTGCATCAGGTCATTTGTGTCATCATGACTGCACAGAAAGCGGCGCACATGCCAATAAAGCCGTTCGGAATATTTTGCGACGACGGCATTGAAGGCGACCTCATAGGCGCCCGATTTTTGGAGTTGTATGATTTCCCGGTCAGTCATCGAGTTATTAGACCCCTTGATGCATAGGAGGTTTAAGCAAAAATAGAAAAATTTGAATTATCTTTGCGTGGATTATTATGACACAGATGAAAAAGACAAGAAATTTTTGCATCATAGCCCATATCGACCATGGTAAGAGTACCCTGGCGGACAGGATGCTGGAGATTACAAATACCTTGACGGCGCGTGACATGGAGAACCAGGTCCTGGACTCGATGGATCTTGAGAAGGAGAAGGGTATTACCATCAAGAGCCACGCTATCCAGATGGACTATGTTCATAACGGTGAAACATACACACTCAACCTGATCGACACTCCGGGTCACGTTGACTTCTCGTATGAGGTGTCACGTGCAATCGCTTCGTGCGAGGGAGCCCTGCTGGTCGTGGATGCTACCCAGGGTATTCAGGCTCAGACAATATCAAACCTCTATCTTGCCATAGAACATGACCTGGAAATCATACCTGTCCTCAATAAGATCGACGTTGATTCTGCTATGGTGGATGTCGTGACTGATCAGGTGGTGGATCTTCTCGGCTGTAAGCCAGAGGAAATCCTTCTCGCTTCCGGAAAGACTGGTCAGGGCGTCAAGGAGGTTCTGGATGCAATAGTTGAGAGGATTCCTGCACCGCAGGGAGATCCGGATGCGCCGCTGCAGGCCTTGATTTTTGACTCGGTGTTCAATTCTTTCCGTGGTATCATTGCATATTTCAAGGTGATGAACGGCTCGATCAAGCCAGGCGACAAGGTCAAGTTTGTCAGCACAGGCAAGGAGTATGTCGCTGACGAGATCGGCGTACTGAAGATGAAGATGCATCCTCGCAAGGAGATACCGTGCGGAAGTGTAGGATATATCATTTCAGGTATCAAGACAGCCAGCGAGGTCAAGGTCGGTGATACCATTACACATGTGGCAAATCCATGTACGGATGCGATTGCAGGATTTGAGGAAGTGAAACCTATGGTCTTTGCGGGTCTATATCCTGTTGAGACAGACCAGTATGAGGAACTCCGTGCGTCTTTGGAGAAATTCCAGCTCAATGACGCGTCGCTGGTGTTCGAGCCGGAGTCATCGCTTGCTCTCGGATTTGGTTTCCGATGCGGCTTCCTCGGTCTTCTGCATCTTGAAATCGTCCAGGAGCGTCTCTTCAGGGAGTTCAATATGGACGTGATTACAACCGTTCCGAACGTTTCTTATAAGGTTTATACAACACAGGGAGAGTGCATTGACGTACATAATCCGTCAGGACTTCCTGCAGCAACCCTGATCGACCATATCGAAGAGCCTTATATCCGCGCTCAGGTCATTTCACGCTCGGACTATTACGGCCCGATCATGAAGCTTTGTCTTGATAAGAGAGGGGTGCTGATCAACCAGCATTACCTTACTGCAGACCGTCTTGAGCTGACTTATGAGATGCCGCTTTCGGAGATTGTCTTTGACTTCTATGACAAACTGAAGTCAATCTCCAAGGGATATGCTTCCTTTGACTATCATGTTGTAGGATTCAAGGAGGCAAAACTTGTAAAGCTTGATATCCTTCTTAACGGAGACCCTGCAGATGCGCTTTCGTCGCTGATTCATGCAGATCATGCATACGATTTCGGTCGAAAGATGTGTGAGAAGCTGAAGGAACTAATTCCTCGTCAGCAGTTCGATATCGCCATCCAGGCGGCTGTAGGTGCGAAGATCATCGCCCGTGAAACCGTAAAGGCTGTGCGTAAGGACGTTACAGCAAAGTGTTACGGCGGTGATATTTCCCGTAAGAGAAAGCTTCTTGAAAAACAGAAGCAGGGTAAGAAGCGCATGCGTCAGATCGGTACTGTAGAAGTGCCGCAGAGTGCGTTCATGGCCGTATTGAAGTTGGACTAAAAGTCAATTTCAATACGACAAGTCGGCTTCTGCCGACCGGCCAATCTTTTGGCTGTATATATACAAAAAAAGGGAGACCATCACGGCTTCCCTATTTTTTTATCTCTTATGTCGGATCCCGTAAAAGGAATTGCACACATTTTTGGAATCGGGTTCAAACAAAGAGACGAATAAGATTCTTAACCGAGGGCAAAGATCGCCCTATTTTAATTTCCGGTGGTTGTCGTCCCTGTTGTTTTTACTGTTGTTTTTGCTGTTGTGGGACGTTATTTCGTTGTTTTTAGTAAAAACAACAGTTTTTACGGCACTGGATCGTATCCGTGGCCGCCCCATGGATGGCATCGGAGGATTCGCTTTGCCGAAAGGTAGAAACCTTTCAGTACCCCATGTTTTCTAAAAGCTTCAAGCGCATATTGTGAGCATGTCGGAGTGAATCTGCATGCTGCCGGGGTGAGCGGTGAGATGCATACCTGATAGAAACGTATCAAGGCGACGAACGGGAAGATAAGGACCTTCCTGATGACAGAAAGGACTTTATTCGCTGGCTGTTTCATTTTTAACCTGTTTAGCCCGGCTTTCGTTCAGTCGGTTTATGATCTTCTCGATGTGGTCGTAGATTTCCCGGTAGGTCAGGATTTCTTTTGTTGAATAGATCAGCAGGATGTCTATCCCATGTTCCGACCCGGTGAGGTTGTGTTTGAGCCTGCGCCAGCTTTCACGGATGCGTCTTTTCAGCAGGTTTCGCTTTACGGCCCTTTTGAAAAGCTTCTTTGGCACGGAGGTCAGGATACGGCTGAACTTTTCTCCGTTATCAGTCGTGTAGATGTAACGGATCGGACCGACACTTCCATGTCTGCCTCCAGCAAGAAGATTTTCAATGTTTTTCTTGCCGTACAATCTTTCTTGTTTAGGAAGAGTATTAGGAGCCTTCCCGTCCACGGTTACTTATTTTGAGAGGAATACTTCAAGCGCCTTGGCTACCGATGGAATCTCCGGTGTCGGTGCAGAAATTTCTATGCTCAGGCCTGCCTCGTTCATTGCTGTCACTACGGATTTTCCATATGAGACAAACTTTATGTCCTCCTGTTTGAACTCAGGCAGATTCTCATAGAGGGACTTTACGTCTGCAGGGTTGAAGAATACGACCACATCATAGTTGTGCAGGTTGACATTCTTGATGTCCTGTGATACCGGTTTTACAAAAACGGCAGTTTCAAAAGAGTATGGTGAGGTCTCGAATAGTTTTGTGACTGCATCCTTTCCGGTAGAGCCTGCGGTTGCGATAAGGAATTTCTCTCCCTTGTGCTTTGCGCTGATGAGCCCGAGGATGGATTCTGGCTTGCCGTCGCCGAAGAAAATCTTTCTCTTACGGTATACGATGTGCTTCTGAAGGTAATTGGCAACAGCCTCTGATGTACAGAAATACTTCATTGTTTCCGGTACCTTTACGCGAAGCTCTTCGCAGAGCTGGAAAAATGCGTCTATGGTAGTGCGTGCTGAAAAAACAATTGCCGTGTGGTCGAGGATGTTGATTTTTTGAGCGCGGAATTCTCTTGATGACAGTGGTTCGTTCTTGTAGAATGGGACGAAATCGAAGTTTACTCCGAATTTTTCTGCAATGCTGGTGTAAGGCGAAGCCGTCTTCGGCTGCTGCTGTGAAATCAGGATGTTCTTAACGCTCATTATCTCTATTCAAAGTTTATAGTTCTGGCTTAAATTTCGCTAAAAAATAACCGCTGAAGCTATCAAGACTCCAGTGGGCAAAATTTCGAGGGCGCAAAGGTACAAAAAACTCATGAATAAATTGCAGGTTGATGCGAAAATTTGCAGTTTTCTTGTTAAGAACAGTATGTAGATACCTCCTGATAGCCAAAACATTGCAACTTTTATGGTGTGTGGCTCCGCACCTGCAACGACCATTATCCCGCCTATGGCAAGAAGTACAAGTGTCAGTACGATAAAGTATGTATGTTCTGTTGAGGTGGCGGCATGATAGATGCCTGATGCCATTCTTTTGGGACGGATTCCGGCTATGAGTGACAGCCGCAGAAGCAGGTAGCCCAAGAATACGGCAGAGGTTACGCCGAGCGCTGCATTATGTGACATGCCGGATATGAAGTCCGGGCTGTACAGACCGAATCTTGTGGCAAGCAGGCAGAACGGCAGCAGCATGGCGGCAGAGGCCAGGTCCCTTTCAGTCCTGAGCCGGAGGCTTGTGTCTATGTTGATGTTTTCTTTCCATCTGAACAGGCATGTCACTACTGACGGAAGGATGCAGACGATCCTTTTCAGCAGTACCAGTACCAGAAGGAGGGCGATGAGTGCAAGAGTGTCGAACAGCATGTCAGTTTCCACGTTTTGCCTTGTATCCCATGTCCTTGAGCAGGTTTACGATCCTGTCACGGAAGTCTCCCTGTATGGCGATCTCGCCGTCCTTGGCGCTTCCGCCCACCCCGCACTTGACCTTGAGGGTGCGCCCCAGTTCCGCCAGATCGTCTGCTGTGCCGATGAAACCGGTCACGAGTGTGACCTGTTTGCCTGCACGCCCCTTTCTGTCTATCGACACGATGAGGTTCTGCTTTGATGGTTCGAGGGTCTGGGCCTCTTCTACTGCCTCCTCTGTGTATGAGAAATCAGGGTTGGTGGAAAATACCACTCCAAGCCTTTTTTTCCAATCGTTCTCTGCCATGGTCATAATTTTATTTCGCAAATATATATAAACTTCCGTGTACGGCCACAAATGAGCCTGTTTTTGTGGCCGACATGGTGATTTTTGGGTGGCTGGCCATGAATATGCCTGTTTTTGTGGCCGGCATGTCAATTTTCAGGTTGTTGGCCACAAATGAGCCTGTTTTTGTGGCCGACATGTCAATTTTCAGGTTGTTGGCCACGAATATGCCTGTTTTTGTGGCCGGCCTGGTCAAATTGAAGTGCGCTATCTAGGAAACCGACTGATTTTGTGGCCGGGCGGGCAAAAATTTGTATATTTGCCGTCTTGAATAAATTTATAGTAAATGAATAACAGAACATTCACTTTGTGGAACAGGCTGACTGCCGCCCTCGTTTTCGTGATCTCGGCCGTAGTCTACCTTCTTACAATAGAACCGACCGCGTCTTTCTGGGATTGCGGGGAGTTCATCGCTTCTTCATATAAACTCGAAGTCGGCCACCCGCCGGGAAACCCCGTATTCCAGTTGTTTGCCCGGTTCTTCACCATGTTTACAGGTCCGGAAAGCGCAGCCGTTGCTGTCAATGCAATGAATGCCGTGCTGTCTGCCCTTACGATAATGTTCCTTTACCTGACCATCGTATTCCTCGCAAAGCGTGTGGTGAAGGCTGACCTGCAGGGGGAATATTCTCTGGGCAAGAGCATAGCCATCTTCGGTTCAGGTGCGGTAGGAGCATTGGCATACACATTCAGCGATACATTCTGGTTCTCGGCGGTGGAGGGTGAGGTTTATGCAATGTCGTCGCTTTTCACGGCCCTCGTATTCTGGGCCATGACCAAGTGGTATGAGCAGGCTGACAGTCCATATGCCAACAGATGGATCGTGCTTATCAGCTTCCTGATGGGACTTTCGATCGGTGTCCACCTTCTCAACCTGCTTGCAATACCGGCTCTGGTATTCATGTTCTATTACAAGAAGCGTGAGGACGGACATTACAGCGCAAAGCAGTATCTGCTTATCTTCCTGCTTTCTGTGGTCATTCTGGCGGTGATCCTTTTCGGCATCATACCGTATCTTCCAAAGGTTGCGGCTTATTTCGACCTGTTCTTTGTCAATGTGCTGGGACTGCCGTTCAACAGCGGTGCGGTGTTCTTTATGGTCGCTCTCCTGGGCGCCTGCTTCTGGGGCCTTTTCAGGACTATGAAACAGCAGAAGGTGCTGCTGAATACGGTGTTGCTGTGCTTCACGATGATAGTGGTGGGATTCTCCCTGTTCTCTATCGTGATAATCCGTTCCGCAGCCAAAACCCCGACAAACGAGTATCAGCCTGATAATCCGTTTACGCTCGTGCGCTACCTCGGTCGTGAGCAGTACGGCAGCAATCCGCTTGTGTACGGACATTATTTTGATGCACCTTATGACATAGAAGCGACAAAATACTGGGCTCCGATGGGTGACAAGTACATCCATGCCGATGGTCCGGGCAATGTGGTCTATGATGCTTCCGGCAAGATGCTCTTTCCTCGTATGTGGAGTTCCGATCAGAGGCACATCAAGTTCTATCAGTCATATATGAACGGTGGTGGAACCAAGGTGGCAGGTGCTACTCATAAGAAACCGACATTCTTCCAGAATCTTGCTTTCTTCTTCGATTACCAGATGAACTGGATGTACTGGCGTTATTTCATGTGGAACTTTGCAGGCCGCCAGAACGATATCCATAGCCCGTCTCCGGGAGATATCTTCGCCGGAAACTGGGAAAGCGGTATTGCTCCTTTGGATAATTTCCGCCTTGGAGACCAGTCAAATGCACCTGATTATCTCAAGAACAATAAGGGAAAGAATCATTATTATATGCTTCCGCTCCTGCTTGGACTTATCGGTCTGTTCTTCCAGTTTGCAAGGGACAAGAGAGGCAGCTGGCTGACATTCCTGATGTTCTTCATGACCGGTATCGCCATTGTCATATACCTCAACCAGCCTCCGTATCAGGTGCGTGAGAGGGATTATGCTTATGCCGGTTCTTTCTATTTCTTCTCGGTCTGGATCGGACTGGCAGTAGCGGCCGTTTATACCTGGTTGTCTGAAAAGCCGTTGCGTAATTCCTATCCGCATGACAAGCAAGGGGATATGGCTGTCATCACCAGATGCAGAAAGTGTGATGTGGCTCTCTCCTTGGCAGTCACAGTGCTCTTTCTCGGAGTTCCGGCGCTTATGGCCTCGGAGAACTGGGATGACCATGACCGCAGCAACCGTTACACCGCAGTCGAGATGGCGAAGAACTACCTCAACTCCGTAGGTCCGAACGGCATTCTGGTGACCCATGGAGACAATGATACGTTCCCGCTCTGGTATGCCCAGGAGGTGGAAAGCATACGTCCTGATGTGCGTATTGCAAATACATCCCTTCTCGGAACGGACTGGCATATAGACCAGATGAAGTGGGCGATGAACGAGTCTGCACCTCTGGACCTCACTGTGGGACCTCGTCAGTACCTTTATGGAACAAACGAGTACATATATATATATGACGAGCACAACGAGCCGAAACCGATTTCGGAGGTTATGCGCATATTCAAGGATCCGGCATATAAACTTCCGTTGACAAGCGGTAGAAAGGTTGATTTCATATATTCCCGAAAACTGATTGTCCCTGTCAACAAGGAGAATGTCATCAAATACGGTATACTGGACAGGAAGTATGAGGATATGATTCCGGAATCGATAGTGCTGACCATACCGGAAGGCAAGGATTATCTGACCAAGCCTGAACTCTTCATGCTTGACCTGCTTTCGAACTATCAGTGGGACCGTCCGATCAACCTTCTGAGTATGGGTGGCGACATTAATATCGGCATCAAGGAATATCTGATGTATGAGGGCTTCTCTTATAAGTTCGTTCCTATAAAGAACAAGACAAAGAGCACCGATATTGGCTTTGCAGACCCTGAGGATCTTTATTACAAGATGAAGAACGCATTCACGTGGGATGCTCTCAAACGTACTGACTACTATGTGGATTACCAGAATTTCTATACCTTCTGCGGCGTGCTTTCTCAGAGGAATGTGTTTGTCAACGCGGCAAAGGAGATGCTCAAGATCGGAGATACGGACCGTGCAATAGAACTTCTCGACATGTGCCAGGAGTGTGTGCCTCAGGAGAATTTCCCTCTGGATATCACATACATGGGATTCTCGAACGAGTATATGGTCATTGATATGATAGAGACCTATTATATGGCCGGCGCTAAGGAAAAGGCTCTCGAACTGTCGAAGAGATTTTCTGATGAAATCTTCAAGTCTCTGGAATTCTTCTTGGAATACTACGACGTGGCAAAACGTGAGTTTGACGCATGCTACAACTGCATATCCTATGTTGCAGACCTTTCCGACCACTATGGTGACAAGGCTTATGCCAAGGAAATCCGCGACCGCTTCAATGCCCTTCTGGATTTTGAGAAGTAGGTCGAAGGTAAGCGTCTCGCCCTCATCAATCGTCGCGCCAGAGGTCAATCCCCCACCAACAAAACATCAGTCAAAGATGTTCTGTTTGTCCAAAAAGCGGTAACCGGCGGCTTCGGAAAGATGCTGCGGGAGGATGTCTGGTTGACAGTCCAGGTCGGCAATTGTCCGTGCGAGCTTTATGATGCGGGTACAGGCGCGGGCGGACAGGCCCATACGCTCGATAATGCGCTGCAGCAGTGCCTTGCAGGCAGGATCCAAAGGGCAGTATTTCTCAATCTGCCTGTTATTCATGGCGGCATTGCAGAAGATTCTCTTTTCCGGCGTCAGCACCTTGTTTTCTGCTTCAAACCGAGCACGTTGAACGTCCCGGGCATGCTGTACCCTGGCAGCTACGGCTGCACTTGATTCGGCGGCAATTCGCTCTACAAGTTTACCTGGATCGACCGGAGAAAGCCATAACTGTATATCGATACGGTCCATGATTGGGCCTGAAAGTTTGGAAAGATATGCAATGCGGCGCGAAGGTGTACATGAACACCGGTCGCCTTCTCCATAATATCCGCATGGGCATGGGTTGGTTGCGGCAACGAGCATGAAGTCTGCAGGATATTCCACCTTTGACTTCAGCCGGGAAATCACCACCTTTCTGTCTTCCAGTGGGGCTCTCAGAACTTCAAGCACCTTCTTGGGTGCCTCGCAGAATTCGTCAATCATGAGGATCCCGTTATGTGCCAGAGATATTTCACCCGGCAGGATATTGTCGGATCCGCCTCCTATCAATGCGGCGACAGATGCGCTGTAATGTGGTGAGCGGAAGGGTCTCTGTCTCATCAGGCCTCCTCCCGGAATACTCTTTCCCGCAACAGAATAAATCTTGCTGGTCTGCAGAGATTCTTCCTGACTCATGGCCGGCAATATCCCTGCCATGGCCTTTGCAAGAGAACTTTTCCCGGACCCCGGTGGCCCGATCATTATCACATTATGTCCACCGGCAGCGGCAATCTCGATCCCACGTTTTGCACCTTCCTGACCTATTATTTCAGAAAAATCTATAGATCCGTACAGAGCCGGCCCATTATCTTCCCTTCCGTACCTTCCGGATGCGTCGTCATTATCTTTAGTTCCTCTTCGGCTCCTTATCCTGTTGCCCACAAGCATCTCAGCGCAGGGCTCCTCGCCTGAAAGTATTTTCAAGACATCATCCAGGGTATCCACGCCATAGATTTCCACTCCCTCATATTCCAAGGCCTCCGTGGCGGACTCATAGGGCAGAATGCAGCCCCTTAATCCTGATGACGCGGCCAGTTCCGCAATCGGAAGCGCTCCTGGAACGTCCCGTACTGTGCCGTCAAGCCCGAGCTCTCCCATTATGACAAAATCTTCAAGCAGGGGCAGTTCCCTTTGCCCGGAAGCCTTGATGATGCCCAGTGCAATCGGGACATCATAACCGCTGCCATTCTTGTGCATATCTGCCGGAGCAAGGTTTATCACAATCTTCTTTCCCGGAATCCGCAGGCCCATGGACTGCAGGGCGGTTATAGTTCTCAAAAGACTCTCCTTGACTGCAGCATCTGCAAGCCCTACCAGGTGTATTCCCAGTCCTGAGGTAATGTCAACCTCCACTACAACGGGAACTGCCTCAATTCCCACACATTTGGCGCAATGAATGTTAATCAACATCGTTAAATTTGTTAGTTAATGGTTCAGCAACCGGATATTTGAATTCTTCTCCGGTTTTCGCTCAGACAGTTTTCATGTTGAAAGCCTGTCAAGCCTGCTGCCAAATTTTGCAAGGATTTGTGAAAGTGGACAGAAAAAAAAGAAAAATATTTAACTTCGCGAGGTTAAAATTTATTTTAAGGATGCTAAAAAAAATCTTTATAACCATAGGACAATACCTCCTGTTTATGAAACAGGTCTTCCGCAAGCCTGAAAAATGGAGGATTTTCTGGCGTCAGCTGGTGACGGAATCAGACAAGCTCATCATATCTTCAATACTTCTTGTCGGAGTCATTTCAGTCTTTATCGGTGGTGTTCTGGTGATTCAGATGGCTTCAAATCTCGAAAGTCCCCTTATAGACAAGATGTATATAGGATATATGGTAAGGGAGAGTCTGGTGCTGGAATTCTGTTCTACGATGGTGGCACTTATACTGGCGGGAAAGATGGGATCGAACATTTCATCCGAAATCGGCAGTATGCGCATAACGGAGCAGATTGATGCGATGGAGATGATGGGAGTCAATTCGGCAGGTTTTCTGGTGCTTCCGAAGATTATGGCCACGACAATCCTGAGCCCGCTGCTCATGCTCTTCAGCCTTGCTTTGGGACTTGTCGGTGGATGGATGGTGGTGGAGGTTACTCAGCTGATTCCGACTCCGTCATATATAACGGGTATCAAGGCCTTCTATAACGGATTCTACGTATTCTACAGTTGCTTCAAGATGTCTCTGTTCTGCTTCATGATATCATCAATAGCAGCATTCAAGGGCTATTATGCAAAGGGAGGCTCGCTGGGAGTCGGCAGTTCAAGCACTCAGGCAATTGTGACCACAAGCATCCTGATTCTGCTGGCAGACCTGATCGTTACACAGCTGATGCTTTATTAAAGGAGGAGGAAGCGATGATAAAGGTAGAAAATCTGAACAAGAGTTTTGACGGCAGGCAGGTGCTCAAGGACATTAATGTGGAGTACGAAGCCGGAAAATGCAATATGATCATAGGTGCCAGTGGTTCTGGAAAGACGGTCCTTCTTAAGAACCTGATAGGTCTGATGCACCCTGACAGCGGTGAAATCTTTTATGGGGATCAGCCGATGTCCGGTCTGTCATATGCTGAAAAGATCGGACTGAGGAAAAATATCGGCGTGCTTTTCCAGGGAAGCGCCCTCTTTGACTTTGCCACCGTGCTGGAAAATGTGATGTTCCCGATGGATTTCTTTACAGACTGGTCATATGCCCAGCGTAAGGAAAGGGCTCAATACTGTCTTGAGAAGGTAAATGTCATAGGCTCGGACAACAAGTATCCCAATGAACTCAGCGGCGGAATGCAGAAGCGTGTGGGAATCGCCCGGGCAATAGCCCTCAATCCCTCATATCTGTTCTGCGACGAGCCGAATTCGGGACTTGATCCGTATACATCTATTCTGATCGACAGGCTTATCAGCGACCTGACCAAGGAGTTCAGCATGACGACAATTGTCAACACCCATGACATGAACTCGATTCTGGAAATCGGTGACAAGATTGGATTCATCTATCAGGGAGAGATGATCTGGCAGGGAGACAAGGATACTATTCTGCAGACCGATTGTCAGCCGTTGTTGGACTTCGTGTGTGCGAATACCCTTGCGAGAAATATAATAAAGGCCAAACCTTGAATATAGGTCTGGTCTTTATAGATTGAATCTTACACCGGCTTCAAATCCCAGCATAAGCGGCTGAACGGTACGGATGCTCTTCGGTTGACTTCCTGTGAAGTAATACCTCAGACTCGGATCCAGATATATTCCGACGTGTTTTCCGAGGATGAACTCAACTCCTATGCCGACGTTTGCAGACAGTTGGACTCCCTTGACCGCTTCATGGTGGTTGATTACAGGAGTCGTCTGCACCTGATAGACGTTTCCGATACATTTCTCAACTGTTCCGCCGGCATAAGCGTAGAAGTTGATCAAGTCGCGGCTGATAATGTTATAGTAAGCATTGACCGGGATTCCGATATAGTGCTGGCTGTTCTTTACCCTTTCAGAAATCGGCATTGAGGCAACACCGTCTTTGACTTCTGTGTATTTTCCATTGAAACTGCTGGTGAGCAGTGTATAGTTGAGGCCAATGCCCAGAGACCATCTTTTCGTAAAATTCAACTTCACACCTAAGCCTACAGAAACAGGAAGACCATAATTCGTTTCTTCTCCGACCTGTTCCACTGTACTTTTAACAGGGTCGTTCAGCATTCCTGGCGCCCTGAGCGGTTTGAGTCCGCCGCGGTTTTGAGGGTTGTTGGTTCCGGCAATTCCAGAGATGACAAGCGATGTGCTGATGTGTTTTTTTTCTGGTTCATCGATCCATTCGGTCTCCATGGTCATGTCGGATTGTGATATCTGGCTCTCTGCCACTTCTGTAGTCTCGACAACGGCCGCATCTGTCTGGTCCGAAACGCTCTTTCCGCCATCCTTTATTTCCGGCTGTATTTCAGCGTCTGCTTCTACCGGTGAGTCCATGATGACAGCTGTACTGACATTCCGGCTGGTCTTTCCGGTCTGAGCCATAGCTATCAGAGGCTTCTCTGCATCTTTCCGGATCTCTTCCTGAGTCTCAACTCTTTCCTCGACCACAGCAATCAGGTCATCAGAAGCGGCAGGAACTATATCGCTCTCAGTGCTGCGATTGAACACAAATCCTGCTGCGACAGCCGCTGCAGCAACAGCTATACCTGAATATCTGAACCACAGTGCGGCCTTGCGTCTGCGAGCTGCCTTTTCCAGCCCGGCCGACACACCTTCCCAAAGTCCGGCAGGAACTTCCTCCTGCGCATCCTCCAGGATGGACCTCATCTGCAGGTCAAATTCATTTATGTCATCGTGTTCAAACATTTTCTCTTTCCTTTATCAGCTTCTGCAGCATCGCTCTGGCCCGGCTGAACTGCGTCCGTGATGTAACTTCACTGATTCCTAACGAGTCCGCAATCTCCTTGTGCGAATATCCCTCGATCGCATACATGTTGAATACAGTTCTGAAACCCGGAGGAAGGCTCGTAATCAGCTTCATAAGCTCTTTGTAACCTATATTTTCAACTTGAGTGGTCGTGTCCGCCTTCAGTCCTCTTGCCACTTCCAGATCATCGCTCATCTTCAGCGCATCCTTCTTCCTCAAGTACATCAGTGCCGTCGTGACGAATATCTTTCTTGCCCATCCCTCAAATGAACCGTCTCCCTTGTAGCTGTCCAGTCTTGTGAACAGTGTGACGAAACCGTCCTGCAGGATGTCCTCCGCTACGGTGCGGTCGCCGACATACCTTATGCAGACAGGGAACATGCGTGGCGCCAGACGGTCATACACAGCCTTCTGAGCGACCCGGTTTCCTTTTCTGCATGATTCAATCAGTTGAATGTCAAAGGTTTCTGTCACGGTTTAAAATGCCAGGCCCTCGTATATCACACTTTTTGACGCGTCCTAAAAGATGCAGACCGGGCCTGTAATGTTGCATTTCGGACACATTTTTCCCAAAGTTGTGCATTTTTCCCGAAATAGAGTGTTATTTTTGTCAAGTTTTTGCGTTGAAATGTTACAAGATAAAATTAGAACAATCCTGGTCTGTGTCTGTCTTATGCTGGTTCAGGCCATGATGCTTCCGGTTTTTGCACAGAGCGATCCCGGGGCGGCAATTGTATATGCCCTCGAGTGTCAGGACCGGAAGGAATATGATAAGGCGGAAAACATTTTGAAGGATCTGGTAGCTGCAGATGCAAAGTGTGATGCGGCCTGGTATTACCTCGGGATGAATTACATTGCCAGATCAGATATAGAAATGGCTGAGGAGTGTTTCCAGGCTGCTGTTGCAATAGATCCCGACAACTTCTGGTACCGATTCAGGCTCGCCACCCTCTACGCGATGACTTCAAGAGAAGAACTGACCATCGATATGTATGAGAAGCTTCTCAAGGATTTTCCGAAGAAGAGCGACTTATATTTCAATCTTGTAGAGCTTTATGCATCACAGAAAGAATTCGAAAAGGCGCTTGCGACGATATCGGAAATAGAAACGGTGTTCGGAGTGACCGAGTCTCTGGTAATGTATCGCTTCAACCTTCTTATGCATCTTGACCGTAAGCAGGAAGCCTACAAGTCTTTGGAAGAATATAACGCCAAGTACTCGTCTCCTTATGTGCTTTCTGCATTGGCGGAGCAGTATCTGTCGGAATACAGGGATACTTTGGCGCTGAACTGTTATAATGAGGCTTTGGAAATGGATCCGGAGTATGCACCGGCAGTTATCGGCAGGGCGGAAGTGATGAGGATGACTATGAAATATGATGAATACTTCAAGTATTTGTCGGATTATATATCATTGCAGTCGGAGTCGGCCCAGGCAAAGACCGGTTATCTTACTGCCCTGCTCAGGCGGCTGGATCCGAAGTTTACCAAACGATTCTCTACGCAGTTGGATGCCGTAATGGACAGGACGCTTCTGGTGCATCCTTCTGACAGCAGCGCGCTTTCTCTTGCAGGATTGTACTACTATTCTACCAACCGGCAGGCCAAGGCAAAGGAGATGTTCCGTCAGAACTCAGTGTCTCATCCGTCGTCTCTTTCTGCCTGTGCCTCATACGTGGAGTTTCTGATGTATTCCAAAGACTGGGATACGCTTTCCAAGGAAGGCAGAATGGCTTATGACCGTTTCCCGGAGGAAGTTGCATTCCTTGAAATGGCAGTTGTCGGCGAGCATGCTCTTGAAAGATATGATAAGGTCATCGAGCTGTGTGACAGGATCTTGAAAGTCGATTATGCGGATACGTCCAATGTCGTCCGTGCCTGGTCAACCAAGGGAGATGTGTATTATTCTCTTGGCGAGCGGAAGAAGTCTTACAAGTCTTATGAAAAAGCCCTGAAGCTTGATCCGGACTATGTAAGTGTCCTTAATAATTATGCCTATTATCTGTGTGAGAGTGGTTCAAACCTGAAGAAGGCTTGTCAGATGAGCCGGAAGGTAATAGAAAAAGAGCCGGATAACGCCACATACCTTGATACGTACGGATGGATTCTCTACCTGATGGGCAAGCCGGAAGAGGCGAAGTCACATTTCAAGAGAGCCATGCTGTTCGGCGGCAAGGAAAGCCCGGTGATCCTGGACCATTATGCGGAAGTCCTTTTCGCACTGGGAGAGTACCCTCTGGCCCGTGTTTATTGGGACATGGCCTTGAAGATCAATAATGGAGAGATAGAAGATCTGGAGAACAGGGTGGAAAAGCGTAAGCAGCAGATGGAGAAAGGCAGATGAGAAGATGTATTGAAATATTGATGACAGGCCTTCTTCTGCTGTCTGTTGTAAGAGTTGCATCTGCTCAGGATACAAGTCAGCAGGAAGCAAAGAAGGCACGTCTGGAACGTGAGATCGAGATCATTGACAAGCAGCTTGCCGAGAATGCATCCCGAAGCAACGCCATGTTGTCCACTCTTGAACTGATCCGCAAGAAAATCTCCAACAGAAAGGCTCTGATAGCCGAAAGTGACCGTAAGATAAAGAAATATTCGGATGATATTTACTTGAAGCAGAGGCAGATTAATCAGATTCAGGCCCGAATTGATGTGTTGACGGATCATTATTCTAAATTGGTGCTGAGCGCTTACAAGAACCGGGATTCGCGCATATGGTACATGTATATGCTGGCAAGTGAGAACCTGGGTCAGGCATTCCGCAGGTATTCATATTTCAAGAATCTTTCCAGTCAGATGAATGATGAGGCGCGGAAGATAAAGGCTGCCAAGGAGGAACTGGTCAAGGAGAAGGAGAAACTTGCCGGACTCAAGGCAGAAGCCCAGGCGGTAAAGGCGGAACGGGTAAAGGAAGTGGACAAGCTCAGCAAGGAGGAGGCGCAGTCTGCCAAGGTGGTCAAGAACCTGCAGAAGAACAAGAAGGTATATCAGAAGCAGCTGGCCGAAAAGAAGAAGCAGGTCGTTGCATTGAACAAGGAGATAGAGAAGATAGTGGCGGCTGCAATGAAGAGTCAGTCTTCGTCGTCCGGCGGGAAGAAGACGCAGGTTGATTATAAACTTGCAGAAGACTTTGTCAAGAACAAGGGCAAACTTCCATGGCCGGCAGAAGGGCCGGTCGTAGGCAGATTCGGAAAGCAGTTCCATCCGGTGTATAAGAATCTGGAGTTGCCGCCAAATAACGGAATCGATATAGCCGTATCCAAGGGCACAGAGGTCCAGGCAGTATTCAAAGGCGTTGTAAGTCAGGTCTTTGTGATGCCGGGATACAATCAATGTGTGCTTGTGTCACACGGCAATTACTTTACATTCTACTGTAAACTGAAGACCGTGAAGGTGAAGGCCGGCGAGAAGGTCGACACTGGAGAGATTATTGGAAAGACCGATACTATCAACGGAGAAAGCCAGCTCCATTTCGAGGTTTGGCAGAATAACAAGCCGCAGAACCCGTCAACATGGCTTAAATGATGCATAATGTCATGGTAAGGAGCAACGCAAGATGCCCTCTGAATTAAAAACAACTATACCTTATAATATATATGACTAAGAAAACCGTATTCCTTACAGGTGCCACCGGCAATATGGGCTGGGCAGGCTTTCAGGAACTTTATTCCCGCAAGGAACGTTTCAACATAAGGATTCTCGCCCGTGACAGCAGGAAGAATCACAAGAAACTTGATGGATACGCCGCTGACCCGGCAGTCACCGTCATCTGGGGAGATCTCACACGCTATGAGGACGTGCTTGAAGGCGTGAAGGGGTCGGACTATGTCCTTCATGTGGGAGGAATGGTGTCTCCGGCGGCCGACTATTATCCGGAAAAGACATTGAAGACCAATGTCACGGCAGCGGAGAATGTGGTGAAGGCAGTTCTCGCACAGCCGAATGTAGATGACATCAGGGTCGTATATATAGGATCTGTCGCACAGTACGGCGACCGGAATCCGCCTCGTCACTGGGGAGATGCGGGCGAACCGCAGACTCCTGCGAAATTCGACATGTATGCTCTTTCGAAGATCCGTTCGGAAGAAATCTTTGAGAAGGCCGGCTTTAAGAGATGGGTGTCGCTGCGTCAGAGCGGCATTCTTTACCCTGGTATCCTCAAGGTTGTCAATCCGACAGCCTTCCACGTGCCTGTGGGCGGCGTACTTGAATGGGCGACCATAGAAGACTCCGGAAGACTGCTGGCTCAGGTCTGCGAGGACTGGGTGTCTGAGGAATTCTGGAATCAGAAATATAACATCAGCAGCGGCGAGCAGTACCGTATGACCAACTATGAGTTCGAAACCAGGCTTCTTGACGGCCTCGGCCTGCCCGGACCGGAGAAGGTGTTCGAGCCACAGTGGTTTGCCTTGAAGAATTTCCATGGAATGTGGTACACCGACGGTGACAGACTGGAGGATTTCCTGCATTTCCGTGCGAACATCCCTGTAGACGAATATTTTGCGACCATGAAATCAAAGTTGCCGTGGTTCTATTCACTCGCATTCCTTGCTCCCGCATGGGCTGTCCGCCTCTTCATGAAGCCTTATGCTTTCGAGAAGGGCATGGGGACACAGTGGTGGGTCAACAACGATCCTGAGAAATTCCAGGCATATTATGGTTCTCGCGAAGAGTACGATGCAATAAAGTCATGGGATGATGTACGTCCTGCCCCGCTTGAAAAGAATCTTGAAAAAGCACGTGCCAACGGTGAAGCCTGACTGTCATCCTGAACGAAGTGAAGGATCTAATTGTTGAATTATGAAAATCAGAGTACTGGACATAGCATACGAAACCATGGCCGATGGTCCTGGTCTGCGCACCTCAATTTACTGCGCAGGCTGTGCCCATCGCTGCCCCGGCTGCCACAACCCCCAGTCCTGGGACTTCAAGGGCGGACAGGAAATGTCCGTGCAGGAACTCCTGGACATTATAAAGGATGACGAATTCGCAAATGTGACATTCTCCGGAGGTGACCCTCTTTATCAGGTTGAAGCCTTCACCGAACTTGCCCGTCGCATAAAAGAAGAAACCGGCAAGACTATATGGTGCTATACCGGTTTCAAGTATGAGGAAATTCTCTCTGACGCGCGCTTGAGCATGATCCTTCCGTATCTGGATGTCCTTGTCGATGGTCCGTTCATCGAAGATCTGCGAGATCCGGACCTTCCGTTCCGAGGCAGTTCCAACCAACGTATAATAAATCTCCATTAAACAATCGTCCCGCAAAAATCAGCTGATTCTTGCGGGACGATGTTTGTAGTAAGATGGTTAAACCAGCGGTGTACCTGTCATTGCTGCAGGCTGCTCGATACCCATCAGTTTGAGGATGGTAGGAGCAACGTCTGCGAGCTTACCGTTCTTGACTTC
The DNA here is from genome assembly GCA_045127685.1 of Candidatus Cryptobacteroides sp. Lineage (GTDB taxonomy): Bacteria > Bacteroidota > Bacteroidia > Bacteroidales > UBA932 > Cryptobacteroides. Next base: position 89,338 of record JBGVQP010000001.1, read on the forward strand.
CTTTACCTGGTCACCTGCATTGATCACGATGAACGGAACATCGTTGAGCGAGTGAGCTGTGTTTGGTGAACCGTCCGGATTGACTGCGTAGTCTGCGTTTCCGTGGTCAGCTGTAAGGAGGATCACGTAACCCATGGCCTTGGCAGCCTCTACAACTTTCTCGACGCATCCGTCAACAGCGGAAACTGCCTGGCGGATAGCCTCATATACGCCTGTGTGGCCGACCATGTCGCCATTAGCGAAGTTGAGGATGATAAGGTCATTGCGTCCGGTGTTGATTGCTGCAACGAGCTTGTCTGCAACTTCCGGTGCACTCATCTCAGGCTGAAGGTCGTATGTTGCAACCTTAGGAGAGTTTACAAGGATACGGTCCTCGTTCTCGAAGAGAGCCTCTGCACCACCATTGAAGAAGAATGTCACGTGTGCATATTTCTCTGTCTCTGCGATGCGGAGCTGGTTCTTGCCAGCCTTTGAAACGACCTCTCCGAGAGTCTCCTGAACATTCTCCTTGTCGAAAAGGATGTGAAGGCCCTGGAATGATGCATCGTAAGGAGTAAGACAGCAGTAGTAAAGAGGAAGTGTGTGCATACCGAACTCAGGCATGTCCTGCTGAGTAAGAACTGCCGTAAGTTCACGCGCACGGTCATTACGGAAGTTGAAGAAGATCACGGCGTCGCCTTCCTGGATGGTTGTGAGCGGCTTGTCATCCTCGCCAGTGATGATGATAGGCTTGATGAACTCGTCGGTCACGCCTGCGTCGTATGAAGCCTGGATGGCGTCTGTAGCAGATGTCGCATGAACGCCCTTGCCCTCAACGAGAAGGTCGTAGGCCTCCTTCACACGCTCCCATCTCTTGTCGCGGTCCATCGCGTAGAATCGTCCGCAGACCGATGCTACCTTACCTGTTGACTGAGCCATTGCAGCCTCAAGGTTCTCTACGAAGCCCTTTCCGCTCTTAGGGTCTGTGTCACGACCGTCCATGAAGCAGTGTACGAATACATCTTCAAGACCATATTCCTTGGCCACGTTGAGGAACTCATATACATGCTCGAGTGAGCTGTGAACGCCACCCATAGACGCAAGTCCCATCAGGTGGAGCTGCTTGCCGTTTGCCTTTGCATAGTCGTATGCAGCCTTGATCTCTGCATTTTCCAGAAGCTTGTGCTCGCGGCATGCGATGTTGATCTTCACGAGGTCCTGATAAACCACGCGTCCTGCACCGAGGTTGAGGTGACCCACCTCTGAGTTACCCATCTGGCCGTCAGGAAGTCCAACATATTCGCCGCACGCCTTGAGTGTGCTCATAGGGTAGTTCTTGCGGAGGCTCTCAATATATGGAGCGCCCTGAGTGAAGATGACGTTTGAGTTGTCCTGTCTGCCCTCGCCCCATCCGTCGAGGATCATAAGAAGTACTTTGTTGTTCATATCGTATGTGTTTTATATTTATAATCTGCGCCTTGCGGCGCAAAGATACAATTAATGAACCGAATACATGTGAAATTTCGGTTAAGAAATTATTATATTTGTGCCCCAAACCCTCTGTGTATGTTATCAAAGGAAATAATGCAGTGTACAGAAGACATGTGTCTGGCTGCACAGGATGGAAAGATCTCGCTGGATGCCTGCGTCAGGGCGTACGACTTGTTGGATAAACTGATGGATGCGTCTCTGGGAGGAGTTGCCGGACCTGCCGAGGTGTTTTGTGAGCGCTATTACAGCCTCGAGTCCGAATTGAAGCAGGCATATGACGAGCCTTATCTGCAGGCTCAGGCTGAGCTGGCCATAAAACCTTTCGTAGAGGCTTTGGAGACCGCTGCAGAGAAGGCACGTAAGGCGTCAGACCTGCATGAAGCCGCAAAGGAAACCTTTGAAATATGGCAGACCGGCGGTTTCTTCGCCCGTCAGAAAGCCTTGAGAAATCTTCGCTCCCTAGCCGGCTTCCGTCTGGAGTCCGACCGCATAGGGAATTTCGTTGCAAAGACCTTCGATCTTATGAATGAAGCCAACGCGGAGTGTGCCCATGCCCAGCAGGCCCTTTTTGCTGCCAATGTGTCCTATAAGATAAAGCCGGGGCTGTACGCCCGTATCGCCTCCGCCTTGCATGTCGGATAAGTGATTTTTCGCCAATATTGTTTATATTTGTTCACCTATTTTGAAAAACTTATAATATGAAGAAAACTATCCTATTACTGATGGCTGTATGCTATAGTTTATGTGCTGTGGCTCAGAAGCCTGTAGTGGTCGTAGATCACTTTACATCTTCTTCCTGCAAGGCTTCAAGCCTGATAAATTTGAGAAATCAGATCATAGCGGGAATCTCAGAGACGGGGAATGTCAATCTTATAGATGTAGAGGCGGAGTCAACTCTTGCGATGGAGATGGAACGCCGCACATCTGAGTTGTCCCTTGCGGATCAGACTGCCCGCTTGGGAACGATGAAGACTTTGGGAGCAAATTATGTGCTGACTGGTTCGGCTGCGAAGTTGGGTGCTGACAGGAAGAGGTCAGATTACTATACTGGCAATGTGGCTTTTACCTTGAAGGTTGTCAATGTTGAAGATGGTACTATCGTCGGGGCTGAAACATTTCAATATTCGGGTATGAATGCCGGTTCCGCTTCTTCAGCAGACGGGGCGCTTTATGAAACATTGAGTATGGCGAAGAATGCCATGGCGGCGTTTGTTTCCAAGTATTTCAAGCTTAAGGGAGCGATTGTGGAATTGGGAGAGCTGAAGGGTGGCAAACCCAAGATATGTTATGTCAGCCTTGGTTCATCTTCAGGTCTGAAGGGTGGAGAAGTCCTCTTTGTACATGAGGTCAAGAAGATTGCCGGAATCGAAGGACGTGAGCAGGTCGGCAAACTTAAGGTTGCGACTATTGTGGCGGATGGCTTGTCAAAGTGTAAGATTGTCTCAGGCGCAGACCAGATTTTTTCTGCATTTCAGGAAGGTCATGATCTTCGTGTAGAAGAAAAGGAGAAGAATAAGCAGAAGAATGCTGGCGAGGCGGGACGAGACGCGCTGGAGGTGGGACGTTCGGCGGTGAATGCAGGGCAAAAAGCGTTGAAGATTGGAGAAAGCATTGCGAGAATAGTAAGAATTTTAAGATAATAGAGTATGAAAAACTTTACGGCAATATTTGCAGCATTTGCCTTGTCGGGATTTGTGCTGTCAGCGCAGGAATATCCTCAGGTTGTGACGTTTGAGACTTCTGATGCGGAGTCGGCAACCTTTACATCAGTTGCAGTTCAAAACAAGTCTAAAGCGCAGGACCTTGAGAATAATGCCGCGCAGTCATTGTTCTATACGCTGTTTTATGACGGCGTGGAAGGCGTCAATGGCGGACGTCCTCTGGTTACAAAAGATGACAAGGAGTATGTGCAGAAATTTCTTGATTCAAGATATCATCTGTTTGTCCGTTCGATAGAAGAACTTGCAAAGCCGAAGAAAAACCCCAACAAGCAGTTTCAGGCTACTTATCGGATTACAATAGTTTACGGAAACCTCATCAAGGAACTGGAGAGACATGGAGTCCGTAATTCACCTCAGCCCCAGATGGGTTATGATGAAGTAGAGTTTGAGAAAGGAATGGTGCTGCCAACGATCATGGTGGTACCTTACAAGCGGGAAGGGGAGACCTATTCTGCTGTTCTGGCTCAGGACTTTAACCGCAGACTGGCAGTAGGAAAGGTACAGGAAGGCTTTGAATCGCGCAATGTCACTACTGTTGATGTTGATGCAAAGCTTGCTGCATCCAAGAGAGGGCTGGAGTTCGGAGCAAATGATGCCAATTCGAACGACAAGCAGCTTATAATGAATTCCGGTGCGGATGTGTATGTCGTGGTGGACCTGAACAAGGATGTAAATCAAAGTGGCACGAGGGTGTCCCTGCTGATGAAGGCGTATGAAACGGCAAGCGGAAGTATTCTTGCCTCCAAGGATGCGGTTACAAGACGTTATCCGAAGGCATCTACGGACGAATTGTGTTCATACGCTATTCAGGACAATCTCCAGGCATTTCTGGATGACATCTGCAAGAACTTCTCTAAACAGGCCTCTACCGGCAAGAGGGTTACCTTGAACTTCGCTATCGACGGTTCGTCAGCAAGGACAATGAATGATAGAGTAGGAAAGGATAATTATCCGTTGTCAAATCTTATTCATCAGTGGGTGCGCAAGAATGCCCATAATGGAAAATACCATCTTCAGGGAATGGTTGATACTGCTGTCATCTTTGACTATGTGATCATTCCTCCACGCGATGAAGACGGATATGTCATGGATGCGGCTCAGTATGGTTTCAAGATCGAGGCATGGCTTAACGATACAGTAGGCGTACCATGCACGAGCAGGTTTGATGGAACTACAATTTATATAACAATCCTATAATTGTAAGCGTATGAAAAAGATATTGATGACATTGTGTCTTATGGTCTCGTTGGTGAATCTTTATGCAAAGGTTCCTCAGTGGGTGACCAAAAGGCCGGCGGACGATACCAAATATATCGGCATTGGAGTGGCTCCTGTGTCGGATCCGGATCACAGGAATATCGCGACGACCAACGCATTGCTGGACATTGCAAATCAAATCAGTGTCAACATACAGAGCAGTTCGTTCATGCAGACGCTGGATGTGGACGGACGCTCGAAGGAATTGTTCGAGGAGAAGGTCAAGGCAAGCGTTGTGGCGGATGTGTCTGGTCACCAGCTGAAGGGTACATACCAGTCGAAAACACATTATTATGTGTATTACGAACTGGATAAGAAGAAGTATGAAAAGTCTGTTGCGGATCAGAAAAAGAAGGGCATCGAACTGGGACTGGATTACTATACCAAGGGCCGGGCAGCGGAGGCGTCTCACGCTTATGTGAATGCTGTGAAGCTTTATGCCCAAGGTCTTGAGGCGGTCGAGCCGTATCTTCACCTTGACCTTACTGCGAAGGTTGATGGCAGACGTGTCGATCTTCCTACGGAATTGTATAATGCCTGTATAGGCGTGTTCAGTGGTTTTGAGCTTGTTCCGAATCTTACGGAAGTCAACGTGGAAGCCTATAAGCCATGTCCGGATCCGTTGGCGGTATGTCTCAGTAAAGCCGGCGAGGTTGTTCCTAATATCGCAATGAAAGCTTCGTTTACCACTGGAGAGGGAGCGCTCACTGCAGATACCAAGACGGATATTACAGGAACCGCAGTGTTTTATGTGACCAATGTGACTTCAAAAGAAGCGATACAGACGGTGGATGTGAAGATCGATGACTCGTTCCTGGCAGATCTTCCAGAATCATACAAGGCTTTGATAGATACAGCGATGCTGCCGAAGGTGACCTTTACGCTTGTTCTCGTGAGTCCGGACTACACAGCATTTTTTGACGTTCTGAGAAATGATATTGATGCTTGTGAGAAGCAGATACGTTCTATTCTGGTGAACAACAACTTCGATCTGTCGTCGGATAACAATGCGGATTTCTATGTGTCATTGTCAACCGTTTATGAAGAGGGCGGCAAGGTGGCAGGAGAACTGTACGAAATGAAGGAATGTTTTACATCGCTGACTTTGAGGGTCTATGACAATAAGACAAGAGTTGAGGTCATGAATTATAATCTGCCGCAGATCCGTTTGCTGGTGCCGGCATCCAATTCTGTACAGCAGGCGAAGGCTATGTGCGCCAGAGAGTTGATGAAACGCGCGAATGTACAGTTGCCCCAGGCACTCAAGAAGATGAATATCAATCAATAATCCGTGTAGTATGAAAAAGGTTCTTTTAATGGTCATGGCTGCCGCAATGCTGGTTTCGTGCGGAGCATCAGGTGAAGTCTCTAAACAGATAATAAAGAAATATATGCAGCCAGGCAAGGAGATGCTTGATGAGCCCGGAACTCTGCGGGCATGGGCTGTAGGTGTTTCGGACTCGGAAATGACAGCAAAGAAAAAGGCTATGGTTTCTGCTACGTCACAGCTTGCTCAAATGCTCAATTCCGTGGTGACAAGTACTGTCGAGGATTATTGTGCAGAACTTTCGGATGAAACGAAATCTGTCTACAAGGAGTTCTTCAGCCAGAAATGCACTGTCGTTTCAGAACAGATGTTGGCGGGCATCCGTCCTATTTTCGAGAAGTGCGAGCCGGCGGATGCGGAAGGAAAATACAGGAATTATGTAGTTCTAGAAATTCCGCGGGAGGAGTACATGAGAAAACTGTTTGACGTCATGGGCCAGTCAAAAGAGGCAAATAAGATAGACAAGCAGATTCTTGGCGATATCTTCCTGAAGAAGATAAATGCTCAGAAATAGCTATACGGTAAAAACATGAAACGTATTTCATTACTGATTGTTCCTATGATATGGTCGGTATGTCTTTATGGACAGACCGTCGAGGATCTCGATATTTCCTTTGATAAGGCCAGGCAGGAATTGGATCAGGAAAGAAAAGAGTTCGCGGACTCTGCTGATGCCGCCTTGGCAGCCTATCTTGAGTATGAGGAAAAAATGTTCCAGGAGTACAAGCAGTTCCGTGATGAAATCATACAGACCTGGGGGGATTCCGTAGTGGTCGAGAGTACCCGCAAGCAGTGGGTTGACTATTCGGATGACCTTCGGAGCAGAACTTCAGTTGATTGGGAATCCGGAGATGTCTTTGTTGAGGTTCTTGTGGATCCTGATGCCGATGATGTGACCATCAGGAGTCAGTTGCAGAAGGCTGTGTCTGAACTGCTTTCCGAGAAAGGGGCGACAGACAGACCTCTGCTGGACGGTCAGATCGATCTGAGCCCATATGGGGTAAGCACTCTGTCTCTTCCGTCTGCACCAAAGCCTTTTACGGCACAAAAGGCATCAAGGCCAGCGCCTGGCCGTGGCGAAAGATTGAATCTTGCAAGGAAAGGCTCGTCTGTAAGAACCGGCCAGTCTGGAAAAACAATGATTGAGGTTTCTGCCGAGCGAAAGAAGGAAGAAGAGAGGAGGAAGGCAGAGCAGGCTGCTGCAGCAGCGGCTGCGGAAGCAGAAGCAGCAGCTGCGGAGGCGGCAGCGGCAGCAGAGCGGCTGGCGAAGGAGCGGGAGGCATTGGCGAAGTTGCCTGAAGCCATCGTTGACTCAAAGCCGAAGACAGTGCAGTCGGTAAATACCGCAGAAGGCGTAAAGAATGTTGTCAAAATCACGATGGAATTGGTAGAAGACCATATTCCCAAGAGGGCAGAGAGGTTTAAGGATATCATCAGCAGGCACTCTGCATCTTATTCGGTTGATGAACCGCTCATTTATGCCATAATGGAGCAGGAGTCTGCCTTCAATCCACAGGCTCAATCATGGGTCCCTGCCTATGGACTCATGCAGCTTGTTCCGAAATCCGGTGGTAGAGATGCATACAGATTTGTGCATAAGGAGGATAAGATCCCTACATCTGATTTTCTTTTCAATCCAGAAAACAATGTTCAGTTAGGAACCGGATACCTCAAGCTTCTGATGTCAACGACGTTCAAAAAGATTGAAGACCAGCGTTGCAGGATGCTGTGCGCAATTGCCGCTTATAACACCGGTGCCGGAAATGTCAGTCGGGCAATCAACGGAACGACCAACATATCAAAGGCGATTCCGACGATTAATGCGATGTCATATGATCAGTTGTTTGAACATCTGAAGCGGTCGCTTCCTCACGATGAAACCAAGGATTATATCCAGAAGGTGACATCGAAGATGCAGAAATATATCAAGTAACCGTTTTCTTGCGCTTTAGCTGACAGGTCTGCGGTGCTACATGATTTCCAGCGTGGTAAGTCCGCTGTCAAGACCTACTACATAGCGGAAGCGTTCGCCGGGATCTGCCTTGCTGAAATCGTCCAGATGCAGTTCACGACCTTTCTGGAACTGAAGGCATGAGAATGTGTCGCCGGCTTGCATGGTGGAGTTCAGGGTCTGCTCGGCGACGAAGCGGTTATCTCCCAGCTACGAAGACCGACAAAACGTGCGAGAACATTCAGAGTCCTCTCGGAGACGGTATCATATCGTCTGGTCGAATATCCCCAGAGCCTTTCCAAGGTGCTCTCTGACATGTGCTCACGCATGGTGAACTCGATTCCTGCCGAAAGCCTCACGAAATCTCCGTGTGTGGTCAGCGGGAAATCAATAGATTTCTCGACATGCTGCTTGAGCAGCGTGATCTGGGGAATGTCTGCCTTTATATTCATGATTGCGGCTATGTGTCTCGCAGCAATACTTGTTGCAGCCACGGGCGTTTCAAGGGAGATGCAGGAACTGAAGGATTATAAGGCCGCGCAAGAGAGCCTGCGGGAAACCTGCGATTCGGTCTATTGCGACATTGACATAACCATCGAGAAGATGGTGTCGGATTACCTTGGCCGTATCAAGGGTGTGCCCTATTACGATTTTGTAATAAAGGAGTATATGGCACTGCATGATAATTTGAAAAAGTATAAGGAGTCATGGCTTGCCGTGTCTGCTGATCCGGCGATTCTCAGCGCTTTTGAACAGCATTTCGTGACCATATACAATAGTCATGTCCATAAAATAATAGTAGACCCGCTGTTACCTATACTCGATTATGCTCCGATTCCCCCAGACGAGATGGCCTTCTACATGTCCCTGCTTGACAATAACGAGCCTTATCGGCAGTATGTGAAGTAAAGGTGCATTAGTGTCGAGAGTGTATAAATTATAATAAAAGCTATAATAATAAAAATTATAATTATATTTGCATCGGTTTAAAAATGTAAATATATGATGAATCCATTTGTGGTTACAGAAAGGTATGCCGGCAAAGAGTATTTCTGCGACAGGGAAAAGGAGACGAAGGAATTGGTTTCCAATGTTATTAATCGAAGAAACACGGTATTGATATCTCTCCGTAGGATGGGAAAATCAGGTCTGATATCACATTTATACCATCAAGATAATCTAAAAGGTGGATATGAGTGTTTTTTCATAGATATATATGATACGACTTCAATTGATGATTTTGTCTTTCTTTTAAGTAAGGAGGTCGTATCCAGACTCCAGCCACAAGGAATGAAGTTTATCGAAAAATTTCTTTCGATTGTAAATTCTGTGAAGGTGGTTTTTACATCGGATCCACTTACCGGGCTTCCATCAGTGGAGATGTCAATGCAGGATATCAAGAATCCAGTAAAGACGTTGGAACAGATATTTGCGTTTCTTGAATCCTCGCCTAAACCCTGTGTAGTAGCAATAGATGAGTTTCAGCAGATTTCTGATTATCCGGAAGGCAAAAAGCATATCTCTACCCTTCGAACTCTCGTGCAGTCATGTCTGAATACGAGATTTATATTTGCTGGCAGCAACCGTAGGATGATGAGTGAACTATTCAATAGTCCGTCAGAACCTTTTTTTATGAGTTGCTCTCCAATTTATCTTGAGCCGATAGACAAAGAGGAATACTTAAACTTTGTGTCTGGGCATTTTTTTACATCTGGGAAATCCATTACAAGAGAGTGTATTGAATATGTCTATGATAAGTTTGAAGGTCACACTTGGTTTATGCAATATGTATTCAACCGTATGTTTGATATGACTACTGAAGACGAGCCGGCGACAAAGACAATGGTGGAGAGTGCTATAGATTATATTCTATCTTTGTTTGCTCCGATGTTTAAGGAACTCTTTGTGCGTATGTCTGAAAGGCAGAAGTCGCTTTTGATTGCTGTGTCGAAAGATGGCCATGTGGACACTCCGACCGGAGAGGCATTCATATCACGATATTCGTTAAAAAGCGCAAGTTCCGTCCAAGGGGCCATGAAGGCATTGCTTCAAGATGAGACCATTTCTTTTTATAATGGTACATATTTCATCACCAACCGCTTCTTCTCCCTCTGGCTTGCTGCAAGGTATTAATCACCCGCCATACAAAAGACAAGAAAAGACAACTCGAAGGGGTTGTCATTTTGTTTACCTTTGCTCCATCAAAAGTAGTCATTAAGCAGCAGCCTGCTGTAAGAGGAACTTTTGCGATGTTTTTTGAAAAGTATTTGTTACATTTGTGACACATACGACTAACACGGAAAGTGTTTAGCTTTATTCTCGCTGATGAACCTAGGAAATTCATTACGGAATGAGAATGAGCTGACTTCCTCACCTGTATCTATACCCTTCCGGGCGTACGATATCAGCGTGGGCTGTTGCTTATTTCAATTCCAAGGCAGTTCCTAGGGCCTATCAGCTGAAATCAAGCCAACTATCCCACGCTTTCTGCATCTATAACCTTATTATTCTCGAGGGGCAGGGGAAGTCTGAAAACCGTATGAAAAAGTTTTTCCTTTTGGCACTTGTAGCCTCGTCGATGGTTGCATGTTCCAGCCCAGCCAAACTCATCAACACAGCATCTTACACAGAAATTAGCGCAGCCTAGCCTGTGGTGGCAGTGCTTGCGGATCTCGAAGTGTCTCCTAAAAAGATATCCTATTTTATGATTCCGAGCAAGACGGTGCTGCAAGGCGGAGAAAAGAACGTAATAAAGACTGCTGTCCGCGAGGCTCTTCTTGCTAACGGTGACGCCGATGTTCTTGTAGGCTTGAATACACAGATTAAATATGATACAACGGGACAGCCGGAGTCTATAACAGTGACAGGTTATCCTGCAAAGTATGTCAACTTCCGCAGCCCGAGCGACGAGGAAATCCTCAAACTTAAGGATGATAATGGTTCTGCAGCCGGCGGACTCGCTCTTCCTTTCATGAAGAAGAAATAGCAGAAATATGAAAAGATATTTAATATTGGTGCTCTGCGCTGTGCTGTCTCATATGGCAGTCGCGCAGAGCGGCCGTTTCGTCAACGGCGTTGTATTCGATGAGAATGATTCTCCGATAGCAGGAGTGAAGGTTGTATCAAAAGGCGGTGCGGAGCAGGTTGTCACAGGTCCTGACGGACAATTCAAGATGACAGTTTCTGCATATGCCAAGTATCTGGAGGCATATGCAGAAGGCTATCTGACACAAAGTGCAGAGATTGACGGCTCATATATCGTTTTCCGCATGAAGATAGACAAGAAATATGCTGAGCGGAAGGCTGCGGAGGAGAAGGCTGCTGCTGAAGCTGCTGTGGCTAAGGCAAAAGCAAAGGAGCAGGCCCGGAAATATGCGGAACAGAAGGCGGAGGCAGAGCGTATTGCAGCTAAGAAGAAAGCAGAGGCTGAACGTCTTGCTGCTCAGAAGGCGGAAGAAGCCAAGCGTATAGCAGAAGAAAGAGCTGCAGCTGCAAAGGCTAAGGCAGAAGAACAGGCCCGTATAGAGGCAGCAAAGAAGGCGGAGGCAAAGCGCCTTGCAGAACAAAAAGCTGCAGCAGCAAAGGCTAAGGCAGAGGAGAAGGCAAAAAGAATTGCCCAAAGAAATGAAGTCGACAAAGCATATAATGCCAAATACAGAAACAAGGGTTTAGTCCATTCTTTCGAACTCTCTTATGGGTATCAGTCGGGCAAAGAAAATGTTATTTACAAAAATCTTGGTTTTAGGGAATATGGCAGTTTCCATCCGATAGAGGCTACGTATACCATCGGCTACAGGTTCTGCAACTGGGTTTCTGCAGGAGTTGGTGCTGGTGTGTCATATAATCTTGTGAACCTCTGTACATACGGTGATGTCTTTGATCCGATGTATAAGGGAGCAGACAAATTTACGCCGATCAATATTCCAATATTCCTCAACACGAAGTTCTATCTGTCCCGCGGCAAGTACCAGCCGATGCTTTCGGTTTCAGGCGGTGTTTATGCTCCGAATCTTGAACTGCTTGCAGATTTTGGAGTCGGATGTAACCTGCGTCTGAGCAAACGGGGTAACATGTATTTCCTGGCATCTTTACGCACGACACCATATGGTTTCTTTGTGGAGAAGTCGTTAGGATTCGACTATTATCTTTCTAGTAGCTACTATTATTCTGACTTCGTGTGGACTCCTTCCTTCAAGATAGGCTTTACTTTCTAACCAAATCATAGAATATGAAAAAGATATCAATATTGTTTTCATTGGTTCTGCTTACATCCTCATGTGTCAAGCAGATGGAAGAGCCGGAGTCTGCGAAGATTGCCGGAATGTGGGTTGTAGTGGAAGATAATGACTTTACTAATAAATATATTAAGTTTGAGCATGGTGTTATTGAAGTGTATGAGTCGGATCATGTGGCATACTATGTTGCAGACAAGTCTATCTGGGGCAGCCCGGAAGGGGGGTTCAAACAGTTAAGTTCCAATAGATATTCTCTTGTGGACGGAATCCTTCATTATGGCAGAAACCGCCAGAAGATGCGTGTTGAAGGCGAAACGATGATTCTCGGCGACAGGAAGTACCGTCTGGTGGAGAACATCTGTCCTGAATACTATTCGACCATCAATGTTTCAGTTCCAACTCGATCTTTCTCCTTCAACGGGGGCGGTGTAGAGTGGTCATACAACATTACACAACCGGTCGAAGGATTTGCTCTCAAGGCCAAGGGTCCGGATTGGGTAAACGACTTGAGTGTGACCGCAGACAAGATAAGTTTCACTGTTCCTGAGACTACTACGACCAGAACAGGTATCATAACCCTTTCATACCCATCAGCCGAGGATATGAAGGTGTCTGTTACCCAACGGGCTGCGGAAATCAATCTGGACAATACCTCGGTAACCTTGGGTTATGCTGCGTCTTCTTCTTCGTTTACATATTCCATCCCGGATCCGCAAGATGGCTACACGCTTAACGTTGAGGCGAGTCACGACTGGATAACGGATGTAAAGGATAACGGCAGCAGCATATCCTTCTCTGTCAAGGAAAACAACAGTGGTTCTTCTCGTACGGGCAAGATAACCTTGACTTATGCCGGAGTAAGCAAGGAGTTTGTCGTAACACAGACTTATTCTGCATCTTCGATAGCCTTTACTACGACCTCCGGCAGTCATGACTACACGAGCGGCACTTATACCTTCAAGTATACAGTATCGAATCCTCGCGAAGGTCAGAAGGCTGTGGTCTCAACATCTGATTCTTGGATTACAGGCGTGACAGATTCTAATGGAACTGTATCATACATAATTCCCGAAAACAATAGCGGAAGCACTCGTACCGGCAAGATAACAGTGACCTATGGTGATATCAGCAAGGAGTTTACTGTAACTCAGGGACATGTACCTGTTGATTTGTCGGCGTCAGCAACTGCCAACTGTTATATCGTGTCAAGTGCTGGCCCTTATTATTTCAAATCGGTCAAAGGTAATTCTTCTGCATCTGTAGGGACAGTGTCTTCAGTTGCAGTTTTGTGGGAGTCATTTGGTACAAGCACAACTCCTTCAGTGGGAGATTTGGTAAAGTCCGTATCGTATAAGGATGGAAACATATACTTTGATACTGCGACAACCTTTAAAGAAGGCAACGCAGTCATTGCAGCAAAGAATTCTTCCGGTACCATCCTTTGGTCATGGCATATATGGTTCACCGACCAGCCTCAGGGTCAGACTTATTACAATAATGCTGGTACTATGATGGACCGCAACCTCGGTGCCACAAGTGCTACCCCAGGTGACGTCGGCGCTCTCGGTCTGTTATATCAGTGGGGTAGGAAGGATCCGTTCCTGGGGGCATCAAGTATCAGCAGCATGACAGTGGCTAAATCAACCATAACTTGGCCATCACCCGTATCGTCTAATTCAAGCAATGGTACAATATCATACGCTACTGCTCACCCTACTACATTCATTACTGAAAATAGCAGTGATTGCGACTGGTATTACACCGGTTCGTCTTCAACAGATAACACTCGTTGGACTACTTCGGATCAGGTAAAGTCAATCTACGACCCATGTCCTTCAGGTTGGCGCGTTCCCGACGGAGGTGACAATGGTGTTTGGTCAAAGGCGTTAGGTTCGTCATCATCATTCGCGAACTCGTCATTATACAGCAGTTCCAACGAAGGCATGAACTTCTCCGGCAAGTTCGGTTCCGACCAAACCATCTGGTACCCGGCTTCGGGTTTTCGCCGCAGCGATAATGGAAACCTCAACCATGTCGGCAACCGCGGCTACTATTGGTCTGCTTCTCCTAACAGTTACGACGCGTACCGCCTGTACTTCGACAGCTATGGCAACGTCGGTCCGTCGTTCAGCAACGATCGCGCGAACGGTTCTTCGGTCCGTTGTCTCCAAGAATCAAAATAATTTTAATCAGCGTGACCGGGAACCCTGCGTAGCGGGTTCCTACGGTCATGCGTTTTGCGGCCTTCCTCTCGGGCCCAGCCCGAGACCGTAAAGGCGCGAAGCACCCGATTTCAAATAAACACATGTTAAACCATTAAAAGATAATAATATGAAAGTAACAAGTCAACAAATTGCAAGGTGGATTGATGATTATTCCAATAACTGCAGATATGATGTCCATGGTAGAAAATGGGAAGGGAAGTATATTCGTGGCCATGCTCCATATAATATCAACGGGTGTTATTACGAATGGCTGAGATGGGTAGAAGAAAACAAGGACATATTAAGTGCTCTCCCCACCTTTGAGGATATTCTTGCCGAATTGAAAAGAAATGCAATCAAGGGTATCGGCCCATTGACCCTATATGATACTGCTACAATGTTAGCTTTTCCGGAAGGAAAGTATCCCGCGAAGGTCTATCTGCATGCAGGTACAGCCAAAGGCGCTAGGGCGATTGGCGTGACAGGCAAAGAGGTGGACAAGCAGGTCTTTGTAAATATCTGTCCTGACTTTCAGAAACTTTCTACGGCTCAAATAGAGGACTTTCTGTGTGTTTATGCTCCTTATTTGTTACAGGACATGGAAGCAATTGCTAAAATCAAGAAAAGAGCATCAAATGGTTGTGCTGGTGGAGGAGTGTCTGGAGGATGCCGCCCTCCCTGCTTATGACCGGCGACGCTACCGGTGACGTAACTTTTTGATTATTAGGTTGATGTGAATTTGTTAGTGTTGCTACTCTATCTAAAATAATGCAGAGTGGCAACGCTTGTTTTATGTAAGTTGTTTGTAGTCAGGCGTTTCCGAAAAGGGTGCGTTGCTGGTCTTCGCAAACTGGCGGCGAGTTGTAGCTTTGTTCAGCGGCTCCGACGCCAAGCATCACTTCAGTGTCTTGTACGACAGGATATGGACGGTCACGCAGACCGCAATCAAGATGAATAACGCTCTCAGGGCCCAGTGGTCGGTGACGAAGATGGCGCAGTAGAGCAGAGTGAGCCAAAGGGTGGAGATTGATACGATCTTCACCCTTAATGGTATGGCCTTGTGGATGGTGAAGTTCTTGATATAGACACCAAGGCGGGGATGGTTCATCAGCCAGTAATATAGCTTCATGTTGCCTCGCAGGAAGAAGAAGGCGGACAGAAGCAGGAACGGAGTGGTGGGAAGTACGGGCAGGAATGCGCCGAGTACTCCCAATGTCAGAGAGATGAGTCCAAATATGGTGTACAGAATATTCAAAATGCCGTTTTTTATCGTCTGCAAAGATGGCAAATATGTCAAAATTTTTCAAAATTGTTGTATATTTGTTGACTTTTAATGATAAAAGATAAATGCTGACCACGAATAAGATTCTCCGATATGCCCTCACCATCGTGGCAACCTGTTGTGTAGCATTAAGTTGCGCTGATGGCATAGCTCCGGAAGACAACACTGGCAAAGTCCCGGAAAATCCATCGGAAGAGGGTACCGTAGAAACACCTCAAGAGCCCTCTGATGCACCTCATACGGCAATTCCGATTGGTGGAACTCCGGATTACAGCGGACTGACTGCTTCCAACCACCCGAGGATGCTTTTTACTCAGGCCGATTTCGACGGCATAAAGGCATCGCTTCAAAACAATTCCAATCCGGCTCTTTCGCAGATTCATGGCGAGATTCTTTACAACGCAGACAAGGCTCAGACCATGTCGGCTCTTGTCTATGACATCTATGACGGAAAGAGGCTTCTTAATATATGTCAGGAGGCAATTTCAAGAATTCTCAGCTGCGCTTATGCGTATAAGACTACAGGACAGGCCCAATATCTTGAAAAAGCAAAGGAGGACCTGAAGGCCGTGTGTGAGTTCAAGGACTGGAACGCATTGCGCCATGGTCTCGACGGTGCGGTCATGGGTTCGGGTGTCGCCCTTGCATACGACTGGCTTTATAACGATCTTGATGAACAGACCAGAGCTACAATAGTAGGCAAGATCAAGGCAAACTGGCTGGATCCGGTAAGAACTCAATATTCTTCCTTTCACCATGATTTTTATGAGATGAAGAATAACTGGAATCAGGTATGCTGCGGAGGAATCGTAGCATCAGCCTTGGCCATTTATGAGAGTGATCCTGACAACTGCAAGGCTCTGGTCCAGACGGCGGTGTCCAAGAATGCCCCTGTAGTGGAATATATCTATCAGCCGGACGGAAACTATCCTGAGGGATACGGCTACTGGACATTCGGTACCAACTATCAGATGCTTCTCAATGCTTCTCTCTACGCAACAACAGGTTCAGAGGCAGGCCTTGCGGGCAAGCCAGGATTCGAGCAGTCGGGTAAATTCATGCTGTACATGGAAGGCCCGACTAAAATGTGTTTCAACTTCTATGATTGCGGCAATGACGTAAGTCCATGTTACGCGCAATGGTATTATGCCTGGCAGTATGCAGACCTGTCTTACCTGTATATAGAAAAGAGCCGCCTGTCGATGTACGACAACAATATGGATTCGGCCCTTCTTCCTCTTACTGCATTTTTTGCCCATCGTCTGAAAATAACCAGTCTTGACAGTATCGGTGCCCCTTCTGACAAGGTGTGGTCTGGAAACGGCACTACTCCTGTAGTCCTCGTGCATTCGAACTGGAAGATGGATGAAACGGACAAGTTCCTCGGCATCAAAGGCGGAAAGGCCAAATCAAATCATGGTCACATGGACGCAGGCAGTTTTGTCTATGACTACAAGGGAGTGCGCTGGGCTGCTGATTTGGGAAGCCAGGGCTATTCTTCTTTGGAAAAAGTCATTCCGGATCTCTGGAGCATGTCACAGACCTCTGGAAGATGGACTGTCTTCAGATACAATAACAGAAATCACAGTACCATAACCATCAACGATGCGGACCATCTGGTAGACGGAGCCGCCGTGGTGACATCTGTCATCCGTTCCGGCGGAAAGTATGGCGGAGTTGTGGACATGACTCCTGCTGTCAGCAATCAGGCAGCAGCAGTAGTCAGGACCATCTATATCCAGGGGGGAGACCTGATTGTGTCTGATAAGATCCAGGCAAGGACAGACAAGGATGCCAAGGTAAGATGGACGATGGTGACATATGGCGTTCCGACAATAGGAACTGATAAGGTAACCTTGAAGTCAAAGGGCCAGACATTATATATGAGCAAGAAGGAAGGACCTGCAGTGGAGTGGAAGACGTGGAAATGTTCCGGAAAGCCGGGCGTGGATTTCGGTTCTGGCTATGACAACAACAATCCTAATATGTATATGTGCGGTTATGAGACAACCGTAGCAAAGGGTCAGACAGCGACTATAACCATAAAGTTGTCTCCGATAGGCTAGAAAACAAATAATAACAAACTAACCACATTAATATGAACAGAAACTTATCTGCCCTTGTGAGGATGGCAATGCTGGTTGCGTTGTTTTTCATTTCACTTTTGTCATTTGCACAGCAGTCAAAGACCGTTTCCGGAAAGGTGACGGATGCGGCAGGATCTCCTTTGGCGGGAGTTACAATCATGGTTGAGGGTACATACACCGGTTCTATGACAGACATGGACGGAGCATATTCCCTCAATGTACAGGACCCTTCCAAGGCTTCGCTGGTATTCAGCTGCCTTGGCTATAAGACAGAAACCCGTCCGGTGGGCGCGTCAAGCGTGGTGAACATCGCATTGGCCGAAGACACCCAGCTGCTGGATGAGATTGTGGTTGTCGGATATGGCACACAGAAGAAGGTGAATATCACTGGATCCGTCACTGCTGTCGATTTCGAGAAACAGATGGACGGACGTGTAATCCTTACTCCGGCGACATCGTTGAGTGGTCTGGTGCCGGGTATGAACGTCAGCCAGACATCAGCTCAGCCGGGTCAGGAAAAGACTACCCTCCGAATCAGAGGAACAGGAACCTTTTCAAGTGCCGGAAGTGACCCTCTTGTGCTTGTTGACGGTGTCGAGTGGAACATGAGCGATGTCAACCCTGAGGATATCGCGTCGATTTCAGTCCTGAAAGATGCTGCATCAACAGCGATTTACGGTACACGTGCCGCAAACGGTGTCATCCTCATTACTACAAAGTCAGGAAAGAAGGGCAATGCCAAGATTTCATATTCGTACTCCGGAATTGTGCAGATGCCGTATAATAACCTGGAGTTCGTTACCGACTATGTGTCGTATATGAACTATGTAAACGAGGCCAGCCACAACGTAGGCGGTACTGACATCTTCAAGCCTAATACAATCGAACAGTGGACAACAGCTGCCAAGAATCCAAACTCCCTGACAGAGGCAGGCGTTCCTAACTATATGGCCTATCCTAATACAGATTGGTTTGAGGAAGTGTTCTCGACCGGATATTCTCAGCAGCACAACCTGTCTGTATCTGGCGCAAATGACAAGGTGAAGTACCTCGTGTCGATGAGCTATGTGGACAACCAGGGTGTCATCAACCGTTATGACATCAATTCAAGTACCCAGAAGGCAAACTTCCGCGCAAATATCGAGGCGGACGTAACCAAGTGGTTCAAGCTTGGCACAAAGATTCTGGGTCAGTATCAGCAGTATGGTATGGCCAATATCAGCGACGGATTCAGTTACCTCAACATGACCACTCCGGGTGTATATCCTGGAGAACCTGGCAAGTGGGGAAAACCTGCCTCTGACGATGAGTCAACACAGGCAGCCAATATTCTTCAGCGTCTTTCCGGGCGTGGAGGATATGACCATAGGTGGAAGTTGAGCGGCTCGCTTTTCGGTGTCATTACATTCTTCGAGGGCTTTACAGCTGAGGCGACAGTAAACTACTCTCCAAGTTTCCGAGATTATCAGAGATACTCTTTGCAGACAGGTACATGGAACTACATTGCCAACGAACTTGTGTCAATTTCCAACATGGCAGAGGCTACAGTCACTCGACAGGCAGACTTTGATCACAAGATGTCCTCTGATATTCTTCTTCGTTATAACGGCACATTCGGAGACCATGCAGTTGGTGCTCTCGCCGGATATTCTGCAATCTATTACAAGGACTTCGGAAAGTTTGGAGTCGGCAAGACCAATGCCTCAGACTGGTCGCTGCATGATCTGGGAACATTCTCGGAGCTGACATCTGCATCAAGTGACGCAGCTTTAGCATGGGGATTGAGGTCATATTTCGCAAGAGCAAATTATGCCTACAAGGATAGATATCTCTTTGAGGCGAACGTCCGTGTGGACGGCTCGTCAAGGTTTGGACCAGGAAAGAAATACGGCGTTTTCCCTTCTGTATCTGCTGGTTGGAAACTTTCAGAGGAACCATGGATGGCAGAGACGAAGACTTGGTTGACATCACTGAAGTTACGTGCTTCTTGGGGACAGACCGGTAACAACTCTATCGGAAACTATGCATGGCAGTCATTATACCAGACCACAAATGTTGTCATAAACGGAAAGCCTACGACAGGACTCTATGCAGCTGCATTGAGCAACTCAAACCTCGGTTGGGAGACAACAACGACTACCGACATCGGAGTTGACTTCTCGTTCTTTGACAATCAGCTTACAGGAGAGGTTGATGTTTACAACCGTATGACATCAGATATCCTCAATACTCCTCCTATCTATCTCACCATGGGTCATGTCGGCGGAGTGCCTTCTAACCAGGGTAAGATGGTCAACGGAGGAGTCGAGATCGCCCTCAACTGGAACAGCAAGGTAGGAAAGGAATTCTTCTATCATGTGGGAGCAAACTTTTCATGGAACAGGAACAAGGTTGTAAAGTATAAGGGAGAGTTGAAGAAATATTGGGACACAGATGCTGACGGCAAACCTGTATATAGGACAAATCTCAGCGATGTGTCGACTTCTTGGGGCGGAGGTCTCCTTTGTGAAGGTCATATTGTTGGCGAGCAGTACAGATACCGGCTTTATAAGGGAACCGGTTGGGGACTTTACGGAGGAGAGGTGGATCCGACAGCAGGTCCTGTTGATGGCATGATACGTACAGACAGCGATCTGGAATGGGTCAAGGCTATGATTGATGCCGGATATATGTTTGCAGGAAACAAGAAGGTTGCGCCTAACCAGCTCTGGTACGGAGACTTCATCTACTCTGACCTCAACGGTGACGGTGACTATGGTAACAGCGACGACAGGGAATTTACCGGATACTCGGCTCAGCCTATATATAACTTAGGTATCAATCTCGGTTTTTCCTGGAAGGGCATAGACTTGAATATGGTCTGGGCCGGAGCCATGGGTAACCGTCTGATATGGAAAACGGGAACATATAACAATACCTCCATCAAGCATGGTAGAGGTCTGATGAAACATGTGGTCGCAGATCATTATTTCTATGACCCAGCAAATCCTGACGATTCAAGGACAAATATATATGGAAAATATCCGCGCCTTACATACGATTATGACGCGTCCAACCTTCTTGAGAGTGAGTTTTACGAATATAAAGGTGACTATCTGAAACTTCGTAATCTGCAGGTGGGATATACTCTTCCTGAACACATTACCAAGAAGTTCTTTGTGAGCAAGCTCAGGGCATATGTTTCAATGGATAATCTCCTTACCATTACAGCATATCCTGGTCTTGATCCAGAAATCGGTACAGAAATCGGTTACCCTCTCATGAGGCAGATTTCATTCGGAGCTCAGATCACATTCTAAAGGAAATTATGATGAAAAGGAATATTATATTTGGTTTGATGGCGGCCACTATCGTGATGGGATGTACAGATATGCTTACCCAGATGCCTTCTGATAAGATTTCAACCGAAAATATGTGGACATCTCCGTCCTTGGCAGAGAAAGGAATGGCAGGTATCTATAAACATTTCTATATCACGGACTTTAGTGACAATAAAGGAAATATCCAGATAAACAAGCAGACAACAGGTTATAACAGGATCGGCATTGAGGCCGTCGGGTTCACGACCGACTATAATGCAGGTTTCTATAAGCCTGCCAGTCTGTCAGAATCAACAAAGAAGGCAAGCGACAAGCAGCTTACATTTGAGTGGAAATTCGGATACTCACTTATTCATGCTGCCAACGATGCAATTGCAAACCTTCAAAAGGCCGGGCTGGACAGCAAGACCTTTGACAAATACATGTGCGAGGCAAGATTCATCCGTGCCTGGGCGTATCACAGGCTCAATACCCTTTTCCTGGGGGTGCCGTTGTATGAGAGCCCGGTAAATAACGACGATTGTACAAAGGGTCAGGCAGAACCTGAGGAAATATGGAACTTTGTACTTTCTGACCTGAAGTTCTGCATAGAAAATACCAATTTGCCTGCCTGCAATACAAGTCTCAAGGCTGATTTCGGACGTCCTTCCAAGGCAGCAGCATACGCGTTGCGCGGAATGGTCTATATGTGGAAAGCAGCATTGGTGGAAAGAGGGCTTATCAAGGACGAAAAGGTGCCTCTGGATTTATATGCTCTTGCAACTTCAGACTTCGAACAGGTTACCCTCTGCGGTCATGGCTTCTGGGAAGGACGATATATAGATTTCTTCAAGCCTGCCAATGAGACCCACAAGGAGATGATCTGGGCTATCCAGTTTGACCCTTCTGCAGGATTCTGTGATAACTTCCAGCTCGCAGTGGGTGCTTGGGATACATATTCAGGGTGGGCTCAAATCAAACCGTCTGCCGATTTTGTGGATTCGTATCAGAATGCCGACGGAACAAAATTCGCCTGGTCACAGGTTTCTGGTCTGGAGAACTGGGACAACATGACCGTAGCCCAGAGAGAGGTCTTCTTCCTCAGGGACGGACTCATGTCTGAGGACTGGTCGTCTGAAAGAAAGGCGGCAATCGAGCGCGTCGGCAGTGATGTCTTTAATCAATATTATCTTAATGAAGGCAACCAGGACAGGATTCATAAGGCATATGAGAACAGGGATCCTCGCCTTTTGCAGACCATACTTCCTCCTTATGATCCGCAGGATTGTTATGTGGACGGCATCAATGGAAACAAGAATGTAATAGGGAAACAAATCAGACATCCGTTCCGTCGCTCTGATGTTGACGGAGGAGATATCCGCTTCAATGAGACAGCTCTTCCGGGATTATATATGTACCGGAAATATGTTCACTTTTTGAAGGACGAAATCGAAGGAAGATATTGGGGTCACACTGACTGGCCGCTTATCAGATACACGGATGTAGCACTTCAAAGAGCTGAGGCCTTAGCCCATATCGGAAGTCTTGCAGATGCTGCTGCAATTGTGGATCAGGTCAGGTCTCGCTCCAATATGCCTTCTGTCGGAGTTCCGGGCAAGGAAGATCTGCTGGAGGCCATCAGATACGAGCGTAGGGTTGAACTTTGCGTAGAAGCTGTAAATTATTTTGATGAGATAAGGTGGGGAACATACAAACAGACAAAGTTCCAGGGAAAGACAGAATATGGCGGACAGTCATGGTGGGGTTGTCCTATGACACAGAATATGGGTATCTGGTACTATGACGAGTGCATGTGGCCATGGAGCGCCCCTTTGGCAGAAATTCAGCGAAACCATAATCTTTCAAGAAGAGAAGGTTGGTCATATTAAACGGCTTATTACATGACAAGGAAGATAATATATGCTCTTTTATGCGTTGTAACGCTGGACCTATGTAGTTGTTCAGCAGAGAAGCTCCCACAGAGCGGAGGAGAGAATGTGTCCGGTGGCGGAACCGACAATCCTGCAGAGGTGACACCCGCTCTGACCTCCGACTATCATCCAAGACTGTTCCTTAATGATGAACAGTTTGGTCAGATGAAGCAGAAGGTGCTTTCGGGTGCAGATCCGCAACTGACTGCCCTCCATGAGGCGATCATGTATAATGTCGAGGCGATCGGCATGGTGAGCAGTGTTCTGAAATATGAGAAAAAGGACGCTTCAGCCGGCAGCAGCGCCCTTGCAAATACCGTTCATCGTACGGCTCTGGAAAGGATATATCTGTCTTCTTATGCGTGGCGCTTCACAGGAGAACAGAAATACTTCGACCAGGCTCTCAAGACCATTAAGGAAGTGTGCTCATTCCCAGACTGGAACACTAAGGGCAGCAGTCTGGACATGGCTGAGCTTGCCACAGCAGTAGCCATAGGATATGACTGGCTCTATAAAGACCTTTCGTCAGAAGTCAAGGCGCTTGCCGAGAAGGCGATGCTGGATTTTGCTTTGACCCCATCGGACAAGGGAGAGTACAGCCAGAACTTCTATAACAACAACCATAACTGGAATCAGGTCTGCAATGCGGGTCTTGTATGTGCGGCGCTTGCCACATACGAGAAATATCCCGAATTTGCGAAAAAGATGATAGACAAGTCTGTTACCACTAACCGTCGTGCAGTGGAAGTGATGTATGCTCCGGACGGCATTTATCCGGAAGGTCCAAGTTATTGGTCCTATGGTACAGCCTTCCAGTGTGTCATGCTTTCGGCTCTTGAAAGCTGCCTGGGAACTGATTATGGCATTTCTGCTGTAAACGGTTTCAACAAGACAGGACATTTCATGCTCTTTGCTGTCGGCGCCACAGAGAAATTCTTCAATTTCTCGGATACCATGGAGACACTTGTGCCTATATTCCCTATGTGGTATTTCGCCGACAAATTCCAGCAGCCGTCGCTTCTTTACAACGAATTGAGATATCTGCAGAGCGGTAAATACAAGAAGGAAGCAGATGAGACAAGGCTTCTTCCTCTTGTCATGACCTATGCCTATAAGATAGACCTTACAAATGTCACAAAACCGTCAGATACGATGTATTCCGGCGGCGGAGAGAATCCTCTGGTCATGTTCCATACCGACTGGACGTATGAGTCTTCGGATATGTATCTTGGCATTAAGGCCGGCAGGGAGAACTTCAACCACGGCCACATGGATGCCGGCTCGTTTGTCTTTGATGCAGAGAATGTAAGATGGGCAATGGACCTTCCTCGCCAGTCCTATGATGACCTCAGAGCTGTTCTTGACGGCGAGCTTTTCTATATGGCTCAGGAGTCGCAGAGATGGAATGTTTTCCGCATCAATAACAAGCAGCACAATACCTTGACCATCAACGACGCCTACCACAAGGTGACAGGAAGGGCTACCGTCCTTTCAGCAACAAACGGAGCCAGAGTCAAGACTGCTAAGATTGACCTGACTCAGATCTTGGGCGGCGAGGCTGCGGGTGTCACCAGAACTTTCAGGCTGGAAGGCAAGGATCTGATTATCCTGGATGAGATAGAGGCAAAATCAGACAAGGATGCAAATGTCCGCTGGACTCTGGTTTCCTATGCAACTCCGGAAGTGCTTTCAGACGGAAAGGCCATCAAACTTTCCGTAGGTCAGACTATCCGTTATCTCGTTGCGGAGTCTGATAACGATGCCGTTGCCGTCAAGTATGAGATATTCGAGAAGGATCCGAAAAAACTGACTGACTTCCCGGCCTTGAGAGCGAAGGAGAAGTATTACAACAATACTCATGTCCTTGGATACACAGCCACAGTTCCTAAGGGAACAAAGGTTACACTCAAGACCAAACTCACGCGTATTCTTCTTTAATGTATGACTAGGACGTTTCTGAAATATTGGCCCATAGCTGTTCTGCTCGTGCTGACTGCGGCGGTATGCCACGGTCAGACGCACCCTCGTCTGTTTCTTGACGCGCAGGGGTTTGAACGCTTGTCTGAAAAGATAGCATCTGACTCCACGGGTTATCTTAAGTCTCTTCATAAGGGTATAATGGAATATGCCGACGAGGCCGTGGCATTTAAGGAAACGCTTGAATATACATTGGATGCCAGCAACAAGAGACTTACCGGAACAACAAGGAGGGTACTGAACCTTCTGCCTCTTTGCGCCTATGCATACAGGATGACATCTGACAGGAAGTATCTTGAAAAGGCGGAGGGATTTCTCAAGGGGATGTGTGCATTGCCGGACTGGAATATGCCGCGCCACAGTCTTGATGCTACGGAGTTTGCCTATGCCGTCTCCCTGGCATACGACTGGCTGTGGAATGAGTTGTCTGAGGATCTACGCCGTCAGGTTGAGAGAGCCCTTATGGACTATGTCCTGATTCCGGCAGACAATGATGTATGGAGTCTGGATTTCTACAGCAAGGCTCATAACTGGAATCAGGTCTGCAACGGAGGCATTGTGTGTGCCTGCCTTGCGCTGGATTGCAACAAGGTACTGACAGAGCGTCTGATCGACAAATCTGTAAAGTCAAATGCCAAGGCTTTGAAGAAGATGTATTCTCCTGAGGGCAATTACCCCGAAGGTCCTGGCTACTGGTCCTATGGAACATCTTATCAGGTCGTCATGATGGATGCCCTTCAGACATGCCTTGGACATGATTTCGGCCTGTCCGACCACAAGTGTCTCAGGAATACGGCAAAGTACAAGCTTTGGTCAAATGCTCCTTGCGGAAGGTCTTTCAACTATGCAGACAATAGTCCGTATGCTGTATCGGAGATGGCCATGTGGTACTTTGCGGCCCGTTACAATGATCCTTCTCTGCTCTACAATGAACTCTGGAGAATTGATGCCGGATGTTTCTTTGAAAAGATGGCAAGGACACGTTTTCTGCCGCTGATCATGTGCTTCGCTTCCAAGGTGGATCTAAGCAATGTGCAGAAACCGTCTGAAAGCATGTATGTGGGCTACGGCAAGGCTCCGGTTGCAATGATACATACCGACTGGTCATTCTCTGAAACCGAGAGCTATCTGGGAATAAAGGCGGGAAGGGCATCGGTCAACCATGGTCATATGGATGCCGGTTCGTTCGTCTTTGATGCAGATGGTGTAAGATGGGCTTATGACATGCCTGTGCAGAGTTATGCAGAATTGGAGAGCACATTGAGGAAGATGGGAAACAATCTGTTCAACATGAAGCAGGAATCTCTCAGGTGGGATGTGTTCCGTTATGGCAACCTCAGACATAATACGCTTACGATAAACGGTCAGAAACACAAAGTCGACGCCGGAGCCACGATAACTTCGGAAATAAGGGCAGAAGACAGGATGGGTGTGAGCATGGATCTTAGTCCGGTGTTCGAAGGAGAGGCTGCCAAGGTTTCGAGGACTGTGGAGCTTGTCGATAATACAGATGTGGAGATTACAGATGTGGTCTGTGCCGCAGAAGACAAGGAGGCCAAGATACAATGGACGATGGTGTCGACAGCCCGGCCAAAGGTCTGCAGAAGAGGAATCATTCTGAAGAAGGATGGAAAAAGGCGCCTTCTGAGCACACAGGGCGAGGGTGTCCGTTACAGCATCTTCGAGTCAGATCCAAAGAAACTGGATGACATGCCGCAGTTGAGGGAAAAGGAATACAGGCATGAAGGGACATATATCCTCGGATTTACCGCGACAGTACCTCCGGGACAGGAAAGAGCATATATTACAACACTTTCAAAATAATTTTTAACATTAATCTTTAATTTTATGAAACGTTTTTTTGCTTTACTCGCTTCGGCTACCCTTGTCTTTATGATGGGGGCTTGCAAGAAAGCAGACACTTCAGCAGGATCGGGAAAACCGGCTGCAAGTACGGAATTGTCAATCAGTGTGACTGACATCGCAGACGGCGGTGCAACACTCAAGGCGGACATCAAGAAGGGAACAGCCACAGCTTACAAGGTTGTTTACAACTATCCTGTAGCAGATCTCGGTTTTGATCCGACTTCTTCTACCAGCCTTATCAACTTCGCGAAGACCAACGGAGTCGAAGTGGCATCTCTTCCACATGAGAAGATCCTCACGGATTTGGCTCACGGAACAGAGTATATCTCTATTGTCATAAGTTATAGCGGCGAGCGTGTAAGTGCATCAGCTTACACTATTTGGACCGGTGTGGGAGCATCGGATGAATGGGCAGAGGATTCAGATGCAGGAAATCTTACACCAAACCCTTGGAACTAATAATACGGCATGATTATGAAAAAGATATTCGGATTTTTGTTTGCGGCAGCAGCCATGGTCGGCTGTGTTGCTGAGATGGACAATGCTCCTGTGAACAACGGAGCTTCATCAAGCCTCGTTCTCGTAGGTGAGACAGGCACAGTAGATACCAAGATTACAATCGGAGAGCAGAGCGGAAACGTCATTCCTGTTCTTTGGGATGCAACTGACGCTGTCGGAGTAATGTCTCTCGAGGATGCTGCTGATATGTGGAACACTCAGGCTGTAGTTACTTCGGGTGCAGGCACAGGCAAGGCATCATTTGCTACAGTTGAGGACTTCACTCTCGCAGAAGGTTCAAACTCCCTCTTCATCTATTATCCATATTCAGTTGATCCTGTCATTTCAGAGTCTACTATCGCTGTTTCAGTGCCTGCAAAGCAGGAGGGTTCAGCTGCCGGCATCGGCAAGTATGCTGTAGGTTATGCAAAGACAGCAACTGTTGTGGACGAGCCAGTAAAGTTTGCCATGAGATATGCCAACGCATTTGTAAAGCTTACTATTTCATCAGAGGAGTATTCGCAGTACACTCTCAAGAGCGTTACACTTCGTGACCTCAGCGGAGAGAAGAATCTTGCAGGTTCAATCAATATCGATATGGCTGCAGGTTCTTCAGCCGTGGCAACAGACGGACTTTCTTATATCAAGGTTGTTCCGGCTGAGGCAACAACGCTCGCTCAGGCTCAGACTTTCCTGATCTCTACTCTTCCTGCAGATTTCTCTGCTGCTGAGACTCCGCTCTATATCGCTGCAGAGCTTTATGATCCGGCAACAAAGAACACAGTTACAATCCCTGTAAAGAAGAACGGAGTTCTCCAGGCCAATGCTCTTAACGAGATCGTAATCAGCAACCTTTCACTTACAGACAACGCAGTAGACTGGTATCAGCCAGTCGAGACTCGTGACCTTGCAGGCGGATATGCTTACGGTCCTACCAATACTGTGGTTGTCAACTGGACATCTCCTGAGCAGACAGTGGAGCTCAAGGCACGTGGAGACTTTGCAAGAGTTCAGAAGCCTGCAAACGTGAAGATCATCTGGAGTGACATCAATCAAGGTGCTGGAAAGACCTATACTACAGTGAACGATGTTAATAAAGAAAATACCATTGTTAACTTTGAGGAAGGCTATACAGTCAGGGTAAAGAACAGCGCAACAAGCGGTGACCGCGTGGCTGTGGGTAAGATCGGTATCCTCGATGCAGACGGAACTGTACTTTGGACCCTTGCAATGTGGCTTACTGACGGTATCAAGTCGGTAACTTACGCATGCGGTGCAGAGGTTATGGACAGAAACCTGGGTGCTCAGAAGGCTATGCAGAACCGCTCTTTCAAGAACGGTGGCGCGATGTATCAGTGGGGCCGTCCAGTTCCTTTCACTTGGGGAACAGACGCTCTTGTAAGCCAGGGAAATGAGGCTAAGAAGAGATTTACTATTGCAAATGATGTTGCAGGTGAATTTACACTCGAAAAGATCAACTCTCTTCCACAGGCTATGCTTGTCGCTGATCCTACTCTTATTGAGCTGGCCGCTTATGACTGGTGGCTTGGTGACGGAAAGCTCACAGGAACAATCGCTGACAGAAAGGATGACTTCTGGGGTAATGCAGAGGCAGGAAACTGGCAGGCAGGACAGAAGACAGTCTATGACCCATGTCCAAAGGGCTGGAGAGTGGCTTCACCTGATGTCATTTCTGAGATTTTCAACGCAACATCGACTGATACAGAAATCTTGAAGAGAACAGACAGCAATAAGACTAAGGACAAGTACTATTATTTCCAGGCTGGATATGATATTACATATGCAGAGGATGCTGACGTTACTTTCGCACTTGTTGAGGGTGCAACTCCTGCCTTCATCTATGCATATGCATCAGGTTGGGTCAACTACAAGTCTGGTGGAGACAACAACATCGCACGTCCTGTAAACAACACAGGTACTTACGCTTTCTGTTGGACAAACGCACCTGTTCCTGGTACACATGATGCAAAGGCATTCATGAAGAAGGGACCGGAGAAGAATGAGAAGAGCAGCGGTACTTATGTCAATGACGAACAGATCCAGACATATCTTGGAGCGCGTGCCAACGCATTCCCTGTGAGATGTATGAAGGATACTGAGGAGCGCTAATCGATGTTAAGACGATTAATTCTTTCTATATTTGTATCAGCATCGGCCGTTATCCTGTTTTCAGGATGCGGCGGTGCTGATACTGATATTGTAGATAACGTCTTTGGGTATGCGGAAAAGCAGCTCGCAAAGGCCGTAGAGGTGTGTGACTCTGTGATGGCGGAAAGATGGGCGCAGGGAGACACAGTCGTCGCACCGCATAAATATGAGAATGGCGAGCTGATGATGCTCAAGCCAAAGTCCTGGACCAGCGGTTTTTTTGCAGGTTCTCTGTGGTATATGTACGAGTATACCGGTCAGCGGCAGTGGAAGGATGCAGCAATGCGTTTTACTTCCTATATAGAGTCTGAAAAGAAGAACGGCAATACTCACGACCTTGGTTTCAAGATCGGCGGAAGTTTCGGTAACGGCTACAGGCTTACATCGGATCCTGCTTATCGTGATGTGCTGATAGAGGCGGCCTATACGCTTGCAGGACGCTTTAATCCGAATGTAGGCTGTACGTTGTCATGGAGCTGGGGAGAGTGGAATTTTCCGGTCATCATTGACAATATGATGAACCTCGAGCTTCTCTTCGTTGCATCAAGGCTTACCGGTGACAAGGCATTGTACGATATCGCTGTCAGTCATGCACAGACGACCATGAAGAATCACTTCCGTGAGGACGCGAGCTGCTGGCATGTTGTGGATTATGATCCGCAGACAGGAGGCGTTGTCGGCAGGATGACGTGGCAGGGATATAATGACGATTCTACCTGGGCAAGAGGTGAGGGATGGGCATTGTACGGATATTCGATGTGCTATCGTGAGACAGGCAATCAGGAATTTCTTGATCATGCCAGAAAGGTGGCACGTTACATCCTTGACCATCCGAATCTTCCGGGAGATATGGTCGTGTACTGGGATTTCGATGATCCGGACATCCCGAATTCGACCCGTGATGTTTCTGCCGCAGCCGTGATGGCAAGTGCATTCTATGAACTTGCTACTCTTGATCAGGCCAATGCCAAGGAGTTCAAGGCTGCTGCCGACACGATGGTGAAGAATATTTATGACTTATACAGGGAAGGCCCGGGCAACAAGGCGGGCTTCATTCTGGACCATAGCCGCGGAGCACGTAAATTTGAGATTGACGTGCCGCTGGTATATGCCGATTATTATTTCCTGGAAGCATTGCTCAGAAAGAGAAATATTGAAAACAAATAAACCTTGATTATGAATTTGAGAAAGCTTTTGATGATTGCAGCAGCGTCTGCATTCTCTTTTGCCCTTAGTGCGGAGACAGTATCCTATACCATCAATTCCGCATGGGAGTACAGACGAGCTGATGCTCCTTTAGACCAGTGGACCGTAGTTAATATCCCTCATACCTGGAATGCCGAGGATATCAAGGATGATGTTCCCGGATATTATCGCGGAAAGGGTTATTATCGGAAGACTGTGGACGTCCCATCTTATGCAGAAGGGAAACGTGTCTATCTGCTGTTCGAAGCTGTGGGACAGGAGTGTGATGTCTTTATCGATGGACAGAAGGTCACTTCGCACATCGGTTCATATTCAGCGTTTTCTGCTGATGTGACATCTTTCGTGACACCGGGCAAGCCTTTCGAGCTTTCTCTGAATGTTGATAACAAGCATAATCCGGACATTCCGCCTCTGAGTGCGGACTTCAACTTTTACGGCGGTATATACAGGGATGTGTTTCTCGTCGTGAAGGAGCCTGTCAATATAAGCATTCTCGACAAGGCGACTTCCGGACTTTATATAACGACGCCGGAGGTCTCGGCCCAAAGCGCAAAGGTGTCTGCAAGGCTGCTGCTCAACAATGCCTCAGCCGTCGCCAGAAAAATAAATGTAGATTACGAGATTTATGACCCTCAAGGAGCTCTCGTTCAGAAGATTACCAAGAAATTGAAGCTGGAGGCTCAGGCTGAGAACTATGCTGTCCTTGCTGATGCCATGGTCAATCAGCCCCAGCTCTGGTCTCCTGACTCGCCGGCACTCTATACACTCAAGACTGTAGTGAAGGACACAAAGACCGGAGAAATCTTCGATCAGGTTTCGGAGCATTTCGGCCTTCGCTGGTTCCGCTTCGATCCGGAAAAGGGATTCTTCCTTAATGGCGAGCACCTCAAGCTCGTCGGAACAAACCGCCATCAGTGCTTCAAGAATCAAGGCTGGGCATTGGACGACAGTTATCATGTGAATGACATCAGGATGATAAAGGAGATGGGTGGAAATTTCCTCCGCGTGTCCCATTATCCTCAGGATCCGCTCATTCTGCAGACCTGCGACAAACTCGGCATCCTTACTTCCGTGGAAATTCCGATTGTCAATGCCGTGACCGAGTCGCAGGAGTTTTCTGACAACTGCGTGATGATGGCGGAGGAAATGGTAAAGCAGGGTTTCAACCATCCGTCGGTTGTTATATGGGCATATATGAACGAGGTCATGCTCCGTCCGCCTTATAAACGCAACACTCCCGAGTATAAGTCGTATTGTCAGGAGGTCCATCGTCAGGCGGTGCGGATAGAGAACTGCATCAATGAACTTGACCCGGCAAGAGAGACTATGATTCCATATCATTCCGGCCTTGACAGATATGAGGACGCAGACCTGGTAAGGGTACCGTCAACCATAGGTATGAACTATTATTTCGGATGGTACAGCAGGACTGTCGAGTACCTCAATACAGCCATCTCGGAGTTCCACAGGAAATACCCGGACGTCCCGCTGCTCATTTCTGAATATGGTGCCGACATCGATAACAGGATCCATTCTCTTAAAGCCCCGGAGAGCTTTGACTACAGCGTGGAGTACGGAGATATGTTCCAGGAGTATTATATGAAGACCTTCTTTGATACTCCTTATGTGGCAGGATGTTTTTTGTGGAATCTCAATGAATTCTATGCTGAGCCTCGCAGCAACGCCGTTCCTCATGTGAACCTCAAGGGTATCGTCACCCTTGACAGAAAGCCTAAGAACACATATTGGCTTTATAAGGCGAATCTTACGAAGAAGCCTTTTGTCAGATTTGCGGATTCTGACTGGACTGTGCGTTCGGGTGAAGCGGATCAGAAGCATCGTATAAAGATGTACTCAAATTGCGAGAGTGCCAGACTTTATCATGACGGGAAAGAGGTCGCCCAGATAGAGTTCAGCATGGGTACGGCACAGGTGTATCTCCCGTTGGAAGATGGTTTGAATAACTTCATGGTCCAGACGGAAAAAGGGGTATGCGACGTTCTGAACATCAATTACAGGGCTCAGAATCCGGTTCTCAAGGATGGTTTCTCAGAACTTAATGTCCTGCTGGGAAGCAACAGGAATTTCACGGAACTTGGACAGAGGGTGTGCTGGGTGGCTGAGAAGGAATATTCCGAGGGCTCATGGGGCTATGTCGGTGGTGCGGCATATAGGCCAAAGAGCAGTCGTACCGGTACTCTCCCGGCAGCGGAAATCAACATTCTCGGAACAGACAATGATCCTATGTACCAGACCCAGAGACGTGGATTGGAGGCTTTCAAGGCGGATGTTCCGGATGGAAAATATGCCGTATATCTCCATTGGGCTGAGCTTGTGAAGCCTCTTGCCGAGGCTCTGGCATATAATCTCGGACGCGACAGTGTCTATGATGAAGAATCATCACGAACATTTGGCGTAGATGTGAACGGAAAATGTATTTTTGAAAAGCTTAATGTCTTCCAGTCGGTCGGCGCTGCCAGACCGCTTGTGGTGAAGGTGGATGTGGATGTGACAGACGGAGAGGGTATTCAGGTAGCCCTCAAGCCTCTTGTCGGAGAGACGATGCTTACTGCCGTGAGGATAATCAAGATTGACTAAGAGATAATAAGACAAAAAGAAGAAGGTTTTCAGAACCTTCTTCTTTTTCTATATCTGCGTGTGTATTTTATGACGACTGCCGCAATCAGTCCGCCCAGGACGAGGGTGATGATTACGTAGGTGAATGCCGATGCATTGGCTCCCTTTACTCGAGACCACATCTTCAGGAGTGCCTCGGTGTCGGTGTCGTGAAGCATTGCACATTTCTCGACAGTTGCCCTGTCCGGATACATTATCGGGTTTACATGTGCCTGTCGGGCTTCTTCTCCGAAGAAATAACTTGCATCTACAGGTTCATACTCCGAGGTGTCACTCATTGCCTCAAGAATTTCATCACCGCCGATTGCGCTGACATACCCTGTCATGTCCATGTTGCGCAGAGCATTCTCCGGCTTGCACATGAAGTTTATGAAGTAACTTGCCGCCTTGACATTGCGCGCATATTTCGGAATCACCCAACCGTCAAACCACACGGTGCTTCCTTCCTCAGGGATGGAATAGCGAAGGTCGAGTCCCATTTCCGCAGCCTCTTCGATGGCCCATTGTGCGTCTCCGCTCCAGGACATGTTCAGCCAGGCCAGTTCCTTGGTCATCTGCTCCTTGCCGAAGTCGGCTTCCCATCCGCAGATGGATTCCTTGAACGAGTTGAGGTAATTTTCTACAAGAGCGATGGATTCGTCAGACGTGTCGAATGAGAGCGTCCTCAGATCAACAAGTCCAGAGTCAAGTCTTTCTCTATTTAGAGCCGTCAGAAGCGATGTGTATACATCTCGGAAGGCGTCCTTCATCAGCACCTTGCCCTTGTATGCGGGCTCGCGCAGGACATTCCACGATTGTGCCTGCTCGTCGGATACATATTTGGAATTGTAGATAAGACCTACTGTTCCCCACATGTATCCCACCGAATAGTCACGGGCATCTTTTCCCGAGCCTTCTATTTCGGAAAATTTTTCTGAAATGTATGGCGCCACGCAGCCAATGTAGTCTTCCGTCTGTCCGAAGTCTCGGTTTATCGGCAGCAGAAGGTCGTTGCGGAGCATCCTCTCGATAATGTAGTCTGACGGACATACAACATCATAGTCCTCGTGACCCAATTCGATCTTTGAGAGCATGGTCTCGTTGATGTCGAAGGTCTGGTATATGATTTCAACCTTCTGGCCGGTCTGCTCGTGATACCACTGCTCAAATTCCTCGAGCAGCTCTTCATCTATGTAGTCGGCCCAGTTGTAGACCTTGAGGATGCCGCTGCGGTCATTGGAACATCCCAGCAGCACAAGAGCCGCCACAAAACAATATATCAGTCTTTTCATTTCTATCGTGCTTTTTCAGCGGCGCGGGCCTTTCTGAGGTTGATGACAATCAGCAGGGCGAGTATGCCGAGGAACAGTATAGTGATCATCGGACGGAGTTCCGGAGTAAGACCACCCTTGCGTGCGTCCGTGTAGATATAGGTCGAGAGTGTATCCAGACCGATGGTTCCGCGGGTGAAGAATGTCACGGCGAAGTCATCCAGGGACATTGTGAATGCGAGGATGAATCCGGAGATCATACCAGGCTTGAGGATAGGTAGGAGCACTTTGCGAAGGGCATAGAACGGTGTCGCTCCCAGGTCAAGGGCAGCTTCGTATATGTTCGGATTCATCTGGGTGAGTTTCGGCAGCACGCTGAGCACTACATAAGGAGTGCAGAATGTGATATGTGCCAGAATCACGGTGGTATAGCCCTGGCTGATATGCAGGAACACAAACAGCAGGAAGAGGGATACACCGGTGATGATGTCCGGGTTGAGCATAGGGATGTTGTTCAGGAAGGTTATGGCCTGTTTGCCACGACCTTTCATGTTGTGGATGCCTATGGCGGCGATGGTTCCGATCAGCGTTGAAACGCCTGCTGCGACAAGTGCTATGAGCAAGGTGTTCTGTATTGCTGACATCAGCGAGCCGGAGCCCTGCATGTCACCTGTGAACAGGTTGCTGTAGAGCTTGGTCGAGAAGCCGGTCCAGTTGCCCAGAACCTTGCTTTCGGTAAAAGAAAATACTGCAATGAATACGATAGGGGCGTAAAGCACTATCAGCAGCAGCCATATATAGCATTGTGCGAAAAATCTCTTCATACCTTATACCCTCCCTTCGTTAAGTTCCTTCTTGTTATCCTGAAGGAGGCTGGTTATACCGATGATGACGAGCATGACAAGCGACAGGGCCGCACCGTAGTTCCACATTCCGGAGTTGATGTTCTCCTGGATGATGGTACCGAAGAGTTTGATCTTGTTGTTGGTCAGGAACTCTGATATTGCGAATGTGCTGACTGTCGGCATGAACACCATCATCACTCCGCTGATCACTCCCGGCATAGAGAGCGGAACCTGTACCTTCCAGAATACCTGCCAAGGGGTTGCGCCGAGGTCAGAAGCCGCCTCCGCGTATGACTTGTCCATCTTCTCCAGTATGTTGTAGATAGGATAGATCATGAAAGGAAGGTAGTCATACACCATACCGGCCAGCAGGGTGCCCTTGCCGAGCTGGATGCCGAGCATATTGAACAGTTCTGTTGTTGCAAGCGTCCTCATCAGGGCGTTGATCCACATAGGCATGATGAACAGGACTATGGTGACGGCGCTCTTGTTGAGTTTCTTGTTTGCCAGAATCCATGCTGCCGGATATCCGAGCAGGATGCAGATGGCAGTGTTCTCTATTGCCACCTCAAGCGACAGGGCGAATGTTTCGATTGCGTCCTTGTCGGTGAAGAATTTGGTAAAGTTTCCGAAGGTGAAGCCGCCGCTTGCATCCCTGAATGCATAGAACATGATCAGCATGAGCGGGAGTGCGACAAACAGCACCAGGAATACCGCATAGGGCAGTGCCCATGTACTTCTCTTAGTCATCGCACTTTGTTATCTTAATGTCCTTTGGAGCTATATTGATACCGACAAGGTCTCCCTTGTCCCAGATGTCGTTGGTGTCGACCCAGATGTAATCTCTATGAGTGGTGCGTATCGCCAGATGGTAATGATTGCCCTTGTAAAGGAGGAAGTATACTTCTCCTCGGATGGTTCCGTCTTCCGGGTGGTCAATAAGGTCCACCTTGGAGAACTTGACTTTGACTTTCACTTTGTCTCCGGCCTCGAGTCCTTCCTGAGGCTCACATATCCACTCTTCGCCAAGGAATCTGACCTTGTCTGAAGCTGTCATCTCTCCCTCATACTCATTGCAGACTCTCTCTTTCTTCATAACCTGGATGTCTGCAGGTCTGATGATAAGTCCTACGGTAGATTCCGGTTCGAATGCGTTGTAGTCCTGGATCATGAGTTCATATCCCTTGTCAGAGTCAACGAACATTTCGTAGTGTACACCCTTGAATGTGCATGACTTTACCTTTGCGGTGAACTGCGCGCTCTCGAGTTTGTTTGTAATATAGATGTCCTCAGGACGAACTACCACATCTACATCCACATTTTCTCCGAATCCTTCATCCACGCATTCGAATTCATGGCCGGCGAACTCAACCTTTCTGTCCTCGATCATCTTGCCGTTGAGGATGTTGGATTCTCCGATGAAGTCTGCCACAAAGGCATTCTGCGGCTCGTTGTAGATGTCTGTAGGTGTTCCGATCTGGCGGATGTTTCCGTCATCGAGCACTACTATGGTGTCAGAGAGGGTAAGGGCCTCCTCCTGGTCGTGGGTGACATAGATGAATGTAATGCCGAGTTTGCGGTGCATCTCCTTGAGTTCGATCTGCATGTCCTTGCGCATCTTCAGGTCAAGGGCAGAAAGCGGCTCGTCAAGCAGGAGCACCTTCGGCTGATTTACGATGGCGCGTGCAATAGCCACGCGCTGCTGCTGACCTCCTGAAAGAGACTCCACATCCCTGTCCTCATAGTCGGTCATGCTCACCATCTTGAGTACCCTGCGCACCCTCTGGTCTATTTCCTTCTCCGGAACTTTCTGGAGTTTCAGTCCGAATGCGATGTTTTCATACACATCCAGGTGAGGGAAGAGGGCATAGCGCTGGAACACGGTATTGACCGGACGCTCATGTGGCGGCATCTCGGTGATGTCGTTTCCGTTGATGAGTATCTCACCCGAGTCCGGCTGGCCGAAACCTGCGATCATACGCAGCAGAGTGGTCTTGCCGCAGCCTGACGGGCCAAGCAAGGTCAGGAACTCTCCCTGCTTTACAGAGATGTTGATGTTGTTCAGAATGCACTTTTCGCCGAAGCTCTTGCAGACATTCTTTATCTCGATTATGTTATCCTTGTTTGTCATCTTTACTTGTTGAATAGAGCCTTTGCGGCATTTGTGAGATTAAGTTTCCAGGTGAGTCCGATGTTTATGAAATGGCCTCCGGTCAGATGGGAGTCGGATGCCCAGATGGCGTGGATCCTTATGTCTTTGTAGGATTTGACCGGGAAGAATTCCGCTCCTGCGCCATAGAAGATGTTGTCTCCGGTGAACAAGTCTTCCTCCAATGTTTCCAATGGTGAGATGTATGTGTCGTATGACACTTTTTCCCATCCGACCTTTGCAAAAGCACGACCCCATTCCCATTCATAGGAAGGGGAGAAAAGAAGGGTGAAATTATTTGCGAACGAATCCTTGAAGCTTCTGAACCGTGTGCCGTACTCAAGGTCAAAGGTGAAATCGCCTGCGTAGAAGCGGTTGCCGAGGTTGAGGGACTTTACATATTTGCCTTTGGCGTATTGCCATAGGTTTGCTGTCCAATATGATTCGTAGCAGTCCCATTCGCCTCTCCATCCGAGGGCGTATGCGTACATGTTCCCAATGTCAAGGGTAGAGAATGGAGAATTGCATGCCTGTGCAAGAATTGTCTGACCTTCGGTAGGATACCATCCCGCAGAAATGCCCCATTGCCATGGAGAAACATTGTTCCAGAACTGCGAGTTCATCTCACCGTAGCAGTCAAGGTCGTAGGCATCGTATTCGAACGAACCTACCTTTACATCCTCCTTTCCGGCGGTGAAGTAGAAATAATCGTTTTCGTAAGTGAGTGTCAGCCAGTTGGTATTGTCGAATCCGAGTCCGTCTCCGCCTTCAAACGAGGCCAGGCGATGGTTAAGGCTGTATGACAGGTGTGGACTTATCTTACCGTTGATGTCCAGAAAAAGGCCGTTGCCACCGAATCGGCCGGTTCTTTCTGCAAAATCGTGACTATATCCAAAGCGCGTATCCAGAGAAATATCTGGAATGTAGTCAATATGTGCATCCTGCGCACTGACTGCAGAGCCGATTGTCATGAAGACAACCCCCAAAAAGACAGACAGTTTTCTCATTTACTTAATAAACGGTAAAATCCATAAAAGGTGTTTTGGTCAGACATCAAAGCCTTTATCCGGCTTCTTATATTATGAAAAGCGGTCATAAGCCTGCTCCGGCCCACAATCGCTTTACATATCGAGGACAAATTTAAATAACTTTTTGAAAAAACCGCCGTTTTGCCTGATTTTTATAGAAATTATTAGACGTTAACGAGAGAAACAAACAAAAGTCGCAGTCCGGATTACAGATATTTTTCCGGAATGGGCACAACTGGAGGGTCTTTCCAGAAAATGGCGAAATAGAAAGCCTGGAAGTCTCCTGACTCCCAGATTCCCACAAGTTCTTCCGTTCGCGCATCCTCTCCTTCCGGATCATACGGCTTCTTCAGGTCCGTGCCGAACATTTTTGCGATGCCCTGCCAGAATCCTGCGGCAATGCCGTTCTTGTAGTCCTTTATGATGTTGTAGGAAGATTTTCCTACTTCCCGGTCTATAAGTTTCATCAGCAGGGCGCCCTGGCTGACTGTCATGTTCCTCATCTGGCTTTCGAAAACCTTGAAAAGCTCGTTCTGGACGGAGGTGATGTACTTGTCCCTCTTTACGCGTTTAAGATTGTCGGCAGCGATGGTGCTGTCTGCTTCTTGCACCAATTTTCGGGCAACCAGCGCATAAGGATAGGCCTTGCTGAAATTATGTACCAGTCTGTAATACTTCCGCCACTCGCGACCCTTCTGCCGGGGCAGTCTTGAATAGACCTTTGATGGCCTCAGGTTATCTATATAGATGGTATCTTTTCCTTCTACAATATATCTGAGGGCGTTATCTTCGCTTGAAGGACCAGAGCCCCATACCGCCTGCGCACCGACTGTCCGCTTTGTCTTCTGCGCATGACAGAAGAAGCCTGATGCCATGGTCAGGAAGACAAAAAATGCCGATATGTGCGCGAAGCCTTTCATGTTGCCTTGCAAAAATAGTCAATATCCGATTTATTTGATTACTTTTGTAAGATTTTCAGAAAATGTTAAAAGACCAGATATGTACAGAACACACACCTGCGGAGAGCTCCGCATTGAAAATGTCGGCCAGAGCGTGACTTTGGCGGGATGGGTACAGAAGTCAAGAAAGCTTGGCGGTATGACCTTCGTTGACCTCAGGGACCGTTACGGCATCACTCAGCTTGTGGTTGATGCCCATGCAGCACAGGAACTCCAGGATACTGCTTCAAGCCTCGGCCGCGAGTGGGTGCTCCAGGTGACCGGTGAGGTGGTAGAGCGTCAGAGCAAGAACCCGAAGATGCCTACCGGAGATATCGAGATCGTGCTCAGCGAAATCAAGGTGCTCAACAAGGCCAACACTCCTCCGTTCACAATCGAGGATGAGAGCGACGGCGGTGAGGAACTCCGTGCAAAGTACCGTTATCTTGACCTTCGCAGAAACCCTCTCCAGAAGGCCCTCAAGATTCGTCACCAGATCGCTCATGAGGTACGCAACTACCTGGATGCGCAGAACTTCCTCGAGATCGAGACTCCATACCTGATCAAGTCGACTCCGGAGGGTGCTCGTGACTTCGTGGTACCTTCACGAATGAACCCAGGTCAGTTCTATGCACTTCCACAGTCTCCTCAGACCTTCAAGCAGCTTCTTATGGTGGCAGGTTACGACCGCTACTTCCAGATCGTGCGCTGCTTCCGTGACGAGGACCTTCGTGCTGACCGTCAGCCGGAGTTCACACAGATCGACTGTGAGATGTCTTTCGTAGAGCAGGAGGATGTTCTGAATACATTCGAGGGCATGATGAGAACCCTCTTCAAGAATGTCCTTGACGTGGAGATTGCAGAACGTATCCCACGTATGAGCTGGTATGACGCTATGGATTTCTATGGCAGCGACAAGCCGGATATCCGTTTCGACATGAAGATTCATGAGATCACAGACCTTGTAAAGGGCTATGGCTTCTCAGTGTTCGACGGTGTTGACTATATCGGTGCCATCAATGTAGAGGGCACTGCAAACTATACCCGCAAGCAGATCGATGAGATTACAGAATGGGTGAAGAGACCTCAGGTCGGTGCCAAGGGCCTTGTATATATAAAGGTAAACGAAGATGGAAGCATCAAGTCTTCAATCGACAAATTCTATACTCCTGAGCAGCTTCAGGCAGTGGCAGACCGCCTTGGAGCAAAGAAGGGCGACATGATGCTCGTGCTCTGCGGCGCAAAGAGAAAGACCCAGAACATGCTCGGAGTACTCCGTATCGAGATGGGTAATAGGCTCGGTCTTCGTGATCCGTTCAACTTCGCACCTCTCTGGGTGGTTGACTTCCCTCTCGTGGAGTGGGACGACGAGACTCAGCGCTTCTATGCAATGCACCATCCGTTTACCGCGCCGAAGCCGGAGCACCTCGAGCTCTTCTACAGCGACAAGAAGGAAGACCTTGAGAAGGTGTGTGCAAACGCATACGACTTCGTCCTCAACGGTACCGAGCTCGGTGGAGGTTCTATCCGTATCCATGAGGCAGCAATGCAGGAGCGTATGTTCGAGGTACTCGGAATATCTAAGGAAGATGCAGAATACAAGTTCGGCTTCATCATCAACGCCTTCAAGTTCGGTGCTCCGCCACACGGAGGACTTGCATTCGGATTTGACCGTGTATGCTCGCTCTTCGGCGGTCAGGAGACTATCCGTGACTATATCGCATTCCCTAAGAACAATCAGGGCCGCGATGTGATGATCGACTCTCCGTCATACATCGACCAGGAGCAGATGGATGAGCTCTTCCTGAACTCTACTGCAGAGCGTAAAGAATAATACAGCACCTAGTGCATTTTTCCTGTGTTTTTGCACTAGGTCGGTTACTTTGTCAGCAACTGCTTTACCAAAGCAGAAATCAGCCTGCCTTCTGCAAGTCCTGCGAGGCGCTTGGTCGCTACGCCCATCACCTTACCCATGTCGGATGGCTGTGATGCACCGACCTCGGCGATGATCTTGACAAGTTCTGCTTTCACCTCATCTTCTGACAGCTGCTTCGGCAGGTAAACCTCCATTTCGGCGACCTCGGCAAGTTCGTTTGCTGCAAGCTCAGGGCGTCCGGCGTCATTGTACTGCTGGGCGCTCTCTTTACGCTGCTTTACGAGTTTCTGGATTATCTTCACGATGTCGGCATCGGATACTTCTCCGTTTCCTCCCTCAGCAGTCTTTGCAAGAAGGATTGCTGCCTTGATGGCTCTGAGTGATGCGAGTTTTACTGCATTCTTTTCTTTCATTGCCGATACCATGTCGGCCTGTATTCTTTTTTCCATATTATCTGTATTTTTCAAATTCCGGCATTGCGATAGGCGCGATGAAGTCCTTGAACTTCTTGTCATCCTTAGGGCAGATAAGCAGGACATCATCAGTGTCTATCACGATATAGTCATCAAGGCCTTTGACAGCCACGAGTTTTTTCTTCTCCGGCGAGATTATGAGGGTGTCCTTTGTCTCTTCACAGAGAACTTTTTCTGCGCTGAATGCATTTCCTTTGCCCTTGCCTTCGGTGATATAGTTGTACAGAGACTCCCATGTTCCGACGTCCTGCCAGTCAAATTCGACAGGGTAGATCCATGCTCTGTCCGTCTTTTCCATGACTCCGTAGGCGAGTGAAATGTTCATGCAGTCACAGAAGGCCTTTGTCAGGAATTCCGGCTCCAGAGGTGTTCCCAGAGCCTGCTCCCACCCCTTGAAATATGCGGTCATCTGCGGCATGTGCTTTTCCATCTCCTTTCTGAAAGTTTCAGCCCTCCAGAGCAGGATACCGGCGTTCCAGAAGAATTCTCCTGAAGCAAGGAAGATCTTTGCGAGCTCCCTGTCCGGTTTTTCTGTAAATGTCTTGACCTTTACCGGTACCTTTGAGTGCAGGGCCTTGCTTCCTCCGCACACCTGGGCGTAACCGTAGTTGGTGTCCGGGCGGTCGGGGACGACTCCTAATGTGAGCAGTACATCGTTCTGTTCTATATAGTCGAATGCCTTTCTGATGGTGTCGGCAAACAGGTCATCGTTCTCGATGATGTAGTCTGCCGGCATTACAATGAATTGTGCGTCCGGGTTACGTTTAAGCAGGGTATATGTCGCAAAGGCTGTACTTGGCGCTGTGTTCCTGGAATAAGGCTCAAGCAGCAGGTTCCTGCTTTCAAGTTCCGGAATCTGCTCCATGACCAGGTCGCGGTATCTTGCAGCAGTCACTATGAGGATGTTCTCCTGTGGCAGGACCTTGAGCATCCTGTCATAGGTGTGTCTGATGAAAGTCTTGCCGGTCTCGGCCACATCAAGGAACTGCTTTGGTTTTTCAACCTTGCTGACAGGCCAGAATCTTGTTCCGGCTCCACCTGCCATGATGACGCAATAGCAATTGTCTGTATTCATCTGTTATCGGTTTTGTGTGTTTGTTAAAGATGTCACGACTTCGCTCGACATGACATGCTCGTCATGGTGAGGAGCGTGGCGACGTGACCATCTATATATATAAAGGTATGAAGGCTTGCGGAATCCATTCCACATTTGCCTCTCCGTCTTCAAAAGTTATCGCCACGACATCGAAA
Organism: Candidatus Cryptobacteroides sp.; assembly: GCA_045127685.1. Lineage (GTDB taxonomy): Bacteria > Bacteroidota > Bacteroidia > Bacteroidales > UBA932 > Cryptobacteroides. The sequence goes on from JBGVQP010000001.1 coordinate 132,265, forward strand.
AAGCATTCGAGGTCTTTTCGTGGCAGACCTTGCGCTTTGTTGAGGTAGCCGAGTGCTGCGGAGACGATGCGTTTCTGCTTGGCCTTGTTCACATTCTCCTGCGGCGGAGCCTGTATGCTCTGCTGTCGGGTCTTTACCTCTACAAAATGTATTCCTTCCGGGTCAACTGAAATTATGTCAATCTCCAGATGTCCGTTGCGCCAGTTTCTCTCAAGGATTGTATGGCCAATGCCTCTGAGGTACTCACAAGCCAGGTTTTCACCCTTTTGTCCTAGAGTCTGTCTGTGATTTTCTTTATTTTCCATTCTCCCTCCTCTTTCGACAATGTTGCTGCTTTTTCCTTATCTGAGCTGCCCGGACCTGACAATTCGTAAAAAACAGTCCTTGTCTGTCCGTCTCTTTCTGTGTCAGTTATGTTTACTGTCATTTGTGACAGTATGTCAGATGCGATTGCCCGGACTGTACTGTCTTCGCTTTCCCATGCGCTTTGGAATCTGCCCAGATAGTCTTCCATCTCAAGAGTGTCGCACAGACTTCCTGCCTTGTCGAAGTCTCCAGCGCAGAGGCTTCTGTAGAAGGTCTCGACTGTTTCCTCCGGTCCTGTCTGAGCCTGGCTGTCCTTGCCGCGGCATGTCTTGACAATGCTTATTGCGAACATTACCACAAACAGGGTGAGGATAATGATGATGTTCTGTTTTATCGGTCTTTTCATAATTATTCAAATGTCACTACCGTTACGCCGCTGCCACCGAACTGTATATGTTCGTCCTTTGCGCTTGCTACGCCAGGAATCGTTCTGAGCAGTTTCTGTATCTCGTCGCGGAGAACTCCGGTTCCCTTGCCATGGATGATGCGTACGCTGCCTATGCTGAGCATTATGGCATCGTCAACATATCTTGTAACCTGCTCCAAAGCATCGTTCAGACGGGCTCCGCGAATGTCTATTTCAGTCTTGAAGTTCAGTTTGCGCTCCGAGATGGACGAGTCGACCTTTATTGAAGAAACCGGTCTTGCAGTCTCTTTTACGGCACTCTTGAATTCGTTGGAGGTTATGCGCTCCACCTTATCCAAAGGCATCTTGCTGCTGATGTTTCCAATGATCACGACAACGGCCTTTCCCGACACTTTTGTCACTTCTCCCACCATTCCGTTCTCCTTTACGCGGACCTTTTCTCCGACTTTTAACGGAGCGGACCTGAACGCCTCCTGTCTCTGCTGCTCCGCAATTGCCTCCCTGGCTTCCGCCTCGGCTCTCTCGTCCGCTTTGCGGGCCTTCCTCTGCTGCTGTCTTTCCTTGCGTGCGTCCAGCTGCTTTATCTTACGCTCTATGTAGTCTTCCTTCTCCTTCTGCTCCTGCTCCTTCTTTGCCGCAAGCAGTGACATGAACCCGCTTAGTTCCTTTCGAGCCTCCTGAGTGGTCTCCTTTTCGGCCTGAGACTCCTTGATGGTCCTGATGGTGTTCTCTACCTGTCGGTTGGCGCTGCGGATTATCTCCTCCGCCTCCTTCTTCGCCTGATCGATGATCTCCTTCTTGGTCTTCTTTATATCTTGAAGTTCCTTCTGGTACTTGTCCGTTATGCTTTCAAGGGTCCTGTCGGTATGCTTGATTCTTTCAAGCTTTTCGTCCAGGGCCTTTCTGTTCCTGGCTATCTTGCGCAGATTCCTTTCAATGCCGACAAACTCCTCGCCGGCACGGGCCTCGGCATCCTTTATCACAGCCTCCGGCATCCCCATCTTGCGGGCCAGTTCGAATGCGAACGAGTTGCCCGGCAGTCCCATCTCGAGCTTGAACATAGGGGCGATGTTCTTCGCATCGAACATCATTGCTCCGTTCACAACTCCTGTATCTGCTGAAGCGTACAGTTTGAGATTGGTATAGTGGGTCGTGATGACTCCATAGACGCCGCGCTTGTCGAATTCGCTGAGGATAGCCTCGGCTATGGCCCCTCCGGCTGCCGGCTCGGTACCGCTTCCGAACTCATCGATCAGCACCAGAGTCTTCGAGTCTGCCTTCTCCAGCATCTGCTTCATATCTGCCAGGAAAGAACTATATGTACTCAGGTCGTTGTCAATGGACTGGTCGTCACCGATGCTTACCATTATGCGGTCAAGTACGGGCAGCTCAGACGTTTCCGAGGTAGGTATCAGCATACCCCACTGGAACATATACTGCAGCAGGCCGACTGTTTTCAGACAGACCGACTTTCCTCCTGCGTTGGGTCCCGAAATCAGCAGGATGTGCTTGTCAGGGGTCAGGCTTGCGGTCAGCGGCACAATCTCTTTCTTCTCCTTTCGCAGCGCCCTTTCAAGCAGAGGATGGCGTGCCTTTCGCAGGTTGAGCTCACCTTCCTCCGAGATTATCGGCATTCCTGCAATGAAATCCAGGGCAACCTGTGCCTTTGCCATGATGAAGTCGATCTCTCCAAGGTACCTGGCCCCGCTCAGAAGATCCGGGATATATGGTCGTAGGAAATCGGAGAATTCCAGAAGAATGCGCAGAATCTCCCTCTGCTCGGAAAATTTGAGTTCCTTTATCTGGTTGTCCAGTTCAACGACCTCAGCCGGCTCGATGAAAGCTGTCTTTCCGGTTGCTGATTCGTCGTATATGAATCCTGCAATCTTTTTCTTGTTGGCCGCGCTCACCGGAATCAGCATCTTGCCGTCGCGTACAGATACGCCAGCATCGCTGTCGACAATGCCTTCCTCCTGGGCCTTTTTCAGAATCGCGCTCATACGGCGTGAGATTGCACCCTCCTTTTCACGGAGAGACTTTCGTATCTCGTACAGGGCATCTGATGCGGTATCCTTCACCTCTCCATATCTGTCGATGATGGCATCTATCCTTCTCTGCACATCGGGAAAGTTCATCACATGCGCAGACATCCTCTTGAGATTCGGATAGACCCCGTCCTTGACACCTTCGAAGAAATGAGTTACCTTGCGAAGTGTGTCCAGCATGGTCCTGAGCTTGCGCAACGACACAAGATCAATCGCCGAAGATGTGCTCTCCAGCGGTTTGAGAAAGTCAATGCAGTCTATGAATCCTCCTGACGGGAATCCGTCCTCGAACATCATGATGAGCCTCATCTCGTCTGTCAGGAGCAGACGACTACGGATGGTGCCGGGTCTGTTCGAAAAGTTTTCATTGTAAACCTTGTCTACGGCGTATGAAGTGGAGCACCTGTCGGATATGATCTGCCTTATGCGGTCAAACCCTATCTTCTGCTCGAGTCTGTGGTCAATCTTTGTCTTTCTTTCTTCCAATTCTTTCCCTCCTATTCTTCAACCGGCGTGGTAAGGAGAAGCTTAAGCTCGTTTATGTTATTTATAGGAGTTACCTCTCCGCCCCTGATGAATGAAATGTTTCCTGTCTCTTCTGACACCACAATGGCATCTGCGTCGCTCTCCTCGGTGATACCTATTGCAGCCTTGTGCCTCATTCCGAATCTCGCCGGAATATCTGTCTTTTCCGTAATCGGCAATGTACAGCGTGCGGCCACTATCCTGCCCCCGGATATGATCATCGCTCCGTCGTGAAGCGGAGAATTCTTGAAGAACAGGTTCATTATAAGGCGCCTATGGATGGCGGCGTCAATCCTGTCTCCCGAACTGATGACCTCGTCAAGAGGTGTGTCATGCGTGATTACGATAAGTGCACCCGTCTTGTCTTCCGACATCCTCCTGCATGCCTCCGTCAGGTCATTTATCCCTTCTGCGGACTGGATGGTGGTTTTCTTTCCAAGGAGTCTGTTGATGAATCGCCTTCCGCCCTTGCTGTTCATGTACCTGTTTCCCAGTTTCATCAGGAATTTCCTGATTTCCGGCTGGAAGATCACGATAAGAGCAAGCACACCCACGTCAAGCACCATGTCCAGGATCGCCGTCATCAGCCTCATGTTGAATGCCCCCACCAGGACCCTGATAAGGAAAAGGGAAACGATGGCTACGAAAATGCTCATTGCCGATGTGCCCTTGATCCACTTGAACATGAAGAATATGATGAGTCCCAGCAGAACTATGTCAAGGATGTCGGCAAGCGACATGTCAAGAAATCCTAAAAACGCCAGTGGTGTCATACCTTATTGTTATATCCGCGCAAAGATAGTGATAAAGTATCAGATTAGCATCAGCAATACGAAAAGATAGTCTTTGAGGACAATCCTCAGGATCTTCAGTGCCGAAGTCATGTATGACTCAATGGTCCTGACCGACAATCCCAGTTCTTTTGCAATCTCTTTATTGGATAGTCCGGAGAACCTGCTCAGGATGAAGGTCTGTCTGTACCTTTCCGGAAGTTCCTTTATGGCATTGCATAGTTGATTTCTGATGTCCTGCAGCATGGCCTCGTCGGGAACTTCAAAATATTCTGAGAGTCTTTCTGCAATATATTCCTGATAGGCCTTGTCGCTTTGGGCGTTGCGGATGCGGTTCAGACACCGGTTCTTGACGGAGGTGTAAAGGTAGCTTCTGGATACCTCTGACGGGTTCTTTGTTTCCAGGAGTCCTGTGAAGATATCGCTGACGACATCTTCCGCATCGTGCCGTGGAACAAAGAGTGAAGCATAGTTGCACAGGTCGCCGTAGTGTGCGACAAAGATGCTGTGATATTTTTCAAGACGCGCTTCCATCGCTTGCAAATTTATGTAAAAATTCGGCACTTGGAAAATATTTTGTCATTCTGTAAAAAGTCAAAAAATCTTATCGTGTTTCACCTGACTTGCGTGTTGATATATAAGATGAACATGAGTCATTATGAAGAAACAGAAAGAGATAACTACTAACAGGCTGCTGAAATACCTCAAGGGTGAAGTTGACCGGCAGGAGGCAAGTTTGATAGAAGCCTGGGCTTCGGAGTCGGGAGAAAACGAAAGTACGCTTCTCTCCTTGGCGAAGGTATATAATGTCGGCCAGCTCGCGCGTACTTATACGGAAAAAGAAGTGGAGGATGCGTGGAAGAGGACATGTGCTAAAGCCGGAGTGAGTCCGCGTGCGAAAAAGCCACTCAAAAGACAGTGGGCGTTCTGGTCCATGGCGGCTGCGATAGCATTGCTGGTGGCCACAAACCTCGCTCTTGTATTAAGAGAGCCGCAGCTCTGCACGGACAAGGCCATAATCCTCACATCCCAGCAGGGCAAGTTTGTGAAATATACACTGCCGGACAGTACTGTAGTCACATTGAATCACAATTCGTCCTTAGAGTTTCCTCTGGCCTTCAACGGCGATGAAAGACGGGTAAAGCTCAATGGTGAGGGTTATTTTGACGTAGCAAGAGACGAAGAGAAACCGTTCATAGTGGAGACAGGCAAGGAGATTCAGATCAAGGTACTCGGTACGGAGTTCAACCTCCAGTCTTTCTCTTCAGATGATATTGTGCAGGTTGCCCTCATATCGGGTTCGGTCGAGATCAGCCGAAACGGAGTGGAAGATTTCTCATATATAATGCATCCGTCAGAGCGATTTACTTGTAATGTGTCCGATTGGGAAATGAAGGTGGAGACCCTCACCGGTATCACCGGCGTCGAATGGATGAGCAACAAGCTCGTATTTATGGATACCACCCTGAAGGAAGTGGCAAGGCAGATATCCAATCATTTCGGGGTCAATATGACCATCGATGACGACTGTCTTAACACCATCCGTTTCTCCGGCTCTTTTGACAACAGGGACCTGGGCACTGTACTATCCTATATGGAACAGACATGCGGCATCAAGACCATGATAACCCCGGACGGAATAATATTGAAAAGAAAATAACCGATGAAGAAACCCTTGTTATTACTGACCGCGATGCTGATGGCCGTGACCATGCTGGCACAGAATTGTAAAAGGTAAAATCGATTTCCCCCAGATAGGATTTGAAAAAGGGACCACAGAACGTGGTTTTCAAAGGTAAGCAAGTCTTGTTAATATTACAAGTTTTTAAGCATTTTTTGAGTTTCTCTTACACGGTATGACTGCCCAGTCATATTTACCATATGAGCCTTGTGGCAAAGTCTGTCGACAAGTGCTGAACAAAGAACTTTATCCTTTATTACTTCCTCCCAGCGTGTGAACGGGAGGTTTGTTGTTATTATAGTGGCACGCGTACCTGTGCGTGTGGATATCATATTAAAGAGTAGTTCTGCTCCTTCCTTGTCAAAGCCGACATAGCCCATCTCGTCACATATTACAAGATCATATTTACGGAAGCGGTTCTCCATCTGCTGCAATGTCTTTCCGGTCTTAGCTTCGCGTATTTGGGTAAGCAGGTGTGGGACAGTGGTAAAGTATACTGTAAAGCCGTCCATACAAGCTTTTATGCCGAGCCCGATAGCCGTATGCGTCTTTCCGGTTCCCGGATTTCCATACATTACTATATTACGCCCCTCGCGTATGAAGTTAAGTGTCTCGAACTCTGGGAGAAGATTCCGGCAGTCTGCCGGAAGTTCTTCCCTTACAAGTTCCTTGAGATACTTCATCTGAGGAAAGTTAGCCTTTCTTATGCGGCCATATTTCCTATTCTCAATGCGTTGCTCGACCTCTCTTTCGAAGAGGACTCGGAGGAACTTTCTATAGTCCCATTGGCCAGCAGTTGCATCGGTAATAATGTCATCTAGACTATCCTTCACAGTCGGCAGTTTGAGTTCCTTTGTATATTTCATAATGAACTCAGTGTCAGGTGAGTAGTATTCCATGGCGCTTCTTTTCTTTACATTTTGGTCCCTTTTTCCATTACATTTTCAAGTTGACAGAGGATATCTTCTGATCCTGTCTCGATTTCGATGAACTCATCGGTCTTCTGATCCTCACGGAACGGTTCATCTTTGGCCCTCATTGTCTGGAGGGCGACTTTGAAGTGATCCGCCGTAAAGACTTTCACTCCTTTCCAGTTCAACTGGTCTGCTGCGTCAACAACCTCTTCGTAAGCGATATCATTATCCCTTACATACTTGACAAGCTGCAGGAACTCTTTCCCATTATCCTTGAAGTGTTTATGGTAGATTACCTTCATGCTGAGAGGCATCTGATGAAAGACCTCAGAGTATCGGATGGCAGAAGTCTTTTTCATAAGTGTAGCAATGTAGTGATTGATATCTACAATCCACTCGTTTGTACCATAACTCCTTATATGACGGGCTACGACTTTGTGGTCCTTATCCAATATGACTATCTTCTCGCTGTATAGTTTCACCATGACCTTCTCACCGGCAAGAGTCTCTGGAACAGAGTAATGGTTATTCTTCACACATATAGTAGACTGCTTGTCGGCCTTGTATTCCGCCAATTCAAAGCATCCTATCTCACCGGGATAGTCCTTCAGACCAGCAAGGTCGGCAAACACCCTTCGGCCTTTCTCTTTAGTGGCTGGACTGGTCTCTTCCTGATTCATCCGTTTGCAGGTATCTGTGAGCCAAGTCTGTGCGGCCTCAATGGTATCAAAGTCAACACAGGTCGTGAATGCACGTCCTCTGACATAGTCTACGCTACGTTCTACGTTGCCTTTCTCCCATCCGGCACGCGCATTACAGAAACGCCAATTGAATCGATAGTAAGTACTTAGGCGTTGGAGGGCGGATGTCGGCTTCTTGGTCTTCTCGTCCAATATGACGGCTACGCGCATATTGTCATAGACCATGGTGTAAGGCACACCGCCAACATCTCTGAAGAAGTTGCGGTGAGATTCCATGAAGGCAAGAGTATCCTGTCTGTGAAAGAGATAAGCATAGCGCAGAGTGCTGTATGGCATACAGAATACGGCCATCATTAGGGTTACCTTCTGCTTGCCAATAAACAGTTTTACCTCACCCCAGTCAAACTCGCATTCCTCACCAGGCTCACGATGGATGCGAAGATAGACGTTTTTGGGTTTAGGAGATTTTTCACTCTTCTTCTTGTGGACATACTTACAGACGCTGGAGTAACTGACATCCAGACCTTTAGTGATTAGTTCCCGATGCATGTCGGTGCATTTGAGACATTGTTTACGCATACCATTAGTACGGCGGCGATCATTCTCCTTCAGCCATTTGTCAATTTCTTGAGCTACAGCATCCCTGACAACTCGAGGGGTGTAAGTACGAGATTTGTACTTAGGACGATCGGCAAGGAAGTCCTCAATTCCGGTTTCAGGGTTTTCCTTAATGGCTGCCTCATAGGCATTGATCAGGCGTGTGACCGTCTTGCGGTCTGTTCCAGTCCTGCGAGCTATCTCTCGCAAACTGAGCTCATCTACTCGATAGTAGTGAAGAATTTGTTGTTTAAGATCCATAGAAATCATTAGTTAAAGATTTACTCACCGCAAATCTAAAAACCTTAATTCCATGGTCCCTTTTTCAATTATTTTCGTGGGGGAATTTTGCGTTACTATCTACA
>JBGVQP010000002.1:0-138155 GCA_045127685.1 Candidatus Cryptobacteroides sp.
GGCTGCAAAGTTAACATCTGAAACGGAAATTGCATCATCAACACGCAAAATAAAATCACTAAGAACGTTCATATAGTTGATAAACGCCTCATATGGAGTATCATACGGGTTGAAATATTTATGCACAGCTCCGTCTGAGAAGAACTTCGTACACATATAATAGAAGTGGTCGCTCTCCTGGAGATGCCCGAAATCAGACCAGAGCGCCTCGTCATTCAGCAGACCTAGCTTCTCCACCTGATCGTTAAGCTTGTTGAACGCATCGTTCTGGAGTTCATTTCCAAGCCATGCAGTAACATCACGCTCCTCATCTGCCCATGAGATAGGATCAAAGACATCCAGTTCTCCTACAGGACGATGCTTCTTGGTCGCCTGCGAAGGAGTGACGAACTCAAACTCTCCGTCTGCGAGAACTACCTCCGGAAGGAATCTCATGAACTCGAAGATACCGCTTGAAGCCTTCTGGTGCTCACCGAAAGTCTCATAGTCCATGAAGAGGTTGATGATCTCCTCGTCCTTGGCTGCTGCCTTCATCCATGAAAGATACTTCTCTCCGGTAAGCGGCCAGTCCTGCCATCCTCTGTCAGAGAAGCGGAAAGCTATATCGTCGCTGAGTGAAGAGTTCTTCAAAAGAAGCTTGAGTCCTGACTTGTTTGCATTCGTATATACGAAGTTAGGGCTCTTCCATCCGAGAACGTGCTTTGCACCTTCAGTAAGCATGGTCTTGAAGCCCATTTCATAAACCATCTCACCGATGGCATCAGAATAGATGAGCTCAGTGTTACGGAAAGCCTTAGGTGTCACTCCGAAATAATGCTCGATTGCTGCCTTATGCTTGAGAACCTGGTTCTTGAACTCAGACTCTGATGCAAGCGCAGCAAGAGAGTGATAGTAAGTCTCTGAAAGGAACTCCACGCAACCTGTCTGAGCAAGTTTGCGGAAGCTCTCGATCACCTCCGGTGCGTATCTGTCGAACTGCTCGAGAACTGAACCTGAGATAGAGAAAGCAACCTTGAACGCACCCTTATGAGCCTCGATCTGCTCAAGAAGAAGGGCATTCATAGGAAGATAGCACTTCTGTGCAACCCTACGGAGGATAGTACGGTTCGCAAAGTCATCGTAATAATGCGAGTCCTTTCCGATGTCAAAGAATCTGTAAAGTCTCAATCTGTTTGGCTGATGGACCTGAAAATACAGACAAATACTCTTTTTCATGATATTGTGTTTTATTTATTCTTGTCAATTACTTCCTGATAAATTCCCTTGATCTTTGCAGCCACATCATTCCACTTGATGCTGTTCACTTCGTCATAACCGCAACGCGCTGCAAGGCGTGCGATAGCCGGATACTGGAGCAGACCGTAGATCTGGTCAGCCATTGCATCCACATCCCAGAAGTCCACCTTGAGGGCATACTTGAGGATCTCAGCACATCCTGACTGCTTTGAAATGATCGAAGGAACGTTTGTCTGCATCGCCTCCAATGGAGAGATACCGAACGGCTCGGAGATAGAAGGCATCACATATACGTCTGAAAGGGCAAACATCTTGTGAACCTCCTGTCCACGGAGGAAGCCTGTGAAGTGGAATCTGTCAGATATACCCAGACGAGCGACGTGACGGATACATCTGTTGAGCATATCACCGCTACCGGCCATCACGAAACGCACATCCTTGCATCTCTTGAGAACTTTTGCTGCCGCCTCGATGAAGTACTCAGGACCCTTCTGATATGTCACACGACCGAGGAAGGTAACCACCTTCTCCTTCACATTCCTCTCTACAACGAGCTGCTCGCGTCCGCTGAAGTCAACAGCATTGTGTACAGCCACAACCTTCTCAGGCTCAATGCCGTAACGGTTGATACAGATATTTCTTGTAAGTTCAGACACGGCCATCACCTTGTCTGCAGCCCTCATACCCTTTGTCTCAAGGTCAACCACGCGTGTATCCACCTGATCATCACTCGCACGGTCGTATGAAGTCGCATGCATGTGCACTACGAGAGGCTTTCCTGTGAGCTGCTTTGCAGCGATACCTGCAAGATATGTAAGCCAGTCATGAGCATGGATCACGTCAAACTGGTCCTTGTACTGCATTGCGATGGTAGCACCGACCATTGCATAACGTGCAACCTCCTCCATGAGGTTTGCACCGTATTTTCCGGAGAATTTATATTTCTGGCCGTACTGCACACGGAAGCCCTTGATCTGCCTCTTGCGCTCCTCTTCCACCATAGTGGTGAAGTCCTGAGGATCAACATAAGGGACCATGTTGGTTCCGATATGCACGAACTGAACCTTTCCGAGGAACTCATCGACTGTCGCACTTACAGTATCGACAGCGACATCACTCGCATTGATGATCTTCACCGCGCTCTCGTCCTCGTCACCCGAAGCCGAAGGCATAACGAAAAGAACGTCAACATCATTATAGGCAAGACCCTTGGTCATACCGTAGCAGGCTGTACCGAGACCTCCTGCAATATGAGGAGGGAACTCCCATCCGAACATCAATACTCTCATTTTCTGTCCTCCTTCTTATACTGGTTCATAACATATTCAATATGCAGAAGCGCTGCAGTACTTGTTGCTGAAGCGATCGCTCCGTGAGGTTCATGTGGAGGGTCTCCGTCATAAAGTTCTGAAACGCATCCTACTCCGTGCTTGCTTCTGTCCTCATAGAAGCCCTCGACCAGATACTTTGCTCTTCCGTAGAAAGTATCACCCATCATACGGAAACACACATCGATATATGGAGCAAGGAGATCAGGGAATGCACATCCCTGGTGGTATGCAAGGTCTCGATCTATCTGAGATCCCTCATATACGCCCCTGTAAGCCTCGTTCCTTGGTGAAAGCGAGCGCAGTCCCCTCTTGGTGAGAAGTTCGCTATTGATGGTCATCACAACCTCAGAAACCACTTCCTCATCAACCGGGCAATACTCAAGATATACAGGAACAAGCATATTAGGTCTTACAGCAGGATCAACAGGTCCGTTGCCGACATAGTCAGCCAGCCATCCCCACTCCGGTTTCCAGAATGTAGGCTGGAAGTTTTCCTTCACAAGGTCACGGACAGGCGACCATTTTTCCACGAAAGAGCTCTTCTTCGGGCCGTATTTGTTCTCCATGTCGATAGCGAAGCAGAGAGCATTGTACCAGTAGGCATTTGTCTCGACCTGATAACCTGCACGCTCTGTCACCGGACGGCCATACACATAAGCGTTCATCCATGAGAGAGCCACACCATCCATCTGAGCCCATAGAAGTCCGTTCGGATGCATTGTAATCTCCTTTCTTACTCCTGGAGCGTAACTTTTAATGATACCCTTGAGGACATTTCCATATTTCTTCCATACCTGTCTCTCCTTTCCGGCGAAACGGATGTATTGCTGGATGGTCTCTGTCAGGCGGAGAGGAGCCTCGCACTGAGTCGTACGACGATAAAGTCTTTCCTCATTATCTTCGATGAGGGTATCAAGGATATTTTCAAAATCGTCTGTATTTCCGTCAGCATAAAGCGTCAGACCCGGAAGAGATGCGATAGTCTCGCGGAGAAGACCGGTCTCAAGCCATGAGAAACCGGCATTTATACGGATCTTGTTTCCTTCACGACACTTGAACATCTCCGCATTGTGAGAGAGAAGATCATGGAAATTCTCGATCTGAGGCATCTTCTTGAGAGTATCTGTGAACTTTCTCTTGAGGCCTCTTGGATTGATTTCTGAAGTTGAAGCTGAGAACACCACTGTATCGCCAGGTTTCATCTCAAGCGAGAACGAACCCGGAACAAAAAGATCCTCACGGCAGTCAAAACCACGACGATACTCGTCAGAATATGTCACGCCGCTATACCAGTAAGGCTGATACTTAAACGCTGACTGACCCGAAATCTGCATATTCAGATAAGGGAAGCCGTTGTAAAGACGGAATGCCACACCACCATCAACTTCATCATAACCTGTATAGGCATCTGAATTCTGATTGGTAAGGCTGTGAACACTTCTGAAGGCGAGGAACGGCTTGAGCATCAAGGTAAGTTTTGACGGAGCCTCAAGGAGTTCATACTTGATAAGCACCTGATCGGTGTCAGGAACCAGCATGATGGTCTTTGTAAAGAGGATTCCTCCAACCTTGTATGTCACGACAGGAACCGGGTTTGCATCGAAGTCAACGATATACTTATGTCCCTTCGGATCATAAGTGTCGCCGTAACAGTGGATTCCGAGGTTGAACTGCTTGCCCCTGAGGACAAGGCTCTCATCCAGGGAAGAAAGCAGCATGTACCTTCCGCCACCCAACTGCTCAACAGGCACGGCGAGCAGTCCGTGGTAGCGTCTCGTATTACATGTCACGATGGACGTGTTGCAATACGCACCTGTCTCATTCGCCTCAATGATCTCACGCTTGAGCGAATATTCCAGGTTGACAAGCTCTGACTTGTTGAATTTAAGCATATTATATATAATTTAATCAATTTTCTTCAGTACTACTGCCGTGCGTGCAGGAAGATAAAGCGACAGGCTGTCCTTGTACTTGCCGTTTCCGTTCTCACTTGCCACAGGCATACTAAAATGCACCTCTCCAGCCTTTACCCTGGAGAAGCCGTCAAATTCGTTTTCATCTGTTGTGAGTTCGACCTCGTACTTTCCAGCCGGTGCGGCAAAGCCGTAATCGGTGAAAGAGGAGACAGGGTTGAAATTCAGCGCAAAGATACAGTTTTTTCTTTTGAAAATAAGAATCTTTTTTTGTTCGTCCTGCACAAAAAGTTCCGGCTTTTCATCAAGAATACCCTCATTTTGTGCCAAATGGATCATTGCCTTGTCAAAATTTCGCAAATATCTATATCTCAAATAGTCAGGTTCAGCCAGAGACCACTGCCTGCGTGCATGCTTGTGAGACCACCCGTTCCCTTCACGAGGAAAATCGATCCATTCAGGATGCCCGAACTCGTTACCCATGAAGGTCAGATAACCGTTACCGCACGTAGCCATTGTCACAAGGCGTATCATCTTATGCAAAGCCATGCCTCTGTCAACAACCGGAGACTGCGACTCCTTGTTCATGCATGTATACATTTCTGCATCCATAAGACGGAACGCGATGGTCTTATCGCCCACCATGGCCTGATCGTGACACTCGGCATAACTGATGGTCTTTTCATCCTCACGCTTGTTTGTAAGCTGCCACCACATCTCGCCCATGCTCCACTGATCGTCCGAGAGTTCCTTGATCCACTTGATCCAGTTGTCAGCCACGCCCATACTCATACGGAAATCAAAGCCCACACCTCCCATTTCAATCGGAGCCGCGAGTCCTGCCATTCCGCTGACATCCTCCGCTATCGTGAAGGCATCTTCATTTATCTCGCGCGTGAGAATATTGGCCAGAGCAAGATATGCTATCGCATTGTCATCCACACCCTGATTGAAGTAATTCTCATATCCGGTAAATGTCTTTTCGAGCCCGTGATCCCAGTAAAGCATGCTGGTCACTCCATCGAAGCGAAAACCATCTATATGATACTCCTCCATCCAGAACTTGCAGTTAGACAGAAGGAAATGCTTGGTTTCATCCTTTCCGTAATCAAAGCATCGAGAGCCCCATGCAGGATGGTGTCCCTGCCAGCCGTCATAGAAATACAGGGTCTCCTTGCCATCAAACAGACCGAGGCCTTCCGCTTCATTATCAACGGAATGTGAGTGTACGATATCCATCACGACAGCTATCCCGAATCCGTGTGCATCGTCAACCAGAGCCTTGAACTCCTCCGGCGTACCGAAACGTGAACTCAGGGCAAAGAAATTGGCAACCTGATAGCCGAAAGACCCATAATAAGGATGCTCCTGAAGGGCCATTATCTGCAAGGTATCATAACCGAGCTCGGCCACTTTAGGAAGGACATTGAGCCTGAACTCCTCGAATGTACCCACCTTCTCCTCCTCTGTAGCCATTCCGATATGGCACTCATAGATCAGCGGGTGCGGACGCTTGCCCGGACCGGCATTCTTCCACTGATACGGCACCGGATCCCACACCTGGGCACAGAACTGCTTGGTCGCAGGGTCCTGAACAGCGCGTGTCGCATATGCCGGAATTCTCTCTGCACCACCTCCCGGCCACTCTATATACAGTTTATAAAGACTGCAGTGATCAAGGAACATAGACGGAAGCACTATTTCCCAATTACCGCCACCTATCGGCTTGAGGGCGTAAGCCTCGCTGCGTTTCCAGTTATTGAAATCGCCGATAAGATATATCTTGTTTGCATTCGGAGCAAACTCGCGGAACACCCAGTTGCCTTTATCGTCACGGTGCATTCCGTAATAGACATGATTGTTGATACCATCGGAGAGAGACCCGTCCACGGAAAACCTCTCCTTAAAGTCCATTATCATCTTATGACGTCTGTCGATGACATCCTTATATGGAAGGAGCCACTCATCATGGTCATAAATCATCTGCTGTTTTTCCTTCTTTGCACACATATTTCGCTGTGTTATCTAAACTACTGTTAATCAACTAATTGTCTAATATGCGGTGGAAATCTTGCCCCACCACAACATCGCTAAACCGCTATCATCCACGGAGTTACATCACACACCGCTGCCATTATCCAACGCTTCACGGGCACCGCGAAGATAGGCGCGGCAGGCCTCGATGAGTTCCTGCGAGCGCTTCATGTATCTGTCGATGTCGCCGATGCCGGTCGAAGGATCTTCCACCTTTGCAGCAATCGCTTCAAGTTCCTCGATTGCCTTTGTATAGTCAAAATTCTCGTTCATATATATTCTTTGTTTAGATTGCCACGGCTTCTTTGAAGCCTCGCAATGACGTAACAAAAATTCGTCTTACTATAATGTAACAAAAATTTGTCTTACAATAATGTAACAAAAATCGTCTTACTATAATGTAACAAAAAATCGTCTTACTACAACGTAACAAAAAATCGTCTTACAATAACGCTATACGTCATTGCGAGGAGCGAAGCGACGTGGCAATCTCCACCACCTCGCAGTTCAGCACACCATCGGAGAACATAACCGAAATCTTGTCACCCGCCTGTCTGCCGGACACACCCTTAAGCACCACCCCTCTCTCATCCACCGCCAGAGCATAGCCCCTGTCAAGAATACGCCGCGGATCCGCCGCCTGTATACGCGTCTGAAGCACCTGCAAGGCCGATTCCATAGCGGCAATCTTCAAAGAAAACGCACCCTTGATCCGCGCCGCAAGCGAGTCAAGCAGAGCCTCCTCACGATACAGCCTGTTGGAAACCGCCAGCCTCAGACGGGTCTCGCAAGAGGAGACCCTCTCATCCTCACCCTGATATATATCCATTATATAATCTGCAAGAGCCGTCGGAGTCTTCAGGTACTCATAGGCCACCATATCGCAGACATGAAAGTCCTGATCATGTCCGATGGCTGTCAGCACTGGTAAAGGATACTGGGCAATGACCGCTGCCAGAGAGTAGTCGTCATACCACGAAAGATCCAGTTTGGAACCGCCTCCACGCAGAATCAGCACAACATCCCATTCGCCGGTATCCGCCAGAACCGCATCCATGGCCGCGACGATCGACGCCGGACAGTCTGTACCCTGCATCAGTGCCGGAAAAAGCACCGGTTCCACCTTGAAACCATAAGGATTCTCATCAAGATGGCGCATGAAATCGCGATAACCTGCGGCATCTTCGGCCGAAATTACTGCCAGTCTATAGGGAAGCAGTGGAAGTTCCAGCTCCTTCTGAAGTCCCATAAGACCTTCCTTCTGAAGCAGCTCGATTGTCTTCTGCCTTTCCAGTTCCTTGACCCCAAGAGAATATTCAGGATCTATATCGTTAATTATCAACGACAAGCCATACAGTTCGCTATAATTGACCTGCACCTGTACAAGAATGACCATCCCCTCCTGGATTGGAGAGCCGGTCACCGATTGGAAATAAGGAGCGATAAGACGATACTTTGAACTCCAGATAATTGCACTTGCCTTGGCCTCAAGCCCCTTGTCACTGCTCTGGGACAGTTCCAGATAACAATGGCCTCCGCTGCGCGCCTTTACTGCACTCACCTCAGCCTTTACCCAGATACGGTTCGGAAAAAGCGATTCTACCCCCTGTTTCAGCACTTTCTGCAATGTCAGAAGGTCTATATGCTCTCTCTCCATAAACTCTTTCCTGGTTTTTATTATCAAAACTTCTGCCCGACCCGTATCTGGTCGGAGTTGAACTGTCACAAATTTAATAATTTTTTCAGATTACCGCACAGGCCATCCACAAAAATGTCTGTTTTCGTGGACGCCCCACCCCTTTTGAAGGTTCCGTCCACAGAAAGGGCGGGTTTCATGGACAGAACGATATTTTTGAAGGTTCCGTCCACGAAAACAGCGCAAAACGTGGCCGGGAACGGAAAATGTGAAGGGCCGGCTACAAAAAGACCGGTTTCTGTGGCCGACTAATAAAAAACATGGCGGCAAATCATTGCAGATCTGCCGCCACGCATTATTTCAGACTTTATCCCTCAAAGGGAATCGAGTCAATATTATCTGTTCTCTGTATCCTTCATACAACGTACAGGGAAACCGAGGGCGCGGAACGAAACCTTTGTCCAACCCTTCTTGTCAAGAGGCTGATCCTTCCAACGGAACATCATATTGTATGCACGTCCTTCGTCCTTACCGTTAGAGTTCGACCAGATAGCTGCGATATCAAGAAGGTTATTATTAGGGTTACCAGCTGTATTACCCCACTTGCAACCTGCGAAATCATAGAGAGCCTTTGAATTATCCGGAAGGGTATAAACGAGCCAGTTATGCTTTCCACCCTCTCTCTTCTTACCATCAGCATCTACGTCAGTGTACATAGGAGCTGCTGAAGCCATGATTTCCTCAACAATCTTTGGAGATGCCACCATATATCCCTTTGGACATGGGTCAAAGATAGACTTAGTACCGGCAGCTGATGTAACATCCTCGCCAGTCATGTTCTCATTACCCCAAAGATCATTCATTGAGTTAGAATTTGCTGCAGTGTACCAGTTCTGCTTTGTAGGGCTGTCAGCATTAAAGAAGAAGACATCCGGTCTGGCTGCAGACTCTGCAAAACCGATATTCTTGCCATTAGCATCATCCTTGTTGAACAATCCGCCAGAAGAAGACCAACCGTTTGTGAACGGACGTCCCCACTGGAAGAATGAACCTCCGTGATAGCCTTCGCCTTCACCTGCTTCATGATTTGACTGACCGATATTTCTATCGAGCATTATACCATTGAGATAAGTCTGCTCCTTAAGAGGCTCCTTGTTACCCCAAACGTTAATTGCCCAAAGTGTCTTATCATTCTCATCAAGAACGAGGAGTTTTGAGCTATATCCGGTATATGTACCAGCCTGCTTAGCCTTGACTGTAATCGTATAGTCATTTCCAAGCGTGGTTGCAAGGTAATTTGTTCCGTCATGGCAGACAACGCCGTTAATCTCAAGATTGTTCTTATTGGATGCATTCTGCTCACAAGCAGCATATGGAACAACCTTTACCGGCTTACGGCATGCAGTGAAGTTTCCTCTTGCCTTAACGTCAAAGGTAACAGCCTCGCCAAAGGCTCCGTCAGCACCGAAATATGCTACGTAGCAGTTCTGTGCACTATAAGCCCAACCTTCACCATAACCTGCAACATAACGTGTTTCGACAGGCTCATACCAGTCGCACTGGTTAGTTGCTTCAGAAATATTGCTTACTGTGATAACTGAAAGCTTACCTGCCTCGAGCTTGCCACCGGTAACCTTTGCAGGGATGGTAACTGTCTTTGTTGCGTCTGACATTGAAATCACAACATAACACTCCTTACCTGTGAGGTCGCATGGCGCAGCAGTAAAGTAAACATTCTGAGTACCTGAGAAAGATACTGGAGAACGGAACTTGGCACCTACGTTATCTGATGTTTCAGTAAGAGTCATAGCGCCGGCTGCGATATCATAAACCGCTTTACCCGCAAGTACCGCTCCTGGAGAATAAAGTTTAGCACCAGTAAGATTCATTGACGAGTAAGCAGAAGTAGAAAGAACGAGCTTGACAAATGCTGTCTTCTGGCTGAGAGCGAAAGACACAGCATCCTCGGCAGCTGTACTAAGTGTTGACTGAGCGAAAGCAATTGCAGCGTTACCTACATGGAAGCTGGAGTTAGCACCTCTCTGAGTCTGAACCGTAGGAATAGTTCCTGAGACCTTGCCGTCAACATATGTAACTGTACCAGGATAAGTTATCACAACGTCAGTAGCTGCTGTAACATTAATAGGATTGATTGTCGTAAATGTACCTCTTGAAAAACCTGCTGTCTCTCCAAAAAGCTCAGCCTGCTCGCCGATGATCTTACCTGCAGCGCCAGGAACTGGATTACCCTCCTCATCTACAGTAGGTAGATCTGCTGCTGCGAGATTCTTTGACCATACAGAAATAACATCACCTTCCTGCCAAAGGAGAGGATATGTACCATTCTCCTTTTCACCGATAGACACCTTGGTAACATCGTCGTAAGACTCACCTACGAACTCTATCCTTGTGCCCTCTGCCTCCTGCTGAGGAGCATGGAAAGCGTCTTCCTTAACACATGAAACCGCCATCAAAGAAGCGATCACACCTGAAGCCAATAATATCTTTTTCATAACAATTTCTTTTTATTAGGTTACTGCCAAATCACTTCACCGAGAGTGCCCGGGTTATTATCTGTACTCCAGCCTGCAACCTGACCAATTGGAGTCCATACCTTAAACTGTGGAGAACATCCTGCCAGAGGTGTACCGCTTGCATCACATGCAACAGCTGCAGTAAAGAGGTCTGCACCCACAGGAACTTCAATAGTCTCAGAATAAGGAAGATTCACAAGTTCTCCATTATTCTTGAGATAACTGATGAACTGAAGTTCTTTCGAAGTATCAACTGTCACATCACTATTCCTCTTGAACTTAATGATGTATGCCTTAGGAGCTGATCCAGAAGTCAAGTTGTATGAAATCTTGGCAGCGTTAGGTTCAGGTATCACTGTGAGTACTGAGGAAACAGCACCTGGAGTGTTTCCGCCCGGATTCTCGTTGCCACCAGGGTTTTCATTTCCTCCTGGATTCTCACTGCCACCAGGATTCTCGTTACCGCCCGGATTCTGATTTCCACCAGGATTCTGGCCTGTTCCAGGTTTATAGCCTGAACCTGAATTGGTCGAAGATTTTTCGCATCCGACCATAATGAGGGCTGCCATGACAGCCGCAATCATTAATAAAGACTTTTTCATTTGTTTGTTATTAAGTGGTTGTTATAATGGTTTTTACTCGTTTGGAGTCAGTTTGATGGTGATATTTGCTGTCTTACCCTTTTCTACTGTCATCTCATAGCCACACATATAAGTATTGGTATTGGCAGCGTCCCAACTGTTTGGACCTGTAGTCGACCATATCTTCCACGATACACTATGACCAGTGGTAGAACTTCTCTTCATGAAAAGCCAACGGCTGCCAGATTGAAGAGACATATAGCCGCTTTCAACCTTTGGAACTGCAGAGGTTACCATAGTCCAACGGACCTTTGCATCCTTTGTAGACAAAGCCTTGATCTCGTCTGTAATATAAAGATCATCGCCCTGCATGTAAATGGTCCTGACAACACTCTGAGCCTCATTACTTACCGCAGGAGTCATATCAACAACTCCACCAAGACGGCCACCGGAATTGATCGTACTGGTAATCGTTGCTTTACCTGCCACCTTGTGAGGCTTGTCATTGATGGTAATGGTGCTATGTGAAGAATTCTTATAACGGAACACATTCCATCTTTCAGAACCGTCATTCATATTCCAGAGATTGATGTAAGGTTCCAGTGTACCATAACTTTGAAGGCCCAAATCCATTGACCATCTGACGCCGTTATAGTCATACACGAAACTTCCTGCATCAAGATGTCCATGACTGGTATTTGCCTTTCCACCTTTTATCCCGAGGAACTTATCGCTCGAGTCCATCTTCCAATTGTAATGAGCCATAAGAACTGGAGTCTGGCCTGCACCCTTCCATACTTTTTCTGACGGCGCCTGAATGCTGTCAAGTGATGGTATTCCCATCTTGTATGCAAAGTAAGCAATCATCGGGAGCAGACGCGCTTCTGATGCACTGCCATAAGAGGTAAGTCTGCTCTTTTCAAGATAAAGATGCGACAGATCAGCATATTTCCATGCAAAATACCATTGGGCAAGGCATGCAGTCGTTGATGGTGCACAATCAGAATAGTTGAAACACTTGTTTGTCGGTCCTTCCATGAATACCATATACTTTCCGGTTTTCGAGAAACCTGACTTCTGGGTTAGTCCGGCATCCGAGCCTGTCGCCGTATAAAGCATCGTATTGATCAGAGCCTGATATATGGTACCATAATTCCAATATGAGTATCCTTCCGGATAACTTCCGTCAGGAGAATACATACTCTCGACAGCTTTTGCATTTGTTGAGATTGACTTCTCAATCATACTCTTGCATAATGTTGCGTCATTCTCATAAATTGCCAGAGCAGAAGCTACGATACCTCCGTTACATACCTGGTTCCAGTTACCGTCTGAATTATAGAAGTCCAGATTCCAGACACGATTGTTTGCCGGAGCGAAACAGAAATTCTTTACAGCATTGACAACATTCTGTTTAGTCGTACTCGACAAATCTTTATAAAGCCAGTCATATCCGAAACCTACAGCTGCAGCCATCTCGCCCACATCAAGCCAGTGCTTGCTGGCATTCCAATCTGTAAATCTGCATACGGTATTAATATCATTTTCCGCCTGGGTCAGATATTTTTTATCACCAGTCACCTTATATGCATAGGCACAACTTGCAATACGCTTAAGGGCATCCTGACTGACACTCAACATACGCTTACCAGTCAGTGTATGAGTCAACTGACTTGCTCCAACGGAATTATCAGCAATCCTGATAATGCTACCGTGTATATCTTTCAAAGGACCAGTAGTTGTGGCAATCGTCTGTTTTATACCATCAAAATCCTTCTGGGTAAAGATTATACGCGGATGATTTGATGCTGTGAGCTTAGAGTAATTAGGCGTTCCACCCGATGGTATAGGAGTCAGTGACGGCACACCTGGTACGACAGGTGTATCCTGGCCGCTGTCTCCAGGATTCTCTCCGGGATCCTGCCCCGGATCTTCACCTGGGTCCTGTCCCGGATCTTCTCCAGGTTCCTGACCCGAATCACCCTGATTATCATCATTATTCCCGTTATCATCTGACGGCTTCTGAGCTGAGCCCGGCCGGAACACATCCTCAGATTTGTCACAGCCGGCGCTCAAAGAGATAATCGCCAATGCTAGGAAAATCAATCTTATAAATTTCATCTTTCTATTGGTTAATTAGTAAGCCCATCCGTCAGTTCTGACAAGGTTCGGATTCCTCTGACACTCCTGCTGCGAGGCTGGCCATGGATACATCTTGTCATTGTAGTACCACTTCTCACGGAATCCATCCCATGCTTTCCACCAAGGCTGATCGCCATAGACGGTCTTACCCTGGAACTTCATATCCTTGTAAGTTCCCCAACGCCACTCGTCAAAGAAGTTGTGACACTCCAGAGAGAGTTCGATACGACGCTCATAGCGTACAGCTTCGCGCATCTGGTCCTGTGAACCGACGGCTATAGCAGGCATCCCGGCTCTTTCGCGTATTCTATTGATGATATCCGCCGCGTTCTGGAACTGATTATCCTCTACATAAGCTTCTGCAAGAAGGAGCGCTACATCCGTATAGCGGATAAGCGGCCAGTCCGCATTGCAATGCTGACGGTCAATCAGATCGTCCGGATTAGGGAAAGAATATTTCTTGAACGCATACATACCCTGACCATCAGCTCCGATGAAATAGTCACCGTAGTCATCACCACCGTTGTCTGTTCCTTGAATATCTTTCAGGAACGGCCAGCGATATTCTTTGCCGACCTGTATCTTTCCGCCATTGTCAGTATGCGCACGGAAGGTATCATACGGATCGTATGGTGTAAGAACGATCTGCTTCAGACGAGGGTCGCGATTGTTGTAAGCTGACTTGATCCTGGCCTCATTACCGTTGTCAATGTAATATTTGTCAAAGATATCCTGACCGATCTTGGCGATACGCTCATTGAAGATACCTTTCTGACTTGCACCCCATGCCTTTCCATTCAAAGGATTTATACCCGACTTGATACCGTCGCGAAGGAAGAACACCTCACGTTGTGCTGGAGTAAGCTTGTCCCAATCTTCAAGTCCCGGTACCTCAGACCACTTGAACGGAGTTCCATCTATTTTCTGGAAATAGTCCACGAAATCTGATGACGGACGAAGATTTGACCAGCTGTCCCATGTATCACGGCCACCGATCATCATCTGGAGGTTATCGCAATAGCCTGGAGTCTCGTCGAACTGGATTGTGAAGATCATCTCCTTGTTCTTTTCGTTCTTGGCATGGAACATATCGATATACTCGCCTTCCCAGAAACCATAACCGCACTGCTGTACCTTTTCAAAATCAGAGATTGCAAGCTTATAGTCTTCAAGATAAAGGTAAGCCATTCCGCGAAGAGCGTATGCAGCTCCCTTTGAAGGACGTCCATAGTTCTGAGTCAAAGTGTTATCAGGAAGGGACGCGCAGTTGATACAGTCAGTACAGTCATTGATGACAGCTGTCCATATAGTTTTTGCAGAATCCTGTGTCTTTGTACACTCCTTATCAGAAATCATCTCCAGGTAAAGTGGCACACTCGGAGTATTCTCAAGAGTCTTGCCATGGAGTCTGCTTGCATAAGCTGAACCACCATATATCCTGTTCAGACGAGCATAATACCATGCACGAAGGAACTTGACTTCCGACTCGTATCTGGCGCGTTTCTCTGCGCTCAGCGGAGACTGAGACAGACCGTAAAGAGCCTCATTGAGCTGATGGATTGATGTATAGGCCCATTTCCACTCATACCACACAAGAAAATCATTTGCAGGCTTGGTCTGCATCCAGAGTGCACGCAATGGAGACGATGAGTCACCGACATAGTTACACTCGAATGACATTCCAATCCAGCCCTGACGGTTGATGCCGGTAAAGTCATTATACCTGATCTGGATCCTGGAAAGATCCTGACGGTAGAAATTGACATAGAGTCCTGCAATGCCCTTATCAGCAAGTGATTCTGTACTCCACATGTTTCCTGCTGAAATCTGATCGGTCGGAGACAGGTTCAGCATATCCACGCAGGAAGTAAGTGCTAATACAGAAAGTATTGTAACAAATATCTTTTTCATATCTTATCCTCCTGTTAATTAAAATGTAATCTGAGCTCCGACTGAAACCTGTCTCATGAGAGGATAACCGATGGTACCTCCAAGCTCAGGATCCATACCAGGGAACTTGGTTATTGTAAGAAGGTTCTCTCCTGAGACATAGAAACGGAGATCCTGAACAGCGATCTTCTTCATCCACTTGGAAGGAAGAGAGTAACCGATCTGGACATTCTTGAGTTTCAGGAAGTCAGCCTTGTACTCATAGAAGTCGGAAGCTTCCCTATTACGTGTCGCACCATTATACAGACGTGGGTAAGTTCCGTATATGTTCGTGCGTGGATCCTCCGGATGTGCAGGATCAAAGAAATAGTGGTCGTTTGCTATGCGCTCGCTGATGCCATATCCGAGAGTGATGGTCGAAGAGTTGTAATACTCTGTTGCCCAATAGATATAGTAATCAAACGCACCTGCCCACTGCATGCTGAAATCAAGACCCTTCCAAGAGAAGCCGAGGTTTATACCAAGGTTGTAAGACGGAGTAGATGAATGACCGTTGAAGTTCTTGTCATCCTCATTACCATAGTTCTGGTCACCGTTACTGTCGGCATAGATGAAGTCACCATACCAGAGGCCGTCAGGTGAGAGTGAAGTGACTCCGTTAAATGAGTAACCTGCATCCATCATGATCTGCACCCACTCGAAATCTTTCTGCGTACGGATCATACCATCGACCGGACCTGCATTGATATCTGGCCAACCTGAACCCGCATATCCGGCACCTGTACCCCTATAAAGATTAAGGAGGTAATGTTCTCCGATCTCATGACCCTCACAAAGCTTGCCGGAACCCTTGTTCTCAGCGACATCCGTAAGGTTGTTCACATACTTTCCGTTCTCGTCGTAATATTTGTTGAGCACGCCCTTGAACGAGGTTACACGGTTCTTGTTGTAAGAGAAGTTGATACCTATATTATAATAGAAGTCTTTTCCGATAGTATCCTTCCATCCGAGAGCGATCTCCACACCCTGGTTCCACATGCTTCCGAGATTTGACGGAACCTGCGAAATGTTACCCATGGTAAGATATGTACTTGGAGTGAAGAGGATGTCCTTGGTCTGCTTGAAGTAGTAGTCGACATCGGCTGTCAATCTGTTCTTGAAGAATGCCATGTCAATACCTACGTCAGTTGTTGTCGTTGTCTCCCACTTCAGGTTAAGGTTGCTCATCGAGGCAACATAAAGACCTGTTGAAGGAACACCGTCAATCACGATATTCTCCGAATCGTAAGTAGACTGCCATGCAAAGTTTCCGATACCCGAGCAGTTACCGGTCTGTCCCCATGAAGCACGTAGCTTGAGGTTATCGAGCCACGAACGTGTAGATGCCATGAATGACTCCTCATGGATTTTCCAACCTGCAGAGAATGAAGGGAAGACACCATAACGGTTCTCAGGGCCGAACTTAGACGAACCATCGACACGGAGGTTTGCCTCAAAGAGGTATTTGTCCTTATACGCGTAATTTACTCGACCGAAGTATGAACGGAGACCCCATCCTGTCTCTGCAGTAGATGAAAGGTTGTTCATATCTGCATAAGTCGAAGGATCCGAAAGTACCCAGTCTGTAGCGCCTTTCTTTGAGTAGCCCCAGCCCCAGTTTCTGTACGAAAGTGCCGAGTAACCAACGAGCGCTCCTACTGCATGGTCTCCGAAAGTCTCGTTGTAACGTGCCAGGAGCTCGGTTGACATCCTGTAATTACGGGACATCGAATGAGATACGGTTGCCTTATCAAGACTTGAGCTTGAAGACCTTGTGTCAGTCACATAGTCCCAGTATCCGTTCTCACGGCTGCGGGTCTTGTTCTCGGAGAATGTAGGGGCATAGTTGAAGGTACCCTCGAGGCTCACGCCCTTGTAAGGACGGATCTTTGCATATACGGTACCGTTCACACGCCATGTACGTTTTGTACCGATGCTGCCTGCCATCTGACCGAAGATATTGTTTGCGTTAGGGCTTTCAGATCCACTGGCAGGACGACCCCATGCATTCTCGGAACCAGGATAGATACCAGGGGTTGTCATATAAAGATAATTGAAACCATTATCAACATTGGCTGTACCATACTGCTGCCACTGACCGAAGATCTTTGAACCGATAGTGAACCACTTGGTAACATCTGCCTCGATGCTTGTTCTGAAGTTTGCCTTCTGCGAAGAAGAGTCGAGGTTGAAACGGTTCATGACACCCTGGTTGTCCAGATATCCTCCTGAAATGAGGTAACGCACCGCCTTGCTGCCTCCGGAAATAGAGACATTGTGCTCCTGAGAGTAGCCTGTCTGGAAGATTTCCTTGAACCAGTTTGTGTTAGGATAAGCCACATAGTTCGGAACGCCGTACTCGTTCAGACCATAAGGATCCTGCTGTGCGTAATACCATGCATCAAGGTCCACAGTGCTGAACTGATTTGTCTTTCCGGCATTGTAGCATCCCTCGTTGAAGAGCATCATATATTTCAGATAGTCCGAAACCCACTCGAGGTCATTGTACGGCATCTGGACGATACCCTTGTACGAATAGTTGATACGAGGTTTCTGCTCCACTCCGTTTTTGGTGGTGATGAGGATGACACCGTTTGCAGCACGTGTACCGTAGATGGCTGTCGAAGCCGCGTCCTTCAGGACAGAGATTGACTCGATATCGTTAGGGTTTACGTTATCCATGCTCCACTCGATTCCGTCCACGAGCACGAGAGGTCCGCTTGAACTCTCTGTGAATGAACCGATACCGCGGATACGGATAGTCGCGCTCTCAGAACCTGGCTTTCCGGATGTCTGCATGACGTTCATACCCGGAGCCATACCGGCGAGAGCCGAAGATGCACTGAGGACAGGTCGTCCCTGCATCTTGTCTGCAAAGTCAATAGATGAAACCGCACCTGTGAGGTTGGCCTTCTTCTGAGTACCGTAACCCACGACAACGACTTCTTCAAGAAGCTGTGTATCCTCGAGCAGGGTTACATTTAAAAAAGATTTCCCTCCGACAGCAATCTCTTGAGTAACATATCCCATTGATGAGACTTCAAGGACACAGTCAGAAGGAACGTCGATGGAGAACTTACCATCAATATCCGTAATTGTACCGTTTGTCGTGCCTTTTTCAAGCACAAATGCGCCGACTACCGGAATACCGGCTGCATCAACAACGACTCCACCTACCGGAGCCACAGCTGCAGATTCCGCAGTTCCCTGTGAAACTGCCGCCCATGTTCCAAACGAGGCAAGGCACAGCATCAGGACTGAAAGAAAAAGAATCCTTTGCCAGAATTTTAGTGTATTCATAATAGTGTTATTAGTATAGTAAAGCAAATTTAACGTTTTTTGTAACACAAACTATACTTTTTTACAAAAACTGAAACAAAAACTGCAAGTCCTCTCCTATAGTGCAAGCAAACAGAGAAAATCACTATATTTGCCTACTGTTCCACCCATAAATCTCGGACACATGACACTCTTTATTACATTCATGTCTTTCCTGCTTCAGCAAATCATCGGAAACATCAACGATATGACCATGTCTTTTGAGGAAGACAAGGATAAGATAGAGCAGATTCATCAGCTTTCAAACAACGGCAGAGACTACTTGATTTATATTCTGGAACTATACTGCAAGACTCCTGTGACCGACAATGAAGTTGCAGAAATCCTGAAACTCCAGAAGGAGGATGGTTCATGGACTGACATCAACTATAAAGACCGTAAAGTCAGTCAATGCGAACAGACACTCCATGCACTCCGCTTCCAACGTCTTGCCATATACAGAGAACTGCACCCCGACAGGAATGACGTCGCAAACGCATTGCATGCCGCTCTCGCCTACTGGGGAAAGACCATGCCAGTGTGCAAGAACTGGTTCTACAACGAGATAAACATCCCCAAAGCCTTCGCACCGGGATTCCTGCTGTTTCTTGACGAGATGTCTGAAACAGAGCGAGAGATTGCCATTGCACAAATGAGTCGCGCAAAGGCCAATCGAACCGGACAGAATCAGGTATGGGAAGCGGGAAACCTGCTGATTGCGGGAATCCTGAAAGGAGACGAGGAACAGGTCAGGAAAATGGCAACAATAATCCAATCGGAACTAAAGATTTCCGACTCGGAGGAAGGCCTACAGAAAGACCTATCATTCCTCCAGCACGGAGCACAATTGCAGTTCGGCAATTACGGACAATCTTTTGCCCAGACACAATCCTATTGGATCAAAGCCCTTAAAGGTACCGGAATCGACTATCCGGAAAACAAGATTTCCATCCTTAAAGACTATATCACCAAAGGTGCCGGCAGAACAATATGGAACGGATACATGGACCAGAATGCCATCGGAAGGCAGATTTTCCCGAACTCACAGGTCTCGAAATCATTGGCGATGTTGTACGCCATGGAAAACCTCGGGTTGACAATGGATGACATTGAAAACGGCCCAAGATACTACCCAAGAGCAGATTACTGCAACTACAGAAGTGCCGGATGGTACGCTTCACTCAGAATGCAGTCTGCCAGGACCATCGGATATGAGGCCACAAACAACGAGAACATGAAAGGCTACTTCTCAGCAGACGGCGCTCTACTGGTCAGAAGAAACGGAGACGAATATCTTGACATCGCGCCAGTATGGAATTGGCGTCATATACCGGGAACAACCGTCTATGACGATGGAAAAGAACTTTGGGGAACGCATAAAAGACTGCCATACAACAAATCACCGAGGGTTTTCGGAGACATCTGCGGCGATGTCATGGTTGTTGCAATGGAATATGACAGAGATTCTGTCAAGGCAAAGAAGATATGGGCATTCAACAAGGACATGATTCTATGTATCGGCGATGACATATCCTCACTGCGTAACGGTGACGAGATCATCACCACTGTAGAACAATCACGACTTTTGGGACCTGTAGAATCCGGCAGGAGCTACATCCGCCACAACGGCATTACATACATTTCATTAGATAAACCTTTCACATCGGGAGGAAAGATTATCGGAAAGGGAAACTGGACTGCTGCAGCTGCATATTACGGAAACGAAGAAATCACAGCAGACATGTTTGAAATAACCATTTCTCATGGCACAGATGCGAAAGATGGCAATTATCGCTACTGCATTGTACCGACCGGCATCGGTGCAAAAGAAGCAATACGTCTTGTAAAGAAGGGAATAAAGGTCCATTCTTCTACAAAGGCCCGAATCGGCGACACAGTATTTGAAGTCAATTGGAACGAAAACAAAATCATATTCAACAAATAAGAATCATTATGAAAAAACTCTTTTTCTTACTCCTCGGAGCAGGTCTCCTTTCAGGATGCAATACTGCCCCGCGACAGTTCGCTCACGAATCAGAAAGTTGGAAACTCTCAAGCGAACTCAAGACAGAACAGGTAAAACCGGGACTTCAGCGCCAGGTAATGTGCTACAACGACGACATCATGCTTGTCAAGGTGATCTTCGGAGAGGAAATGGTCGGACAGCAGCCTGCTCTGCACTCTCACCCGCACTCCCAGTCATCGTACATTCTCAGCGGCAAGTTCGAACTTCACTGCGGAGACAAGGTGCAGATTCTTTCAGCGGGAGATGCATTCTATGCCCAGCCAAATATTCCTCACGAAGTCTACTGCCTTGAGCCAGGCATCATCATTGACGGATTCAGCCCGATCAGAGAGGAGTTCCTGAAATAGTTTCAGTTAACACTGCCGGCCTTCCGGCAACACTGATTTCACAAAGATCAAGCGCATCCCGTTTTGGAATGCGCTTGATCTTGTATATGCGAAGACAGATTATCTGTTTTCTGTATCCTTCATACAACGTACAGAACCACCGTTAGCTCTTACGTTCATATTTGCATTGAAGTAGTCAAGTTTAACCTGATTAAGAGCATAATCTGCATGATTCAACTTCCACGCCCTTGCTTTATAGGAATCTGTAGGATCCGGACAGTTTGACCAATAGACAGCAGCTATGTCACGGTTCTTAGAGAAATACTGGTTTTCTGAAAGTTTCTGAACATATCCTATAACTCCTCCTGCGCAGATCCACAGTGAAGTGCCTCCATCAACCGCATATTTGTAGAACACATCTTTGTTACTGTTTAGTTTTTCCACAGTAAAAGTAGCCGCCTCCAATTCAGCGATAACATCAGGAGAAATCACCCTCCAGCCCTTAGGGCATGGGTCATAAATGGACTTCGCGCCATCAGAATTAGGATCAGCGTTACCCCAGAGATCGTTCTTTCTGTCGGTCTTATTTGCGCCTGACCAATACCAGTCTCCATAAGTGTCAGGGGCATATACACCTGTCTTGCCGCTATCATACACCAGCATAAAGCTTGTAGGATTTGCCAAAGCCTTCTCCAATGTTCCATCACTCTTCATCGAGTAAGAAGTCTTCTGCCATGCTGAATTTGCTCCGACAAAGCCATATGGCCTTCCCCACTGAACAAATCCTCCCATTGCTTTCCAGTTAGTAAGATTATGGTTCGCACCGAGGTTTCTATCCATAACCTCCTTACCACAAAGGAACTTATGCGAGCCTACCGCTGGAGTACCCCAGATTGTAAATGCCCATAGCAGGTTGTCTCCAGCATCGTAAATTGCGACTGTTCCATAATCCGCATCATTGTAAGTAATGGAGAGGTTCATTGATGGCGCTGTCAGATCAATCTTGTCTGACGGACCGTTCTGAACATTAAGAGTATTGGCAGCCTGAACTCCATTCACTGTGATTCTATGGTTTGTAGAATTACTGCTCCAAACATTATTGCAAGTATGAAGAATTCTTGCAGACTTAGGTTCTGCCACCTTCATGAAATCTCCACGTGCCTTCACGGAAACGGTTGCAGACTTACCTTTTTCAATCATCACTGTATTAGCCTCTCCATATGCCCATCCGCCAACAAGAAGTCTTGACTCCACAGTTTCATACCATGATGGAGCTGAAGAGCTCTTGAGATCGCTGATGGTAATGGTATTTACAGAACCGGCCTTAAGGTTTCCGCCGGTAATCTTCACAGGTACAGTAACGGTCTTAATGTCCTTGGTCATATGGACGATGATCCAGACTTCCTTTCCGGTAAGGTCAGCAGGAAGAGTAGAGAACCAGAGCACAGACTGAGCGTCGAAAGCAGCAAGACTCGAAGCCCTCACGTTTGCTTTCACATAATCCGCAGAAGAGGTAACCGACACAGCTCCCGTCTTCACATCTGCAGAAAGAGTACCAGCCAGAGCTGCTCCTTTACACCAGAGTGTAGCTCCTGTAAGAGTATGCTCCTTGAACTCCTCCGTTTTGAGGACAAGCCTTACATAAGCAGACTTGTGATTCAAGACGAAATCAACCGGAGCATCTGTACCTTTCATGGCAGCAGTAGCATAAGCCAGTCCGTTCTTTCCGATATGAGCGGAATTATCAGAGCCAGCCACCTGCTGCTCCGCAGACACAGTAGCAGATACAACGCCATCAGCATAAGCAAGAGATGTTCCGTGCGCGACGACAACATTACCTGTATAGGAGTTCGCTGTATTCAGGTTGAACTTACCCTGAGTATTACCGTTCTGTCCGTCAGCAAGAGTCGCCTTGCCGATGAGCGTGGCTTCAGAAGCCTTGAAAACCTCAACAACATCACCCGTAGCCCATCTGATAGGCCATATTCCGTCTTTCATCGCTCCGACGTTGATTTTTGTATCAAGGTCGGCGGCTTCATTCGGATCTGCAACACCGATCAATGTATAGGTATATGTCCCTCCTGAAAGTCCACCCATTTCCTCTTTCTGACATGAAAGGAAAGCAAGAGCACAAAGGCTCATAAGAAAGAAAATTGTCTTTTTCATAGCTACCTTTGTTTTAGAATTCACCCCAATCGTTGTCGTACAATGCTCCTCCGTTATCGGTATAATCCTCGTCATCAGATGCGCAGAGGACACCTTCCGTAACGAAACCATGCAAATAAGCCACCGGGCTTACATACTCCGGACATTGAGAGCCGGAAGAAGATTTTGTTTTCATCGGTATCAGTTTAATTGTGTTAGTCATGTAGCGGTTATGTGTTAGGCACTTACAAAGTTAATCTTTTTTCGATACACCATGTATTTTTTCAAAAAAAACGAAGATTTTTTCGTCCATTGGCATAGAGCACAGATATCCTGAAAGTCGTAGCTATGTAATATGGCTCAGATACACAAAAGATTAAAAATAATTTTTATCTTTGCACCCCGTATGAAGATTACAGAAGCATTATTTGCGGGCAGCAGCACGAGGATTTCTGAAAAACCGAAGCAGAAATTTCCCGAATTCGCCTTCATCGGAAGGTCGAATGTGGGCAAGTCGTCGCTGATCAACATGCTCTGCAAGAACAGAAAACTGGCCATGACGTCCAGCAAACCTGGCAAGACAAGGCTTGTGAACCACTTCCTCATCAACAGGCAGTGGTACCTTGTCGACCTCCCGGGCTACGGATATGCAAAGATGTCCGCTACAGGAAAACAGAAACTCGAGCAGGTCATCAGGAACTACATCAACCTCTCGCAGGAGATGGTAATGCTCTTCGTACTCATAGACTCTCGTCATGACATCGGTCAGGTGGATATGGATTTCCTCATCGAACTCGGCCAGAGTCAGATTCCGTTCGCAATCATCTTTACCAAAGGCGACAAACTCGGTCCGAACGCCCTGGCGGCCCAGATCGAGAAGAACAAGCAGAAGATACTGGAGCTTTGGGAAGAACTTCCGCCGGTATTTGTAAGTTCTTCGGAAAACGGTCAGGGACGAGAAGACATTCTGGGCTACATCGAATCGGTACTCAACACATTAGACAACAATTAAACCCTCATAAACATGCACGACGAACACAAAATCAAGATCTTTACCTGCAAGGCATCAAGAAACTTTGCTGAAAAGGTTGCAACCAGACTCGGCCTCAAGGTCGGAGCATCTGACATCCTCACTTTCAGCGACGGAGAATTCGCTCCATGCTACAACGAAAGTGTCAGAGGCGCTACCGTATTCATCATCCAGTCGACTTTTCCTCCGACAGACAACCTCTTTGAACTTCTGCTCATGATCGACGCAGCAAAGAGAGCGTCAGCTCATAAGGTCATCGCAGTGATGCCTTATTTCGGATGGGCAAGACAGGACCGCAAGGACAAGCCAAGAGTTTCAATCGGAGCAAAGCTGGTTGCAAACATGCTTGAAGCGGCAGGTTGTGACCGTGTGATGACATGCGACCTTCATGCCGACCAGATCCAGGGATTCTTTGATATTCCTGTCGATCACATCTACGCAAGCGCGGTATTCCTTCCTTACCTGAAGGCAATGAACATCGAGAACCTTGCGATCGCTGCTCCGGACATGGGTGGTGCAAAGAGAGCGAATGCTTATGCACGCTACCTTGAGTGCCCTGTGATCATCTGTCACAAGTCTCGCGAGAAGGCCAATGTAGTTGGTTCCATCACAGCCATCGGTGAGGTTGAAGGCAAGAATGTCGTGATCGTTGATGACATGATCGACACTGCAGGAACACTTGCAAAGGCAGCCAACGTACTTAAGGAAATGGGAGCACTCAGCGTACGTGCATGTGCAACACACCCAGTGTTCTCCGGTCCGGCATATGACAGGATAGCTGAATCTTCACTTGAAGAGGTAATCGTGGCTGATACCATTCCGCTTAGCGAAGACCCTGCAAAGGACAAGAGCAAGATCACTGTGCTTTCTATGGCCAACATCTTTGCGGACATCATTGACAAGGTTTATAACTACGAAGAAATCAGTTCCAGCTTCATCAACTAGGAACTGAAATTGATATATGTATTCCGCCGGCAGGACCCACTTGCCGACGGAATATTTTTAAAGCAATGGAGATATTTTTTGCAGCAGTCATTCTTGTCGCACTTTGCGTATTCGGCCTGTGCTTCAACATCATCTTCAGGAAGGACGGAAAGTTTCCTGAAACAGAGATAGAGAAC
Organism: Candidatus Cryptobacteroides sp.; assembly: GCA_045127685.1. Lineage (GTDB taxonomy): Bacteria > Bacteroidota > Bacteroidia > Bacteroidales > UBA932 > Cryptobacteroides. The sequence continues at coordinate 25,303 of JBGVQP010000002.1, forward strand.
AACAGGGAAATGCGCAAGAGAGGCATCAAGTGCGCCAAGGAAGAAGAAATGAAAATTTGGGGCAAGAAGGACAAGAACGGCAATCCGGTATCCTGCAGCGATGGGGGATGCGGAAGTTGCGGCTCTCGTGACATCTGCCACTAGAATCACATCTCAAGACATCTTGAGACAATACGGTCCCGGATAGGGACGTGCAATTATCGCCGAGAGGCGGGATTTTAACAATTAAATTATTTCATTATGAGCTTATTGGCTATCGTAGGACGCCCGAATGTAGGCAAGTCCACTCTTTTCAACCGCCTCGTAGGCATGAGGCAGGCTATTGTAGATGAGACCGCAGGTGTAACCCGTGACAGGCACTATGGAAGGTGCGAATGGTGCGGGACAGAGTTCTCTGTTGTCGACACAGGCGGATACACATCAAACTCCGACGACATCTTTGAAGAGGAAATCCGCAAACAGGTCGTGCTGGCAGTAGAGGAAGCGCACGTAGTTCTCTTCATGGTAGAGGCCGGAACAGGCATCACTGACTATGATGAGGAAATTGCAGACATGCTTCGCCGCAGCGGAAAGCCAGTCGTGCTGGCAGTGAACAAGATCGACTCCGGAGAGAAGATGTATGACGCCTTCCAGTTCTATTCTCTCGGACTTGGCGAGGTTTACAGTATCTCCGCAGCAAACGGTGGCGGCACAGGCGACCTTCTGGACGCCATCATAAAGGAACTCCCTGCTGAAGACCCTGACACAGACGAGCATCCGGAACTTCCGCACTTCACTATCGTCGGTAAGCCTAACGTAGGAAAGTCATCACTGACCAACGCACTCCTTGGAAAGGAGCGTAACATCGTGACACCTATCGCAGGTACTACACGCGACTCGATCGCCACCTTATATAATAAGTTCGGCCACGAGTTCATGCTCGTTGACACAGCCGGAATGAGAAAGAAGACAAAGGTACATGAGGACCTGGAATTCTATTCGGTGATGAGATCGATTCGTGCCATCGAGCATTCCGATGTCTGTATCCTCATGGTGGATGCACAGACAGGCATAGAGTCTCAGGATATGGCCATCTTCAACCTCATCCAGAGGAACAAGAAGGCTTGCGTGGTTGTCGTCAACAAGTGGGATACCATCGAGAAGGACAGCAACACAATGAAGGAGTACACCCAGGCTATCAAGGAGCGCCTTGCTCCTTTTAACGACCTGCCTATCATCTTCACATCTGTAATCAACAAGCAGAGGATCATGGATGTTCTTGACGCTGCAGCACATGTCTATGAGAACTACTCACGCAAGATCAGCACATCACAGATCAACGAGGTAATGCTTCCGGAGATCGAGAACTATCCTCCACCGGCATGGAAGGGCAAGTACATCAAGATCAAGTACATCACCCAGCTTCCTACCCGTTCGCCGTCGTTTGCATTCTTCTGCAACCTTCCGCAGTACATCCGCGAGCCTTACCGCCGCTTCCTGGAAAACAAGCTGCGCACGCACTTCGATTTCCTAGGATGCCCGGTACAGGTATTCCTCAGACAGAAATAACCTGTCTGACTGAGCACAACTGAAAGAACACCGACTAAAGTAGTGATTTTAGTCGGTGTTCTTTGTTTTTGTATTTATAGTGATACTTGTTGTAGGGACGCCGTTTCTGAGCAATCACATTATTTCCATCATTTGATATCCCGACTCCCCTTGATTGCCCGTCATGTCAGAGGAATAATGCTTTTTAGTCTTATAAGTGTGAGTCTTTGCGGAGACCTGGAGCGGGCTACAAAGCAACCTTAAAGGTAAAACACTGATTTACAGCTGATTAGTTCAAATATCAAATAAGGCAGTGTTGCTACTCTATCCTTCGCAAGGCAGAGTAGCAACACACTCTTTTCATATACCTGTGATTATCAAGTAGTTACTAATCGATCGCGTCGCCGGTCTTCGCAAAAAGCCAAAAACAAAACCGGGAAAAGATAAAAAAAAGAAAAAATTTGATGTTGTCTTTGATAAAACAACAGGAATGTCTTTTCAGATAGATAGTTTAGCAGACAAAAAAGTATGGAAAGAGTGTTTTATCATGTATGCAGCGAAGGCCTCGAGAAGAACCTTATTTTTAGAAACAGAAAAGAATTCATTATGGGGATGAACTATGTTGCGATCTGCGCATATAAGTACAATGTAAAAATATTATGTTTCTGTCTTATGGGCAACCATTTTCACTTTGTCATATCCGGCAGCTTTGAGGAATGTTGGAAGTTTGCGAATGAGTACAAGAGACTATGTGGAATGATGGTCAAAAGACAACAAGGAACAGAAGGTTTGATGAGACGCGTAGAAATACAGATAAAGAGAATCGACAGTCGGACATATCTTGAAAATGCTATTGCATACATATTACGCAATCCAATTGTAGCGGGATACAGATTGATGCCTCATCAGTACGAGTGGGGATCTGGTGATGCATATTTCAGAAATGATTACACACCGGCCGGAAGGAGACTTGACACTTTCAGTTCACGGGAACTTGCATCCAAGATACTTATGAGCAAGGCAAAATTACCGGATTATTATACAGTTGACGACAAACTGATGATATCTCCATTATGGTACATTGATTACAAGACAGTAGAAGAACTTTTTGGACATCCTTCCAGGCTTCTCGGTCTGTTATCGGCAAAACGAGAAGCGGAATTCGAAGTTTTTCTGGGTATTGCGGACAGGTACACACCAGACATGGAGGAACTTAAAGCATCTGTAAAGGAACTTCTAACGGTGGAGTTTGGCGTCTTGGCAATCAGTCAACTGAACCTTGAGCAGAAAATCCGCCTATGTTCTCTGATGCATCGTAACTTTAATGCAAGCAGAAAACAAATCTCAATAGTAACTCGCCTGAATATGGAAACCATCAACAAGATTATCTGATCTGCTACTAAAAGTTTTGTGAATGACAGGCACGGTTCCGCAAACAAAGTCTGATCTGGTTGCGCTCAGGGATGACATTACTTATTTTACAGAGACCTGGAACAGACACGAATTCGACCAACCACATATTTCCCTGATTAGCAACATGTTACACAGACAAGTAAAATTCAAGGTGTCGCTACTCTGCCTATATAAAGACAGAGTAGAGACACCCACTTTTTATACATCACTTACTATCAAGCTATTACAAACAAGCACCGCCGCCAGTCTTCGCAAACATCGCATCATTATACTCTTTCAGAGACACCAGGACGCTTATGTTTCATTTGACATATCGCAAATAGGATCACAAGACAAATGGCAGCACCTGATGGTTGTCAGACATGGCTGCGTATTACTGGATCCCGTACTTCTTAAGGATTTTCCTGATTTTCGGGGTGATTACCTCAAGCATATGGGTGAAGCCGAGGTCGTTCGGATGGGTGCCGTCGACGGTGCCGATATGCTTGTCGCCAAGGAATCCTTCAGAATTGATAAAGTACATATTCTTATCGGTCTTCATTCTGGCAGTGACCATCTCTGCGGCCGCAGCTTGTTTTGCCGCTTCCTTTGCTTCACGTGAGGTACTGAAGTTTCTGGTTTCCCTGCGTTCTGTCTGGAGGAAAATCATAGGCACAGACGGATGTGCAGCCCTAACAACATCTACAAACGCATTGAATCTCTCACGGATTTCCTCTGCTGTAGGATTTGAGAATGTATCGAAAATAAAAGCATCGACATCCTTTATGTCGGCAAGATAACGGGCATATTCCTTCTGAAGTCTGCATGAGCCGCTGAATCCCAGGTTGCACACATACAATCCGTTATCTCGTCCCAGACGGGCAGGATACGACATCCCGGGACGGCTTGCCGATGCACCGTGAGTAATACTTGAACCGAGAACCACAATCTTGTGACGCAGCGGGTTGTCAAGAGCGCGGACAGATGCGCCTTCTTCCAGTCCTATTTCCAGTTTATCGACCTTGTCAAAGAGCGGAAGATATAGTAAACACTGCTTCCTGCCCTCCACCATATCACTTACTATAGTGGCCTCGTGACTATTGAACGGAGCCTTGCGCATTTTAGGATTGCCCGTACCGGCAAACATCCACATACCGTCTTTCATTATGTAAAGATCCAGACCCTTACATACTATCGCGGTCATATTCGCACCGGCATTTCCACTACCTGTCGTCCACCTTGCAGAAATTGTACGACTGTCTGTCTCGAAGACAACTGCCAGACCTGTCGAATAGTCTGCGTATGTATCAATGGTCTTGCTGTTGAATTTATATACAGAGGTATCTATCCGGGAAAACGGTTTGGTTGTAGGAATCGGTTTACCGATGATTGTAAGTTCTGCTGCATCATGCCACTTGACCTGAGCAGATGCAGAGATGCAGATAAGGGTTAAAAAGAGTTGTGAGATAAGACGTTTCATATGTGGTATGTTAGTATGACATAGGAAAATCTGTCGGTGCCACAATGATAAAGTCAGCGCGTCCACGGTTTTCTTTTTCAAGAGACTTTATGGAGTCCTGACGGGCAGAGCAGACTGTTGCTATCTTCTTGCCCGGCAGATATGCTTCAAGGTATGGGATTATTCCTCCCTTGTTGTCCGAGTGGAAATTTCCGTTGAAATGGATGAACTTCCTGTCAAAGTTCTGTGCAATGAACCAGGCCATAGTAGCATCCTTTATTGCCTGAGCCTCAGCAAAATGGGAACTTCCTGCCCCTTTACCCCCGATCATCTGCATGAACCCGAACATCGCCTCCTCCTGTGCCGCCTTATCAAAGGGTATCGGAAGCGGTGCCATCAGACTCTTTGCTTCTTCCGAAAGAGTCTGCAATGCCTCCAGACCATTATCCTTGACATATGAGGCATACCTGCGAGGCACATTAGTGGCAACGAACTTCAGACCATGCTCACGGGCAAGATAAAGCATCCAGGAGTAGTCAGTCCAGTAATTATCCCAAAGTTTGGCTTCTGCCTCGAATTTGTCAGAAGAAATGAGCCCCCGGGTATATTCATCTACCAGGAGTTGATTATCCGCTTCAAACATCTCGGCTCCGAGAGCAAGTCCTTTTGGGAAACGTCTGATCAGATCAGATGCGATTTCGTATTCCAGCCAATGGGCTATCGGACAGTTGTGGGTCTCCCCTATGAATATGACATCCGCATCCGCCAAGTCCTTGAGCATCTTACCATAATCTGTTTCCTTGCCTTCGCCTGTAAAAATCGAATAAGCCGGATTGGACTGGGCTGATGCAACAAGTACAGCCAGAGAAAATATGAAAGTCATCAGTTTCCGCATAGCGTAAAATCTCCTATTGAAAGTATTACCTGATTGTCCAGATTGACGAGTCTGTTGAACGCCTGCCTTATGTCCTCCGGCGTGATACTCCATAATATCTGTTCATAGTTTTCAAGATCCTCCAGCGACTCTCCGTTCTTTATCTGTCCGACAAGATATGATTTCCAGCCGGAAGTGGCATCATTCTGCAGATAGTTCCTCTTGTTCACAATGAATATCTGTCCGAGGGTGCGCAGTTCCTTTCTGCTGACCTTCTGGTCCTTCAATTCCTTTATGATATCATTAAGGTATTGATGCACGATTGCCGTATTCTTCACATCAACAGATGCGTTTATATCAAAATAGAACACATTATCCGGTACCGCATTGTAATAAAGAGAAATATATGGAGAGTACACGAGCGAGCATCCCTCTCTGAGGACCGAAATAAGGCGGTTACGGATCAAATTCTGCATCAACTTAAGTATCAGACCATTACGCAATGAGGGCTCAAACTTTCCATAAAGCACATAGTCAAAGGAACTCTGGGTCTGATTTGCATTAGGCCATGTCTTCAGGTTGATGCCTTGCGGTTGTGTATAAGATGACACACCGTATTTATTAGGTTCTTTGGAGCTCATGGCTCCAAATACAGGTACTGCCTGCTGAATGAATTCTTCAACATCAAAAGCACCGCATACCACGCACGTCATTCCGTCAGGATTGGAATAGAGTGACTTATGGAAATCTCCCATATCGTCAAGACTCATCTTCCTATAATCGTCAACTGTCGCCACGAGCCTTCTTCCGTATGTAAGATTGCCCATCAAGCTATCCAATCTGGTATTAAGCTGTCTCTGATAATCCGTCTTCATCAATCTGGAAAGATATGATTCCTCTCCATAGTCTTCCAGTTCTGACTGTCGGAGTTCTTCAAACTCTTCATAATCGAGACGGGGACGCAGCATCTTCTCTGCCATCAGCCTCACAAGCACTCCTGCCTTGTCGGAAGGTGCGGAAGCAATCATTCCGTGCCACCACTGTTCCATGGCGACAAGCAGTCCTATGTCGTTCTGGGTCACCAAAGAGAAATAATCGTCATCGGAAAGCTTATCTATTCCGCCTAACTCTATATAACCTGCGGTATTCTCATACAAAGGGTATTCTTCAGCTGGGGCCTTTGAAAGACCTCCGGGGGCGAAAAGCTGCAACTGAACCTTGCCGTCTTCATCATTTGTCGGACGGAGAACGAGACGGAACCCATTGGTAAGCACAATATCGGTTATGCCCATATGGGGATGGCAGGTCCTGGAGGCTATCATAGATAAATCCAGCGGCATTTCATCTGTCAGCCACGACGGCAGGATATATTCCGGTTCGGGTTCTTCCTGCGGTTTCGGTGCATAAGTATAAGTCCCCAAGTCGGCAGACTTGCCGGATGCCCAAACTGAGCGCAGCTGATCTACAGAAAAACCGGACGCGCTATGAGGGTTGTATCTGAATGCCGCAAGAGAGCAGTTCTCTGCAGCAAAAAGCCATCTTGTGAGTATCTTCTGCAGATCTTCAGAAAGCGTTGACGCCAGTTCCTCCTTTGCCCATTCAAACTGCTTGGGATCTGTCACTGCGCGGTCTCCGAACATCACATCGCTGGTGATGGTCTCGCAGATGTATGATGAATTGGACCTGTTGTGGGGAATACGGAAACGTCCGAGGGCTTTCTCTCGGGCAATGACCATTTCCTCCGGAGTAAAGCCGTTATGGGCAACACGATATAATTCGGCTATTGCCTTGACGGTCTTTGCAGATATGTCTTCCCTTGTATTGCCGTCAATCGAAATAGTAAAGTGCTCCTTATCTGCAAGATACCAGGTATTTGTCAGAGACGCGTCGTTATCGGTCTGATAGAACCTGTTTGAAAGGGCTGAAATAAGCATATCCTTCCTTTCGCTTTCCACCGCATCTCCAACCGTACGCCTTGACGCACACACATGAGGCACCATTATTTCAAGTGTAGAATGACGCAGAAGTGTATCCTGCACTTCCGCATAGTCTATTCCGGAATCATAAGTATGAGGATACTCACGGTAGTCCGGCGATGAGGTAGCAGGAAGATTTGCGAATGTACGACAGATGCGTCCACGCATATCATCCTTATCAAAATCTCCGACAAGCACGACTGTTGCTTGTGAGAGCGTATACCATTTGTCATGGAACGCCTTGAGAACTTCCGGAGTAATCTTCTTTATGTCCTCCTCAGTACCCAGAGGAATTCCTTTGCTGTACAGTCCGCTGCCTATCTTCAGATTATAGAACTCGTCCCCGACATCATAGCCACGGAGTTCTTCGATGATGATTCCCTTCTCCCCTTCCACCTTATCCTTGTCCAACGGGATATCCACAAGCCAATCTTTCAGGATAAGAAGGGTCTTGTCAATATCCTTGGGGTTATCTGACGGCACCGCTATCTGATAAATGGTACGGTCATATCCGGTATAGGCGTTAAGTCCCATTCCGTACTGGACTCCCAACGACTCGACATAATCCACTAATTTATTTCCAGGAAAGTGTTTCGTGCCTCCGAATGCCATGTGCTCAAGAAAATGCGCTGCACCTCTTTCCGACTCGGTCTCCAGCACAGAGCCGGCCCGGAAGACAAGACGCATCTCGATCATTCGGTCTGGAGAGTCATTTTCCACCAGTATATATGTAAGGCCGTTGTCGAGCTTTTCCTCGACAACTCCGAGAGGGAGCATTATACGGTCATTCCAGGACACTGATTGTGCCCTGGAATTAATCGTAATCATCATTATGCCTGCCAGAAGCGGCAGCAGTCTTTTAAGCATGATTTAGTTGTTTGGTGTGTAGGTAGCAACGACGCGGGTGTAGTCGTAATCGTTGTTGCTCATATACAGGCAGAATGTAAATACCATAGCTTCATTTGTAATTTCTGCTGAAGCCTCAACCCAGTTTCCACCTTCCCACTCATCTGACTCTACTGTATTGTGGTTGAGGTGATAATATGGATTGAATGTGCAATCAGTTGATGTATCCTCCTTCTTAACAAACTCCTCCGACTTGATAGCAGCCAACTCTCTCTCGTACGCAGAGAAACTATACTCGAATGGTACATGAATTATGGCCTCGTCATACTGATCAGAGCCTTCTGCCAAAAACTCTATGGTATTATCTGCATTCAATTTGATTCCATCAAGAGAAACCGAGAACACTTCCTGAGACTCCGGAGTCCATCCAGTAACTTCTACAAGTTTACCATTATCTGGATTCATTTCAAACTCATTCCAGAACTCTGATATATCCTCTATCGTGATAGCACGAAGAGCCTCATACATTTTACTCTGAATACCCATTGCGTTTGCAACCATCTTCAACACAGGAAGATCTGCATTTGACTCATCGGAAAGTGCGATCAATGTCTTTCCTGAGAATGTAACGGGGTCAAGCGGTTCCGAGTTCTCATTGTCAAAACCTGTATACTCTACACTTACATCCACAAGACCAAGATACTTTGAAATGTCAACACCTGCGGTCTCCTTATAAGCATCGACAATTGCCTTCTGAGCGTCAGTCAAAGCAGACACTGATGCAGATCTTACCACAAAATTGAAATCGCTATTAAGTTGCACCTTTTCAGGAAGAACTGTAGATGCATCAAGCTTAATCTTGAAGTTCTCAATACTTGAGACCAGGTCAGCATTATTGGATACTACTGCGAATGACGCTGTCTTTGATCCTGCAGGAATTGTCACAGGATTATTCTGAAGTTCGAGGACTCCCTCAGTACCTTCAATTGCAAATGTAAGGACAAGATCCTCAGAGAGTTTACTTGTAAGCATCACATTCATGGCAAGCGGAGTCTCATCCTGCTCCCATACAGTCGTGTTTCCACCTGCAGACTCAAGGTAGATGTAATTGGTTCCTTCATAACCGGTGTTTCCTGACGGTTCGCATCCTGCGATTGAAAGGAGAGCCGCCGCAATGCAGCCTAAAATTGAAATCTTTTTCATAATAAATTTGTATTAAGTTGTTTTATAGTTTTACCAGATTGCCACGTCGGTTACGACCCATTCCCGCTGCCACGGGCTGTTCGCTGCAAAGGTCCACAGGACCGTTTGCTTGTCGCTTCACGACCTCGCAATGACGTTCTTCGTTACTCTGTCTTTATGAACGGCCACTGAGGGTTGTTCTGGGTTATCTTGTCGTTGTATTTATATTCTGACTGAGGTATCGGCAGCAACCAGCGATAATCCGAAGGCTGGATAGTAGCAGATACTGATACGCCATACTGCGAATACTTCTTAAATGGTTTTCCATGGCGTTTCAAGTCAAATAGCCTTACTCCCTCCCCGGCAAAATCCTTCTGCTTCTGAGCGAGTATGGCCTCAATAAGGGCATCGCCCTCCAATGTATCATCAAGAGGCTGCGCTCCATATGCATTCAAAAGCATATTTACCGTCTGACGTGCCAAATCGTCCTCTCCATCCCTAGCATAGGCCTCTGCCACTGTAAAACAGACTCCACTATACCTCAATGTATTAATATACCTCACAGACACATTGTCGTAATACATCTTATTGTACTTTCCGAGAGTTGCCACCTGCTTTCCTCCCATAGTGATAGTATGTGATGCCCACTCCTTACGCCCATCACTTTCATCATATAATATAGATGGATTCAGAACAAAATAGTCGCCCGACTCCTTATCGTAACACAGATCGACATAGAACGAATTAAAAATGTATGGAGCAAACAGACGATCGCTGGCCGCATTATCAGCCCACAGGTTTTCATACTGAGTCTTTGTCCATCTGCTTTCCGCACCTTCCAGCAACTGCAGACCGTATGAAACAGCCTTCTTATAATCTCCCCTGTAAAGCTCCAGTTCTGCCTGCAATGCCTTCACTGCAGATGTCGAAAGGTAAAAGACTTCTGCCTTGTCATTTGCAACGGCAGCAGCCTCTGACAGCAGGGTTTCTATTTCCTTCACACAATCTCTTACAGATGAGCGAGGAAGAAAATCCAATTCCAGACGGTTCTTCAGAATGATTCCTTCTTTATCAAGATTCTCCTGCGAATAAACCGGTCCATAAAGACGCAGAAGATCGAAATAGCACATGGCCTTCAGAGCCTTTGCCTCGCTGCGTATCCTGTCTTTTTCAAGCCTGTCTGTTTCATCCTTCGGCTCTATAGTCTCCATTCTCGGCAATAAGGCATTGACTATTGCCATAGTCATATAATATTCATTCCAAATATTATCCGAAAGCTCCTCAATGGCCTTTGATTCCCAGTTATATAGGTTCTGAAGCTCGGCATATTTGCCAGTATGCTCGCTTGGCACAAAATCGTCTGCCAGAACAGACAACTCCATCTGATAGCGCGGCAGGGAATTGTATGCCGACGCCAGAAGCTCACGAGCATTGTCAGTAGTCTTGATCGCATCAGGGTCGGAATACTGATCTTCAAGTTTTATGTCCAGACATCCGCTCATAAGCAGAAGCGACAATATGTAGAATATGTACTTTTTCATGCTTAGAACGAAAGACTTAGGTTAAACGTAACTATCGGCTGCTGAGCGCCTATGAATGAGCCCGACTCCGGATCTGACTCTTTATAACGGGTCAGAGTGAAGAGATTAGATGCCTGCAAGGCCACATTACCATATTTGACAAATCCACCAAGTTTCTTTATGAATGAGTGTGGGAAACGATAGCGAAGAGAAACCATAGACAGACGCAGATAGTCGCTACTACCAATCGACCTGCTGTTTGGCCACATGACCAGGTTTTCAATCGCAGCAGATGAGTAGAAGGCAGTATGATAGATTTTGCCTTCATCTCCCTTCTGGAACCACATATTCGCAACCTGTCCCTTTACGGCATTCTTATTAACATCGTCCTTGTCCCTCACGTACGAATATGCATAGGCCTTGATACCACCGAACACATAATAAAAGTCGGCATCAAACTCCAACTGCTTATAGGTAAAACTGAGGTTGAATGTTCCGTTGAACGGTGGCACAGAATGTCCTAGAGGCACCATGTCCGCTTTGGTAAGTTTACCGGTCGCAGGTATTTCCCTTCCGTCAGCTCCCTTGAACACCGGAAGTCCCGTCATTGGATCAAGTCCAAGAGATATCGGACCGTATAACATATCATATGACTGTCCTACCTCATAATCAGGAATGATTGCATCCTCACTGGTATAAAGACGATCTCCGTCATACAGGTCTATTACCTTGTTCTTGTTATATGCGAGCGAGAAGCGGAGGTTGAAGCGGAAATCATTCCGGTCTATGAGCCGGGCATTGACACTCGTCTCGACTCCGGAGTTGCTGAGTACTCCGATATTGCGCTTGAGGGTGGTAAATCCGTTTGAAGCAGGGATAGGTACATCCAGAAGGGCATCTTCTGTCCTTCGGTCATACCATCCCAGATCAATGGTAACCCTGTTGTATAGCCCCAATGAAACTCCAGCCTCTGTGGAGACTGTCTGCTCCGGTTTGAGGGTATCATTGTAAAGAGACATCAGTTCCAGAAGCCTTATGTCTCCGTAACTATCTTCAAGATATGAGAATGTACCTACTGTGAGCGACGGCGAAACTCCGGCAAGGGATGCTGTGCGGCCGTACGAGGCTTTGAATCTCAATGTGGAAATCGGTTCCCAGTCCTTCATGAAGGCATAGCCTTTAAGATTCCAGCCTGCTCCGACAGCCCATGCCGCGTTCCATCGTTTATCTTTCGGAAGTATGGATGAGGCATCCGCTTTATATGTACCGAATATGTCGTATGTACCGTCGTAACAGTATCCTCCGAGAAGTCCGACTCCGAGCTGTGCGGTCTTTTCTCGGAAATTTGACGTGCTTACCTTGCGGTTTCCTTCGATGGACTGGTTGATGGCAGCCATGCTCTTGAGCTGGCCCACACCATAACCGGTCACGGACATATTGTCCATGTTATCCCAGTAGTAGTCTGTGTTTGCACCGAGGGTCACATCATGCTTTCCGAAAGTCCTGTTCCATGTCACACGGACATTGGTAGTCACATTGGCGTTGGTATTCTTCGACTTGGATATCTTTCCGCGTTCATTCTTCGCCGCTCCGCTCTGCTGCTCCTCATAGGCAGTAGACGGGGTAAATTCCAGAGACTCAGAAAGCACAAAGTCCAGTCCGGCAATCGCACCGATGGTCAGGCCCTGTATCGGTTCGATATTAAGACTGGCAGTGGTTCCGAAGCGTTTTTCCGTTGACGTGCGTTCGTACTGATACACCAGGTCATCATATGTTCGGTTCGGATATGACCAGAGTTCGCCGCTCGTCTTGCTCTCGTATGGATTGAGTTCATAAATGAGCGAAGTCGGTGAATATGTCGAACCGTTAGGGCTGTTCGCCTTTGAATATCCACCGCTGACGCTGAGCGAAACATATCCCTTCGTACCGAGGGCCTGATCAAGACTCATACGGCCGGTAAAACGGTTAACATCGTTTCCAGGAATCTGGCCACCCTGATAACTATAATTGGCAGACGCGTAATAAGATGTCTTACTATTTCCACCTCTTACACTCAGGTTATGTCGCTGATAGAAGTCATTACGAAGCAGCTCCTTAAACCAGTCAGTATTGGTCTGGCGGAGTTGATTGAGCATGGCCTGACCTTCTGCAATGAGCTCATCAAGGTTCGGAGCATTGCGGTTTTCCTTGCGGATATATTCCTCCGAATAGATATAACCGGGGGTGTTCGGTTGGCGTAGTCTGCGCTCGAGCTCCAGTTTTTCGTCAGTATCCATCATCTGCACTCCCCTGCGGCCCCTGAATGTCACACCTCCATTGAAGTCGTATGTGACCATGGTCTCACCGTTAGTTCCGCGCACTGACGTGATTTCAAGCACTCCGTTCGCAGCCTTTGTTCCGTAAAGCGCACACGCAACCGCATCTTTAAGAATCTTTATTTCAGCGATATCCAATGGGTTAAGAGTCATAAATGCATCCGACGAAATCACCTGGCCATCAAGAACATAGAGAGGTTCATTGGCAACATCGCCTTTTCTGAACGACGAGTTTCCACGGATACGGATTTCCGGTTTTGTTCCAAGGTCACCCCTGTTGGCCACGATAAGACCGGGAGCGGAGCCTTGAAGCGAAAGAGAAAGGTCCATGACTGGACGGTCCTGGAGACGATCCATATCAACAGCGTTCACGACACCGGCCTTTGCCCTGATGTCCAGATCGTTGATGTTCGTCTTGCCCATCACGACGGCACTTTCCATCATGTTCGCATCCGGCTGCATGACCATCTGAATTTCCTTCTGCCCTGCATATTCCACACTGCAAGGCTTCATTCCGAGGAACGATGCTTCCAGGATGATCTTCTTACCGTCAGGAAGTTCAATAGAAAAGTATCCGTTTGCATCTGTCGATGTTCCGTCCTTCATATGTCCGCGTACATATACCGCGGCACCTGGAAGGGGTTCGTTGAAATCATCAACTACACGTCCGGACACAACACGACCACTGCTGTTCTGAGCCAGGATTTGACCGACAGAAGCAAGCAGGAGCACTATGAATATTATGAGAGCGGGGAGGCGTTTCATAAGTCAAGTCGTCAACTTGCAAAGTTACAACTTATTCTTCTAATAATCAACGCCCAAAATACTATGACTTCTCTGGTTGTCAACCTCAGGAGCGGCGCGAGGTGGCGGTCTCTATTCCGAACACAAGAGCGAATCCCACAAGCGCGAAGACCGCTGCCAATCCGATCTGCATGCCCCCGGTACGCTCTGCCTGCATCAACGCTTCCGGATTGCTCCATGGCCATATTTTCACGAGAGAGCCGATGATGAATCCGGCAAGCACCAGCAATGTGCCCTTATGCCAGCGTGAAAGCAGCCAGCGAAGGAACTTGCTGAATGAAAGGATTCCGACGACGGCACCTGCCAGGAAGACCGCTATGACTGCTGCAGAGTTCCAGAAAAGTGTCGGATCAGAGCCTTCCGAACTCCATAACGCTCCGATGTTGGTTGTCAGGGCAGTGATTGCCGACATGATGAACTTATATTTTCCGAGGATGAGCAGAATGAAACTGCCGGATATGCCGGGAAGTATCATCGCGCATATTGCAAGCGCACCGCTGATGAACACAAACCATAAAGCATCTGGAGTCTGGGTCGGAGAAAGAGTACAGATTACCGCGCCCAGCACGACACCGGAAACAAGAAGGATGAAATCAGCAGGTTTCCAGTCTTTGATGCCCTTGAGTATAAATATCGACGAGGCGATTATGAGCCCGAAGAAGAACGCCCAGGTCTGGATCGGATAGTCAGAAAGCAACATCTGCATCAGACCGGCCAAAGCGACAACACTGAATCCTATACCAGCTATCAGACTGAGGAGGAAGTTACCGTTGACATGTTTCCAGAAGGCTTTGATGTGTCCCGTAAAAAGAAGTTTCACAGCCTCCTTGTCAATTTTCGCAATTGACCCGACAAATTCGTCATAGATGCCCATTATAAAGGCAATGGTGCCGCCAGAAACGCCGGGGATGACATCAGCCGCACCCATACAGGCACCCTTTACGGCTACTGTAAAATAATCCTTTAACTTCCTCATATTACTATCATAGATCCTCACGTCGCTCCGCTCCTCAGGATGACGTATTGCACGTCACTTCGCTCCTCAGGATGACGCATTGCACGTCATTGCAAGATCATCCGGTCCACGTCATTGCGAGGAGCGTAGCGACGTGGCAATCTCCTATTTACTTATTTTATTTAAAAATTCTGTTATCGCCTGGAACACCTCATGCCCTCCGGACGGAAGTCCTTCCGCCTGCTTTCCGGAGCATACTATATCATAGCAATGACCCGGATATGCCCTGCGACCGATCTTGAAGCGTGCTGCTGAACATTTTGCCACAAAATCTATTGGAAAATCACTATTGTCAACCAACGATACAAGCAAGTCGCTCGGTTCCTCTATCAGCGCCGAGACCTTGCCGTATTCCGGCATTCCGAACCAGTTCAGGTCATTTTTCGACACCGTCGTCTGAATACTGGTCAACAGAAGTTCATTCTTACCGAGTTTGCGGAAGTCAAAATAGTATATGTCCACCTTCTTTCCGATGGATTTTCCCCATGCAAGAATTTCCTCCTTGAGAGTATCATAGCCGACTTCCTCCACATTGATGACTACATTGATTGTAGAGATTTCATCCAGCGGACGCAATCCGGTGGGAACCGCCCGGCTGAGTTTGCGTATCTTCCTTCTGCGGAAGAAATTCTTTACTGATTCAAACATATTAGTTCGCGTATTTCGGCCTTCGCTGCCTTCCAGCGAGGTATGTCTATCTTCGTTCCGACAACTTCCACAACTTTTGCTGCAATGATCGATCCGACCTCACCGCAGACTTTCAGAGGCATTCCGAGGGAATGTGCATAAAGGAAGCCGGCTGCATATGTATCTCCCGCTCCGGTCGCGTCAATCGTCGCAGCCGGCCATGCAGGAATGAAATGATATTCATCTCCTTTCTTTACCATAGAGCCGTCCTTGCCGACCTTCACTACGGCAATCTCGCAGAGACGTGCAATCTCATCAAGAGCCTCTCTCGGTGCAAGACCGGTAAAAGACTCTGCCTCCGTCTCGTTTGCAAACACGATATCGACATATTTCTCGACGATGTCATGCAGGAAAGCCAGATTGGACTCTACGACATTATAGGATGCCATATCCAAAGATATCTTACATCCGGCGGCCTTTGCAAGTTCAACCGCACGACGGATAGTACCCTGATTCTGAACAAGATAACCTTCAATGTGAAAATAGTCCCACCCTTCAAACCATTCGGGTTTCAGATCTTCCGGTACAAGTTCCAGGGCAGCTCCGAGATACACAGCGAATGTTCTTTCTCCGTTCGGCGCCGTAATGAAGACCATGGCCCTGCCTGACGAATTCCTGCCTTTGAGCAATATGGATCTGATGCCGTACTGCTCCTGATCGCTTTTGAAAAGTCCTCCGAGGTCATCATCACCGACCTTGCCGATGAATCCGGATTCCATTCCGAATATTGCAGTACCGGTAATCGCATTTGCAGCGGATCCGCCTGCCACAAGCTGGACACCAAGAGGTTTCAGTGTCTTCCAGATCTTGTCGCCGGTTTCCATATCTACATGCTGCATGCTGCCTTTCGGAAGTTTCAGTTCCTTGAGCAGAGCATCATCCGGCAACATTGCCAGAATATCCGTAAGAGCGTTTCCTATTCCTAATATAGATGCCATAGTATTTGTTGATGGAGATCTTCACGTCATTGCGAGCGTCGTCTTTTCACGTCATTGCGAGCGAAGCACAATACGTCATTGCGAGCGAAGCGTGGCAATCTCAATAAAGTACAAAGTTAACAACTTTTGCGTAACTTTGCAGTGCTAATGAAAAAGACAGTCAAATATATACTTTCAGCAGCCATAGCAGCAGCTCTTCTCTGGTTCTCATTCCGGGATGTTGAATGGGCCGGATTCATCGAAGGCTTGAAATCGTGCAGATGGGAATTCATCGTCCTGTCAATGGCTGGTGGTGCCTTTGCGTTCTGGCTTCGAGCAGTCAGATGGCGTCAGCTTCTGCTGCCCCTTGACCCTCATACAAGTCGCATCACCACCTTCAACGGCATAAACATCGGAAACATTTCCAACTTCGTCTTTCCTCGTATCGGAGAGTTCGTCAGATGCGGAGTGATTGTCAGACGTTCACAAAAGAGAGCCTCAGGCTACGCTCAGGAAGACAAAGATGCTGCAGGTCGCAAGACTATCACATACGAGGAAGTTCTCGGAACGGTCGTATTGGAGCGCGGATGGGAACTTCTGGTAATGCTGATAATGCTTGCCCTGGTACTCATTCTCGGACACGAGCGTTTCGGTAGTTTCTTCGTGGAGCAGATATGGTCTCCCCTTTCGCAGAAGCTGAACTTATGGTGGCTTGCCTGTGGCGCTCTTGCACTGCTTGCCGGAGGCGGTGTCCTTGTATGGAAATACAGGACACGCAACGCCTTCTGCGGCAAGGTCGCGGGAATATTCAAAGGTCTGCTGCAAGGCTTCTCAAGCTGCCTTCGCATGGAACGCAAATGGATGTTCTTCGCCTACACCGTTTTCATCTGGGGTATGTACTGGTTCATGGCAGCATGCACCGTCTGGGCCGCACCCTTCCTCAGCCATCTGGATGTAGTTGATGCCCTGTTCCTTTCCCTTGTCGGCGGACTTGGTTTCGCAGTTCCCGTTCCAGGCGGCATTGGCGCATTCCACTTCATCATCGGACTCACGCTTTCGACAATCTACGGCGTCCCCATGGAGACCGGCATCATATACGCCACCATCTCCCACACCTCCCAGGCCATCACCCAGATTCTTTTCGGTGCCGCATCCTACGGCTATGAAACCCTGAAAAAGTAGCGAAAGGGAAAGTTCCCCATCCGAGTCCAGGCTACATAACAGTTGGTCAAAGCCGCCGGTAACATATCCTAGTGAACGCTCTTTCTTGTCGCTTTCTTCTGCAAAAACTGCCGCTGACAGCATAAAAGCCACAGCGACAGCAATCAAATTTCTAAATCCTCTAATGGATTATTCTGCTACAAAATAATTCGGAACCTCAAAATACATAGGCTCATAATAGTTGCCCTGAAGGTCCTTGAACATAACGACCACCCTATCGTTCACAACACCCTCGTCGTTCACACCTATTGCATAAGGAGCATAGATATCAACTCCCTTGCCTGTACCGTCATTCTCATAGATCAATGGCACAGCATCCTTATAGTAAACAGAATATGCTTCCTTAAGAGCCTTTGCCCAATCATCAGCTTCCGCTCCTGAAAGTCCGAACGACTTAGCCCTATCCAGCCAAGGCTCCAGAGTGTTATATCTTGCAATGCTTGCCTTGTCCATCTCATACTGCTCGCAAAGACCGTTTTTCCAATAGATGCAGTTACCCTCACCGTGAGATCCCTTAGCGAAATAAGTCACAAATCCCATCTGTGGAAGACCATGTACGTTGAATGCATAGACATTCATAAGCTGACCGGCTTTCAGTTCCCCGTCCTTGTAATAGGCTGGCTCGCTTGCCAATGTACCATTCTCAAGCATAGGAGTATAACTGTTAGCATATCTGCGGCTTGCATAATTCTCGATCTCGATCATTATATGCTCGACCTTCGTAATACCTGCGCCTTCAAAATAGCTATCACTTGCAGCCATCACATATGCAGTAAGGTTGTCAGGACAATCGAAGTTGAAGCCATAAGAAGCTGTCATGCTTGAGTTTGCAGCAGCCTCGAACTGATTCTTATGCCACTTGATTACTGCGCTGTTTCTGGCAGCCTCCCAAGCAGGAGTTCCCTCCTTGACGATCTCTCCGAGATCCGCAGCAAGAGTGGTGACCTTGATATACCCTATCGGAGAATAATTCTTCTCACCCTTCTCCAAAATTGCAAAGGCATAATCCGTTTCCATGGTGAGTCCTTCAATCACGATTGTACCATCTTCTTTAAGAGGACCATATTTATTCATCGCCCTTGTTATATTCTCATCATCTGGATTAAGCGCCATATATTTCTGAGCATTACGGGATGTTCCGCCACAGTGTGTAGAATTTGCCCAGAACGGATCTGTGATGCGGCCTGTCCAATAAATATAATCCGACAGATCGCCGCCGGTTGAAGTCACCTTAAGAACGATCTTCTTGGCTGTACGCTCCAGCATCTCCACCTTCAATGATATGCTGTTGTCATACACCAACGCTTCAGTCTTTCCGGAAACACAAGTCACAGGGCCATATTTGCCATCAGCATCCACGGCTACTGCATATACCCAATAACTTGTAGATGGGTTCAGTTTCGAGAATGACGCTGTTGCGGCGGAGCCTTTCACTGACACAAGCGAATTTTCCTTCATCTTCTGGAATTTCTCAGCATCAGGCACCTCTGAAGATGAGTAGCGGCCTCCGTCCGAATTGTTCAGAAGGGCATAATAAATCATAGTTGCGCCCTCGGCTTTAACTGGAACACTGATCGTAGAAGGTCCCACCTTGACTTCTTCAAACGAAGCGGCAAGTTCACCACCGTCTACAAGAGCGTTTGTCTTGACCTCTATATAGCAGACATCCTTCTCCGAATACTCATAATCTCCCTGATAAGCGGCCGCAGCCCAAAGCACATAAGTTGTCTCAGGGGATATCTCATGCTTTTCAGCATCAACAGCAGGATAGTCAGACATAGCACCCTCATAGAGGAACTGCTGATTTGCCACTGGAATAGAATCCAGCAAAGAGTTCTCCAGCTGATACAGAATATCAGACATCACTTCCTCTGACTTCTGAATCACTCCGCCGAAAACAGCATAAGCACCTGTTACGCTTACCTTCACCTGCGCATCAAGAAGCTGAGTCTGAAGGCACTCAAGAGAGAAGATCATCGCTCCGAACTCATATTTTGAAACAGTCTCCGCATCGATATAATATCCGGCATCAGCTCCTTCCTTGTACAGAGCCGGAACCGCCCACAGAACATATCGCTTGTCTGGATCAAGCTCACCACCAAGAAGTTCCGCAAACGGAACTGAAACTGACAACTCCGAGACAGCGCATCCCGCAGGGGCAGCACCACCAGAAATAACACCATTTGCAGTTGCAACAACGGTTTCCTCGGAAAAATCTTCAACAACAGTAAGACCATAGATAAACTTTCGCACTCCCACTGCAGGATTAACTACAGCATTGGTAGAAGAAGCAAACACCGAACGGAACGGAGAATTTGACAGAGACAGAGTCGCAATTGCGACACCAGACTCCTTGGAAACAACCTCAAGAGTTGCAGAAGCAGCTTCTGCCGACTTTGCAGGAGCCGTCAGGTCGACATATGTCTTAGCTTCTTCTTTTCTGATAGCCGCATTCCATCCTTCACTCACCTTGAGCGAATACTCTATACCATCAGGAATATTGAGCGCAACAGCAGAAGTCGACTCGTAGTTCACATAATACTCAGTTATTGGAGAAGCGTCTTCACCATATGGCAGACTGAAGCTAACTCCGTCATAGTTCTTTACAAGATACGTTTTCTTGAGATCAGCACCGAATTCAAATGTGACAGCATATACCTTTGATGCCGCATCAGAGTGAAAGACACACTTGAACGCCTGAACCAGATCCTCTGCCGCAAACGCAGTTGCAAACTCGACTCCATTGACACTAAGAAGGTATCCGTCCTTCGAAACCTTCAAAGAAGGATCTGAGGTAACAGAAAACGCATTTCCTTCGCCATTCTTAAGCGCTTGTGCGTTCCCTTCCTTGTCAAGGACGGCCCATACTGTCTGATCTTCCTGAACAAGATAAGACAGGACTCCGAAATACTCCACATTCCCCGGATATGAAACAAAGGAAGTACCATCGGTCAGGACTACCTGAACTGTACCATTGGACTGAACCGAACATGAATTCACGCCGATAGTCTCTTCCATTGCCAACGCTGCAAGCGCTCTGGCCTGTTTTGCAAAAGCAGCATTCAGCGAGTCTGCGAACTGCTCCTGCTTTTCGTTATCGCCCCCTTGCCCCTGGAGTTTATCCTCCGGATTACAAGATGTCAGAAAAAGGGCAAATGCAGAAAGAACCACCAATGTCTTTACTGCTGTCTTAGTCAAAAAACTCATATGCTTAAATATTGATAATCAACCCGCAAATATACCAATTTTTATTTTAAGTATCAAGCATAAAAAAGAGACGACCATGCGGCCGTCTCTAAATATAACTAACTTAAAATCAGATTACTCAGCTGCTGGAAGCATTGAAGAAATCGAAGTTGCTGTATACTTGCTGAACTCCTTGACTGTGCCGTCGGCATTCTCATTGAAACCGGCAACGCACATGTAGTAATAATCAGCACTTGCTGTGAAGGTAATAGTTGCCTTACCGTCAACAACGTCAGCAAACTTCATATAAGTACTCTTGTTTGCAAGATACTTGTTGAAATTAGAGTAGCTTGAAGAATAGTGAGGAAAAAGGGCAACCTTTGTTGCACCAGTCACAGCAATAACAGCTGTGTACTCCTTACCCTCTCCCTTGGTCACACTCTCAACAGTAGCTGTGATTGTATCAACAATTGGATAGCTGAGTGTAGAGTATGACTGAGTTGCGAGAGCAAACTTGCCTTCCTCATCAATAGAAAGTACTACAAGAACCTTAGTTATACCATCCTGAAGCATTATTTCCTCAGCAGCAGTACCATACAAAGGATCGCCATAAGACATAACATCAATGGCAAGCTTCATATCGTCCATCTCATCGATTTCACCAACCTCATAGAACTTATACCATGTAGAAGTTCCCTCTGCAGGAGTTACATTGACTGAAATAGTAGAATAAGTCATCTCACCAGCCTCAAGAGTAGCCTCTGTACCACCTGCTACGATATCAGCAGTAGTGAACTCAAATACATAAGGCTTGAAGTCTTTTGCATAGTCATACTCAGCAGGTGCCTTTGAGCCCTTCTTAGGCATGAGCCAAACGATATACTTAGATGAAGGAAGAAGAGGATCGCCATAGTTAAGTTCTGCAAGAGAAATCTCTTCACCATTAGCGACTTCCTGTCCGATAGCTTCGAAGTCGCCTTCCTGCTGGAACTGCTTCCATGGGCCACCATATCCATAACCCTGCTCCATATACTGGTCGAAAGCCTGAGCAGCATCTTCTCCTTCGAACATAGAAGCTTCTACCAGACCGGCATAAACAACATCAGCTCCGTAAGTCTTCACAGTAAGAGTAATATCATTGAAGGAAGCTTCAGCCACAGGCTCAACGATTACTGGCTCATAGTATACATATGCTGCATCTTCCGGGTAAACCTTCTGGTTATCCTGAGGTATCGCAAATATAACATACTTTTCGCCCTTTACTGGTTCATACTGAGGCCATGTGTTGGCACCGAACTGCTCAAGAGTGAATGTCAGTGTATCTACAGCATAATTTTCTTCGTCATACTCAAGCTGTGCAGCATAATTCTCTCTCACATTCTCCAAGTATGAGAACGCACCGTCGAGTCCATAGCTATCGTAAACGAGGGTTGTGGTCAATTCTTCCATTGATGAGAATGAGTTGAACACATCTACTGGCATGTAACCTACGATTGCGTTACCAAAGACCATACCAATTACATCTCCCATGTGATCTATCTTTGGAGCTACAATCGGATTGATGAGAGTTACGACTCCGGCCTCATCAACGCTGATAACCATTCCCTCACCTACTGCAACGTTGAGAGCTGCTGTTACACAAGCACCGTTAGCGTCACCGTGAAGCACAACCACACCTGAAAGCTCAGCATCAGCATTAGTCTCTGATGGAGCAGTCACTGTAAGTGCACCACCCTTAATAGAAGCCTTCCAACCGTATGGCTGGTTCATTACCTGAAGTTTCTCTACACCTTCAACGCCCACCTCTACAGTCTTTGAAGCAGAATACTCGAAGAACTGCTTTCCAGACTTGATCAATACGGTTGGAGTCGGGTTGTACATAGGAAGAGAGAGAACTGTTTCACCGATAGTGATAACTACAACACCCTCAGCCACCTCAACGTCAGTGATAAGATACTCCTGACCTGAGAGGTCTGATGTAGTCACGCCTGTTGCAACGAACTCGCCACTGTTAACAGAATACTGAAGTTCACCTTCTGCAGATACCTGGAATTCGATATCAACGTCAGGGTGTCCTACCGGAACCTGAAGGTTAGTCACAGTACCGTCAGCTCCTACCGTTCCCCAGAACATACCGTCTTCTGTCTCAACTACAGTTACAAGACCGCTGTTCTCAACATTTGCAAGCGGCTTGGAAAGAGCAACCTTAGAGCCGTCAGCAAGAGTAAGTTCAACCACTCCCTTAACCTCTTCAACCTTAGTTACTGCAATCTTCGCAGCTGCAGCAGCAAGGTCTGTGTTGAATTTCACATCAGCAGCCTGAAGAGCAGCGATTGCATCCTCAAGATTCTTGATCTTACCGTCAGCAGCACCGTCGACAGCATCGAGTCTTGTAAGGATACCGGTAATCTGAGATGTGAAAGTTGTCACATTACCGTTGAGAGTTGTGATACCTGCCTCTGCTGCAGCAAGACGGGTAGCAAGGTCGTTAAGACCGCCTACTTCAGCATTCAGCTTTGCTTCGAGAGCTGTCACACGCTCGTCGAGCTTTCCTACTTTGCCTCTGAGTTCAGAGTCATCGTAGCAAGACACTGCGAGAAGCGCAAGAGCTCCTGCAAGAATAGTTCTTAATGTCTTTTTCATAATGAATAGATTTAGTTAATAATTAATTTGTGTTAGTTATTGTGTTTTGTTGTCATTAATTCTTTTTAGAATGTCGCAGTGAGCGTTATGTTTGCTCCGGTATAAGCCGGAATCTCGCGACATACACCGCCCGAGCATATGAATCCGGCACGATAGCGGCCGTATCCCGCAGCGACTCTCATCCATTTGTAAGCATAACTTACTCCGGCATTGTAATAATGCATCCTGCTGCTGCCGTGATTGTACATGTCGCTTGCAAAGACGCTCCAGCTTGGTGCCAGACTTACTTCAAGCAAGGCGGCCATCCAATCCTTCTGATATCCCTTTGTCGCAAGGTACTGAAGTTCAAGCCTGGTCGAGAGTTTCGGCGTCCATTTATAAAGCAGGTCCGCCACTACAATATGCGACTGACCGACTTCCACGTCCGAACCAAGATAGTTCATTTCCTTGCGGTTGTGCTGCTGAGCAGAATACATCAAGGTCGATTTGAACTTCTTTGTCCATTGTTTCTCCACATCCACACTGAAATCCCACATGCTCATTACGCCGCCTTTGAATCCTCCCTTGTCATTGAGATTGTAATATGTAGAAAAGTTCGCATGAACCTTCATTCCCCTCTTGCCACCGATCTTTGTTCCCCTGCGGAAATTATAGAACGCATCTATCTGTCCGCCAGCCTCTCCGTCTGTCCTTGGCCTGAACGGAGTCAGATTGGCAAGCATATATGTATATTGTGTGCACAAAGCAGGACAATATGCGAGAACATTTACAGAAGGGTCATAATCTGTATTTATTTCAACTGCACCATATGAGTTCGCTGTATACACCTTCTGATTCATCGCCCACACCCTTCTTGCCGAAAGAGACACGCCAAGACCGCCCTGGTTGTATCCGATTTCCACGAGCTGGGCATTTGCATTGACAGGAATCGCAGCAAGAAAGTCCTGGATACCGGCATCAACACACTCACCCTTGAAATAGAAATCGTTGACATCAAGATTTATGCGGGCAGAACCGCCAAGATTATGAGACTTGAAACCTGCCATAACCAGACCTTCCGGCATATTCTCATATTTATAGAGGAAAGATCCTTCAACAGAAAGCATCACATTATCCCATCCCAGACACTCTGAAACAGAAACGCTTGCATCGGCAGCGGCGACTGCAGTCTTTGTGAACCCGAAACCGAAGAACGAAGTCTTGCCTGTGGCGAAATTAAAGGCATCAACACTCATCTTGCCCATACGCGGCATTCCTCCAAAAACCTTCAGACTGAAAAGGTCATTATATTTGTAGGTAGCACGGGCACCAATGATTGCGTTGTTTATTCCAAGAGCCCTGTCCTCCCAGCTCCTGAAAAGAAGACCGCTGCCAAGCTGCTCGTAAAAGGTTCCGGCATGAACGGAATAACTGTCATCAGTCCAGTTTACATAGAGATTGCTCAAAGAGAGATTTGAAGTCGGAAGCGGATAACCCACTGTTGTAGGAAAATACCCCTCCAACTGAAGACCTGTTGAAAGGCGACCTTTGAAGTAATCAACTTTCAGATAGTTATTGGTGGCGTACCTGTTTTTAAGATACTTAAGATTTGGATCGACACCAGCTACAGGATAGAATCCATTGGCTGCATCGTCCACATAGACATGATTCAAAGACTCCAGACTGGCAGACACACGTCCCCAGTCCTTCTTCTGCTCCGCTGATAACGACGCAGAAAGACATAACATAACTGCTATGAACAGAAGTTTTTTCATCAGGTCAGTTTAAGAAGAAAGGCTTACTTTGATTTTTTGATCGCCTCGAAAAGTTCTACCTCATTACCAGGCAGATACGAAGTGTGTGAAT
The DNA here is from genome assembly GCA_045127685.1 of Candidatus Cryptobacteroides sp. Lineage (GTDB taxonomy): Bacteria > Bacteroidota > Bacteroidia > Bacteroidales > UBA932 > Cryptobacteroides. Next base: position 50,712 of record JBGVQP010000002.1, read on the forward strand.
AGATAATCTTGCCCTTTGCATCAAGTACGAAGACATGAGGCACCTGCGAGACGTTCATCGCCCTCATGAAATCCTGATTCTTGTCAAAGAGAAGGATATAGTCCTCGCCCCATCCACGGCCTTCTGCGAAAGAACGCGCCTTGGCAAGAAGACGGCTGTCGTCTGTCGAAACCGCCACTACATTGAAGTCAGCCTCCTCCTTCCAGTCAGGAAGTGCATCATAGATGGCATCGAGCTCACGGATGCACGGCTTGCATGATGTAGACCAGAAAGACACGATCATAGGCTTGCCGGCCTGCATGAGGGTCTTTGTGTCGAATGACTCACCTTTTGCGTTTTCAACCTTAACAGAAGGCACCTGAGCATACGACAGGACTGAAAAAAGAATTGATATAGTAAGTAAAAAAGTCCTCATAGTGCGCGTATTAAGTTGGCAAAGTAAGGAATTATCTTTCTTATATCAAAATATTTGTAACAATTTTTTAGCAGAGCCCCCTGATGCTACTCCATTGCACGATAAAGGGCTATGGTCCTGACCGCCTCAGTCACGTCATGCACCCTAAGGATATCCGCCCCCTTCTGCAGAGCTTTAAGATGCACGACCTGCGTGGCAGACAAAGCCTCTTCCGGACTTATATTCAAGAGTTTATATACCATGCTTTTTCTGGAAACACCCACAAGCAAAGGCCGGCCGGAAACCTTCAGTTCATCGAGGCGTGAAAGGATTTCATAGTTCTGGGACAACGTCTTTGCAAAACCGAAGCCGGGGTCCAGAATCCAGTCTTTAATTTCAAATTGTAAGGCCTTTTTGGCAAACTCGTTGAAATATGCAACCAAATCCCCCACAACATCGTTATAATCCGTAAGCAGATGCATATTTTGCGAGGTTCCGCGCTTATGCATGGCTACATAGTCAAGCCCCAGACGCCCCACCGTCGGAAGCATTTCCGGGTCATCCTCCCCTGCAGAAATGTCATTGACGATAAAATCCCCTATCAAATCATAAGCACGTGCGACGACTTCGCTCCAATAAGTATCTATGGATATACGGAGATCCGGGCACTCGGTTCTGACTCGTTTCAGCACCGGCTCAAGTCTGCGCCATTCTTCCTGCGCACCGACCGGGACAGAGCCAGGACGGGTTGAGCATGCTCCGATGTCAATGATCGTGGCACCTTCCGCTACCATATCCCTTACGCGTGTGAGAGCCGCATCTGTCCCGCCGCATCTGCTTTGGGCGAAATACGAGTCATCGGTCAGGTTGACTATGCCCATTATATCTATGTGTCGGTTTTTCATACCGCAAAAATAATTATCTTTGTAGAATAATCAAAGAATGACACTATGCTTGTAGTACTTGAAGGTCTGGACGGAGCAGGAAAATCCACCCAGGTAAAGAAACTCAGAACATATCTTGAAAGCCTTTTCGGCTCACTGGAATACATCCACTTTCCACGCTATGACGCACCTGTTTATGGCGATCTTATCAGCCGCTTCCTGCGCGGAGATTTCGGAAGCAACGATGCAGTTCACCCGCAACTTGTTGCGCTTCTTTTTGCTGAGGACCGCCACGGCGCCGCACCGGACATGAAGACTATCCTGAATTCCGGCGGCCATGTACTTCTGGACCGCTATGTGTATTCAAACATAGCATACCAGTGCGCCAAAATCGCCAACCCAGACCAGGCGGAAGACCTTCGCGAATGGATATTCAACACAGAATACGGCAATTTCGACCTGCCGAGACCTGACCTGAACATCTTCCTTGATGTTCCTATCGGATTTGTGGAGTCTAAACTCAAGAGCCAGAGGGGCGGAGCGGACAGAGACTATCTCGAGGGCGGACAGGATATCCACGAGGCAGACATAGAGTTCCAGAAAAGGGTACGTGCAATCTATCAGAGGCAGTGCGAAATTGACAAGAAGTTCATCCGCATCGACTGCTCTGATGAAAACGGCCAGATGCTTCCTCCGGACGCGATTTTTGAAAAAGTGAAAGCAGTTGTAGATTCCGTAATATGATAAATGTACTTCTCCGCCTGAAGCGCTTCTGCGGATACGCAGCAGGCTTTGTATTCTTCATTTCAGGATTGCTCAAGCTCATGGATCCGGTGGGTGCATCTCTTGTGATGAAAGAGTATTTCCAGTTCCTGCACTTGGAATTCCTGTCAGGTGCCGCAGCTGCATCCGCGGTCGCATTCGCACTTGCAGAAACTCTCATCGGAACGGCCTTGATAACCGGTGTATGGAAAAAGCTCATTGCTCTTGCTGCGGTCATCCTACAGGGATTCTTCACCCTGCTGACGCTTGCTCTTGTGATATTCAAGCCGGAGATGGACTGCGGATGCTTCGGAGAAGCCATACATCTTACACATTCCGAAACATTCATAAAGAACCTGATTCTGCTAGGATTACTCCTTATCTATTATATACCGGCAAGGATGCTGAACAAACCCAAGCCTAAAAAATATGTATCATTCGGGCTGGTCTCTGTTTCTGTCTGTGCGTTTACTCTTTACTCTCTGCTATATATCCCTATGGCCGATTTTACGGCACTCAAGCCAGGTGTGGAAATAAACAGAGAAGCATTTTCTGCAGGGAACTCTTATGAGGCAGCATTCGTATATTCAAAAGACGGTATCGAGAATACATTTACACTGGAGGACCTCCCGGATTCCACATGGACCTTCGTCAGAACGGAAACCGTCGCACAACATCAGGAAACAGACCCTGCCACCACAATATCAATCTATGACCTGAACGGCCAGTATGCTGATTCTCTTCTGACGCAGGGAAGAATCATGCTCATTTCGGCGTATGAGAACCTCTCCGCAAAAGACATATTGCGGATTGCCGCCTTTGCAAAGGATGCTGAAGATGCAGGATTCACTCCGATACTGCTTACATCTTCGGATGAAATCACTACTCCGGAAGGGCTCACAAGATATCTCTGTGACTACAAGACGCTCATCACCCTGAACAGATCCAACGGAGGCGTCACTTACATAGACGGAGGAATGATCATCCGCAAATGGGCAAAAAGAAATCTGCCAGACCTTGAGGATCTGACAGATCTATCTGATATGGATGCAACTGAAAGTTACATTGAAAGAGATTCGAAGACGTCTCTTGCCTTTCAGGGATTCCTTCTTTATGTGTTTGCAGTAATGCTGCTGCTTTAGATTCCTTGACTCCCTTCGGTCGCTCGGAATGGCAGTAGACTATTGATAGTCGAACGGAGCAGGCGTGTTGTACGGGAAGTCGATTGCATTTACGACAGTGTAGCGCTTTGTACCTTTGCTGTCGGTCGACGGAGTAGTGACAAACGCTGCAAAGTGAAGGTCTTCAAGATGCACCTTACCATCACCGTATCCTTCCCACCAGTGATCGATGAAACCATACTCTGCAGAGCCAAGATTTACATTGACAACAAATCTCCACTCCTTTGTCTGGCCAGCCTCAATCCTTCCAAGAGGATAACCGATATGAGAGCCCAGATACTTTGATTCAGCAACACGTACTGAGTTGTTATGGAAGTTATACGAGTCTCCCCATGTTCCTTCCAGAAGACCCAGACGTCCGTTGTCCACTGTCTGCTTTCTATAGTAGCCGTCCTGAAGCAACCACAATCCGACATTGTACTCGCCAGAGACAGCCGCCTTCACAGCCACTGTAACCAGAATCTGGCCATCCTCATGATACTCTGGTGTTGCAGATATTCCAACCGCTGCTGGGGTAGATGTTCTCCTATCGATAATTGACTTCAAGGCAGCAGTGCCTGCATTATACACACAGTTTTCTGCATAGTCGATATGAAGATACGGCCACGAACTTGCAGGATTGGGCACAGAAGCGAAACCCATCTCACCACCATAGTTACGCACAGAAGCAAGTACGACCTTGTCTTTTACATCATCAGTCAGTGTCTTCTTAAGAAGAAAAGTCATGAACGGACAATTAGGGCACTCTGCTCCTGTGTGCTGATTAAGGAAAGTACGATGAACGAAGTCTGTACTCTGAGGCTTGCTGTCTGCAGGCGCCTTCGGGATTTCCCTTGAGATAGCGGCAATCTTGACAAAGTCAGACTTTGATGTACCATAAGCCACCTGGAATGTGTAGTTTCCAACTTTTGAAGCATAAAAACTCATCGAAGTCATAGGTGTATAGTTCTTGCCTTCCACCAGGAACAAGCTTGAAGAAGCCGATACATCCTCGCCCTTGAAAAAAGCTCTGAAAGTCACGACATCATTGCCAGATGCCTGAATGACACTCTTGTCAAAATCCAGCACCAGATCAGGGATATTAACACCATATCCCGGTGCAGTCGAGTCTTTATCTCCACATGAGATAAAAGCAAGCGCCGCCGCAAAAAGCAGCGCTGCCGAAGTCAATATCTTTTTCATTTTCCAAATCTGTTAGCATGTTCTTTACGGAACTTCCTGAAGTTCTCCTCCACCTTCTCAAGAGTTGTCACCTGAGTCTCGATTCTGACAGGGACCCTGACACTTCTGAGGTCTGTCATAGGAGTATATTTTGCACGTTCCTGATTGCCCACCAGCTTGAGGTCAGCCTTGCGGGATGCAGACCTTGTTGCAGGGGTCTGCTCCTGTTCAGCCTCTGGTTCTGTCCAACCCTTGGTAAGGACAACCTCCGAAACAATAGGATTCTCAAGGATATAGGTGATCGCTCCACCTAAACCAGTCGATTCACCCACAACGTTAGGATACCATGTCGCTCCGTTGCTTTCAAGAGGATGGATGGTAATGGTCTGGTGGTCTTCCGACAGAGTTACAGGGAACTCAAGTGCTCCACCGAATCCGCCGTCACTGTTGGTATAAGAGTAAACCATCTCACCATTTTCCTGTACTCCGGCCATATAGAACGGAACGCTCCACTGAGCGATCGGAGATACGAACATATTGTTTGCTGTAACACAAAGAGAGTCGGCTCCATTCTTGTCCTTATTAACATGGAGATAGATCTTCGGACCGAATCTTGCGAACATTGAAGGCACATCAACCATGCTGATCTTCTCGTGCTTGAACAGATCCCATGGGCTGTAGTAGTTGAGAGTACCCTGACTGTCGTTGAGCCAACCTTCGAGCAGGAGCTTATTCTGGTTTCTGAGACGACCATCATTGAAATCCCTTGCAAGATTCTTGAACTCATCAAAGTAGCCCTTGATTTCATCATCAGTCCACTCGGTTACATCCTGATATATCTTCATGACATCCGCAGGGAGAGTTGACGGATAGTCCTTTCCCTCAACAAATCTGCGTTTGATGCTGACTTTCTGCTTCATTGTAGAACCGTTCTTCACCTTGGCAGTAAGAGTCCAGTCATCTACAAGTTCGTCTGTATCAAGGAGCTTATTGTAGCTGTTGTCCGCAGCCACGTTATATGGAGTAACGCAATCATCAACTGCAGGGTGAGCAAGAACATCCTCATACTGGTCGATACCGTTGGAGATATTCTCATCATTGAATGCCACCACAACAAGTCGTGTAGTCTCGCCATCAATAGAAGGGATGAACATATCCAATCCTTCCTCAGAATTGATCTTGTCCAGATCATCCTGGCTGAACTGAGTTGTCTGACCGAGATACTCGTAAGTATTCGATCCGCCGCTGTTTACAGCATACACCCATTCAGACTTGTAGTTGGCGCCGTAGTAACATCTTTCCGCCCTGTTGTTGGACAGGCTGGTACATCTTACGTTAAACTTTGCTTCATACGGAGTACTCTCCTCAGGAAGCGCAGTCACTACGATATTCGGTCCTCTTGTCTTTGACTTTGCCGGAGTAGAGAAGGTAAAATGCTTGAAGCACTGTGGAGACCCGATCTCACCTTCCATACCTGTTATGAGCACATGATACTTGGTATCTGCAGGAACATCATAGAAGAACTCTGAAAGCGAGAGAGTTACAGGTGGAGCTGAAATAGTTCCTGTCTCAGCCACTACCTGAAGCTGACCAAAGTTGTACATTGCGAAATACGAGGTGGTAGCCCACTGAAGGTACTCGGTCCTGTTGTCAAGAAGCTTGAGCATCTGGTTGTATGCACCATCATCGAGGATTGTAAACAGATATCTATAAACGTTGTCTGTCGGGATTATGGTGATCGTTGCGTCCACAGACCTGAGGTCCTCTACCCTCACTTCGAAATCTCCTTTAAGTTCAGCAGGCATTCTTGTGCGGAAAACCTTCTTCTGGAATGCACCTGTCCAATATGCATCAACATCAACTGAAACATTGATATCCGGAACAACACCTGCTCCCTTTGTCGACGCTACTTCAGCATCAGAATCGTCATCACCACCATTTATATCCTTGCCATAGAATGCCCAATATTTTTCGGCATCAATACAAGGGAGATAATATCCTGGCTCCCAACCGCCAGGGAATGGGAAACCATTGACAGTGTATGTCTTATCCGCCAATGAACCACCCTGCTTGTATTCATCCGGCTTGGCCATCCACTCGAACTCACCTGCCACAAATACAACAGGCTCACCTGGAGCGATAGGATTCCACTGGATTGAAATATCCTCCGAATCAACTTTACCATCTTCATTGACATCTGCACCGGCCTCACCCCAGTTCAGATCGTCAGAATACTCAATAACCGTATCCTCGGTCACATAGCGTCCGGCGTTGTAAAGGAGATTGAAATAATCGTCAGAACCTGACTTATAGAAGTTGTAGATCATAAGGTCTCCCTGAGTATATCTGATAGCACGGCTGCCAGGCTTTCCATGTTCAGACTTCTTTACTGACTCCGGTACCTTGATGTGCATCTTGTATCCGTCAGGAGTAACACCAATCACGGTAGCAAGCTGATCGAACACAAATTCACCTGTTTCAAACTCATACTCATACAACTGCGAGAAGTTGCTGCCGAGCAGACCTACCAGGTAAACATAGTACTTGGTATTGGCTTCGACAGGAAAATCGAGGAGCTGCTGCTCACCCTCACTGTAGAAAGTCGTCTGAGTACCCATCATATTAAGCAATGTGGTATTCATGTTCGGAATCGGATCCTCCGAAACGACATAGGCCACCGTCGTTGGATTTGGCTGAGTGACCATCACAGAAACATAACCGGGACCATAGCCTTTGAATGAAACAGAGAACTGCTTCATTTCCTGCTCCGGGTTACAACCTGAAAGCGCTACGCCGAACACGGCGACAAGCGCGACAAACAGGATTTTGTTAAGTAAGTTTTTCATTTATAGATTGTTTTATTTTGTTTGCGAGCAATAATAAGCGGGCAAAATTACGAATTTTTATCTACTTTTACAAATGGCCTGACTATCAATCGAATCCACAGCCAATCTTTTCTGTCATTTCTTTCGTATTCACTTCAGCGACTTCGTCGATTACGAGCTAAGTCTAGAAATCTTTTACTATCTTTGCCGCGCATTTAAAACCATAGAACGAATGAGCAATTTTTCACTCTTGGCAGTTTCGCCTATCGATGGACGCTATTCGCGTCAGACAGAGCCACTTAGAGAATACTTCAGCGAATATGCGCTTATCAAGTACCGCGTACGCGTTGAGATTGAATACTTCATCGCACTCTGTCAGATTCCGCTTCCTCAACTCGCTGACTTTGACTCATCGAAATTTGAGGCACTCAGAGACATTTACAGAAACATGACCCCCGAGGATGCGGCAAAAGTCAAGGAAATCGAGAAGGTGACTAACCATGACGTGAAGGCCGTAGAGTACTTCATCAAGGACCGTTTCAAGGAGATGGATATCCTGAAGTGGGGAGAATTCGTTCATTTCGGACTTACTTCACAGGACATCAACAACACCTCTGTTCCGCTTTCGTTCAAAGAAGCGATCGAGGAGTGTTTCATGCCGCTGCTCAAGGAAGTTCTCGGACTCATCAAAGGTATGGCTTCCGACTGGGCCGACATCCCTATGCTTGCAAAGACTCACGGCCAGCCGGCATCTCCAACCCGTGTAGGCAAGGAGTTCAATGTATTCGTTGTCCGTCTTGAAGAACAGATCCGTCAGTTCGAACAGCTCACCTATCCGGCAAAATTTGGCGGAGCGACAGGAAACATGAACGCACACAAAGTGGCATATCCGGGCATTGACTGGATCGGTTTCGGCAACGATTTCGTTGCATCACTTGGTCTGAAGAGGTCATTCCCTACCACTCAGATCGAGCATTACGACAACCTGGCATCACTTTTCGACTGCCTGCGCCGCATGAACACTATCCTGATCGACTTCGCACGTGACATCTGGACATATATTTCAATGGAGTACTTCCGTCAGAAGGTAAAGGCCGGTGAGGTAGGATCTTCTGCAATGCCACACAAAGTCAATCCAATTGACTTTGAGAATGCTGAAGGAAACTTCGGAGTGGCAAACGCCCTCTACACCCATCTTTCGATGAAGCTCCCGATCTCACGTCTGCAACGTGACCTTACAGACTCGACAGTACTGCGTAATATCGGTATACCGCTTGCACACTCGATGATTTCACTGAACTCATTGAAGAAGGGTCTTGGAAAGCTTATCCTCAACGAGGATGCTCTCCGCGCTGACCTTGAAAGAAACTGGGCAGTTGTTGCAGAGGCCATCCAGACGATCCTCCGCCGCGAGAACTACCCTAATCCATACGAAACCCTCAAGGCTCTCACCCGCACTGGAACAGGCATCAATCATGAAATAATCGCCGACTTCATAGAGACACTTCAGGTCAGCGAGTCAGTGAAGGAGGAACTGAGGGTCATCACTCCTTGGACATACACCGGATTTTAGATAATTCAACAAAAAGGCCTCACAGTGGTATGTGAGGCCTTTTTGTTGAATAGCGAAGACATCTATCTGCTCAATCATCGAGCAAATAGATGTCTTCGCCAGGGGTTGCAAAATTATATTGCTCTCTGGCGAATTTTTCTAATGTATCCTTATCTGTCGTCATCATCTTGATGCGACGGTCGAGTTCTGCATTTTCGCTCTGAAGTTTATCAATGACCTTCTCCTGGCGCCTGGTCTCCCTTGCAGCACGACCCCAATGGATGAAGGTATGGCCCGGGCCTACGAGCCACAGGAGAATAAGTGCCGATGTCGACACAACGACAAACCACGCGAACTTGCGGTGCGGACCCTGAAAAATATCCTTTATCTTACCCACAGCGTAAAAATTTTATACCATTTGACAAAAAGAGAAAGCAGACACTGCAATCTATCGGCAAATTTAACTAAATTTGGAAGATTTTTACAGAACTCAACTAATATTAAATATAAAACTTATCAGATCATGAAACCTACACTTTTGGTACTTGCTGCCGGAATGGGCAGCCGCTACGGCGGACTCAAGCAGATGGACGGACTCGGTCCTAACGGAGAAACCATCATTGACTATTCTATCTATGATGCCGTAGAAGCGGGTTTCGGCAAGGTTGTCTACATTGTCCGCGAGTATTTCAAGGAGCAGATGGAGCAGACTGTAAAGGCCAAGTACGGCAATGTGAAATGCATTGACGGCGAGCCGCTCAAGTTTGAGTTCGTGACACAGGAACTCCACAAGATCCCATCACAGTTCACCCTCAACCCAGAACGCGAGAAGCCATGGGGAACTGCTCATGCAGTACTTATGGCAAAAGATGTGATCAAGGAACCGTTTGCAGTAATCAATGGTGACGATTACTACGGAAAGGATTCGTTCAGAATCCTCGGAGAGTGGCTCAAGGCACATGAGGGCAAGGAAGGAGAATATGCACTCGTCGGCTTTGAGCTTGAGAACACACTCTCAGAGTCAGGAAGCGTTTCACGTGGTATCGGAGCTGCAGACCAGACAGGATTCCTGACGAGCGTCGTAGAGCATCACAAGATTGCAAAGGCAGAAGACGGCAAGATCTATGGAGACAACAACGAGACAGGCGAGACTGTTGAACTTGAGGCAAAGTCACTCTGCTCTATGAACATGTGGGGATTCACACCTGATTACTTCACCAAGAGCGAGGCTATCTTCACGGCGTTCCTTGAAAAGAATATCGGCGAACTCAAGGCCGAGTTCTACATTCCTTTCGCTATCGACAGCATCATCAAGGACGGCACAGGCAAATGCGAACTCCTCTCGACTCCATCAAGGTGGTTCGGTGTGACTTTCAAGGAGGACCGTCCTGGTGTAGTTGCAAAGTTCCAGGAATTCGCCGACAATGGCGTATATCCTACACCTCTATATAAATAAGGAAAATCAGGAGCACTTTACTGATCATAGTGCGCACGATACAGATGAATTTCAGAGTATCGTGCGCATTTTAACAACATTTTGCACGAGATACTTATGAAGCATTTCTTCAGGAGACAGCAAGGTCGAGGTTCATATGACCTGTTATCCACTTATAATCACTACGTCCCCGGCATGGGAGGCATAATGCTGCTTCTGGTCCTCTTTCTGCTTGGAGCGGCACTCGGCAACCTCACGATACTGGGACTCCAGGCTGTCATGGGAGAGGGTTTCGCACAGTCGTACGGCACCGTCATTTCATATCCGCTGATGTTCATCCCGGCTATGCTCTATGCCTCGGCACGCAGCAGACTTGACATGTACAACACTCCGGAAGTTCCTCTGGACAGAAACGATTTCAGTCCTTACGGCGGACTCAAGCTCACATTCGTAGCCATAGCAGCGACTATAGCCATGGCTTACATAGTCGAGCCAATAGTCACTCTGCTGCCCCAGATGCCACAATGGCTGGAGGACACAATGAAGCAACTGCTGGAAGAGAGCCCGGTGTGGATTTCCCTGATCTCAGTATCAGTCTTTGCACCGTTCTTTGAAGAATGGCTATGCAGGGGTATCATTTTGAGAGGACTTCTCAGCAGAAACATGAGTCCGGCGTGGGCTATCGCAATTTCCTCTGTATTCTTCGCGGTAATTCACATGAACCCATGGCAGGCAATCCCGGCCTTCGCGCTGGGAGCTCTTTTCGGATATGCATATTACAGGACTGGTTCGTTGAAACTGACAATGCTCATGCACTGTGCGAACAACACTATGGCATTGGTCATAAGCAAGATTCCGCAGTTCAAAGGTGCCGAGACCTTTATGGACATTCTCAGCCCATGGGCGTACTGGAGCATCTTTGCCCTTTGCGTTGTGATTGTCATCAGTTCAGTACTTATCTGGAGCACCATGCCCGTCGGCCACAAAAAAGCATCATAACGTGGCCGACCCGGCGAAAAACAGATAGTCGGCCATAAAAAAGCATCATAACGTGGCCGACTTATTACATAGACGATAAATATTGCTCTGCAATTTCAATAGTGTCAAGTTTGCCGACATCTATCAGATGCAGATTCTCCGCACAGACACCATATATATTATAGCGAGCACAGGCCCAGAGATAGAAGTCCATCACAGGGAAGCGGGCCGGATTGCCGCTTATGTCCAGCCCATGAGAGCGGACATAGTCTTCCATGACATCAAAGACTGTATCCGACATTATATGGATACCTGAGAATGCAAGACCCACACATTTCTCCGGGTCAAGAGTGGAATACGGACTGCGGATCTCTCCTGTGGAATTATTCCGCCACCCTACCAGCCGCATAGTCTGAGGATCAAAAAGAAGTTGACGGGATGATTTGCGGTCACTCACCAGTAAGGTCGCCGTCGCATCAGGACACACCCGGGATGCGAACCATTCCAGATCAAGATCCGAAAGAATATCAACGTTATGAATAAGGAAACTGCCACAGCCTTCCAGGTATCGGCGCGCATGAAGAACTGCACCTCCGGTCTCGAGAAGCTGTTCTCTTTCATCGCTGACCTGGACCAGCATCTTGCCGGACGTCATGTCTGACGCTTCAGAGCAGATCCATTCCTGCTGACCGATCCAATCCTGAAGCTTGTCTGCAAAATGATGTACATTGACCACTGCCTTATCAATACCAGCCGCCCTGAGCTTACGGCACACATGTTCTATGAGCGGCGTACCACAAACCGGCACAAGGGCCTTCGGAAGCGTATCGGTTATGGGCTTGAGGCGGGTTCCCAGACCCGCGGCGAATATCATTGCTTTCATATAGTGAGTCTAACCTGATGCAAATCTAACAAAGATTTTCTCAAGCAAGCGAAAAATCAGATCAGAAAGTGTTACGTCTGATAAGCGAGCAAGGGTTTGTCCGGAGGATCCATCAACCATCTGAAACCGTTTACATGGAGAAAGCATTTCCACTCTCAAGATCTTGTCCCTGACTGACTTACCCATATACACGCAGATCTTATGCAGATGGGAGTCGGAGGAATAGACACCTGGGCTCGACTCCGCTTAAGGAATATATGCTCGATAACTCGAGTTACACGTTCAATCTTGTCATGGTGCCTTACCTCGGTACCTTATCTGCACCTTTTCAGGAAACAGCTGCCAAACCTTAGGGCACGACAAATACCATCTGACTCCCTATAGTCCACATTTACGTGCCTTAAGAGTAACAGACCACGACCTTGGGGCACGCATGTCTCTGTTATAAGCCCTGCCTTGCATATTCACGTGCCCCAAGGTTTGATATGTATTTGGGATATCTCCCGGAATTCCTATATGAATCCCTCAAGAGCATCCATGTCGAGGTAAATCATTCTGGAAATCTGCTTCACAGTTGACCCGTAGCTATATCTAAGGATACGTGCAATGCTCAGACGTGCATTCACATTCAGACTCTTTATATCGTCGGAGCCATACTTCTCCAGGGCCAACTTTCGGACGACAGGTCTGAGTTCCTTATCGGGAATGAATGATTTGCGTGAGTGCTCCAGATTTTGTTCCACTATTCCTTCTAACTTTTTAGCAAGGAAATATGAATATTTTGCCGGACTTCTAAAAAACGACTCCAAACGCCTGATATTCATGAATGAGGTCGGCAGAATCATCCCATTACAATCTACATTCCAGTCTTGTGGCAAAACCGTATGGGAATGCAGGAGCGCCTTTTGTTCTCTTCTAGTAAAAGATTCCAATGACCGGAAATTCTCCATGCCCGTTTCATCGGCCTTGAACATGAACCTTGCAGACCCCCATGGATATTCCCCGGGCATGTATTTGAATCCTGCGACGATGGGATTCCTATCAAGATAGGCAATGGTATTCAGGAGACTTTCTTCTCCCTCTATACGAATAATCTCTACCGGCAGATTGTGCAAGAAATCGCTGTAACCATATCTTGTCCGTATCCATTTACCTGTCAATCTTTTATACAGATTTATGAAGTTTTTGCATTGAGGCAGTGTCCCATACAGCAAGAAATGCACATGATTATCCATCAGAGTGTATGCGACAATGATTACTCCAGTCATCGTAGCACAGATTCCTATGCGGTTGATGCCCACAATGAAATCTCTGTTATCTTGAAACATCCATGGGATCGCTTTCCCATCTGTACAAATGTGGAAATATCCGGTCTCTTCCAATCCCTTCATATCTTCCCTCCTTTTAAATTAAGACCTGGCCTGTAGTAAAGAATGCTGTCGATCCAGGCCGTTGAAATCTTCAGCTCTACAAATATTGTAAAAGGAAACTTCACAAGCAACACTTTTGTGGATTTTTTATCTGACGGTCATTTCCAACCTTTCAAACCTTACGGCACATAAAATCGCAGCTGAAGCCTTATAAAGCATATTTGCAGACCCTAAGGTAGAAGTCATCCACCTTTAGGGCACGCATGTCTCTGTTATAAGCCCTGCCTTGCATATTCACGTGCCCCAAGGTTTGGCACTTGTCATGGGAAATAAATTTCACTTGACAAGCGCTCGGCCAACAGTGGATAACTATATGGAAAAACACACCTACACCCGAAAGTTTTTCTAAATTTGCCTTGAACTTAATCCTCTGCCCATGAAACGAATCATAATCTGCGAATCAGGAGCCACAAAGGCTGACTGGAGAGTAATTGAAAACGGCATACAGAAAGAAACTGCACTATCTGCCGGGATGAATGTGTCTACCATGAAGGCCGACATCATCGAAGGCATTATCAAGGAAGCAGCTGAAAGATTGCCGGATGGAGAATATGATGCCATCCATTTCTATACTGCAGGAGTCATTACTCCCTTGATACAGACTGAATTGGAAAAGGTTCTGAGACGCTGTTTCAAAGCGGCATTCGTCGAGATACAGACAGACCTTGTTGCGTCTGCACGCGCTGCATGTGGGCATGAACCCGGAATCGCCGTAATCATGGGTACCGGTTCCAATTCATGTCAGTGGGACGGAGAAAAGATCGTGAAGCAGGTCAGATCCGGAGGTTTCATCATCGGGGATGACGGCTCGGCCTCAGTATTGGGCAAGCTCTTCATTTCTGATTTCATAAAAGGCCTCGTTCCGGAAGATATCGCAAAAGCATATGCAGAACAATTCCCCCATGAATATGCAGACATCGTCGAAATGGTATATCACAACGCCGGTTCCCCTTCCGGATGGCTTGGCAGCCTATGTCCGTTCATTCTTTCACATTACGGCCATCCATACATCAAGCAACTGGTAGACAACAACTTCAAGGCATTCGTCAACAGATGCCTCAAGCAATATGACATAGACAGATATCCGGTGGGCATAATCGGAGGTTTCGGAAATGCCCTTAAAGATATAGTCAGACCGATATTTGAAGAAAGCAGCATCCGGATCCGGGCATTCATACCTTCACCTATAGAGGAACTGATAAAATTTCATCAGTAATCTGCCACGCCGCAGGAATCAACCTCTATAAGTCATGCGTCGTGACTACCTCCGAACGTTTCCGTGATATTCTGTTCACGGTGAATCAGGCGTACTCTTACATGCGGATATTTCTGCACGATATGACGGGCAAGACTCTCTGCGCAATAGACTGACCTATGCTGGCCTCCTGTGCAGCCGAAAGAAACCATCAGACTGGTAAAGTCTCTGGCAACGAAGGCTTCCACATGCGGATCAACCATTAAATATACATTATCCAAGTAATTGAAGACTCCCCCGTCTTCTTCCAGAAAACGGACCACTGGTTCATCCCTGCCAGTGAGAGTCTTGTACTGTATATGGCGCCCGGGATTATTGATGGCACGACAATCAAACACATATCCTCCTCCGTTGCCGGAAGGATCGGCCGGTATGCCTTTCTTGAAAGAAAAGCTTGTAACTGTAACTTCAAGTATCTTCTCTTCGGAGCGAGTACGATTGAAACGAGGGAGTTCCACAAGTCCGGACAGAACTTCTGCCAGATAAGGATAGTTTGAAGCCGCTACCGGAATAAGGCTCCGCAGTGAATCGATTGCCTGAGGTATGGCAGCCACAAAATCAGCCTTCTGCTCTACCATTCCCCGAAAACCATACGCTCCAAGCACCTGAAGAAGTCTCAGAAGACGGAACTGCTCCAGTCTGCTGCGGAAAAGGTGCTCATCAACATTGACATAAGTCTTAAGTGCCGACAGATAGCACTTCAACATCTTCTCTTGAAGTTCTATAGGATAGGTTGCCCGGGCATGATACACAAAAGATGCAACATCATAGTATATCGGTCCACGCTTTCCACCTTGAAAATCAATAAAATACGGCTCATTGTCGCAAATCATGACATTCCTTGCATTGAAGTCACGATAAAGGAAGGTGTCCGTATCCTCATCTAGCAGAGCATCTGCAAATTTTTCAAAATCATCCTGAAGAAGAGCCTCATTGAACTCAAGGCCCGATGTCTTCAGAAAGCAGTATTTGAAGTAATTCAGGTCGAACATGACCATCCTGCGATCATATGAAGGCTGATGGCAGCAGTTTGAAAAATCGAAGCCGGACGCCCCTTCAAACTGAATCTTCGGCAGCATGGACATTGTCTTGCAGAGCAGATGCTCCACATTCTCCATCCCCTCTGACTTTCTTTTCGCTCTGACATACATGTCATATAGGACATCGACTCCCAGATCAACCTGAAGATAGGCAGACGAATCTTCGCTTACTGCTATTATTTCAGGCACATTTATTCCTCTTGAACGAAAATGCCGTGCCATTGATATGAAGGCTTTGTTCTCAAGTACATCAACCCCCACAACTCCGATACATGAAGTTGTCCCGTCCGAAAGACGATAATATTTCCTGTTGCTTGCCGACCC
Organism: Candidatus Cryptobacteroides sp.; assembly: GCA_045127685.1. GTDB lineage: Bacteria > Bacteroidota > Bacteroidia > Bacteroidales > UBA932 > Cryptobacteroides. The sequence goes on from JBGVQP010000002.1 coordinate 66,816, forward strand.
CACCATCAGAACACATTTCTGAGGTGGCCTGGAGAACACCGATCTGTATAACTGTATGATTTTTTCCATGCCAGGATTTTAGAGCTGCAAATTTACAAATTTGTTAAATACAAACTGCTAAATCCCCTAATTTTCAGAATATTAAAATTTATTTGTACCTTTGCCGTCTTGTATGAAGAATTTTTTGGCAAAAATATGGGTTCCCGCCCTTCTGGTTCTGGTGGCTGCAGCGCAGTCATTCGGCATCGACACAGGCAGAGCCATCAGGCTGCAGAAGGTCAGCGACTCGCTTTCGGTCACATTGGCCGACAGCCTGAGCGCAGACAGTCTCAAGATCGATAGTCTCCGCACAGACAGCCTGCCATCTGACACTCTTGTCAAGATTATGGCACGCGATACTATCGTAGTACCCGACTCGCTCAAGCTGACCAATCCATTCTTCTTCAAATACTACATCGCTGTCAAGGACTCGGCCACAAGAGCAGAAGTAAGAGACTCCCTCCTTCAGGCAGGAGATTCTTTGGAACTTCACAAGTTCGACTCATTATACATAAAGGACTCGACAGAGGTAGCCAAAGCCAAGTTTGACATCTGGTATGCTTCCCTCAGCCGCAAGGAACGCAAGAAATATGATGCGGAGCAGGCACTTCCTGCACTTATCGCGGCCCAGCAGCGTAAACTGGAAATCAAGGACAGCATCAGGGCATATAAGGACAGCGTCATCGAAGCGACTCCAAGAGTCCTTGAGACATTCGCTTTCCCTGATTCGATGCACTACAAGAGAATCGTCACTTGGAAGCATGACCAGGATTTCCACAATATGGTGGACCTTCGCGACCAGTGGGCAGACACATCGTTCAATGTCAGTTTCTTTGACTATCCGTTCATGAAGGAGAATGTCGGTGTCAGCTGGCTCGGAGTTGCAGGTTCTCCCGTAGAGCCTTACAACTTCTTCAAGCGAGACTATAATCAGGACGCGGTCTTCTTCACACCATACCAGAGCTGGACATTCACCCCGGAGACAATGCCCCAGTACAACACCAAGACACCTTATGTTGAACTGGCCTATTGGGGTACCCTTTTCGCCAACCGGGAAAAGGAAGAAAGCGATGTAAAGGTCCTTGTCACACAGAATATCACTCCGGAACTTAACATGACCCTCCAATACACCAATTTCAGCGGAAGGGGTATGCTTCAGCACGAGGGTACCAAATACAGGACATTCGTGGCATCGACCAACTATACAGGCAAACGGTATCTGATGCACGCCGGATTCATTTACAACAAGATAGAAAGAAATGAAAACGGTGGTATAACAGACCTGAGCATGATCCGTGACACAACTGTCGATGCCCGTGAGATAAATGTCTATCTTGACAAAGCCTCAAGCAAGATGAGGACAAACACAGTCTATCTTGACCAGAGTTATCGTATTCCTTTCAACTTTATCGAGAACCTCAAAGGCAGGAAGGAGAGAAAGGCGGAACAGGCTCGCAGAGACAGCATAATGGCGTCAGGAGATTCTGTTGCGATTGAAGCGCTGAAGGCAAAGACAGAAGCAGAACTCGCAGAGGAAACAGCCAAGGGCGACACGGCCAGGATCAACACTGACATAACAAGCGCCTTCATAGGACATAGCAGCGAATATGCCGTGTTCCGAAGATCTTACGAGGATAACATAACTGACGATTTCGGAAGAGAATTCTACGACAATAAATTCTACCTCAACCCTACGACAAGCCATGACTCGTTAAGGGTGATGAGACTGGAGAACAAGGTGTTCATCAGACTCCAGCCTTGGAAGAGCGACGGAATCATATCCAAACTGGATGTAGGTATCGGAGACAAACTCCTGAATTTCTACGCCTTCAACCCGACTTCATACATAAGAGGCAGCGGGAATGTCGTTCAGAACTCGGTATATCTTTATGCCGGCGCACAGGGTCAGTACAAGAAATATCTGAACTGGAATGCTTCCGGAAAATACAACTTCCTCGGCCACGAGATAAATGACTTCGACATCAAGGCAAACGTCCTTTTCAAGCTGTATCCGTTCAGAAGGGACAGAAACAGCCCGCTCGCGCTCAACGTGCATTTCGAGACCGGACTCAAGGAACCTAACTATTACGACCAGCATCTGTATACCAATCACTTTGTGTGGAACAACAGTTTCAGCAAAATCTCCACCACAAAGGTCGAGGGTGCATTGTCTATTCCGAGATGGAAATTTGACGCTACCTTTGGTTATGCATTGCTGAGCAACAACATATATTATGACAATCTGGGCATTGCAAGGCAGAACGGCTCTCCTATGAGCATCATGAGCGCCACACTGCGCAAGGATTTCACGCTTTGGAAATTCCATCTGGACAACAGACTGCTTTTCCAGCTCAGCTCCAATCCGTCAGTGGTGCCACTGCCTCTTCTGGCCCTCAATTTGAGATACTATCTGGAGTTTGACGTAGTAAAGAACGCCATGAAGATGCAGATAGGAGCTCACGGAACATTCACCACAAAATGGAATGCACCGGGCTACAACCCTGTGCTGGGAGTGTTCCACAACCAAAATGAAAGGGAGTACGGCAACTGTCCTTACATTGATGCATTCGTCAATGTACAGTGGAAACGTGTCAGCCTGTTTGTAAAGGTAGTCAATGTAAACATGGGATGGCCATGCAAGAAACTTGACTACTTCTCGGCAGACGGATACATCAACACTCAGAGGGCAATCAAGTTCGGTATTTCCTGGCCTTTCTGGACATTCCCGGGAAAGAAAGGTGCAACTGGTGAATCATCGGGACAGGGAGCCCACAGGCATTAGTCCCCTTCTGCCGGGAGGCAGAAAATTCACCACAAAAACAACAAGATGAAGCTTACAGAAAAAGTACAGAGACGATTAAGAAACGTAATCATTTGCTTTACAATCATCTGCCTTACCCCACTTTTGGAAAGCGGCAGAACTATCAGCGGAGCACACACCGCAAATGTATTGGCAGGCGCAGAACTTGTCTGCGCAATTGACCTCGGAAACGAGATGTACAGTTCACACGGACTTGAAACAGGTCTCAATTACAGATTAATCAGCGAGTTCGCAAAAGACAACTTCTGCGACGTCACCATCGTGGCAGCAGGAAAGCACGACAATTACAGGGACTCTCTTCTGAACGGGACCATCGACATCCTGATCACTCATGACAGCGAAATTGACGGGGCACAGGTCCTTTGCCAGATCAACGACTGTTCATCCTGGATCATCGGCTCATCCGATCAGCACAAGATCAGACAGATGAACAACTGGATCTCCTACATGAAGACTTCACGGGAGTTCCAGCAGATATGTAACATCTATTCAGGATCATTCAACCCTCACAGAAAAGCTGAGGACGGGCTTACCACATCTGTCATCAGTCCATACGACCACCTCATAAGAAAGTATGCGAAGACTCTCGGATGGGACTGGAGGATGGTAGCGGCGGTCATATATCAGGAATCAAGATTCTCAATAGGCACATGCTCGGCAAGAGGAGCACAAGGACTGATGCAGGTGATGCCACAGACCGGACAAGTTTACGGAGTGATGAACCTGCTGGACCCGGAGCAGAACATCCTTGCCGGAACAAGCCACCTGAAAAGGCTCCAGAAGATATTCAGCAAATATGACCTTACAGAAGAAGAACTCATAAAGTTTACCCTCGCCGCATACAACGCCGGAGAAGGCAGGATCATAGACTGCCGCAATCTGGCAGAGAACAAGGGTTATGACAACAGCAGATGGGACGAAATCACAAAGGTTATCCCATTGATGAGGGAAGACACCATCCTCCAGGAGGAATGCGTAAAACTCGGTAAATTTCAGGGACATGAGACGATAGACTACATCGAAAGTGTGATGTCCCACTATCAGGCGATCTGCAGCATCTGCCCTACTTCAATCTGACAGTCCTGGCAGGATCGACCTTCGATATGAAAAGAGTCGGCACAAGAAGCAGCAGCATTATGACTGCAAATGAACCGGCATCAGCCGCCAGCACCATAGGCACATTCAGATCGACCGGAACAAAGGAAACAAAATAATTGGCCGGATCCAGCTTCAGAAGGTGGGTCCGGTCCTGCAATATGCAGATAAGAAAAGCGAGGATGTTTCCTATGACCATACCTTTGAGCACAAGCACAGACGACCTTGCAAGAAAGACGGACGATATGCCTCTGTCCGTCATGCCCAGAGCCTTGAGAAGTCCTATTGTAGAGACATTCTCAAAGAGCAGTATCAGCAGACTGGAAATCATATTGAAACCCGCCACAACCGTCATCAGCGCAAGTATGACAAGCACATTAAGATCAATAAGACTCAGCCAGTCAAACAGTTGGGAGTATCTTGACACAGACGAGGTCGCAACCACAGGAGCATCACTTTCCTCGGAATAGGCATTGACCTTTGCCCCGATTTCCTGACATGCCCGGGTTATGTCCACCTCCGACTTATGGTCATCATCCAGAATTATTTCTATCGCAGAAACCTGACCGGCATTCCAGCCGTCCAGCCTCTGAAGGTCCTCTGCAGCCGCATAGACCACAATCTTGTCGTCCGCCTCCACCAGAGACTCATATACTCCTATGACATTGAAACGACGTACATTCATCTTCTCACCTATGAAATAGGCTGTCATCCTGTCCCCCTGCGAGATTCCGGTCATCTGTGACAGACGCGAAGGAACAGACACTGCGAGCGACAATGAATCATGCCAGTTTCTGCGGGCATCCTCAAGCGGAAGCCCCTTGAAAAGCACTCCATGAATATTATCCCCCTGCTTGATGATTCCTGCCCGATATACAACAGGGATGACAGATTCAACTCCCTGAACCCCATACAATTCCTTCATATATGAGGCATCAGAATCTATCGGTCTTGAATTGTCGAGGACATTCAGATTAGGAGGCGTAAGCTGGACATCACCTGAAATGCCGGAAAGTTCCGTACGGATTTCCTTCCTGAAACCGGATGATACAGTCACGGCAATTATCATGACAAGATAACTGATCGCAATGGCTGTCATTGCAATGGAATTCCTGAACCGTAGCCGGCGTGATATGAAAAGAGAGACGTGCATTTATTTTGTATATCCGTACTGAACCAGCAGTTTATGGTATTTTTCCTTTAATTTGTCATTTCCCAGTTTGCTTGCAGCCACATAACTGTTACGCAATGCCACCTGGTCATCCTTTACCTTCTTGAGAACTTTATTGTATATCTTCAACGCGGTCTTCGGATCATTCCTGCTCACAAGATGATATGTCGCCATATTGCTCAGGAAGCACACCTCTGAGGGATACAGTTCATACAGGCGTTCGGAAAGTTTGTAAAACACGTTCATTGCAGCATCGCCGCCCACATCATAGAACGAGCAGCAATACTCGTGCATGGCCTCCGGAAAGAACTCCGGCTCCATCTTGTTCCCCTCATAGTTCCATGGCCGGGTGCGTGTAGCATTCTCAGTTATCAGATCAGAAAGATATGCATATGCCATATCCGGACTCTCCTTCTCATAGGCTACCAGAGCATTCGCCTTCAGAAAACGATAGTCCAGATCGTCCGGATACAATGCCGCCAGCTTGTCCGCAGTCTTCAAAGCCTTTGCGAAAAGCTCGTCATCGAAGAACTTCTCTTGAAAATAATAGACCGGTACACCAGCGGTATCCTTGAGGGAAAGCAACGGCTGCATCCCGAGGTACTTCTTCTGTGATTTCTTGACTACCTGTTCGCTCTGGGACTTTGTAAAATAATATTCAAACCATGCTGAAAGCACCTTCCTGCCCGTCGAGTCTTCTGCCTGCCATTTTTCCAGAACTGTCTCCACGCCGACTCCTGAGACTCCGACTCTTGAAACCAGAAGACGGTATCTGTTCTCGTAGTCGACACTCTGGGCTGAAGCAGAGACCGCCATCAGCATTGCAAACGCAAAGAAATATATCTTAATCTTCATAATCTACTGAATATTCATTCTGATCCTTCTTGATTGTGGATGAAGACTGTTGCACCTGTTGCCAAGATTCTTCACGAAGCCCAGCGGCAGCCCCTCGTAGCAGACAAGCACATAACCTTTGGGCGCATCCGGCAACACGATGGCATCTCTATGAAGATAAGCCAGTGCTGTCCGACGGTCCACTTCACAACGGGGACAGGCATCCCGGGACAATGACATAGACAAAGCCAAGTCTGCATCAGGTACCAGTATCTGTCCCTTCAATGTTCCTACAGCACATCCTGCCGCCACTACATGAAGACTCTGACGCAGCATCGACACTTCAGATGCGATGTTCTCCGGAACAGCCGTCACCATGTCCCCCTTGAGGCCAAACTTCATCTTCACCGCAAAAAGTTTATCCAGACCCGAGGGCAGCGACGCCTGTCTTTGAGGTCGGTCATTCGTCCTGACTGAACGGCCCTCAATATATTCCGGCTCGGAAGTCTTCCTCAACAACGAGCAATACTGTCCTTCACCATCTACAAACCCAGGCACCAGACTATATCCGCAATCAGTCCTGATCACACCATCAGCAATCATATCATTGGGAAGCACCTGCGCTCCCAGATTTTCCGCAATCCACCTGACATTTCCGTCATTCTCATATCTGTTGAATGTGCATGTGGAATATACCAGCACTCCGTCATTGCTCAGAGACGGCCACACATCAGCGACTATCCTTCTCTGACGGCCTTCGCACAGAGCCACATTGTCTTCCGACCACTGCAACTGCGCCTGTTCGTCCTTACGGAACATGCCCTCGCCGGAGCACGGCACATCCGCCACTATGATATCGAAAAAACCCGTAAGGGGTGCGAATGCACGTGGATCATCGCAAGTGACGACCACATTCGGATCGCCCCATAGAGCGACATTATCAGCAAGAATTCCCACCCGGGCCTTCATCACCTCATTAGCCACAAGAAGAAAATCATCCCCGCAGAACTCGCGCAGAGATGCAGCAATATCCGTTGTCTTTCCACCCGGGGCAGCACAAAGATCCAGAACCCTCAAAGGACGCGTAGACGGCTTGGCCATCTCCGAGAGTATCTTTCTGAACACATGTCCGACATACATCGAAGACGAATCCTGGACATAGTAGGCTCCGGCATGAAAAGCAGGATCGAGGGTAAACTGCGGACGCTCCTCCAGTATGGCTCCGCACGGACTCCACCCTACCGGACGTGAAGCGACCGGACTGCCGTCAACATTGAATACGGGCAGCGATGCCACCTTGAACGGATTGCGTCTTACTGACACGGACGCAGGCTTGTCAAATGCAGAAAAAGCGACAAGGGCATTTTCATGCCCTATCGCCTCTTCAAGATATTTTTCAAAAACCTTGTTCATTACATCTTGGTCGGATCAAAACCCTCCGGATACATTGAAGGGTCAAAACCCTCAGGCATGCGTCCTTCAGACATAGCCACAAGCGCATCTACCATCTTATCCATCGCATCCTGGAGCTTCGAGCCAAGGAGCATACTCATCATGAAATTGAGTTCCGCCTCAAGAGTTATCTGAAAATCAGTCTTATATGGATCTGCGGCAGGATCGAAATGCATCTTGACCCTGAACTGGAAAGGCGCTCCGTCATCTTGAAATTCCAGACGCGAATACGGCACCCTCTCCGCCACCTTGACCCCGATAGGAAAGCCCTGGACGGCAGCATGGATACTGTCATAATCAGCACTCACACCTTCCTTCTTGTCTTCCGGCAGAAACTGGACAAAGTTCCTCATATCGACAAACGCCATATACAACTGGTACGGCGCCTTTGATACTGTCGCTCTCTTACTTTTAAACTCCTTCATCTTACTGCTCCTGTCCCCAGGTCGAAGGTGAAACTCTCCATTCCTTAAGGACCTCGATATCGGCCTCCTTGATGTAACCGATCTCGTGAGCCACCTCAACCAGAGTATCATAGTTAGACAAGGTGGTAAGCTCGACATTGTCGTCCTCGAACGCCTTGCGTGCCTTATTGAAGTTATACGAGAAAATCGCTACCATTCCCTTCACATCTGCACCGGCATTTACAAGAGCATTCTTCGCCGCGAGGCTGCTCATACCGGTAGAAATAAGGTCCTCTACGATAACAACCTTTGCTCCTTCAGGAAGGAGTCCCTCAATCTGCGATCCTGTTCCATGGTCCTTCGGCTTCGGTCTTACATAACAGAACGGAAGTCCGAGGATATGGGCCACAAGATATCCATGAGCGATCGCACCGGTAGCCACACCTGCGATAACTTCTACATCAGGATATTTCTCCTTTATGATATCCGCCATCCATCTGCATACATTTTCACGTATTTCCGGATAAGAAAGAATCTTGCGGTTATCGCAATAGATAGGCGATTTCCAGCCAGAAGCCCAAGTGAACGGGTTCTCCGGTCTCAACATAACTGCCTTTATCTCCATAAGAGAGCCGGCAACTGCTTTTTCAACTGACATAATATTTTTAGTTTAATTTACTTATCTTTGCCGCGCATTTTGCGTCACATATGCACGCATCATGCAAAGTTAATAAAATATAGGGAATAATGCACAAATATTTGGAAGTAAACGCCGGAGGTGGTCTGGTATGCAACGAAGAAGGCAAATTCCTGCTGATCCGCAGGAGCGGGCTGTGGGACCTGCCCAAGGGACATCAGGAAACTGGAGAAAACATTGAACTCACCGCCTTGAGAGAAGTGGAGGAGGAGACTGGCCTGAAGAGTCTCACCCTCGGAGAATTCATCCGCGTTACAGACCATACCTATTTCAGAAACGAAAAGTGGCATCTGAAACACACCTGGTGGTACAGGATGGCATGTCAGGGAGACGGCGCAGACACCACTCCGCAGACCGAGGAAGGCATCACGGAAATCAGATGGGTCTCAAAGGAGGAACTCCCCGAATTCCTGCAACAGACATACCCGACTATTGTCGAAGTTTTCCGTTCTGTGGGACTTTCCGAAAAATTTCTGCCAAGCGTGAAACAAAATCTGTAAAATTCCGTATAATGTAATGTATGTTTGAATAATAACAGAACAGATATATGAAACTCTCACAATTTCAGTTCAATCTTCCTGCCGAGAAGATCGCAAAGGAGCCACCAAGATGGCGCGACGAATGCAAGTTGATGGTACTCAACAAGAAGACAGGAGAAATCGAGCACAAGATATTCAAGGACATCATCCAATACTTCGGAAAAGGAGACACCTTTGTTCTCAATGACACCAAGGTCTTCCCTGCCCGCCTGTACGGAAACAAGGAAAAGACAGGAGCAGATATCGAAGTTTTCCTTCTGAGGGAACTCAATCGCGAGCAGAGGCTCTGGGATGTAATCGTTGATCCTGCCAGAAAGATCCGTATCGGCAACAAGCTCTACTTCGGGGAGGACGACAGCCTCGTGGCCGAGGTAATCGACAACACCACTTCCAGAGGAAGAACATTGCGTTTCCTCTATGACGGAAGCTACGAGGAGTTCAAGGAATCCCTCTTTGCTCTCGGTCAGACACCTGTTCCTGATTGGGTAAAGAAGGAAGTGACACCTGAAGATGCAGAGAATTTCCAGACCATCTTCGCACAGCACGAAGGTGCAGTATCCGCACCGGCTGCAGGTCTGCATTTCAGCCGCGAGCTTTTCAACAGAATGATTCTCAAGGACATCAACAAGGCGTTCATCACCCTGCACATGGGCATTGGCCATTTCAGGGAAGTGGATGTCGAGGACCTTTCAAAACACAAGATGGACTCCGAGAGACTCATAATCACTCCCGAGACCGCTGAAATAATCAACAAGACAAAGAGAAGCGGCGGCAAGGTACTCGCAGTGGGAATCACCACCATCAGAGGTCTTGAGACATATGTCACCACAAATGATGAAGTGAACCCTTATGACGGCTGGACCAACAAGTTCATCTTCCCGCCATACAGGTTCGCGATTCCGGATGCAATCGTCTCTAACTTCCATCGTCCGGGCTCGACCATGCTCATGTCAGTTGCCGCATTCGGCGGATATGACAATGTCATGAAGGCATACAAGGCCGCTCTGGAGATGGACTACAAGTTCGGTCCTTACGGAGACGCTCTCCTGATCATCTGACGCGGGTCATTGCGAGAAGCGTCAGCGACATGGCAATCTTTTAAAAATCAACACAAACATAAAAAAGAGAAAAAATCTTTTTTGATTTTGTCTAGAAACGGCTTCCAGACCATATCCGGAAGCCGTTTTTTGCATTCTTTTGCGTCATGGAAAAACTTGACGAAAAAGCATGCCTGTGTGCAATGAACAGGATATTCGGATTCGAACCAAAGGTCGGACTCGAACTCATCTCCCACCTGGGGAGTGCATCAGCCCTATTCAGTCTTGCCCCTCGGGAACAAGAACAAATCATTGGACCTTACTCGAAATACAAGGGAAAGATCACCCCGGGTGCAGTAGAGGCGGAAATACGTGAACTTGAAAAGCTGGAATCTTCCGGGATAAGTTTCTGCGGATGGACCGACGAGCGCTACCCGTCTCTGCTCAAGGAGTGCGAAGACCCTCCGATCGGACTCTATGTAAGGACATCCACTCCGCTGGAGCAGTTATGGAAGCCGCGCACGAGGATAGCCGTAGTGGGTACAAGAGACATCTCGCCATACGGAAGAGAATGGTGCGGAAGGATAGTGCGGTCACTGGCGATGACCGAGGACAAACCGGCAATAGTCAGCGGACTGGCTCTCGGCACAGACATAACGGCCCACCGGACAGCACTGGAGGAGGGTCTGCCGACGATAGGCGTAATGGCTACCGGACCAGAAGATGTCTATCCGTTCAGACATCGTGATTTCGCCGCAAGACTCGTAAACACACCAGGATGCGCGCTCATATCCGACTACCCTCCCGGAACATCACCGGTCGCCCTGAATTTTCTCAGGCGCAACAGGATCATAGCCGGACTCAGCGACGCCACCCTGCTCATAGAATCGAAGATCAAGGGCGGCGGCATGATGACCTCACGGCTGGCATATTCATACAACAGAGATGTATTCGCCCTCCCTGGCCGATTGGACGACATATGTTCACAAGGGTGCAACGACCTGATACGCAGAAAAATAGCAGAGCCAATCACATCAGAGAAAGACCTGATGGAAAGCCTGGGACTGACCTCCCGCAGGAAGGCCCCCGCCGCAAATACTCTTTCACGTGTGGAGGCCACATACGCAGGCTTGCTCTCCGACGAGCACATGGGCATCATGACAGGCATTGTGCGGACAATCATAAGTCGCAGAGGTATAAGTCTGGACGAACTGCCGGGTGCAACCGGGGCGGACTACCGCACCATCGCAGAATTGGTCGGGATGCTTGAAATAGACGGGTTCATCAGTGTCGATCTACTGAAAAGATGCAGTCTTCTGTCATCTGATAAACGCTGATTTAAATAAAATGCCTAATTTTGTCGGATATGCAATTCATAGACACACACTCGCATCTTTACGACGAGGCATTTTCATCCGAAGAAGACCTTGCAGTAGAAAGGGCCGTCCGGTCCGGAGTTACCCGGATGATTCTGCCAGATATCGACTCTGCCACGAGGCAGAAGATGTTTGACCTTGCCGGCAGACATCCAGGCACTCTATTCCCCTGCCTGGGACTCCATCCGACCTCCATCGGTGCAGACTGGAAGGAGGAGATTGAAAAAATGGCCTCGTTCCAGGACAAGAGCATCGTCGCCATCGGTGAAATCGGCATTGACTGCTACTGGTCAAAGGAATTCATCCAGCAGCAGAAAGAGGCATTCAGAATTCAACTGCAGATGGCACACGAGCGCGACCTTCCCGTAATAATCCACTCCCGCGAATCCATTGAAATCATCCTAGGCATACTGAAAGAGTACCGTCATCTGGGCCTCAGAGGAGTTTTCCATGCATACAGCGGCAGCAGAGAGACATTTGGCGAGATACAGAAGCTCGGAGACTGGTATATCGGCATAGGCGGAGTCCTTACATTCAAGAAGGCTTCAATAGCCGAGACGGTCAAGGACATTCCTCTGGAGCGCATTCTTCTGGAAACAGACTCTCCGTACCTGACGCCTGTCCCGTTCAGAGGACAGCGCAACGAAAGTGCATATATTCCCCACATCGCCGACCGACTGGCCCGGATAAAGGAAGTGGCCGTAGAAGAAATCGCACATGCAACGACCCAAAATGCAGAAAATCTTTTTAAACTGAAATAAGACATGACAGGAATTCAGGAAAAATCATCAATACTCCTGATATACACAGGCGGTACTATAGGCATGAAGGAAGACCCTGCGATCCAGGCACTCAGACCCTTCGATTTCAGCCAGATACCTGCAGAAGTTCCTGAACTCAGGAAGTTTGCGTACAAGATTGACGCTGTCACCTTCGAACCACTTATAGATTCCTCAGACATCGATCCGGACAACTGGGTCACCCTGACTAACATCATCGAGGACAGATACGACGAATACGACGGCTTTGTCATCCTGCATGGAACGGACACCATGTCATATTCGGCATCCGCCCTCAGCTTCATGATCGAGGGGCTGACCAAACCGGTCATCTTTACAGGCAGCCAGCTTCCTATCGGAGTTCCCAGGACAGACGGCAAGGAAAACCTGATATCAGCAGTAGAGATTGCTGCTGCGAAGGACCAGGAAGGACATGCGATAGTACCCGAGGTCTGCATATATTTCGACAACATCCTGATGAGGGGCAACAGGACCACAAAGGTCAACTCTGACCATTTCAGGGCATTCAGGTCGGAGAATCTGCCTCCTCTGGCAGAAGCCGGAATAAGCATCAGATACAATACCGGCATAATCATCCGCCCTGACAGATGGGACAAAGCCCCGGTATTCCACAAACGGCTGGACACAAGCGTCGCCATCCTCAAAATCCACCCCGGGATCACCTCCCAGGTAGTCAAGGGAATACTCTGTGCCCCGGAAAGCAAGGCCGTGATCCTGGAGACATACGGAGCCGGAAACGCACCGTCGCGAGGATGGTTCCTTGAGATGGTCAAGGAAGCGATAAAAATGGGAAAGACGCTCCTGAATGTCACTCAGTGCAGGGCAGGAAGCGTCAACATGGACATATACGCCACCGGAAAATGGCTGAAGGAAGCAGGAGTTGTAAGCGGTTATGACAGCACTACAGAAAGCGCTCTGGCCAAACTGTTCTTCCTGCTCGGGCAATCCTGCACCGGTGCAGAAATGGTGAATCTTCTCGAGAATAATCTCAGGGGAGAAATATCAAAATAAATATTGCCGATTGAAATTTATTTGCTAAATTGCACCGAATTTTGAGTAAACATACAAAATCAATAACTTTAATTAATCAAAACACACAAAAACAATTATGAAAAAAGTTTTCATGTTTTTGGCAGTAATGGGCGTTATGGCCTTTTCTGCACAGAATGCAGCGGCTCAGGACGAGCAGGCTGCTGCACCGGAAGCAACAGAAGTAGCAGCTCCAGAGGCAGCTCCTGCTGAGGAAGTTCTTCCTGAAGAAGTTCCAATGCACCAGGCCCTCAAGACAAAGTTCATCGAAGGTGGCGCCGGCTTCATGGCACTCGTTATCGCCTGCCTTATCCTCGGTCTCGCGCTTTGTATCGAGCGTATCCTTTATCTTGCTTTCTCAAAGACCAACACCAAGAGCCTTCTCGCAAGACTTGAGGCTGCTCTTAACGAGAACGGACTTGAGGCTGCAACTGAAGTATGCCGCAGCACTCGTGGTCCAGTAGCGTCTATCTTCACACAGGCTCTTCTCCGCCTTGCTGACGGACAGTCACTCGAGGAAGTAGAGAAGTCAGTCGTATCTTACGGTGGAGTTGCAGCAAGCCAGATGGAGCAGAACCTCTCATGGATCTCTCTCTTCATCGCTATCGCACCATCACTCGGATTCTTGGGAACAGTTATCGGTATGATCCAGGCATTCGACGCCATCATGGTAGCAGGTGACATGTCTCCAGCAGTCGTTGCCGGTGGTATGAAGGTCGCTTTGATCACAACAGTGGGTGGTCTCATCGTAGCCGTTATCCTTCAGATTTTCTACAACTATATCCTTTCACAGGTTGAGTCTCTTACCATCGAGATGGAGGACGCATCAATCTCACTCATGGATATTTTGGTTAAGTATCAGGACAACAAATAATTGACATTTCTACACAATGAAATACGAAAAAATCATCAAATGGGTTCTGGCAGTGCTCTTCGTCGTAGGAGTTGTCCTCAGCTTCCTCGGATTCGTAGTCGGATTCGACAAAGCAGGCAACGCCCCTGTTGACGTGATGCTCTACTGCGCCTATGCGTATGCTCTGGTCGCTGTCATCGCTGTTGTTTTAGGCGTGGTTGTGATCGGTGGCATAAACAATCCAAAGAGCCTTCTCAAGCTCGGCATCGGCCTTGTTGCCATTGCTGCGATTGTTGCCGGAGCGTATCTGCTTGCACCTGGAACCCCAGCTGTCGGCTACCTTGGAGAGCCAGTATCTGACGGCACACTCAAACTGACAGACACCATACTTAATCTTACATATCTCCTCTTCGGAGGTTCCATCGTTGCTCTCATCGCTGGATGGATTATTGGTGCAACTCGTAAATAATCGACGACATGGCAAAGAAAACACCAGAAATAAACTCGAGTTCAACGGCGGACATGGCGTTCCTCTTGCTCTGTTTCTTCATGATGACTACCACCATGGATCAGGACAAGGGTCTCCAGCGTCGTCTTCCTCCTATGCCTGACCCTAATCAGAAAGTGGAGGACCAGAAGGTTAATCGCCGCAACATCATCATTGTGAAGATTAACTCTGCCGACAAACTTCTTGCTGGTACAGAGCCAATGCACGTCAGCCTCCTCAAGGATAAGATCAAGGAATTCCTCTCTAATCCTGCAAACGACCCGAACCTCCCTGAAAAGGAAGAAATCGAAATCGACGGATTCGGTCCATGCATGGTTTCAAAGGGTGTGATATCTCTCCAGAATGACCGTGGTACAAGCTACGAGGCTTACATTGCCGTACAGAACGAGCTTGTAAAAGCTGTAAACGAACTCCGCGATGAGTTCTCGATGGCAAACTTCGGTCAGGTCTATATGAAACTTGACGAGGATCAGCAGAACATTGTAAGAAAGGCAGTACCTCAGAATATCTCTGAGGCCGAGCCTAAGGATGTCTCAAAGAAATAATAGGAGAATAGCAATATGTCAAAATTCAAACAGAAAGAAAAAAGGACAGTGCCACAGCCACCATCTGGCTCACTTTCCGACATTGTGTTCATGCTCCTGTTCTTCTTCATGGTGACAACCACAATGCGTGAAACAGAGAGCAAGGTGATGGTAACGCTTCCAGAAGCGTCTGAAGTGGCAAAGCTTGAAAGAAAGGACTTGACTTCATACATCAATATCGGTACTCCTATCAGAAGCCTCCAGGGCCAGTATGGTAACGATTCACGTATCCAGCTCAACGACTCTTTCAAGACTACCGCTGAGATCCGCGACTTCATCGCTGCAGAGCGTGATGCAATGTCAGAGGCTGACCGTTCATTCATGACAGTAGCAATCAAGGCTGACGCGCACACCCGAATGGGTATCGTGACAGACGTGAAGCAGGAACTTCGTAAATGTTCGGCACTGAAGATCATGTACACAGCCAGAAAGGGTGAGTAATCACCGTAAAAATATTTTTAAAGAAGCAGTTCCACATGGGACTGCTTTTTTATTGTCCGATTTGACACGTTATCAAATATTTTTAGGTAACTTTGTAAGTTAATTATTCATATATAATGAAGCGTACATTTCTCATTCTCGCAACACTTATGGCAGTTGGCGTTTTTTCCAACGATCTGGGGGCGATGTCTCCCAGAAAGGAAAATAGAGCCGATTTCATATTCCTGTTTATAGGAGACGGAATGGGACATGCACAAACGTCAGCAGCTGAATCATACCTGTCATACAAGGCAGGTAAAATAGGCGGAGAAAGACTGACATTCACCGGCTTTCCTTTCTACGGCATGTCTGAGACATACTCGGCAAACAGCCAGGTAACGGATTCCGCGGCAGGAGGCACTGCCATTGCCTGCGGCGTAAAGGCAAAGAACGGCATGATAGGAACAGACAAGGACAGCGTTGCCGTAAAAAGTATAGCCAGCGTTCTCCACGAGGAAGGATACAATGTCGGGATAATTTCAACTGCTCCAGTCAACCACGCGACACCTGCTGCATTCTACGCGCATAGCGTCAAAAGAAAAAAATATTACGACATATCCAAGCAGATTGCATCCAGTGGATTTGAATTCTTTGCGGGAGCGGGATTCATCGACTTTTATAGCGATCAATCGGAGCAAGAGCGTATTGATGAATACCTTGAAGACAAAGGATGTCAGGTGAGTTTCGGTATGAAAGAATTCTCCGAAGAGTCCATGAAGGCAGAAAGGATAGTGCTATGCCAACCTGATGCTGAAGGAAAGAATGCAGGGAACTATGTGGTGAAAGAATACTCGTGGGAGAAGAATGAAAACAACATCAACCTCAGACAGATGCTTCAGGCCGGCATGAACTTCCTGGCAGACAAGGAGCCTTTCTTCATTATGTGCGAGGGCGGCGACATTGATTGGGCAGCACATGCGAATCAAATAATGCCGATGATAGATAGAATAATCGAATTCGATCAGGCCGTTGAAGCAGCATATGAGTTCTACCTGAAATATCCTGAACGCACACTTATCGTGGTAACAGCCGACCACGAAACCGGTGGAACAAGCATCGGATGTGACGGGAAGGAGGCTATCAATTGGGGAAAAGTAGAGGATGATTATAAAAACGGAAGCAATAGAGCCGGAATGAACGAGATCGGGTGGACAAGCAACGAACACACGGGAGCACCGGTCCCTGTATATGCCATCGGATGTGGAGCGGAGAAATTCATAGGAAGAATGGACAATACCGAAATCATGGGGAAGATTATCGGCAGATAGCATACAAGAACAGAATATTTATAAAGTTTAAGAATAAGTAAAAAAAATGGAAACAGTCATCAGAACAAAGGTAAAAGACCTGCTGGGAAGCGAGCCTGGCAAGGAGGTTCTTGCCAAAGGATGGGTAAGGACCAAGAGAGGAAACAAGAACGTAGCGTTCATCGCACTCAATGACGGTTCTACCATCAATAATATACAGATTGTAGTTGACAAGACTCCTGAGAACGAAGCCGTGCTTGCAAAGGTAACCACCGGTGCCTGTATTGCCGTATGGGGTAAACTTGTAGAGTCTATGGGTGGTGGCCAGGCTACAGAAATCCAGGCTACAGAGATTGAGGTTTACGGAGAATGCGACCCTATGCGCTATCCTCTCCAGAAGAAGGACACTTCTTTTGAATTCCTCAGGACAGTCGCTCACCTGCGTCCAAGAACCAACACATTCGGAGCAATCTACCGCGTGCGTAACGCGATGGCGTTCGCCATCCACAAGTTCTTCAACGAAAAGGGCTTCGTATATATGCATACTCCGCTCATCACCGCTTCTGACTGCGAGGGTGCAGGACAGATGTTCCGCGTGACGACTCTTGACATGGAGAATCTTCCACGCGACAAGAAGGGACGCATCGATTACTCCAAGGACTTTTTCGGAAAGGAGACAAGCCTTACAGTGAGCGGACAGCTTGAGGGAGAGCTCGGAGCAATGGCTCTCGGAGAGATCTACACATTCGGACCGACATTCCGTGCCGAGAACTCCAACACTCCGCGCCACCTTGCAGAGTTCTGGATGATCGAGCCAGAAATGGCTTTCTATGACATCAAGGACAACATGGACCTCGCTGAAGAGTTCATCAAGTATCTCGTACAGTACGCTCTCGACAACTGCCGCGACGACATACAGTTCCTTAACGACAGATATGACAATGAACTCATCGCTCGCCTTGAAGGAGTTGCAGATACAGAGTTCGTACGCCTCACATATACCGAAGGAATCAAGATTCTTGAGGCAGCAGGTGTAGAATGGGAATATCCTGTAAGTTGGGGCACAGACCTTCAGAGCGAACACGAAAGATATCTCGTGGAGAAGCATTTCAAGAAGCCTGTAATCCTTACAGACTACCCTAAGGACATCAAGGCGTTCTATATGAAGCAGAACGAGGACGGAAAGACTGTACGCGCAATGGACGTTCTCTTCCCTAAGATCGGTGAGATCATCGGAGGTTCTGAGCGTGAAGCTTCTCTTGCTAAACTTGAGGCACGCATTGAAGAGACCGGCATGAGCCGCAAGGGCCTGGAATGGTATCTTGATACACGTCGCTATGGTTCAGCGCCACACAGCGGATTCGGACTCGGATTCGAGAGACTTCTTCTCTTTGTCACCGGTATGAGCAACATCCGCGATGTGATTCCGTTCCCTAGAACTCCAAAGAACGCAGAATATTAAAATGTCATCCCGAGCCTGTCGAGGGATCTAAATGAAATTGATATGATGATAATCGGTATCGCCGGGGGATCCGGATCGGGTAAGAGCACAGTGGTAAAGGCTATCACAGACCAGTTGAAGGAGAACGTGACTGTCATACCGCAGGATGCATACTACAAGGACCTGAGCCACTGTACAGCACAGGAAAAACGCGATCATAACTTTGACCATCCGGACTCTATTGATTTCGACCTGCTGTGCAGCCACCTCGATGAACTCAAGGAGGGACGCAGCGTAGAGCAGCCTGTATATTCGTACATTACCTGCAGCCGCTCCAAAGATGAGACTGTGACAGTGAAACCGGCGGATATCATCATTGTTGAGGGTATCCTTATCTTCACCTGCAGACGCTTGCGCGAACAGATGGATATCAAACTGTTCGTTGATGCTGATGATGACGACAGGGTGATGAGGGTAATATCCAGAGATATTGCAGAGAGGGGCAAGACTGCTGAATGGGTCATCGAGCGCTACACCAAGACTGTAAAGCCGATGTATCTGCAGTTCATCGAGCCAAGCAAGAGATATGCTGATATCATCATCCCCCAAGGAGGCCACAACAAAGTCGCAATTGATGTTATTTCCGCAACGATTGAAAAGGCGTTGAGCCAGAACAAATAATTGAAGAATCCGTTTAAAAATAAGGAAGACCGGGCAGGACTTTATATCACCATCATATTTCATCTGGTGGTGATTATTGTCTTGCTCATATATCAGATCGACAATGTTCTCAGACGGGAGGAGAGTTTCGTTCTGGACTTCACCAAACAGGAGGAAATCGAGAAGCAGAAGAAGCAGCAGATGTTCAAGGAGGACATCAGCAAGAGGATTGATGACCTTATTGCTGCTGCACGCAACTCAGGTGAACCGATACGTAATATAGCTGTCGATGCAGGGTCAAAGCTGAAGGATGACAGGAATACTGACGCAGACCAGTTATATAAGGATGCTGAACGACTTGCCAAGGAGCTCAAGGACGGGCAGGTTGAAGACGCACGCGAGGAAACGGTAGAACTTCAGGAACAGCGGCAAAAGAAGAAGGAAGACACGAAGAAAAAGGAATACAGCGGACCGTCTGTGGTGTCCTACAATCTTGACGGCAGAAAGGCCAGTCATCTGAAAATCCCCGCTTACAGATGCTACGGCAGCGGTGATGTTACAGTGATCATTACTGTCAATAATTCAGGACAAGTCACAGGGGCAAAGGTTCTTGATGAGGTGTCAGCCAGCGACAGATGCCTTCGCGATTTTGCAATACGCGCCGCCAGACTTTCCCGTTTCTCGGCATCATCCACCGCCCCTCACAATCAGACGGGTGAAATCCTTTACAGATTCATAGCACAATAGCCCTCACATTTCGGCAGGGGTCGTCAACCACTGCCGAACCGCGACGCATCTCTACTGTTTCAGAGCCGTCTGAATGGTTTCGTCAATAGGGAGATAGAAGCGGTAGAAGGCCTCTTCGCCGACTTTCGAGTAACGTCCCACAAGACCATAGATCTGCGGCATCATGTATTCCTTAGACTGCGACCATTCACCGGATGAAGGACGGAGACCATCGACCCGGGCCGCATAGTCAAGGAATTGGCCTTCAAGGTCAAGTGAGTTAAGATAGCCGACAAGGGTATCATAGTCTGAAATACCGCTCAGGCCTCCTTTATATTTATCAAACATAGACGATGCAAACCGCATTGACGTAGCCTTTCTGTTGCAGTTGATATAGAACTTTGTAGCCTTGGTCGTATCAATAGGTACGAATACGTCCGGAATGATTCCTCCACCGCCATAGACCTTACGTCCCTTCATGGTATAGTACACAGCAGTTGTATCAACCTTCATGCTGTCTGCAGAGGTCATCTCTCCATGAGCATATCTCTGGTAAATATCATAGGCATAATCCTTATCATACGGCTTCTGGATGCAGCGGCCTGACGGGGTATAGAAGCGTGCCACTGTAAGGCGTATTCCTGAACCGTCTGTGAAATTAATCGGCTCCTGCACCAAGCCCTTTCCGAATGACCTGCGTCCGACAATGGTTCCGCGGTCATTATCCTGAATGGCACCAGCAAAGATCTCGCTTGACGAAGCCGAGCCCTCATCTATCAGGACTTTCAGACTTATGGCTTTCAGCAATCCTCTTCCGTCAGCATAAAAGTCCTCGCGATTACGGTGGAGTCCCTCCATATACACAACCTTCTCTCCCTTCTTCAAGAACTCGTTGGAGAGTCTATATGCCTGATCGAAATAGCCTCCGGTGTTGCTGCGAAGGTCAAATATCAGCGAAGTCATGCCCTGCTTGAGCAGCTCTGCCGTTGCCTCAAGGAACTCTACATATGTGGTTCTCGTGAACTTGGACAACTTTATATATCCTGTCGTATCATTGACCATGAAAGACGCATCGATACAATGTACAGGAATCTTATCGCGTGTTATGTCAAACGGAATGTCAGTACCTGCCCTGTTGACGGTTATCTTGACCTTGGTACCTTTTGGTCCCTTCATCAGGCGGACCATGGTATCCTGCGGAGTCTTTGTTCCGGCAATCACTCTGTCGTCAACCTTGATGATCCTGTCTCCGGATATCAGACCAGCCTTTTCAGAAGGTCCTCCCGGCACGGTATTGAGCACTATTGCTGTATCTTCAGGCACATTGAATGTAATACCTATGCCCTCGAAACTGCCTGCAAGTTCAGTATCTGACTCTGTAAGTTCGACAGGTGGCAGATACACAGAGTGAGGGTCCAGTTCAGAAAGCGCAGCCACGACAGCAGCGTCTGTCATGGACTCCATATCTATGGTATCCACATAGTTTTTCTGAACTTCCTGCAGGATCAGATTGAGTTTGCGCCAGCGGTTATAATCTCCGTCAAACTTCCTCAGGCTCCATACTTTTGAGAACGAAAGGGTCAAAACAACTCCCAGGGCAATACCTAGGAGTGCTGTCATGATATTTATTCTGTTTTTCATCGTTAGTTGTTTGAGATAGTCAAGTTCGCTTGGTTCGGTCACTGTGACGTAAAGGCTACTGCACCTGCTCGACGTCTATCCCTGCGCGTTTGAGCAGGTCGATTCCATCTGTGATGCGGTATGCATCACGATAGACTACGCGCTTGATGCCGGCCTGGATTATGAGTTTCGCGCACTCGACGCATGGCGATGCAGTAACATAAAGCGTGGCATTGTTGCTGCTGTTGCCGGACTTTGCTACCTTGGTTATAGCGTTAGCCTCTGCATGGAGGACATACGGTTTTGTAACCCCGTTCTCGTCCTCACATATATTCTCAAACCCGGATGGAGTTCCGTTGTATCCATCCGAGATGATCATTCTGTCCTTGACAATCAACGCACCCACCTGACGACGCTTGCAGTATGAGTTGCGTGCCCATACTCCCGCCATTTCAATGTAGCTTTGGTCGAATTTTTCCATATGACTATCGCTGATAGAGGTAACGTTTGATGCTCTTCTTCGGTGTACGCTCGAAATCCTCGAGCATCACCTTGATCCTCTTGAGCTTGGCGTAATTGGGAAGTTCCTTGTTGATCTCTGGAAGCATTTCTTCCATATATTTTACAAAAGCCTCCTGATTCATACCTTCACGTGCTCCTGAAGGGAAATCCGGATAGATAAGCGCAGTCAGTCCTCCATTATCTTCTATAACGAGCGAATCAACCACATAAGGCTGGCTGTTGATTACAGTCTCCACCTCTTCCGGATAGATATTCTGACCGCTTGGGCCAAGAATCATACACTTGGTGCGTCCCTTTATGAAAAGAGATCCGTCCTCGTCAAGAATACCCATATCACCGGTGCAGAACCATCCATCTTCGGTAAACACTGCCGCTGTCGCCTCCTCGTTCTTATAGTAGCCGAGGAAGACATTGTCACCCTTTATCTGGATTTCACCAGGGATTTCATGTGGATTGGCAGACGCAATCCTTATCTGCATGTTTACCACAGACTTACCGCAGGAATTGAGCTTTTCCACGGCCCAGTCATCATATGCTATGATAGGAGCACACTCGGTCATTCCGTAACCTACCGTGAACGGGAAGTTCATCTTCTTGAAGAAAGCCTCCACCTCCTTGTTGAAGGCTGCTCCACCGATGATCACCTCATAGAACTCTCCTCCGAATGCGTTGATGAGTTCAGCCTTGATCTTATTGAGAACTACGTGATTAAGAACCGGGAGTTTCATGAGTACCTTGATACCCTCCTTTTCAAGGATAGGCTTCACCTTGGTCTTGTATATCTTCTCGATTACCAACGGCACCGCTATTATGATATATGGTTTGACCTCCGCAAGTGCCTGCATGATGATCTTAGGGCTCGGAACGCGAGAAAGAAAATGTACATGGGCACCTACGCTGAGTTCATAGAGCAGTTCGAACATAAGTCCGTACATGTGGGCCGAAGGGAGCATAGACACGACACTCTTGGTATTGTCCAGTCCAGGAAGCACACCTCTGGCAAACTGAATGTTCGAGCAGACGGCCCTATAAGGAATCATGACTCCCTTCGAGAATCCAGATGTTCCTGAAGTATAGTTGATGATGGCCAGTTCATCCGGCTGATCCTCATAGTAGTTGATATCGTCCGATGTGAACACATTCGGATATTTCCTTCCGAAAAGTTCGTTGAGATGCTCTCGCGCCGATACGATCTTCTCATCCTTCGCATAGAGAAGCTTGAAGGTGTTCACCTGGATGATCGCGTGCAGATCAGGCATTTCAGTTTCTGTAAGACCTTCCCAGATGACATCGTCAACGAAAAGAATCTTTGCCTCGGAATGATTTACCAGGTGGTGTATATTGCTTGATTTGAACTCATGCAGGAGAGGTACAGGCACTGCTCCATAAGTCATAGCCGACAAAAAGGCTACAGCCCAGTTAGCCTGGTTTCTTGAGCAAAGAGCCACTTTGTCACCTTTCTGAAGACCACATTCCTCGAACATGATGTGCATCTTTTCAATCCTGCGGGCAACGTCTCTATAATGCAGAGTTATGCCCTGATAGTTTGAAATTGCAGGACGGTCCCAATTCCTCTTGAAGGCCTCCTGAAAGATTTTGTTAACTGATGTGAATTCCATTGTATTTCTAGTTAAGTATCTATTTCAATGTTACCGTACGCTTCTTCCCGTCATAGCAGTTTACCTGGACTTCATTCTTTCCTTCCACAGGCACTACTTCGGTGTCCGGACGTGCCATGCTGTCATCCTTGAACTTTGTAAGAGGTTTGCCTCCGCCCCATGGATATATCAGCGTCTGGATGGCTGTACGTACTATCCAATAATCCTTGTCTGCAACCGTAAGTCTTTCCGGAAGAGACTTTATCGTTTCATCACCCAGGTCAATAGTACGCCAGAATGACGGTTTCTTTCCCTTAGGCAATGTGTAAAATTCCAAAGTATTGTCTTTATGCAGGACCACGGCGCATTTCTGACCCGATATATCATACAGATCCGGGCCAAGGCAGATATCCTTCTTCAGGTCAAGAGGGAACCCCTTGACATATCGTCCTGTCCGGTCAATGACATAAAGAGACGCTCCCGCGGCAAATATTATCTGCAGATTACCGTTGCCATATACATCTATATTATATGCCCTGCCACAGATGGTCTTGTCAAACGGCACACCCCAGAGATCCTTTCCAGTCTCATCACGAAGACACAGAGACTTGAACTTGTTCTGGTAGAATGTATTGGGCTTGCCGGTATGGGAATTGAGCACGGTAAAAGGTCCTTTCGGTACAACGACAGTCGTATCCCTGCTTGCGGACGGCGCCTTTGTCCTGTTCAGGGTCAGTCCATGAACTGCAAGGGACGAGACCATACTGTCTCCCGACCTGCCGATATACAGCACAGCAGGACTATATTCAGGTTCTCCGACAAGACGTCTGAGTCCGTCGGTCAGACCTTTGTTCATATAATCCGAAAGCCGGTCCTTCTCTGCAGTCAGAGAGAAATATGCGACAGCCACAGCCTCTGAAGCAGAGAGCAGTGACTTCTTCCCGGCATGAGCAGCATATTCTCCGAGAGTATATTCCAGGGCATTATGGGTCACATACTCATCAATTGCCGACCTGCTGCCGACAATCAGCCATCCATCCTTATATGTACAGCACGACTCATCATTTATTGCAAACATGTCGCCATATACCGACGAGACATATGATGCATATTTCCATTCGTGCAGCCTGGACACATAGCCTCGCATGGTTGTTATCGACGGATCACGGAATATCAACTCTGGATTACGGCTCTCGACACGGATCAGCAGAATCTTCTCCAGTCGGCTGCGTACCATCAGACCCGCAGTTGCCACTTCCTTGACTCCCAGTTTTTCCAAAAGTTCCATGGGCGCAATTCCGCCCCGCTTCTTGAGTTCGTTCTGCTTGGCCTGCATCGACTTGAGGGTGTTACGCGAATCTGCGAACACCTGGAAATCATTTCTGAACGCGGCATGATTCTCCATCGGTAAAGTCACCGCATAAAGAGTATATGACGGGAGATAGTCAGCAACCTCAGAAACGCCAGGAACACAGTTTTCGAATGCCGACATAAGTTCATCCGGCTCTCCGTCATAAAGAATACGGCCGCTCAGGCCAAGGCCCTGGGTATCTTGGACCTTGAATGCATACCAGTCAGCTATTCTAGACAGGAATGATGCATGTCTGTAGACCTTGGATGTAAAGACAGAAGACATCAGTCTTCTGGCATGGACACCCGGCACGAGAAGGATGTCCTGACCTTTGATAGCCCCATATGCCTCCATGAAACCGGGGGCATCCTTGACCGAAACTCCTTCCGTCAGATGGCGCACAGCAGATTTGAGGATACTCTCAGAACTGGAAAACATGACAAGAGAGCCCTCATGAGCCATGAACTTCCCTTCTGCTGATAGATGCTTCTTCAGGGCTTCAAGCACGGCGGCGTCCATCTTCCTGGCATCAACAACAGACAAAGAGTGCAGCTTTCCCGAATAATGCAATGATACCGCAGCATCGCATCTTTTCATTTCATCCGCCAGAGCATCTGAAAGCGGACATACCCGGGAAGCCTTGCCATAAGCAATGAGCAAGGCATCTGACGGCACGGCCTGGAAAACAGAAGGGGTATCGTCAGAAGCCACTTCCTCCGACCGACTTGAGTCAGAATACAATACCCCGACAGCGACACCGATCAGCACCAGCACCACTCCGAGCACGGACAGACAAAGTATGAGAGCCTTTCTGCTCATTGATTATTTTACGGCGATTGCCTCGATCTCTACCTTTACTCCAAGCGGAAGAGCAGCAGCCTGATAGCAGGCCCTTGCAGGCTTGTCACCGGTGAAATACTCTGCATACACCTCATTTACAGCCTTGAAATCTGCAATATCAGCTAGAAGAACTGTTGTCTTGACCACATTGTCATAAGTCATGCCTGCCTCCTTGAGGATCGCGCCTATATTCTTGAGCGACTGATGAGCTGCAGCTGTGATATCCTCCTGGATAGTACCATCGGCAGGATTCACTGGAATCTGGCCTGAAATATAAAGCGTTCCGTTCACTTCAATAGCCTGTGAATAAGGTCCCACCGCCTTCGGTGCATCTGGTGTAGCAATTACTCTTTTCATGATATCTTTATTTTTCGTTTGTTCTCACTCTTACGCGCACGCGCGCAAACATGCAAATATAGTAAATTCCCCACATTTAGCAAATATGGTCGAGACACGAACATCAAGCAGACACAAAAACAAAACTTGCAACTTGCTAAAAATCAGCAAGTTGCGAGTTTGTAGCCCCGAGCAGAATCGAACTGCTATCTAAAGTTTAGGAAACTTCCATTCTATCCGTTGAACTACAGGGCCAAATTTAATAAAATGACGATTGCTTCGTTGTCCTCCCTCTTCATATCCTCACAACCGAAAGGTTGCTGCGGTATTCATCGGTCGTCCGTCTTGCACTCGCCTATTTTATTGAAATTTTCAGTCTTAAAAGCCGACAGCGAAATTACTCGGCCTTCTTCTCGATGATCTGACGACCTCTGTAGAAGCCGCACTCAGGACATACTCTGTGGTACATGATAGTTGCACCGCAGTTTGAACAAGTAGCGAGTGTAGGAACTACAGCTACATCATGTGTTCTTCTCTTGTCACGTCTCTGCTTAGAGACTTTGTGTTTTGGATGTGCCATTTTACTATATTTTTTTAATTATTAATAATCACTTAAACATGTTCTTCAAGGTTGCGAACGGGTTTACCGTCTCATCCTCTTTGAAGAAATCGCAGCTCTCCGACATGCTGTAATACTTCATAGCATCAGGGTTACATCTTCCCGGTCCGTGAGTCCTCTGCATCGGCAGCGCCAGGCATGTATAGTCATAAACAATCTGACTCATATCCAGCTGCGCCTGATCTTCCTTCACGAAAACAACCTCTCTTTCTCCATCCTGTCCAAGTTCAGCAGCCTGCTCATCACCGAATTTGACACTCAGTCTGACCTGCGTATCAATCGGCATGTCAAGCATCTCCAGACACCTGTCACACTCGACCGTAACCTCTCCCTCAATGTCGCAGTCAACTCCGATATAGCGTCCTGATTTTTCAACCAAAACCCTTATCTGGAGGTCTGCATCAAAGATTTCCTGATTCTCAAAGCTATCGAAGAACTCCTTGCCGGCGTGGAGAAAAAACTCATTTTTCCCAGCCGTCAAACCATTTAAAGGTATGATAAAATTCTCGTTCATTCGTACCCATAAACAAATTTGAGCCCGCAAAGGTAAGAATTATTTTCCTTATCAGCAACTAAAATCCTATTTTTCTTATTGGTGATGACACACATATAACGCCATTCCCTGCAGCAATACTACTTCACCTTCAGAAAGGCTTCAGCAGGTTTTAGGTTTCTTCCTCTAACCTTTATTGCTGCTGTACCAGCAGTTTCCTTCGCCTGCACAATCATTGTCAGCATTCCTCCGAATGCGTGCATCCTCGGTTCGTGAAAGATATCCAGACATGTCGGATCTCCGTTTGCAGATGCACGATATGACGCTGCACCGGACACATCGAACTCAAGCATTCCGGAATATGTCGGGCACAGATTACCGTCCTTGTCTACAACCTTTACTGTCAGATAAGCAAGATCCTTTCCGTCAGCTTTGATCTCTGGGAGTTCTGTCTCACCTATGAATCCACGCCCGGTCACTATCTCTATATGGTGAGGCTTTCCGGCGGTCCGCACTGTCTTTTCGGAGACCGGGGTTCCTTTGTCGTCATATGCCACCACTCTTATTTCTCCTGGTTCATAGAGTGCATCGTGCCACATAAGTCTGTAACGGCTTTCATGACTTTCATTCTGCAATCCTTTGGCTGGCTGCGTCTTCCTCTTGCACTGACGGCCTTGACTGACGCCATTTATAAAAAGTTCCGCTTCCGGCCATGACGTATATACAAAGACTGGCACTTCTTTACCCTCATAGCCACTCCAGTTCCAATGAGGCAGTATATGAAGAGTCGGTTCAGCCCTGTTCCAGACACTTCTGTACAAATAAAATCTATCTTTAGGTATGGACGCAAGGTCAATTATACCAAACATTGAACTATGATTCGGCCATGAATCCTTGTCAAACGGTGACGGCTCCCCGAGATAATCGAATCCAGTCCACACAAACTGCCCCATCGTCCATTCATAATCTTCTGCCAGAGCGAAGTCGATATCAGGAACATTTGACCACTTACATGCATCCATATCATATGCAGAACAATGATGATCACTATCCACAGGACTAAATCTTTTCTCCGCAGGGAATTTATACACTCCACGGCTGCTTACAGTAGAAGCCGTCTCTGAGCCAAGCACAAATCCATGCGGAAGATTATCATAAGCCTCATGGTAACGGAATGTCCTATAATTAAGTCCGGGGATATCGACCAATGTGGCAAAGCCGTTATCCAACACACATGACACCTGATCCATCCCACAGGTACATGGTCGTGTCGGATCTTCTCTATGGCATATATCCTGAAGAAACTTAGCTACCTTATAACCTTCCGAACCACATTGTGTAGGCACTTCATTACCGATACTCCACATCACTACGCAAGGATTATTGCGCCACTGATGAAGCATCCCCACCATATCACGTTCAGCCCAAGTCATACCATCAATATCCGATGGAGCATTAAAAAAACGATGATATCCGTTATGACACTTGGCAATATCCCACTCATCAAAAGGCTCGATCATCATCATCAGTCCCAATTCATCACAGAGGCGGACCAGTTCAGGAGCCGGCATATTATGGGATGTCCTTATGGCATCGCATCCCATATCCTTAAGAAGAAGCAGCTGATGGCGAAGTGCAGATTCATTTACAGCCGCCCCGAGAGGTCCCAGGTCATGATGGTTACACACACCCTGAAACTTTCTTCTCTGCCCATTAAGGAAAAAACCTTTCTCCGGAATATATTCTATTGAGCGTATGCCAAAACGGGTCCTGTACACGTCAGAAAGTGTTCCGTCCGCATATATTTCAGACACTGCTTCATACAGAAACGGGCTTTCAGGAGACCACAACTTCGGCTTTTCTACAATAAAGTTCTGTACCAGAGGCTGCCCATCCACAGTCTTTCCAGCGAAAATCTTTTCCACTACGGATTGCCCATCTGGTGCATATATGACAGTGCGGATCTTCAATGCTTTCTGTCCGGCACCAACCACACTCGTCTCCAGTCTCACGGATGCAAACTCTTCGTCCACATGAGGTGTAAGCAGATATGTTCCCCAAACCGGAACGTGCACATCTTCCGTCACAACGAGCCTGACATTCCTGTACAGTCCGGCACCAGGATACCACCTTGAAGACTGCGGGCGATTTTCAAGCCGTACGGCAAGAAGGTTTCCTTTACCGTCTGCATTGAGATATGGGGTCACATCATAATGAAACGAACTATAGCCATATGGCCAGAAACACACTTCCTTACCATTGACATAAACACGTGCTTCACTCATGGCTCCATCGAAGACAAGTTCCGCTTTTTTCCCTGACGGAACATCAAACTTCCTACGGTACCATCCTACACCCACATATGGCAGTCCTCCTGTACGTCCTGTCTTGAGCGATGCCTTTGTCTCGAAGTTCTGGGTGACCGCCACTGTCTGAAGGTCATTATTTACATCAAAAGGACCGGTAATCGCCCAATCGTGAGGTATGAAAACTTTCTCCCATGAAGAATCATCATAGTCCAGCATACATGCACCTTCTTTGTCACCCAAGGAAAACTTCCAGCCCTTTTCCAATAATTCCACGCTTCTTTGGGCAGAAGCACAAAGTGGCAGCACAAGAAGAGCCGCCACTAAAACATTTCTTATCCTCATGTTCATCATATCACTTCTATGGCAGCCTTTTGTTTTCCTACTATTATCCGGTACTCTCCTTTATCAAGATAACGTCTTCCTGTACGGTCAACAAAGCCCAGATCACGCTTCGGATCTATTTCAAATCTGAAAACTTCCTCTGCACCCGCCTTTATCATCTTCTTTTCAAAAAACTTCAGTTCCTTGACAGGACGGGTGATGTGACTGTAAGGATCGCACACATACCAGTGCACAACTTCCATTCCGTCCCTTCCGCTTACGTTCCTGACAGAGATTTCAGCCGTAATGGTCTCATCCATAGAGAGGGTATCCTTTGAGACCGACAGTTCCCCGTACTCAAACTCCGAATAACTCAGCCCATGCCCGAACTCGTACAAAGGAGTACTCTGAACATCTTTATATATACCTTGTGTGCCACGACGCCCGCTATTGCGACGATTGTAATATATAGGTATCTGCCCTGTATTGTATGGGAAAGTCATGGCAAGTTTACCCGACGGGTTATATCTTCCGCTCAGGAGTCCCGCTATTGCACTGCCCGCACGTACTCCAGGATGCCACACCTGCATGATAGCATCAGCCAAAGGCTCCACAAGATGCAGATCCACAGGACGCCCGCTTGAATTGACCACAACTACAGGCTTTCCTGCAGATGAAACAGCTTCAAGCAGTTCCAACTGGATCTGAGGCAACTCTATCGTTGAACGGGAACAATTTTCTCCGCTCCATTTACCTTTCAGTCCGACACACACGACTGCAACATCTGACGACTTTGCAGCTCTGACTGCCGCAGCAAACCCGCCTCTATCATCCCCATCAAAGTCACATCCTTCCACAGTAAGGATCCGTGCCACAGAGGCATACTCCCGCTCCATTCCTTCCGCAATGCTGAGCACATCATCCGCCTTACCACGTGCGGTCCAGTTGCCAAGATGCTCGGCACGTAAAGCTGCAAACGGACCGATCAAAGCGATAGTTTTCACTTTTTCAAGTGGGAGAAGGCCACCTTCATTCTTCAAAAGAACAACAGATTCCGCAGCAAGCTTCTCGGCAAGTTCAAGACTTTCCTCTTGCAGATACCTTTCACCCTCCGGCCTTTCTTCTGTATAAGGTCTGTCAAACAGTCCCAGCCGGAACTTCACCCTCAAAACCCTTCTCACAGCCTCGTCCACCTGTTTCATGCTGACCTGTCCTTCGTCAAGAAGCTCCGGAATATATTTCAGATACAGATCATCCACCATATCCATCTCTATCCCCGCATTGAAGGCCAGCATGGCTGCTTCCTTTCCATCCTTTGCCATTCCCTGATTGATAAGCTGGCGGACAGCATCCCAGTCGGAGACGACAAATCCGTCATGTCCCCATTTTTCCTTGAGAATCTCAGTAAGGATATATCTGTCGGCTGATGCCGGTATTCCGCTTATATTATGGAAGGCACTCATAAGCGTCACTGCGCCTGCCTTGACACCGGCCTCGAAAGGTGGGAGATATGTATCCCACAATGTCTGGTCAGATATTTCCGTCGGAACATAGTCACGTCCTGCCTCCGATGCACCATAACCGACATAATGCTTGAGGCACGCAGCTATGGAATTAGGATCGGAAAGATCATCGCCCTGATAGCCACGCACGGCAGCCTCACAAAAAACAGAATTGGTATAGACATCCTCACCATATCCCTCCATCACACGTCCCCAACGCGGATCACGTGCAACGTCGACCATCGGCGAGAAGGTCCAGTCCACTCCTGAAGATGCCGCTTCCCGGGCAGACACTTCACAGGAAAGACGCGCAAGTTCCGGATTCCACGAACATGCCTGAGCGAGAGGAATCGGGAAAATAGTACGATATCCATGAATGACATCATGTCCGAAAAGAATCGGGATACCAAGTCGGGACTCTTCCATCGCTTTCTTCTGCATCTGGTTACGCAGAACGGCATCATCTCCGAAATATATGAGAGACCCTATTTCAGCCGGTACCTTACGTACAGCCTCACCAAGATTATTCTCCACTGTATTGCGGCCTATGGTATATTGACTAAGCTGAAGTAGTTTTTCCTCGAGAGTCATACGGTCTATCAGATCTTCAACACGTTTCTCTATTGGAGCAGAAGGATCCTTATAGACGATATCTGACGTACATGACACCAATGCAAGCAGGGTCATAGCAATAAAGCAATTTTTCATAGCCTATTCCGTTTCTTTGAGATTCATATAATAATCATGCATCAGATACCATGCTTTCTTACGGTATCCCTGATCAGACACCAGACCTTTGCGGTTCCAATCCTCCTGATTTGTCGGATGGAAACGATATGGTGAGCGGAAATCAAACAATATCCATGGTGATACTCCTGCGAGATTTGGGATATGCCGGAACATTTCCAGATTGTCCCTATAAAGCCGTGCCTGATATTCCTCGCTCCAGGATGAAGTCACATCCTCATCACCGGACTGCCCGTAGAGAGCTTCGCCGCCGAACTCGGATATGATCAGGGGCTTGGTCGGACACACATCCCAGACAGCCTCGGAAGGATCTACCGGCCATGGATGATACCAGCCCATATATTTGTTGACAGCCACCACATCCAGCTTGTCAGTAAAATCATCATGCATCTCGAAATGTCTTGTCTTCGGTTCATAATAGACAAGGTCGAACGCAGCAGTATATAGTCTTGTTGTGTCCAAAGTCTTTCCTGTTTCAAGAAGGTATGACAGAAATGCATTGCGTGGCTCAGACGTCTTTGTTTCGTTTGCGACGCCCCAGAATCCGACAGCACACCTGTTCCTGTCCCTCCATATCATATCTGCAAGCATCCTTCCGGCCTTTTCCTTGGTCTGTCGATCTGAAAAATCTATTGCCTGCCACACAGGTATCTCCTGCCACAAGAGTATGCCCTTCCTCTCCGCAAGACGCACCGTATACTCGTTCTGGGGATAATGTGCCAGGCGTATCATGTTCACGCCAAGTGCTTCCGCCTCTGAAAGGAGCATCTCAGCATCAGCCTGCGAGAAGGCACGTCCTTTCCTCTGCGGGATTTCTTCATGAAAAGATATGCAACGCATGAAAGTCGGCTTACCATTTACAAGAATCGAAGTGCCTTTTAC
Source organism: Candidatus Cryptobacteroides sp. (assembly GCA_045127685.1). Classification (GTDB taxonomy): domain Bacteria; phylum Bacteroidota; class Bacteroidia; order Bacteroidales; family UBA932; genus Cryptobacteroides. Next base: position 99,749 of record JBGVQP010000002.1, read on the forward strand.
CTCTATATTACGGAATCCTATTTCTTCACATACAGTATCATCAGCACAAGATACCTTCACCTGATATAATTTCGGTGAACCTGGAGCCCACCTGAGAAGTTTCTTCACTTTGAAGGATGTGCAGGCTTTTCCATCAGAGTCCGTCCTGACCATCTTTCGCACCTTGAGTTCTGGTATTTCGATTGTCACATCGGTCTCTAACTTATCTGAAAGCGTGACCTCAGCGTGTATGAGATCCGGCAGATGTTTGTCAAGCCGGACGAAATAATCGTTGACGAACAGCTCAGGTGTGCTTATCAGCATCACATCCCTGGTTATGCCGCCATAATTCCACCAATCAAACGCCAAAGCCGGAATTGCGTCTACTGTTCGGCGGTTGTCAGCCTCGACTACAAGAAAATTGTCTCCGTCCTTAAGAAGGTCAGTCACCTCGATCTGGAACGGAGTGAAGCCACCCTCATGCGAACCGATCCTGTCCCCGTTCAAATACACATTGCACCTGTAACTGACTGCACCGAAATACAGAAACTGCCGTCTTGTATCAGAACGTGCCGCATCAAAATGACGGGCATACCATACAGTACCTTCATAGTACTTAAGCTCGGGATACTGGGAATTCCAGTCTCCCGGTACATTCAGGCGCAATCCACCCTCGAAGGAATATTCATAAAACTCCTCATTTCTGATAGCCTTGCGGTTCTTATATATCTCCATCCGGACGCCCTGATCGTAAAGATCTACAATTGCATTCCATTTTCCGTTGAGCAACTGATAATCACGTCCGTAAACATTAGACATGAATGGTGGTTGCTTGGCAGAAGCAGCAGTGACGACAGTCATGAAGGCTATCCAGATCAATATTCTTTTCATCGTATCTCGTATTTGTACATTACATAATCATTCTGATCAGGCAAACTGAATCTTACCTCTCCATTACGCTCAACCTTTGCAGCAAAGGCCTTCCCATGCCCGATTACTGGAACGAACTTCACCTTCGAACCATCTGGAAGCCACGTCCTGACAAACTCTTCTGCCCTGGAGGTCGCTTCACGGTATATTATCATATATCCCTCTTTATCAGACGAAATGGACTGGAATCCTGTCCAGCTTCTTCCTGAAGGTTCCTCTCCAACAGGGAGAATCTCACCTGCATGAAAATCTGCACTGACAGAGCGGTATGTATCCACGACAGGCTTGATATCAAAGGCTTCAGCCGGAAGGTTCGATGCCTCCATCCATGCCAACGGCTGCCCTGCCATAGATATGGCAAAGACATATTCAAAAGAATACTTTCCCGGGGCAAAACTGTCATCCAGATATTTTGCTGCATTCCTCCATTTATTAAGAAACTCCACCTGTATCTTTTCTGACGGAACATACTTTGAAAGCGTCCAAAGATTCCTCAATGTCCAATAAGGATAATAATTTCCCCAATCCGTATATCTATTCTCCAGGAATATATTTCCATATTCATTGAACATGTGATATCCGCCGCGACGCCCCGCCGTAGCATCCAGATTGAACATTACCGCATTTCCAGTCTGTTCCAGAACCTTATCAAACAGCATACGCAGATTCTTTTCAGCCTTTTTTGACGGAATTCCCAGACCATCTATCTTGAACACTCTTATCCCGTATTTCCGATACAGACCGACTATGGCATCAACATCCTTCTCCCAATCCTCGAAATCATTCTGGATACTCGGATTGTACCACAGTCCTATCTCTATACCAAGCTCCCTTCCTTTGTCGACTATAGGCTTAAGTCCTCGCGGATATTTTTGAGGATCCGGTGTCCAGTAATCCGGATTGTCCCATATATTCTTGAAAGACCCTTTCGCCACAGCGGAATTAGGGCTCTTGCCATACTGCCAGCCGTCATCTATCTGAAACAGACTGATTCCCAGACGCGACGCCTTTTCAAGTTCTTCAAGGCAGAACTTCTCTTTGACCTTCGAGTCCTGACTACGGTCTCCCCACGTATTCATCATGACCATTTCATCACGCTCGGGATTATGTCTGCGTATATTCTTCTGATACTTTCTCAAGGCTGTCAAAGCGGAAAGTTCCCCCTGGCCGTATACTCCGACAACTACGGAATATGCCTTTGTCCACTCATCCGAACTGATGTCTTCGGCAGAGACACCGACACCCGTCACCATGAAATGTCCGAACTCGGCGATGAAGTCTGCTCCTTTATATGCAAGTTGGACGCTTGAGCATGGCGCTTCCTTAAGAAAATAAAATCCATTACCTGTCTGACCATCTCTCACAAATAGAAGATTGCCTCTGTATTTGTTCTTACGATAGGTGATGACGTCCCTTTCGTCCACAAGATTGTTGTTCCAGTCGGTCACATCCCAGAACTCGACCGCCTTTGCGTGCCAATGCTGACCAGGCAAGTGGATCTGGTCCAGAAGCGCAGTGACCTGACCGGACTTCATATCCTCGGCAAACTCGATGTTCTTGCGGTCTGCCATGTTCGCCTCTGCAGATGATGCAAAGTGATCGACACGCCCTTTCAGCCATGTATCACAGGCTATCGCAGGGACATCTTCATATATCCTGAATTCTCTTCTTATATCCAGCGAGTTCAGTGAATATGCCACAGTCACTTTAAGATATGACGGACACACCTCGGACTCAGGAACGACCTCGGACTGGAGTCTGCCTCCGGCTCCCGCACCGGCACCTTTAGTCAACACCAGATCAGGCCGCAGCACTATGCTCCGATGTACTGTCCCAATAGTCTTATCCTCAAGCGACAGGGTCTTCAGATGGCCACCGTTCCACAGATATCGTCTTTCGATAAGAGAGTTTCCGACAGACAGAGTATCTCCGTCCATTCTCGCATACCAGGATGCACCATGGGATGTCAGGGCAGAAACAAGATACACGGCCGACAATAGTATTAAACGTTTCATCTGAACTTATTTCAAGGTTGCACGCGGAGCATCAAGAAGCCGGTTGGCACAATTGAATGTCTGGTCATTAAGGCCTTCCTTTTTACCTACCCCCTCCGACATAAGAGTCTTCAGCTCAGGAAGATGCGACTGATATACCTGCCGAGGCGTACAGCCGTACTTATCACAAAGATACGCCGCCATTCCAACAACCTCCCCCATCATTCCGGTGGTACGCATAACACGCACGGTCCCAAGCGCGACATGAGTGACGCTTATATTACGTCCGGCCATAAAGAGATTATCGACATTTCTGGAATATAGACATCTGTAAGGCACTGTACAAGGATAAATCCAGTTATGGACGGTCGCAGCCTTGAACTCGGCACCAGGGAATTTCCTGGAGTTGTCCGGATCAGGGAAATGCAGATCTATGCTCCATGAAGCAGTGAACGAGCCATCTTCATGATATACGTTCTTGTCGATGTCATCCTGCTTTAGGATATAATCTCCCAGAAGTCTTCGGGACTCGCGTTTACCAGCTATATATGCTACCCATTCCAGGCAGCGGCGGCTGTATTTTTCATTATCTTCCAAATGATTCTTAAGCCAGCTCCAGTTGGAATACACAACCTGCAGACCATAATCTCTGATACGTTCAGCATCATATATCTGGTCATAATTCATTCCTGTCTCCCATTTCCATTCTCCCATCGTCACCTTCTCACAATTGTCATCCGTAAATCCGACTCCATAGGAGAATTCCGGGAAAGAAGTCTTGCGTCCCATATCCTTGGTATACCACTGGACAGATGCTCCCATGGTGAGGTCATCAGCAGTTTCGGGAGCAAGAGATTCTCCATATTCATCTCTGGCCTCTCGTCCCATCCTCCAATGAGCTCCTGCAAGAAAACCTATCGTACCATCACCTGTACAGTCCGAAAAGATCGGCGCCTCAAGCCATATTTCCCGCGAAGTCTCGATGTGACGGATCAGAACAGCGGAAATCCTGTCACCATCTTTCTTCACCTGAACTGCACGGTAAGACGGATAAAGTTTTATATTTTCCTCGGCATCGATGAATATCTGTTTCCTTTCATCTTCATAATTGGATGCAGGCTGCGCATTACCCTTTTTAGAGTGTCCGAACTCGCGGATCATTCTGCCCAAGCCCTTGTTAGGACCAATCTCCACATGACCTCCAAGATGGACGCGGATTTCTGCACTGTTGTTTCCTCCCAACACCGGACGGTCGTTGACAAGGGCAACCTTGCATCCGAGACGCGCAGCAGCCACTGCAGCACACATTCCTGCAATTCCGCCTCCGACTACGACAAATTCGTACTTTTCAGTCTGTGGAGCCGGAAGATTCAGCATATTTCTTCTGAAAGTCTCCAGAGCGGCTGCCTCGGACGGGGGTACATCTCCTTCCTCTGTTGTAAGATATATGGCATCGCATCTGCCGTTGAATCCAGCCATATCACATAAAGCGACCGATGTCTGACCGACTTTGAGACCGGTCTTTCCCGCATATTGCCACTGCCAGCAATCCCCTTTAGTTCCTAGGACTGTCTTGAGCGTCTTTCCTCCCACCTTCACCTTGAATGCCCCCGGGCCATCCTGCGAAGTCCACGGAGATGTCCAGTTAAATGTACGCACATAGACATGCCACGTTCCATTTTCAGGGATATCCACAGATGTCGATGCATCCGGCACAGGCTGTCCCATGCCATGAGCCATGAGATATGGGGATCCCATCAGGTCCATGAACTGCTGATCCACGACCCAGCCGCCTTTTTCGGAGAAATTCTCCGTTTCAAGCCAGATGTTTGCGGCTGAGAGGTTGCTGCAGATGAGCAGAAGGGGAAGGATGAGTCTTTTCATGTAATCAACACAATTTCAATAGTTTCAAGATTGCCTCAAGGAAATAATAGTCCGAATATGTCAAAGGAACATCCACTTCAGAACCTGCTTTAAGGAATCCCACTCCGTGCTTTAGAATAAATCCACAATTGCTTCCTTCCTCTGCGAGATATTCTTCAGAGGCTAATGTCCGAACTATATTTTCTGCAGTTGAAAGATATTTATCACTGCATTCACCTTCTACAAATCCCGAAAGTGAAACCAATGCGCTGGCCATAATAGCAGCTGCAGAAGCATCACGCGGAACATCCGGTATGTCCGGATCATCATAATCCCAGTATGGGACTCCGTCCTCAGGCAGACGTGGAAGCAGATATTCGGCTATCTTTACAGCATGGTCAAGATATTTCTCATCACGAGTATACTGATACATCATCGTGAATCCATACAGTCCCCATGACTGTCCCCGGGACCATGCTGAATCATCGGAATATCCCTGGACAGTCTGCTTTTTAATTACATTTCCCGTCTGATGATCATAATCCACCAAATGCCAGCTGCTGCCGTCCTTACGGAAATGATTAGTCATCGTCACATCCGCATGGCAGACAGCTTTTCTGCACAATTCCGGCTCATCATACATATGACCGACCTTCAGCAGAAGTTCCAGATTCATCATATTGTCGATTATGACAGGGAAATCCCATGGACGACCATCATAATCCCAACTTCTGGTACAACCTGTAACCGGATTGAATCTTGTCGCAAATGAGCGCGCGCCATCACGAAGTACCGCCCTGCAATCATCATTGCCTGTAAGGCGTAAGGCATTGCCATAACTGCAATTCAATTGAAAACCGACATCATGGTCATTGGTACGAAACCTTATACTATCCAGTTTGATAGTATGTCGCCATGCTAACTCCTTTATCTGCTCATCATGAGTATACTCATAGGCAAGCCATGCTGTACCAGGATAAAATCCGGAGCACCACCACCATATGGTGGACTTCATAAGAGAACCATCCTCATTCATCGATCGCGGGCACTCCCCGGCCTCAAGCATCCTGTCCATCAGTTTTACCTGCTCTGCGGCAACCTTGAACACCCTGTCTGCAAGTGCTTCTACCGTCTCCTGTCTGTTACATGACATGACAACAAGCGAAAGCACAATCAATAATATCAGTTTCATAAACAAATCAATTAATATATCCCCCCATCCTCATCCTGTACAGACGGAAGAGTCAGACTGTCTGATTTAGGAGGATTCTTGAAATCTACAAGATCCGTGACCCCAATGAGTTTCTGACATGCGGCATGAGCGGCTGTCTTGGCAACACGGGCTTGACTGTCACTGACAGTCGATGGCTTGTACGGATTGGCTGTCGCATCTTTTCCAGTGAGAGCCTCAAACCATGTGCAGGCTGCCGTAAAACGGCCGTAATTGACTTCAAGATGATATCCGTCACGGTTGAAAGTATCTCCCAGATATGAAGTGCGGGCATTCTGGATGGCGGTACCAGAAGGAATCACACCGGCAACGGACACGCAATCGTTGTACATCTGATTTACAGCATCGCAAATCATATTATACATTGTCATCTGATTGCTTTCATATTTGGGGAACTCTCCATGAGTGGAGTTCTGCGAATAGGACCAGGTCTGATGGAAGACTATGACAACATCCGGATTGCTTGCATTTGCCTTTACATAGTCTATCAAGGAATTGAGATTGGAGTAAGTGCTGTAGATGCCGGAAGACCCGCTGGCCTGCTGGACGGTAATCACATCCCAGTTCTCATCCTTGATACCTTCCAATATTCCCTTTCCGGTCGTATTGGTCTTCGTCCCATCCACCACCTTACGATATTCATACTTAGTTGTTCCGTTGGAAGTGTTCTTCCAGTGAGTATCTATGGTACAGCCTCCTATATACATGTTTCCCACCACAGCCTCCTGACCGGAAGCCTTGAAAAGTTCATAAAGATACTGCTCCGCCGCATCCTGAGAAAAACTGTTTCCGATAGCAAGGACCTTCAAGGTTTGTCCGTCCGACGGAACTATCGGAGACGGTAGCGAAAGCTCTCTTGGCGTTGGTTCTGGTTCTGGCTCTGGTTTCGGATCTGGTTCTGGCTCAGGTTCAGGTTCTGGCTCAGGTTCAGGTTTCGGATCCGGTTCTGGTGTTGGTGTAGGATCCACCTGCTCTTCGTTCGAATTTGCTTCATCTTCCGGAAATGTAGTTCCTCCGCACGAATCCGCTGCAACTACCAAAAACATAGTTACAGCAAGGCTCAATATCAGTTTATATGTTTTCATTCTATTTTCTATTCTACCGTTACATTTGCAAGTTTTGTCCAGCCATCTTCAGTCTTACTGAGTTTAGCAATGGCCAGTTGGATTCCTGGTAGGTTTTCAAGAGAAGTGTCAACAATCGCGACGGCCCATAGGTAAGTGCCGGGCTTTACATCCGCCTTTATTTCGTATGAATAACTCATAGGCTCATTCTGGCGCCATTCGGATGGTTCACATTTGTCGTCTATGAACATCTGAGCTACTTTGCCGTCTGAATCAAGAAGGGCAAATGCAACCTTGTACTTGTAGTTCCATTGCCTGAGATTGTTAGGAAGATAACCCCAGCCGAGATTGCGCCAGCGATGGGTGATCTTCGTATTCTCCCCCTTCTTCAGTGAAGTCGGAAGCGAAACCTTGTCAGGATATACTCTATATCCTCCTTCTGATATGAATCGTTGAACAAGATCGTAGCTGGTCTCGAACCAAGACTTTGTTTCATCGCCCACACGGAAATCCATCATGTTCACATGGGCTTCGGCAGAAGAATCAAATTCACCCTTTCTAACATCTTCAGGATGGCCTTTACGATAGCCCTTCTCATCATTCCAGTATGAATGCTGCTCCACGATCCATCCACCTTCCATAATAATCGGCACCTTGTATTGCCATTTCATCACATATGCACGCTCCCAGTTGTTGTAACCCCAATCCTGATTGTTCATTCCGAATGCGTCTGAGCGCAGGCAATAACCATTGTCAATGGCGATCTGAAGGACAGACTCACTGTCCGGCTGCGCCTTTGATCCTTCGCTGACAGGATGTCCTATCTGACGATGATAGTTTATCACAAGAGGTATTCTTGTGAAATTGCTGCTATACAGTCTGGTGATCCATTCCATCGTATCGGCCTTATACTGCGAAGTCTTTGATGTGATTGCATTATTCTGTTCATAGCACACATTGTGTCCTTCGCCCCATTTTCCAAGACCATAAGCATCTATGAAAGAACATATTGCAGGGTCATTGAAGCGCTCGGCAAAGGCCTTCACGAACTTCTCATAATACTGCCTCCAAGTAGGATCTATTGCAAGAGGTGTCTTCCTGTCAGGGAATTTCGAGTCTGAAAGCCAATACTGCGCACCGGCATCAAACACAAACTGGGGCGTATTCTCTCTCTGATCACGGCCATCCACGACCACGCGGAAAGCTATCGGAATACCCAGTTCTTCCGCCCTCGCTATGATCTGGTAAAGCTTGCTGCTCGGATCATTCCAGGCATACTCTCCATCTGCAGGATTGAAAGTCTTCCATCCTGTACGGATATAGCATGCTGACACATAATCACGCACAAAAACCTCCTTACCAAGCTCAGGCACATAAATCTTCGTATCAAAATATGATGGATCGGAAGAGCCTGATACATACATAACCCAACCATTGAGGGGATTCCTAAGGAGTGACGTCCTGTCTGGGCTTATGGTCAGTGTCCGCGAATTGCTGGAGGCCCCGTCTTTACTTCCTTCTTCCACCTTGCCCTGGCATGAAACCATAATCATGGAAAATGTAATGAGAAAGGATAACAGGCATTTCATCTTGTTCATAGTGCAAATCTATTTAACGGTTACTGTAGTGAGGCGTAACCAGTTATCTTCTGTAAAGTCACCCTTTGCAGATATATATATTCCTATATTCTTTTCTTTCGAGTGATCATCCACGATACCTACAGCCCAGATATATGTACCCGGAGCGACATCGCTGACAACGGTTTTCAGTTCATACGTTGATGTCTTGCCTTTGATCCAGTCGCATGGACGGGCCGCCTCATCGTAGAACATCTTTTCTATCTTTCCGGTCGTAGCCCTGATAAGAGCAAAAGCGACCTTGTACTTTCCCTCAAACTGAGGAATGTTTGTCGGGCAATATGCATTGCCCAGATTCACCCATTTATGCACAATGGAGATCTTGTCACCATTGCTGATTTCAACCGGCACAGAGACCTTCTGAGGATATAGTCTATATGTTCCGGTCTGGAGGAACTGCTCCAGGAGCGTATATGCGTCATTGAACCATGAATAAGCCTCCGATTCGGTAGGGTTGTCGTTATACCGGAGGTCAAGCATGTTTGCACACGCATCTATCGCATCATCATACTCTCCTTTGCGGACATCATACCATGTTTCATAGCCATTAGGATCATCGAATGGAGCCGAGCCGTGTGATGACTTGACCCATCCTCCTTCCGCAACGACAGGACGGAGATATCTGTATTTTGCGACAATACGTTTCTCCCATGCGTTGTAATAGGATCCCATGCCGAATGCGCCGCTTCCAATGGACATTCCTTTCTTCACCGCACTGTCTATCATTCCCTCGGAATCAGGGTTTGCAGTACCGGACCCTTTGAGAGCCCCCACATGCCTGTGATAGTTGATGAAAATCGGGATTTTTGTAAACTCCTTAACAAAGAGGTCTGTGACCCATTCGAATACCGGAATCTTCGGTTTCTCATTACCTGTCGAGTATATGCACTCGTGATACTCTCCCCATTTGCCTATACCCACTCCATGGACAAACTCATAATGCTCGGGATCATTGATATGCTGTGCAAAATCATGAATGAATTTCTCATAGCACCGTTGGAACACAGGGTCGTCAGGATAAGGAGTCCACACGGTTGCAGAGCCGGTCCTGGTCTCATAACCTCGTGCACCTTTTTCCTTTATATACCTCGGAGTGGCCCACTCATGAAGGTCACGGCTGTCCATCCTATAGCCGAAACCGACCCGCATTCCTCTTTCCCAGGCACCCTTCACAAGCATCTTGTAGCGCTTGGACTCTTCGGTCTGGCACTCATCCATCCAGATGTAAAGACCTTCCTCAGGATTGAGCTGTGCCCAGGTACCACGTATCAGGAGAGTGTTTGCATAATCGCATACATTCACGATACCGTTAGCAGACTGGAAGGCCTCATATCTCTCCCAGAAATTTGTCATGTCATTGCCAAGACCCGAATACAGCACAAAGCCGTTGAGCGGATTGCGATAGACCTTGTTCCTTTCCGGAGAGATGGTGATCTCCTTGTTATTTGAAGGTTTGTTGTCATTGCCTGCGCCATCACCGGCGGTCTCCTTTTCACAGGAGACCGCCAGTGCAACGCCGGCAAATAAAAGTATAGTTTTTAGAAGTTTCATCTATGACGGATGCTATCTCTTTTCGAAACGGATCTTGTTGTTACGGAAGTCTATGACCACAAAGTTGGTTGGGGTAACCGAGTTAGCCTCATTTCTGAACCAGAATCTATAGTTTCTGATGTTTATTCCATTCAAGGCTGGATCACCAAGGAAGGCATAAGCCATATCATACCACTCATTAAGATTGACCTTGTAATTGCCCTCAGCCTCTTCTGGCTTATATATGTAGAAACAGCTATTGACGTTAGAATAAGCTTTACCATCTGCTGTCTTCCAGCCATAGATTGCAAATACCTGATCGCCCTTGATGTCGCTTCCTGTATATACTAAAACCTGAGGGTCAGCAGCACTGAACTGGAAATTGATATTCTCTGACCAATATCCACCGCCATCCGCATTGTTACCTTTGCGACCGAAAATAAGTCCCTGAGCCGGAGCAAGTGTAAATGTAACATCCTCGTCGTAATTGCCAGCTTTGAAATGACCGGATATTACTTTATACAGTTTAGCATCCTCCACAGGGTCATAGATAGTAACAGTACCATTGGTAGAATCAAATACCACACGATATTTTCCGTCTGCAGGGATAGTCCATACCGCAGCGGTCGAGCTTGTGCCCGCCGGCTCTGCAACACCGAATGCGAACTCACCATCATGTACATAGTATGTAGGCACTGACTGGCTGAACTGAGCTATCCTGAGGTCACCGGCCTTCAGATCTCCGAAGTATGCAAACTTGGTCGGGTCTTCAAGGGCAGCTTTGAGTTCCTTTCCACCTGCAGCAGAATTACCCAAAAGGTACATTCCTGACTCGAATACAGGGTCTTTTTCACCAATGCCTGTCATATCGACAGTAAACTTCACGCACTTGCCTCTATTAAAGGAAATATTATGGGTTGCCACGTCGAGATCCTTTGCAAATGTATTTCCTTTTGCAGTGATTACCGTCACCTTCATGCTGGTCTTGATGGTGTTGGTTTTGGGGTCACATGTATTCACTGCAAAATAGATATTTTCGGTTGCAGTTGTGTTGATAGTTATCTCGTTGAACTTGAGAGAAGCCTGCCAATCGCTTCCATACATCACAGAATACTGGCCTGCGAGAATATTATCTGGGGTAGAAATCACAACCTTCTCGACAGTATCATCTGCATCCAGGGCGAGGTTCTTGAATGAAAGGCATCCATAACCGACAAGATGGGTATAGGTAAGCTCCGGGCTCGCCTCAAATCCTTCATATATAGGGCTCTTTCCATAGAATGCCATTGCCTTAGGGTCAGGAGATGTCGCGGTAGGAGTCTGCACACTCGGTATATTAAGACGGGACTGGCTCTTGTCTATCTGCCAGCATCCCCACTCTCCCTGCACTCCTGCCGGCGCATAAGAGAAATACTGATAATGGGTAGCACCTTCAATAGTGGAAAGTTCAGCACGGAAGGTTGCGTTTGCTCCTCCGTTCGAGAGGACACCAGCCTCCGAGGCCTGTACAAATACAGATCTGGTTGCTTTGTTGTTGTTATTAACATCAACAGATGCAAGCGCCAACTGAATCTTGTCGCCCTCTGACCAGAGAACCGGATAGGTTCCATCAGAGATTGCACCGAATTGAGCCTTGGTTTCAAAGCCGGTGCTGACATTGATCTTCACCAGGTTCTCAGATGAACCTGAAATGTTTTCCTTTGTGCAGGAAACAAGCAGCATAGTAAGAGCTGCAACTGACAATACAATCTTTTTCATCTTTCTACCTGTTTAAAATTCAAAATCCAATTCATCTTCTGACACACCCGGAAGATCAGCACCTGCGCTGGCTGCAAGAAACGGCTCCATACATGCCAGTTCTACGACCTCCACATCGGGAGTCTCGTAAATTCTTTTTGTGTTCAAAATCATAGAAATTCTTATTGGTTATTAATTAGTTATCTCTTATCAAAGTATATCTTGTCGTTACGGAAATCAATCATGATGAAATTGACTGGTGTTGACGCATTCTGCTCGTTCCTGAACAGGAAGTTGATCTCGCGCATGGCCGTACCTACATTCACTCCGTTCACCATGAGATCTGGATCATTCAGGAAGCCGTAGGCAATGTCATACCACATATTCTTGTTCACTTGATAATCTCCCGCTGCCGACTGCTTAGGGAAGATATAGAATGCAGAGTTCACATTGGTGTAAGGTTTTCCATCTGATGTAAGCCAGTTGAGGATTGCAAAGCACTGGTCTCCCTTGATTTCTGCCCCACTGTACACAAGAAGCTGAGGGTCAGCCTCGCTGAATTGGAAGGCCATACCAGTAGAATACCAGCCGCCGCCATCCATATTGTTACCCTTCTTTCCGAACTCCCATGGTGTTCCGAGTTCGTTTCCTTCAGGATTGAGAGTGAACTCCACATCTTCATCATAAGAGCCAAGCAAGAAATGTCCCTTGAAGGTCTTAGGCTTGAGGTCTGTCGCAGGGCTGTAGATACGGACTGTCTTGTTCTGGATATTCACGACAATACGGTATGTTCCGTCTTCCGCGATATTCCAACCCATTGCTTCAGGACGCATTACTACCGCCTCGTCTTCCCCGTCCATGATTGATGAACCGTCTAGATCAGAAGGTGCGATATAGGTAGTCTCGCCGTCGTAGACAACAGGAATTGTAAGCTGGCCCTTCTTGAGTGGAATATGAGCCGCATACTGGAACTCGTTCTCAGGGGTGGTCTTCATAAGAATGCGTGTGGCGCCCTGAACTGCATCTCCGGAAACATACATCTTGTCCACATCGAAGGTCAGAGGTCTGTATGGCTTCACATCAACAGTCACTGTCCTCACCTCCGGCATCACATACTGGTCGCCACCATCCCATTTGCAGAGAACGCCGAACTGGATGGTTACAGGGCGTACATAAGACTTGCCCCACTTTTCAAGTATGTAACTCTGGAGCTGGGCATGGGTAAAGCTCTTGGAGAATACTCCATCATCTTCCACCGTCCTGACGCAGGTGTTGAAGTTGTTGCCATCTATATCGATCTTGGTGATATAGGTCGGGATATAATCCTCGGGCATCTGTCTTGCGCTCGTCCATTCGAAGGTAAGCGCAACTGCATCCAGATTGTCTCTATCCAGTTCTATTTTCCTGGCAGAGGCTGTGAGTTCCATCGTCTCGTCCGCCTCGAAGAAGGCCTGGGCCCGCTCAAGATAGTTTACTGGCTTCTGACATGCTGCCAGGGCCATGAGAGATAAAATTGCTATATATGTCTTTTTCATACTTTCTGACACTTTTAATTATTAGTTCCAGTCCGGAATCTGCACAAGATTGGTATTCTTGTCAATATCATCCTGCGGAATCGGCCACCAATAGCTGATGAACTTGCGGGTCTGATATTTTGTCCTCCTATAGAAATCCTCTTTGTTGTCCGCCTTGGTATTCATGCCATAGAAGTCGCCATTCAATGCGGTTTCGGCTTCATTCCAGCGGCGAAGGTCATACCAACGGTTTCCTGATTCACAGTTGAGTTCGACACGGCGCTCCCTGTGGAGGAGGTCCCTCATGACTTCCGGGTCAGAAGGAATCGGGATCTCACCTTCTCCTGAACCATATGTTGGAATGCCGGCACGCTCGCGGATCTTGTTCACATATTTTATGATTTCGCTCTGTGCATGAACGTATGTTCCGTTTGTAATAGCATACTCAAGAAGACACTCTGCATAGCTGAGGTAACCCTCTGCAAGACGATATACGATACCCTGACGCTTGATATATGTACCCTTGCTGTCTGAAGGAATAGCAGACGGGTCAACTCTCTTGCGGATGAGGTAGCCGGCAGATGGAGAGTCGTGGCTAGGGCCTCCATCCTCTCCACCGGAGAAGAAGTTGGTGTACCAGTTCTTGGAACCATGCTGACGCTTTCCATAATGATACGCCTCATTGTAGAGTACAGATATATAGAACCTCGGCTCACGATTGCAGTACATATTGAAAGTACCGCTTGGAACAATCACATGATTGAATTCGCTGTTAGACTCGGTTGTAGTCGACTGGTCTGCATATATCCAGGTTGTCTGAGCCACTTCGTTTGCTGTGGAGAATCCTGTTTCGGTATATCCTGATGCGCTATTGATGACAGGGCTACCGTCAGCATTATAACCGGTGATAGGTACAAGACCGTTCTTCATGAAGAATGCATCCACAAGGTTCTGTGTTATACCTATGGCACCGCCGCCACCCATAGAGCGTGGATTGGACTGACGGTCAAACCATCCTGCATCGTCATAGGTACGAGGCATGATAATTTCTGTATTGCCCTGGTTATAGCGGAGCATTATGGCATTCTGGTAAGACTGGAACGGATCGATCTCTCCGTTTGCTCTTTGGATGTAGAGGGCATGTCCCGACTCCTCTGCCTTGTCTATAAGAGTCTTGTTTGCTTCTGCAGCCACTCTCCAGCGTTCCGCATCGAACTCAGAAGCAAAGATGTTCTCACCTTCAATATTCACGACGTTCTGCATTGCAGGATTACCGTTCACGAGTGGACTTGCTGCGAATGTCAGAAGGCGGGCTCTGATGGCATGGCACCACAATGCAGTAGCACGTCCATACTTGGTGGCATCATCATAGAAGTTCGGGAGCTGCTCGGCGGTTTCCTCAAGTTCCTCCGCAATCCAGTCCACCACATCATAGAATTTGCTTTGCTTGAGCATCATGTCAGATGCATTTGTACCGACAGCGGCGCCCTTGATGAGTGGAACTGATCCATAGTTCATTACCAGCAGCGAATGATAGTATGCAATCATGAAACGGCACTCCGCCTTCATGTATGCCACTTCGGTTTCAGAAACATCCTCAAGAGCATGCGCATTGTCTATAAAGATATACGCCTGACGAATTAACTTAGGAAGTGTTGTCCAATAGCCTATTACGCCTCCTTGCGAAGGAGTCCAGTTACCGTTCTGATAAAGGATGGCCTTGAAACCCTGAGATTCCCATCCCACAGATGGCGCAAGTTCGTCTGCAATTGCATCAGGTCCATCATAAGAATAGAACTTAGGAATACCGGTATAGATGTAGGCAAGCCAGCGCTCCATATTTGTCTTGTTCTCAAATACTGTTTCTATGGTGAGCTGGTCATCTGGCTGCTTGTCCAGATAGCCCTCGCAACTGACAAGGCTTGAGAAGGCAATGGCAATTATTACTATATATTTTGTAAGTTTCATGTCAACGCTATTTAAAATTTGAATTCAACACCAAATGAAACACTCTTCATCGCCGGATATGCTGCACCGGTGGTAGACTTGAGTTCCGGATCCCACAATTTGAAAGAAGAGAATGTAAGAAGATTGGTTCCTCTCAGGTACATTCTTATACCGGAGATCTTAATCTTATCCAATACTGTCTTAGGGAGTGAATATCCCAACTCAACATTCTTGAGTCGGAGGAAACTCATATCCTTGAGCCACCATGTGGATGCCTGATTGTTATTCGCATTCGTACCATAATCAAGACGAGGATAGAACACATCCTGAGATGGATTATCCACGGTCCATCGGTCATTATAGTTAGTGAACACATTGTAGTACACACCCTTGTTGGACACAGGTATCACATTTCCGGAAAGGATGTTCCATGTCCTTCCCACGCCTGAGAACAAGGCTCCGAAATCAAATCCCTTATATGAGAGATTCACACCGAATCCATAAACAAGTTCAGGATCCACGGTTCCGCCGATAGCGGTCTTATCATATACGTCAATCTTTCCATCCGGCTTTCCATCTATACCTCCTATATCCTTGTACTTTATATCACCAGGACGCACCTTGCTCACGAGAGTTACTTCCGGAAGATCAGAGCGGAGTATTCCTGCTTCTACATCCACAAAGTCGTCATAGGTATATAGGCCCTCGTCAACATAACCGAAGAGCTGATTCACAGGATGTCCTGTCTTCGCCCTGTTGGTTCCTACTACCGAAGCCGCCTCATCCATTTCCACGATAGTATTGCGTGCATAAGTCATTGTTCCCATCGCACTGATGAAGAGGCCGCTTGCAAACTGCTTGTTGAACTTGACGCTGAGCTCGGCACCCTGATTCTTCACTTTACCGTAGTTCTGCCATGGCTGCTTGATGAAACCGGCGGTCGCAGGTATAGACTCACGGGCCATGAAGATATTGTTGCGCCTTTCATCAAAGAAATCGACCTGAATATCCAGCGCACCCTTGAAAAGGCCTAATTCGATACCGATGTTAGCCTTATTGACTTTCTCCCATGTCAGGTCAGATACGGCAAATTCTCCTTCCGCCATACCTACACGGCTGTAGTTTGTCTCCTCACCCCAATAGTACATGCCGAGAGAGCCATAATCATCCGTAATGGTGGAAAGATATGCAAAACGACGTCCGTCGAGTTCCGCATTACCAGTCTGACCATAGGAAGCACGGAACTTGAGCTTGTTCACATAAGGCTTGAGTCCGCTCATGAATGGTTCTTCACTGACAACCCAGCCAAGGGCTGCTGATGGGAAGAATCCGTATCGCTGTCCCTTTGCAAAGTTCTCACTACCATTATAACCAAAGTTGAACTCAGCGACATAACGGCTGGCAAATGTATATGCCATACGACCAGCCAGACCTTGTGTCCTGTATGGCAGTTTATCTCCATTGTCATAGTTGCGGCGATTGAAGAGAAGAAGTC
This sequence comes from Candidatus Cryptobacteroides sp., assembly GCA_045127685.1. Classification (GTDB taxonomy): domain Bacteria; phylum Bacteroidota; class Bacteroidia; order Bacteroidales; family UBA932; genus Cryptobacteroides. Next base: position 116,670 of record JBGVQP010000002.1, read on the forward strand.
CCTGCACCGCATGCTTCTCCGCAAATGTGCGATTGTAGTTGATATTCGCCTCCAGGTAAATACTCTTCGTACCGAATGATCCGCTGGTAGAGTGTCCGAGAGTATTCGATCCGTTCGACTTCTTGGTGATTATGAGCATTCCTTCCTCATTTCGGTTGGATGCGGGATTATAGAAGTCAGGACTCGTGCTTCTGGAAACCGTTCCTGATGAGAGACGGTCAAATGAGAATGTCGCACTCGCCTTGAGTCCCGGTGTAATGAATTCAAGGTCCTGATCGATGCTGAACAGGGTCTCTATCTTATGCTGACTGGTCCTCTGATATCCCATCTGGGTAGCCATGGCCCAGACATTCGACTCCTCGTTAGCCGGTATCTGGCCTGTAGAATATTGTACGGGGAATGCAAAAGGAACGTGACGGAACGCCCTGTTGAAGATTTCACTTACACTCTGAGTTGTCGAATTCCTGTCCTGGAGGTAACCTCCTATATTGAAACGCAGCTTAGTTGTCTTGGTGACGTTAAGGTCGACATTTGAGCGCACATTATACCTCTGAAGCTTGATAGAAGGGTCCCACTCCTTGTTTGGATCGCGAGTAAGTATTCCCTGCTCATTGAACGCAGCTGCCACAAAAGAATAACGAAGGACATCAGTACCACCTGAGAACTCCGCTGTCACCCTCTGGTTGGATGCGTAGTCTTTTGAAATCGCATCAATCCAGTTTACATCAGGGTAAAGGTCAGGATCGTAGTTTGCACGTGTTCTGGCGATATTCTGAGTATACATAGGAGATGAGCCCGTATCAACAAGGGTATCGTCTATGAGCTGCATGAAGTCGGCAGCACCAATGTACGAAGGCAATTGCACAGGTGCAGTTCCTGCGATTTCAGCCTTGATCGTAACTCTCGGCTTGCCGACCTGACCTCTCTTTGTATTGATGAGTATGACACCGTTTGCACCACGAACACCATAAACCGCACTTGCGGCCGCGTCCTTGAGAACTGAGAATGACTCGATTTCCTCAGCATCAATATTATTGATATCACGTTCAATACCATCGATGAGAACCAACGGATTACCTCCCGCACCCTGGAAAGTACTTATACCACGTATCCAGAATGTGGAATTGTCGTATCCCGGCTCACCGGATCTCTGGATTGCAAGGACTCCAGCTACAGTTCCTGCAAGGTTGTTTGAAATTGAACGGCTGGTGGAAACCTTAAGTTGTTCAGGAGCAATCGAGGTAATTGAAGCCACCACGGATTCTCTTTTCTGAGTACCATATGCGACAACAACTGCATCATCAATCTTTTCACCTTCAAGCATCGTCACATTGACGACTCTTCTGCCGTCAACATCAACGGCTCGTTGCTCGAAACCAAGGTATGTAAACACCAAGGTTGCACGTTTATCCGGAACTACAATGGTATAGTTACCATCAATATCCGTAATTGCATTTACAGTATTGTTGCCTTGCATGAAGATGGCTGCACCAACGAGTGGTTCGCCCTTTTCATCCGACACATTTCCCTGAACTTTCAGTCCGTCCGGCTCTGCCGAAGGTGATTCAGCGGAAACTGTAAAGGAAGATAACATCAGCAGCATAAGTGACAGATGTATACATTTCCTAAACAAATTGTAATTGGAATTAGCTGACATAAATTAATTAATTATGGATTAGTGTATTATTTGATTTTCAGATCTGAAATTTTAGTCCAGCCATTGACTTGGCATTTCTTATCCAGGGACACTTCTATGGCAGGCTTTACAGTATTGACATCAACGAGAGCCACAGCCCATGTATATTTTCCAGGAGCGACTCCGTCAAGATTCAGTTCCATATCATATTTGTACGAAGAGCCTTTCAGCCAGTGAGACAAGTCTGCAGCAGAATCAACGAATGCCTTTACAACATTGGCCTTCTTATCAAGAAGAGCAAAGCAGACCTTATACCTTTGATTCCATTGAGGGATATTTACCGGGCAGTAACCCCAGCCCATATTCTTCCACGAATGGCTGATGGTGACCACATCATTCACCTTTGCAGACGAAGGAACAGAAACCTTATCCGGATATAATCTGTATCCACCCTCACGAGTAAATCTTTGGACCAGATCAAAACACTGGAACCACGACGCTGTCTCATTTCCAGCCCGTAGATCCATCATGTTCACATGTGCCTCAGCACTTAAAAGGTATTCCATCTGTCTGACATCCTCAGGATGGTCCTTGCGATACTTTCTGCATGGATCAATCCAATATCTGTGATGCGCACCGACAATCCATCCACCCTCCATTATTATCGGACGCTTAAAATTCCATTTTGAAGCAAACTCCTTTTCCCATTCCTTGTAGTATCCTGTCATTCCGAATGCATCATGCCTGAGACTATAGCCCTTGTTGATAGCACTCACCAGCATTGGTTCAGAATCAGGATTCGGTACATCTTCCCATCCGTTAACAGTCTCTTCTGCCAAGACACGATGATAATTGATCACAAGAGGAACTTTTGTAAATGTACGGGCGTAAAGGTCTGTTATCCATTCAAATACAGGGATCTTATTTGATCCATCCTTGTAATCCATCGAATGGGCCTCTCCCCATTTTCCAAGACCGTACGCATCGATGAAATCCACCTTTGCAGGATCATTGAACTCCTTTGCAAAAGCTTCTATGAAGGCGGCATATTTCGCCTGAAACACCGGATCATCAGGATAGGGAGTGATGACTTCACGCTTTCCCACATAGTGTCTGAACCCTTCTGCTCCAGCATCAAAGACATACATCGGAGTATTCTGACCCTGGTCACGTCCATCAACAACGATTCTGAATGCCAGGCGCATGCCTCTATCCATGACAGACTTCAGCAACTTAGTAAGCCTTGCATCCGGATCTTGCCACACATACTTTCCTTCCTCAGGCTCGAGCGAACGCCAGCTAGTCCTGATATATGCGGTCGATGCATAATCGGACACCTTTACCTTGCGGCCGTCATTGGTCGGCATCGCATCATACCCTTTGTCCGTCCAGAAATTTTCATCCCAGTTACGGGAAAGGTACAATACCCAACCATTCAAAGGATTACGCAATACTGTGACAGTATCAGGGGTAAAACTGATAGTCTTATGATTTTCGCCGCTGCTGCAAATGCATAGCAGCATTGCTGTGGCAATCAGAAAAAGGCGTTTAGTGTTAGAAGTCATCAATTCTCAATTTGTAGTTTTTACAAAAATGAGAAGATTCACTCTACATACGGGGACTGTTTTATTCAGAAAGAGTTTCATTTTGTACAGTGAGATTTCCTGTACTCTGATGGAGTCACCCCGTAATTCCTCTTGAATATAGTACTGAAATGTTTAGGATTGACAAATCCCGTCATATATGAGATCTCCGAAATCGTCTTATCTGACTCCTCAAGCAGATCGACAGAACGCTTAAGTCTTATATCCTGTATAAACTCTTTAATAGACTGCCCTGTTATGTTATTTATCCTCTGATAGAGGGCTGTTCTTCCCATAGCCATATCTGATACAAAATCCTCAACGCCATAATCGCTGTTATCCATATTGCGTTCTATGCAGTCAAGAGCTTTTTTCAGGAGCTCATCATCTATCGAGGTCACAACTATTTCAGAAGGACCGGCCACATATTTCTTACTATACAATTCTGTCAGTTCTGCCTGTTTCTGATCCAATTCCTTCTTGAATTTCTTTCGATGCTCAATATAGCTCCACACCAGGAAACCTGAGACAGACAGCACAATTATATATATAATGTATGCCCACACTGAGAGAAAGGGGTGCGAAACTATTTTAAAACGCAGGGATATAACCTTATCACCCCAAATACCATCATTATTTGCAGCCTTCAGCTCAAAGGTATATGTTCCGGCACCAAGGTCAAAAAACGCAACACTTCTCTGCCCCTGAGGGAGGAGATTCCATTTATCTGACAATCCCCGCATACGATAAGCATAACATGATTTTTCCGGTTCCTGGTACGAATCCGAAGAGAAGAATATTTCAAAGTTACTCTGACGATGCGTCAGTCTTATAACATCTTTCTGGTCTGGACATGAAGACATTGTTGAAATATCGGCATCAAAAGGAGAGTCCTCAGAGTGGATATCTACAGGAAGACTGTTTATCTTCATATCAACAAAAAAAGGCTTTGGCTTATGGATATTTGAACCAATCTTTCTTGGATCAAACATTATAAATCCGTCAGTTCCGCCAAACAGCATTTCTCCTCCAGATGTCTTGAAACAAGAACGGACATAATAGGCACCACAGAGATTATTTGAATCTATTGTGGACCTGCGGAACACATCTTCACTTTTATCATACACATACAATCCATCATCTGTGCTCATCCACAAATCTCCGGTTGTATCATCATCAAGGATACCGAAAATTGTCTTTCCCTCAAGACCATTGCCATTGCTGTCGCGAAATGCCTGATATATTCCCTCACCGGTCAGAACATTCAGGCCTCCACCATGCGTTCCAAACCAGACAATACCATCTCCGGTCCTATGGTAGCATGACAGATCGTTCTTTGCAAACGGAACATTCTTAAGACAATGATGCCTTGCAACTGTTCCATCATCACTCAATATATACAGACCTTGAGAAGTTACCAGACACAATGCCCCTAAAGCATCACGATACATATTTTCGATTCTTATCTTAAGAGGCTGATCTCCCTGTACAGGAACTTTGACTTCAACTTTTCCGCGTTTAAGATTAAGATATCTCAATGGAGAATCAGGATCGGACATCCAATACCCCTGCGTGCCATCTTTCACGAAATCATATACAGACATATACGCCGGATACTCTGTACCGGCCGCGAAATCAACAAATCGGTTTGCATCTTTGTCAAAAACCTGCATTCCTCCATTGAAAGATGACATCATGAGATTGCCATGACCGTCATAGCAGAGTTTCTTGATCATATTGGAACGCACACCACTGTTATTCTCCTGGGTATAATAAATGAAGCGATTGTTTATGCGGTCCCAATAATTCACTCCTCCGCCTTCCGTACCGATCCAAAGATTTCCGTTCCGATCTTCTTCAAAACAACTCACAATGGAATGGCTCAGACCACCAGGCGTAGCTTTAAACCAGTTTCCACCATTATCAGACACCGGCACATAGGCCAGTTTGCCACCGTAAGTACCTATCCAGACTCCTCCATCTGGATCCGGATATACTGTCCAGACTGAATTATTCGGCAGAGAATATGGATAATATATGTTTGTACGTAGCATCTGAGTCCGTCCCTTGGATATATCTACCAGGAACAGACCAGACTGCGTGGCAGCCCACAAGACACCATTGGGTGCAAGATACAGTTCCTTTGCAACGGTAGATTTTTCATATTCCTTAGGAAGCCTATAATGAACTCTAGCTCTGCCTCCACCTATGGAAAAACCGAATATTCCATTTTGAGCTGTCAGGACATATATCCTCCCTTCATACTCCACTACATCGCGCACTGTACTGCCAGAAATACCGATTTCTGCAATTTTTTTATAATGTCCGGACTCAGCATCCAGTATAAAGACTTCATCCCCGGTTGCAACATAGACATTACCTGATGCACATGACAAAGAAAGAGTCAGAGGAGAAACCTTCATAGTCTCATTGAAAGGATATTTTCTCAAAGCTCCGTCCATAGTACACAGGGACTCGATGGAATCATTTCTGATCATCCATATTACTCCTTTCGCATCAACAGTGACAAATGATATATTACCATCCAGAACTTTGTTAAAGCAGACCTTCGCATAATCATACTTCATCAAGCCATTGTTGGTACCGATATAGACAGACTTATCTGCAGCAGTCACAACCTGGAGAAAAGTCCAATACGAATCCGGAGTTCCAGCCGTGATTCTCTCATTGTAACGGTTGAAATCTATTCCATCATACATATATACAGCATCGCTTCCACTAAACCAGATGCGACCTATACTATCCTTTACAATGCTGTGGACACCACCATAATATGCAGTTTCCGGCAGAGAATGGAACCGATAATCGCTTACATTGACAGCCTCTACCACAACTGAGCATAAAACCGCCGCCGATATAATCAAAATATGACAACATCTGTTCATGAAGGCAAATATATCAAATTATCGCATAATGATAATTATAATACTATTTTTTCAACAAGTGGAAGTTCTCCTGACGATGGGCCCACTGATATGACAAACTCACCAGGTTCGACTTTAAACTTCTTTAACAGAATATCGTAGAATGCAAAAGCCTCATCATTCAAATTGACAGAAACATGAACAGTTTTTCCCTTACGTATATAGACTTTTTCATAACCTTTCAGCTCTTTCAAAGGTCTTGGCACAGATGCATTGACATCCCCCACATACACCTGAGCCGTTTCCCATGCATCCATCCGGCCTGTATTTGTTATATCAAACTCAACTGTCACGGATTGCGGGCCGGTCTTGGTCAGTCTGAGACCATCATATTTGAATGTCGTATAAGAAAGTCCGAATCCAAATGGGAAGAGTGGCTTTACACCAGACCTGTCATATCCTCTATAACCCACAAAAACACCTTCCTTATATTCTACCCTCTTGTGTGGTACATTGCGATTGTCATAATAACTGTCATATACCGGATTATCCTTCCATTCTTTCTCTATGGAAATGGGGAGCTTGCCGCTTGGGGATATTTTTCCTGTTATGATTTCCGCTATAGCCGTTCCACCTTCCTGGCCAGGATACCAAGCCAAAAGCACAGCCTCAACTGCTTCTGACCAGTCTCTAAAATCAACACCGCCACCAGCATTCAGCACCACGGCAACATTATCATGAAGCCCAGCTACCGCATTAAGAATACGCTTCTGTCCGAGTGGCAATTGAAACGACCTGTCAAACCCCTCGCCTTCTATACTGCTGTCAAAACCGGCGCAGAATACAACATTGTCAGCCCATTCAGCAGAAGATTTCAGCAGACCAGCATCAAGCTGTCCGGCAGAGAATGTAACTGTAGCCTCACCAGCATTGTCATAAAACTCAAATACAATATCATACACTTGTCCGGATTCCGCATCAAAGAACACATCGCGGGAGTTGTATGAGTGGTTACCCCAATCGCCTCCGAGACGCTTACCATTTACACTTACACGATAGCCGTCATCCCCTCCCATACTTATGCGTACCAAGCCAGACTCTGCTGCCTTCCAGACACCTTCCCATCTCACATAGAACTTATCATCCATCATACCCTTGAATGGGGAACCATATTTCCAATAATGCGTCAGAACAGTATCTATCGTATGTTTGAAAGGCTCTCCCTCCGGACGTACAGAATTATAATATGAAGCTTTCCAACCTTTGACAGTAAATGTACTATCCGTATAAACATCCGGCATTATATCCTTGAACAATGTCATATCATCAAGCAGACGCGTCTTCTTACTTCCGACAAGGCCCGCAAGGCCGTCATATATAGAAACAGTAGAGTATGGGTGAACAAAACCGCTTCCGCCACCGGTCGGTATCCTGTCTGCATTCGGTCCCATCACAAGTATATTTCCCTTGCGGAAAGGAAGAGCATCCGACTCATTCTTCAACATTGTTATTCCCTGACGCGCTATTTCAAGAGCAGTATTACGTGAGTCAGGATCATCCAATGGAATTGTCTCATCCTTCTGATTGTTATCCAGCATACCGAAGGCTATGAATGTCTGTAGGATATGTTGTACCTTCATATCAATGGTCTCTTCGGATACAATGCCGTTGGCGATCAAAGGGAGAAGTCTCTCTTTAGTGAAATACACATCTTTAGGACATTCCAGGTCAAGGCCGTTATTGGCAGCACCTGAAGTAGAATACACGGAAGTCCAGTCAGACATCAGTATTCCCCTGAATCCCCACTGCTGACGTAGAACGTCAATATTAAGCCAGCCGTTCTCGGTCGCATGAACTCCGAAAATCGGATTGTAACTATTCATGACCGCACCGACTCCTGCCTCCTGGACCGCCTTTCGAAAAGCTGGGAAATATATCTCATGCATGGTACGTTCATCGACATCAGAACTTGCATGATGCCTACTCCATTCTTGATTATTGGCGGCAAAATGTTTGACAGTTGCCATCACGCCTTCATCTTGAACTCCGAGTATATAATGTTTTCCTGTCTCGCCGGCCAGATACGGATCTTCTCCGAAATATTCGAAATTACGGCCACACATAGGTGCCCTATATATATTGACTCCCGGACCCAAAAGAACACTTACACCTCTCGCCTTTGCATCACGTCCCAGCGCGTGCCCCAACTTTTCCGCCAGATTCCTGTTCCATGAAGAAGCTGTCAGGATACCGCAGGGATACATTGTACTCTGTGTATTGTTCCTTATTCCCTGAGGCCCGTCGGCCATTCTGATCTGTGGTATTCCAAGCCTTTGTACGGCACGCGTATAGAAGGACTTCTCGCATCCTATAAGTCCTATTTTCTCTTCAAGAGTCATCTGTTCCACCAGTTCCTTTGCTCTGGCTTCATGTTCCGGGGTGATCACCATCTGCGCTGACAAGCAAGTCACAGATGCAACAAACATGATTAAGGTCAGTAGTTTTTTCATAACGCTGTATATGTGTTCACAAAATTATAGAAAAAAACGCATTGAGTCTCAATGCGTTTTTCTACTTATGTACACTTATAGTCCGAATTTGTACGTTTTCCTTATCAGCAACTAAAATCCGAACTTTTCCTCTTGCGCTCAATTTCGTTAAGGATAATCTTGCGGAGCCTCATGGACTTCGGCGTAACCTCAACAAGCTCATCTTCCTGGATGTATTCAAGCGCCTCCTCAAGAGAGAATACGATCGGCGGCGGAAGCATGACCTTGTCGTCACTGCCGGAAGCTCGCATATTGGTAAGCTTCTTGGTCTTGCATATATTTATGTTCAGGTCCCTCTCGCGGGTATGCTCGCCCACTACCTGACCTTCATATATTTCCACGCCTGGCTCGATAAAGAAACGGCCACGGTCCTGAAGCTTATCCATCGAATATGCAACTGAAAGACCTGTCTCAAGCGACACGAGAGAACCGTTCACACGACGCTCAATCTCGCCCTTGAAAGGTTCATAACCCTTGAGACGGTGCGCAACCACTGCTTCTCCCTGGGTTGCGGTAAGAAGATTGCTTCGAAGACCCATCAGTCCGCGCGAAGGAATATCGAATTCGAGATGCGTACGGTCTCCCCTGCCTTCCATCTGGATCAACGCACCCTTTCTGCGTGTCACCATCTCTATCGCCCTTCCCACGAATTCCTCCGGAACATCGATTGTCAGCATCTCTATCGGTTCACACCTCTGGCCTCCGATGACCTTGTCGAGCACCTTCGGCTGACCTACCTGAAGTTCGAAACCCTCACGGCGCATAGTCTCGATGAGCACGGAAAGATGAAGCACTCCACGGCCATAGACCACGAATGAGTCCGCATTAGGACCCGGTTTCACACGCAGGGCAAGATTCTTTTCAAGTTCCTTCTCAAGACGCTCCTTGAGGTGGCGCGATGTCACGAACTTACCTTCCTTGCCGAAGAACGGCGAGTTGTTGATGCAGAAAAGCATGCTCATAGTAGGCTCATCTACCTCGATCGGCGGCAGCGCCTCAGGATTCTCGAAGTCAGCGATGGTATCACCGATCTCAAAGCCCTCGATTCCCACAACTGCGCAGATGTCGCCGCACTTGACCTCATCAACCTTTGCCTTTCCAAGACCGTCGAAGATCATCAGTTCCTTGATCTTCTGCTTCTGCTGTATATCATACCTCTTGCAGAGGGTGATGTTCATGCCGGCCTGAAGCGTTCCGCGGGTAACCCTGCCCACAGCGATACGGCCAACATATGGAGAGTATTCAAGCGACGAAATCAGCATCTGAGGGGTTCCCTCATTGTATGACGGCGCAGGAACCACTTCAAGGATAGTGTCGAGAAGCGCAGTGATATCCTCGGTCGGCTGCTTCCAGTCATATGACATCCACCCCTGCTTTGCACTACCGTAAATCGTACGGAAATCCAGCTGGTCCTCTGTCGCTCCAAGAGAGAACATAAGGTCGAACACTTCCTCCTGCACCTCGTCAGGACGGCAGTTGAGCTTGTCTACCTTATTGATTACAAGGACAGGCTTCTTGCCCATCTCGATAGCCTTCTGGAGCACGAAACGGGTCTGAGGCATACATCCTTCGAACGCATCCACAAGCAGGATCACTCCGTCGGCCATGTTGAGCACTCGCTCCACCTCACCGCCGAAATCGCTATGACCCGGAGTGTCGATCACATTGATCTTCACACCTTTATATACCACCGACACATTCTTCGCAAGAATCGTGATTCCACGTTCCCTTTCAAGGTCATTATTGTCAAGGATCAGTTCTCCCAACTTCTCCTGCTCACGCTGCTGGCGCGCCTGATAGATCATCCTGTCAACGATGGTAGTCTTACCATGGTCGACGTGGGCGATGATCGCGATGTTTCTTATATCCTGCATATGTTGCTGTTTGTTAATTGTCTGTTTTGTAACTGTCTCTTCGCGTTGTCACCTCAAGCGACCGTAGTCCTGCTGTCATGTCGAGCCGACTGCCTCTGTTGTCATGTCGAGCGAAGTCGAGACATCTCATCCCTACCGGTTTTACCAGCCGAAAAGACTTGCAAAATTAGACATTTTTGGACAAAAATCAAACTGCATGTTTCCTACTGCATACCTGACAAAACATGTGGCAGACACTGGAGATGCCATCCACGAAAAGTGGCGTTTTCGTGGACGGGAACGGTTTTTTTGCCAGCTCGTCCACAGAAATGGGGGTTTTCATGGACGGACCATGCGCAAATGATGAATATCTTCTGAATTCGCTCCTGCGACTTAGTTGACTTCTTTGACACAACGGACTGAAAAGCCGAGCGCGCTACTGCTGTCGCATGACTGACCAGAAAACAACGCACTATACTTATAAGTTAAGTTCATATTCACAAAAACACTTGTTTTATAAAACATTATCCGTATCTTTGCAACAACAAACACATACGAGACATGAGGCAGATTGAGGAGAAAAAACAACACAAACATATCAAGAAGACCATGCGTTAAACGAAAAAGTCCGGACTTTGCAGAAAACAGATAATATTCTGTCAAATCTTGAAGCCGATGGTATGGATTTGAATAAGGAAATCATCAATCTGACAATTAATTTAGACTGATATGGCTAGAAAGTACTATAAAGACCCTATTCTTGACGACATCCTCTCTAACATTCCCAAGGGGATACAGAAGGAAGTGGACATGTTTTATGCAATAGCTGCCCGCATTGATGAGATTCTAAAACGCAAGGGATGGAATCAGGCGGACCTCGCTAAAGCCATGGGCAAGAAGGAGGCCGAAATCTCCAAATGGCTTAGCGGAAGTCATAACTTTACAATATCCACTCTTGCAAGAATCGAAACCGTACTGGAAGAAGACATAATATCTGTGAAAAAGTATAGGAAGCCTGTATCAGGGTATGAGCAGATACCGGCGGCTGGAAGAAGATGGCTTAGCGATAGCGGTGCTCCCCGATACAGAAAGAAACAATAAGAGCAGCAGGCAGTGCCACGCGGCTCACTCCGCTTGGAGGATAGGGTTATGCTGCGCTCGCTCACATGGCACATAAGGCGCAGAATGACGATGGGCGTACGCGACGGCATAGCACTACCCCTTGCACAAGACAGTATACAACAAAGACCATCAGTCAACATTTTCTGCATTTTGTTGACTGATAGTCTTGAATATCATTGCAAAACACGTGACCAAAGGAAATCCCCATTGCCATTCCGAATGACCGAAGCACTTCCGTCATTCCGAGCGACTGAAGGAAAACGAGAAATCTCGTTCCTGCCACGCTTATTAAAAGTTATTCCTTGACACAACGGACCGACAGACCGTTTGCACGGACTGTTGTGTGCGATGAATCGACATGGTTGCCATAATCTAAAAACAGAATGTGAGCATTGGTACCTGAAGGAGTTGCCGACCAACATCCACCCCATAGACCAACATCATAAAGAGTACCATTGTGATAGAAACGAACACCTGTAGCAGGATACCAGGTCTCTGACGGCGAACTAATACTGAACATCATACCCTTATTGGCGCCGCTGAAATTCGGGGCTCTAAAACCAGCTTTGCTCCACACTCCATTATATCCTCCATCAGGTACACGCCAACCGAAAGGGCACGGATCATAAATCGATTTAAGCTTATCCGATGTTGTCCAGCGTGTATCATCTGTATATGAAGAGCTAGTAGTATAATACCAATCGCAAACAGAGTTAAAAACGTCAATGAAAATTGTCGGGCAGGCTGTAACATACCCTATCGTTCCGGTAGATTCATTAGAATACACTTCAGACGGCCATATAATGGTAGACTTAGCAAGTTTATTGCTACTAATACTTGAAGAGCCCAGGAACGGGTCCTTCCTGCCCCACTGATACAACAGACCGAGTGCGCCGACATCGCCAGGGACCGCACTCGTCGCACCGAGGTTGCGATCCATTAGAATACCGGCATTATTGTCATATATATGTGCCTTCGGGGGATCAGTAAGCCAGATATGCCAAGACCAAAGAATTTTACCGAAAGCATTCTTGGCAGCGATTACCGCATTCCCTTCCCTAAAAACATCAGATGTCTGAAAAGTAATTGAACCTTTCTGATATGAGACCGATTTTATTAAATCGCCGACATTTGGCTCGATAGAAGTTCCGAACGACTCCCAAAGAACTTCTGCCGAAGACACCTTACCGACTGACTCCACGCTGTTGCCTTTAACTGTCGGGAATGAATATGTGCCTGCCTTGGAAATGATGTAGCAGTTAGCAGTACCGGCAGACATCTCGTAGTCAACTCCTTCCCGCTGTCTACTCGACATCGATGCACCTTGCATTGAAACAGGGGTCTCTGACAAAGCATCATGTCCTATAAATATCTGCGATACTGTTTTCTCTAATGTAAACTCCAATGCCGCCTCTGCACCCTCGGAGACCTCGACCGTCCTGGTCTGAGGCTTGTAGCCGTCCTGTTTGACGGTTACGCTATGCTTGCCGATTATCTGTTGCTGGACAAACAGCGGGGTCTCGCCGACATGCCTGTCATCAATATAGACCTTTGCGTTGTCAGGTGTGGACTCCACTATAAGGGAGCCATACACAGGTGTCGGAGACTGAACGCCAATAGTCCTTCCGTTATCCTTGTCCGTGATGTCGCACGACATACTGTAAGGGATATGGCCGTCCTTGCGTGTCTCGAAAATATAGGAACCATTCGCCAGTCTGCCTTTCCAGAAGCCTTTGCCCTTGTACTCACCATTGACATATATGGAGACTCCGGCAGATGTCGTCAATGTGACATCCGCAAAGTCAGGAAGAAGTTGAGGAATGATGTCGCTAGTCTGTTCATCAGAGATTGTGAAGGTCGAGTTGTACGGCTTGTAAAACTCTTTCATAACCCTTATACGGTATGACCCGCTGGCAAGTTGAAGGTGACCGACAGGGATAGTTCCCACGAGTTTGTCGTCGACATATACGGATGCGCCTGAATATTCCTTGCGGGCATTATCCGACACGGACAGATAGCCGAACGCCGGTTTAAGTCTGACTTCGACAGTCTGCTTCTGTCCCGAGACCTCCACGACACCGTTCGCATCATGATAGTTCGGACAGAACGCTCGATACTGATAGCTACCGTAAGACAGGAGTTCTGAATAGACTCCGTTCTTCGTATTCTTTTGGACACCGTTGACTTCCAGGCTTGCATCGGACGGACTGAGTTTGATCTGAAGGAACTGCTTAGTCGGAGCATGCTCCACTATGGTCCTGACAGACCCGGAAGTCAGCTTCATGATGTAGGTGCGGCCCTTGTCAATTGAGCATGGAATCGGATAGTCGCGCAGGGTACCAAGCTGCGGATGCTGGACGGTAATCTTCTTTATACCGAAAGGAACATAAATCCATATCTCACCGACATGTTCCTCGGTTTTCGCGACTCCAAGCACGCCCACATTGAAGGTGAAGCCCTTCTGGGTCGTCTCAAGTTTGATCAGAGCACAGAGGTTGCCGTTCTGATCATGCACCATAGTTCCTGGCGTATTCGCCGTAAGGTCGGTCTGGGCAAGTTCGAAGGACTCAACAGCCATTGTCTGGGCATAGGCACCAAGGCCAAATAGCATCAGGAAGGATATAGCGAGAAGTTTCAGGCGGGTCATAAGGTACATTACTTTGAAATCGCGAATTTAAAAAATTTTCCAGACTCATCAACAGCGGATCGAGCCGCAAAGCACATGGCCGTCTGAAGCCGATCCAGTCATTCCGAGCGACCGAAGGGAGTCGTGGAATCTCTTCCCGGCCACGCTGATTGAATTATTTGGATTCTTGGACGCAACGGACTGAGAGGGCGTAAGAGCGATGGATGCTGAGCGAGGGACTAAGGTAGTCATTACTGCCGAAACCCAGGCAGCACGCTTCACCCACCGCTTGGGCGTGAACTGGCCAAAAGAAGGATAAGCGGTTATCAAAATAACTGTATTTGTAAGGATTGCAGTACCGCTTGGGCGTGAAACGAGCAAAACATGGATAAGCAGTACTGCGAAAGCGGTTGTTTACTGTGTTTCCGTTACCGCTTGGTCCTGAAATGACCAAAAGAAGCATAAGCGGTAAGCGATAGCAGGTCTGTGATTCCTATCTGACTTGCCGGCAACAACGTGAAGACTCCCCAAAACGCGAAATGGACGGAACGCGTTCAAACGGTAGAGACCTAGAACGCCTACATTTTGTAAGTAATTCATTATAAGTGATTTATGTGGAACAGTTGTTGCCACTCTATGTTTCAGAAAGGAGAGTAGCAACATTGCCGTTGGCGCATTTGACTGATAATCAAGATGTTACTTATTCAGCAGCGTCGCCGGTCAAAGTATATATCATAACATGAACGGGAGTTCTTTCTGGAGATTTACTGCACCATTTGCGGATAATCATCGATAATTACAAAAAACTGATGTTTTATAAAATATTTTCCAATCTTTTTCTAATTTTGCGGGCTGAAAAACAAAATAGAAACTATGAAACAGGACATGATCGTAATTCTTGACCTCGGAAGCCACGAGAACACAGTGGTAGCCAGGGCAGTCCGTGCATTGGGCGTATACAGCGAAATACATCCGCACGACATCACAGCCGAGGAGCTGAAAGCTCTTCCAAACGTTAAGGGTATCATCATCAATGGTGGTCCTAACAATGTAATCGACGGAGTTGCGATCGATGTGCTTCCTGAAATATATGAGGCAGGCATCCCTGTAATGGCAGCTGGCCACGACAAGGCGATTTGCCAGGTAAAGCTCGCACAGTTCGAGAATGACGAAGAGGCGATCAAGTCCGCAATCAAGTCATTCGTGTTCGACACCTGCAAGGCCGAGACCAACTGGAACATGAAGAACTTCGTTGCCGACCAGGTTGAGCTTATCCGCCAGCAGGTAGGCGACAAGAAGGTCCTTCTCGCACTTTCAGGCGGAGTTGACAGTTCTGTTCTTGCAGCACTCCTTCTCAAGGCTATCGGTGACAAGCTCTACTGCGTTCACGTAAATCACGGACTTATGCGTAAGGGCGAGAGCGAGAACGTTGTGGAAGTTTTCCGCAACCAGCTCTGCGCAAACCTTATATATGTAGATGCAACAGACCGTTTCCTCGGACTTCTCGAGGGCGTTGCAGATCCTGAGCAGAAGAGAAAGATCATCGGCGGCGAGTTCATCCGCGTATTCGAGGAAGAAGCACGCAAGCTTGACGGAATCGATTTCCTCGGACAGGGAACCATCTATCCGGACATTGCAGAGAGCGGTACCAAGACAGCAAAGGTCGTGAAGTCACACCATAACGTAGGCGGTCTCCCTGAAGACCTCCAGTTTGAACTCGTAGAGCCTCTCAAGCAGCTCTTCAAGGATGAGGTACGTGCATGCGGCGTCGAGCTCGGTCTTCCATACGAGATGGTTTACCGTCAGCCGTTCCCAGGCCCAGGTCTTGGAGTCAGATGCCTTGGAGCCATCACTCGTGACCGTCTCGAGGCACTCCGTGAGTCTGACGCGATCCTCCGCGAGGAGTTTGCTGCAGCAGGCCTTGACAAGAAGGTATGGCAGTACTTCACAGTGGTTCCTGACTTCAAGTCTGTGGGAGTACGCAACAACGCACGTTCATACGACTGGCCGGTGATCATCCGCGCCGTGAACACTATCGACGCGATGACAGCATCAATCGAGCAGATCGAATGGCCTATCCTTCAGAAGATCACTGACAGAATCCTTGCTGAGATCCCGACTGTAAACCGCGTCTGCTACGACCTTTCTCCGAAGCCGAACGCAACCATCGAGTGGGAATAAAGACCTACCGACACCCGATATCGTGATATGAACCCCGAAAGTTTTGTCTGACTTTCGGGGTTCATGTCAGAATCAACGAGTAGATAATATCATTGTACAAGAAGGCCATAATGATTGCTGATGCTCAGGAGGCAAATTATCAGCAGGCACTGGCCGGCATTGTGTGCAATCTTGTCAGCATGGCGATATATCTGAGCAGAAACAGGGATTTCAACAGATCGGACATTTCCGTTCAGATCAACACCGCAAAGGCTGCTGTCTATGAAAACATCAGCACCATAACACCTGAAAGGCTGGCAGAGATAACCTGCATAGCTATTCCAGGTTCAGAAAGATCTTCAAGGAATACACTGGTTTTGCTCCATCGCAGTATATTCAGGAAGTACGCATCAATATGGCCAAGGAGTTGTTGACCAACACTTCCAGATCAATAAAGGAAATAGCCTTTGAACTCGGTTACGAGAATAAGGACTATTTCTTCACCTCCTTTCGTAAAGTCAGCGGGATGACCCCTGCGGGATATAGGAAGATGACCCGGGGAGAGGAAGACTGAACGGGCAGAGAAGCACCTGACAGACATCTGCAGACCACCAAACTGATATCGCAGCTACAACTGGCAGGAGCGGACAATCAGTCCTGCCAATCATCCGAACGGAACGCAGAAGCCGGTATGCCGAAGTTATTGAAGAGTGTCGCCTCAGACCAGTTCCTCATGCCATAACGTACTGCCACCGGAACAGGAACCTCAGACGAAGTCACCTTTACACTTTTAGAATCTTTCTGTACTATAGCGGTCGCGGGGTAGAACACCTTGTCTTCTCCGGCAAGTTCAAAACCTTTAAGCTCGACATTTGTCGGTCCGACGCCCATTGAGCCGCAATGAAAAGACACATACGCAGCTCCATCCTTAAAAATAAATTCTTTGGGCATAGGAGCATTCGCATCAATACAACTTATTCCATAATCATTAGTCAAGGCAAGATATGCCAAACGATCCGCAACTTTCTTCTTGTTGGCCGGGTGAATACATGTCAATTCCCCGACATCAAGAGTTGTTGCCATGCCGCTATATGGAATCTCAGCAAGAGTCTGGGCCTGAGACCACCTTATAAAAGCACCCTCCGTTTCTTCTGGACCATTATACTGATACGGAGCAATCTGTGCAAAATAGAAAGGCATCTTATCATTGTCCCATTCCTGACGAAGCATCCTGACAAATGCCGGTTGAAGTTTTCTGTACTGCTCCGGTCGTTTTCGGTTAGCACATCCTTGATACCACAGAAAACCTTTTGCCGTATATGGGACCAGACTGTGCAGCATTCCGTTATAGATTACACCGGGCACATATTTCCGTCCCTTTTCCGGCCAAGTCTTTGCCAGCAGATACTTCAGATCAAGTTCTTCTCCAAACTCTTCCTTCAACAATTGCGGATTCATCCATGCCTCAATGATTGTTCCTCCCCAGGACGCATTGATGACTCCTACCGGCACGCCGAGAGTCTCATATAGTTTCCTGGCAAAGAAATATGCAATTGCACTAGCCTGAGAAACCCCTTCCGGGGTGTGTTCATACCAGTTGGCAGGACATTCATCCTGAGGCTCCATATGTATGACACGCTCAAGATTGCAGGACCTGATCGGAGTCTTTGGATTCGCACCAACAATGAGTTCTGCAGCCCCTTTGATAGGCTGTCCGGGATTTCCTTTCATACGATGCGCCATGTTCGACTGACCAGAACATATCCATACCTCACCGATGAGGATATTCCTTATAGTCACTTTGTCTCCATCGTTGAACGTAATTTCATAAGGGCCACCCGCAACCGGAGTCGATATGCGGGTGAACCATTTACCATCTGAGTCAGACTTTACTACTGTCCTTTTCTTTGACCATGTAGTTGTAACTATAATTTTAGCATTCGGTTCCGCCTTACCCCAGATTGCTGCTTCAGACTGCTGCTGAAGTACCATGTTATCTACAAAGATCGGGGGAAGTTCCACCTTCGCATGTACCTTAATTCCCGCCTGAAAAATCAACGCAGAAACAAAGATTACCTTAACTGCCTTATAAAACATATCAAGAAAGGACTTATATAGCATTTATACGTCATTTTAACGATTTCCAGCGAAGCAGAGCTTCAAGGAAATAGTAGTCGGCATAAGTCAGAGGCACATCTACCTCCGAGTTTTTGGCTTTGAATCCAGTACTATGTCTCAAAAGGAAACCATATCCCTCGCCTTCTGCCATAAGATATTCGTCACTTGCAAGAGTGCGAAGTATCTTCTCGGCTGCAGCCAGATAACGTTCAGACTTCTCTGCATCAACATATGTACTCAACTCGATGAGAGCTGAAGCCATGATTGCGGCAGCAGAGGCGTCACGGACATCGTTCGGAATATCCGGAGAGTCATAGTCCCAGTACGGAATGCCATCCTCAGGAAGGCGAGGCAGGAGATATTCCGCAATCGCTGTCGCATGATCAAGAAATTCCGGTTCTTTCGTGAAGCGGTACATCATAGGGTAGCCATAAAGTCCCCATGCCTGACCACGAGCCCACGCAGAATCATCGGCAAGTCCCTGAACAGTCTGCTTTCCGATAATTTCACCGGTTTCAGGATTATAATCCACCAGATGTACGCAACTGTCATCCTCTCTAAAATGATTCTTCATCGTCGTACGGGCATGGCGGAGGGCCATCTCTTTCAAAGATTCATCTCCTCCAAGTTCCGCAGCCCTAAGGAGAAGTTCCATGTTCATCATGTTATCGATGATTACAGGGAAAGTCCATTCACCATGATCCCAAGAACGGGTACATCCGACTTCCGGGTCAAAACGGGTTGCCAAGGATCTTGCACCATCCAACAGCACAGCCACACAAGAACTGTCACCTGTCAGTCTCAGATTGTTGCCAAAGCTGCACATCAACTGAAAACCTATATCATGATCTGTAGTACGATATCTCAATGGTTCCAGACCGGCCTGATACTTAAGTGCGAGGTCTTTGAATTTCTCTTCACCTGTATATTCATATACAAGCCAAAGGCTGCCGGGATAGAATCCAGAGCACCACCATTTATAATCAGCAGTCATTAAACTACCATCTGTATCTATAGAACGAGGATAAGTGGCCGCGCCTTCCTCTCTATCCACAGAGTCAAGATTCTCATCCAGCAGTTCCATCTGGAGTGCAGCCCTTTGAAACACACGTTCTGTCAATGCCTCCATGGTCTCCTGCTTCTGACAGGAAACCATAAAGAGCATCATTATACCTGAAATGAAAATAAATCTTTTCATTCGCATATACACTTTCATTAATTCACAGCGTCAACATCAATGCTGAGTAGACGAGTATATGAGAGCTGGTCATGCATCTGTCTGTCAGCCTTGGCATTGTTACCTCTGTTTGGCATAGCGTCAAGAACTGCCTTAATCTTTGTGCTTTCAGGGTATGCGTTATAACCCAACTCAAACAATCCTCTCATATCTCCCGCTTTTGTGATACGATCGTCCTCACCGGCATAGTATCCGTGCTCAAGGTCCGACTTCATCTGGGTATAGAACGGAGCATAGAACTCGTATGCAAGTTTTAGGTTTTCACCTGTCGGTGCTGTGTATGCATACATATCAATACCGTTATTCTTGCAGACACGCGCAGCAGAAGAAAGACACTGAAGCGTCAGACTGGAGTATTGCAGACCTTTAAGAGGACCTGTATCGTGGCGATAACGGTCATAGATCTCACCTGTTTTTGGAGCCGGTGCAGTAGCCGCCTCCCTATGACAAGGTGTGTCGCCTTCCATGAAAATAGCTCCCTGGATCAGTTCATAAAAGTCTCTTGGATTATCTTCATGATCGATGGCGAACTGCACCAGAGAAGGATCCTCAAGAAGATATCCTATTGAGAGCAGCCCCCACATGTGGGCACAAAGATGATTCTGATAGTACTGCTTGTTGAAGTAGTCATTGTTATCCCATGCATTCATGGATGCCTTGATATGGGTAACGACATTTGTAAACCATCCCCTGATTACAGCATCCTGCTCTGCACTGATATATTCGGTATCCATCAAAATGTCATAAACCACAAAGAATGGGAAAAGACCGCGAGCAAGATACATTCCTGCTCCTGTTGATGGTTCCTCATCCGTTCCTTCTGTACCTACTGGATATTCTACATCCTTGCAGGCATTTGCCCAACTCATGAGAATCTCGACAGCCTTCTGGGCATACTTTGCCTTGTTAGTACTATCATCCTCACAGATACCCCATGCCAAAGCATGATGCATTGCAAGGAGAGCAGGACCAGTCACATGTTTATACCATGTACCGTTATCATTATTTAGCTGCTTGTTAGCAGTCGTTACGGTTTCAACATCATACTCCAAACCTGAGTCTGCACGTAAGATAATATATCCAGCAGCATCCTTCAATGAAGTAGCAGTACCTTCAGGGGTCTTCATAGCTGCCTTAATCTTAGCTAATTGCTCGTTCGTATAAAGCAACGACGGATGTCTGAATGAAATATTAAGTTTCATGAACTCCTGGGACACCGTAACTGCGGCGGATTCATCCCCTGAACTAATCCTTATCACGGCATCACGTGCAGCTGTAGCGCCATTTGCTGCTACCGAGAAAGTCAACATACCGCTACCTGCGCCCTCTGGTTCATTGGTAAAAGTAATCCATCCTTCCTCCGAACCGGAATATTCTATAGTGGCAGACCAAGCACCCGAACAGATAAACTCAATACACATTTCATCGTCACCGGCATAGGAGACATTCATGATATCATCAGTTACGATAGTAACTTCCGCACTCGATAGACCGCCTCCCTTCTGCTGTTCAGGTTCACATGCTACGAAAGCCATCAGATATACTGCCGCAGCAAAAAATGATTTACAAATCTTCATCATTGCTGTCCGGTAAAAGTTCCGGACGATTATTATAAAGTTTAACAATTAAAACAAACTTGGTTCGGTAGAACCATCAAGTTCATTGACAATATTGTAGTTAGGTTTTGCAAAGAGGTCTTTAAGGTTGGTAGTATCTG
>JBGVQP010000003.1:0-8365 GCA_045127685.1 Candidatus Cryptobacteroides sp.
AGTTTACATCTAAATCGAAACCATTACCAAGAATTAGAACATTCATATCTCTAATACATTTTCTACGATTATAGCAAATGTACGACTTTTCAATGAATGCTATTTCTTCTTCAAGAAGGATTCTTTGAGTTTGTAGAGGGAAATGCCGTTGAAGGAGAAGTATTTCGGGCCTTGGCAGAGGCCGGAGACGCTGCGCTTGTTGCGAGGCATGTGTTTGGCTGTGAACTCTGCGAGGGTGTAGAGTTCTCCGTTACATTCGACTTTATTATCTTCTGCCACTGTGAGTTCTGTGCCGGTCGGGGTGTAAATTATAACGTCACCAACTTGAACTCCATGTGCCAGTAAGTCAAAATTCCCCCATTGAAGGTTTATTTGAGCATCCATATCAAACAATGTTTCTTGAACTGTTACTTTGGATTTTGCAGCTAGGGTTTCTTTAATATGGCGTCTGCTTACATCCGAGATGTCAAACAATCTATAAAGTTGTTCATTAATGTCTCCGCAAAAATCAATATATGGGTTAGAATCCGAATAATCAAGTATATCTGGCACCATCATTGCCAATGATGTCAACGCCTCATCAGTAAGTAAGAATGTAAATCTTATCAGTTCACTTGTAGCATACTTAAGAAAATTCCTTGCTTCAACCTCAGTATCAAATACACGTAGGGCAACCCTAGCCCTACCAAAAGCGCTATGATTATCCAAAACTTCTATCTGATTATCTCGTTTTTGGCCTCCTGCATTTGCACTTGACACAACCACTTTCCATTTATTCAGACAATCCAACCCCGAAGTTATAACCTCACGATTGGCAATATACCACTTTGCTCTACCACTTTTACCTGCTACATCATTTGTAAATAGTTTAATCTCAGTAGTCTTATCAAAATTATCACCTATCTTATATGGTCTTACTTTTTCTGGATTTTTTTCCACAAAATCACTTTCTATTGAAAACAAACTACGCGGTAAAATGGCTTTATGCAAATAGGCGAACTGATTTTCAACAACTTTCTGAATACACTCAACAATTTCTAGATTCTTTGGATCTAGAATCATCAATGTTTCACCTGGACACTTAACATTTACTTTCTCAACCTTGCCATCCTCATGATATTCATATACGAAAGTGTCATCACTTTTAGACATATCCTTCAATAAAATGGTTATACCATCAGCTATTGCTACGTCCTTAAAAATATCTGTGGCATTCGGATAATATATCAGTTTACTCAAATGTGGATCATTGATTTGCTTAAGCCCAAACTCAGCCAATCCTTTTCCCGAACGATGAATCCAGCGCTTACCAGGATATATAAAAGAAGTATAATTGGCAATTTTGTCTGCGGCAATTTGAAAATAATGAAAAATATTTGTCACTGACTTCTGACCATTCTCGGAGTCTTTCTTTGCTGTTACCAATTGATACGGTGGGTTAGATACCACTACATTAAATTTCATATTTTCTTCTATCTCTATATTTTTCCAATATGTTTTTCCCGCCAACACTTTATCCATAAAAAGTGATGGTTGATGTATAAATTTGTTGATGAGGTCTTCAAAGTATCTTGCATTGACCTTTACCTGACGGAAGCCGCGTAGGGTGCGCTTGGTGATACTTTTTGCCATCTCGGTCTTGCAGACGATGAAGATGTTGTCACGAAGGACTTTATCCCATATCTCGTTCTGGATGGACACCGGTATATCTGTTGCAAGCATGTGAGTATCTCTATATGCTTGAAGTTTCTCCGCAAAGACGCTGTATGCCATAAAGAGCGGATACAGACCAGTCTTGGAATTGATTTCCAATATCCTTGTATCTGGATCCTTGAACACTTTGGCTGTTACTTCCCCGTGATCTACAAGGCGCGGCTTGAGGCCTTCGGTCTGCATATCTTCTTCATAGAATACCTGTCCACCAATGCAGTCACCGATATGCATATTGACTACTCTCCAAGGGGTGAGGACGGTTTCCTTGTCAGGATTTCTGAAATATGAGAAGATGCGGGCGATTTCCCTGGTGCGTTCCATAGGTGCAAGGCGGTCAGCTGCTCGGACGAGGTCCCGATAGTTACGACCTACTGCACGGAACATATCCGGATCGTAATATGGCACGAATTCCTTGAAGAGTTCCTTTGTGACTCCTCGCGGCATGAATTCTTCCCAGGACTGGTTGTCTATTAGTTCAGCGAAATTCTCAAGGGTTATATCCTGCCCTTCATCTTTAAGTTCTGCTCCGTACATGAGAAGCGGAAGACGGATCGAGATGCCTCGAAGGATGGAGATAGCGGCATCTGCATTCTTCTTTTTCTCTTTTGCCTCTTCGAGTCTCCGTTTATCTTCTTCAGTGAGTTCTTTCTTGTTCTTTTTCTTGATGCGCTCCAGTTCTTTGTACTGCTCATTCGTGAGTCCGGTCTTGGCCATATCCACGTCCGTAGATGTATGATTGGCTTTGGTCGCTCCGATGATCTTATGGAGACCGGCAAATTTCTCGAGTGCTGCAGCGTCGAGTTTGCGAAGCATTTCGTGATTGTAAAGACGAGGGTCGTCGCAGCCGTTCTTTGTCACACGGGTGATATAGGCTCGCTTGAGTTGCTCCAGCATGTTCTCGACATTGTAGGTGGCCATCTTTGTTCCGTTGTAACCGATGACCGGACAGAAGTTCAGGAATTCTCCAAGTTTGACTCGATCATTCTGACTGGCAGTGGCTTTGGTGCTGACTTTTGCTGTGTCTGCAAGTACTTTCAGCGTACGGTCTGGGGCGAAGTCAAAGACATAACAGTTCTCCTTGCGTCTGCCATCATTGGTAGTGTATGGGCTCTGAACACGGAATATGGTCTGCATATATGCCTTCGCATCTGTGTTGTGAGAGCCTGAAAGCATCATTACTGCTGACCACGGGCGCACTGTAACGCCGGTTGTGAGTTTTCCGCAAGAGAGGGTGATGGTACGGGTATCTTCTGGATTGTCTCCCATTGCCTTTTCTACAAGTTTGAGAGCATCGTCATTCTCTACTTCTTCATCTCCGTCTCCGGCAACATTGACTATGTCGAACTGCCCGAAGATGGTATGTTCTTTCAGGAGGGCGGAAAGGGCACGGGCTTCCTTCACGCCGGGAACCATCCAAAGAGTATGACGGAAGGCATTCCTGAACTCGACAGTAGAATATGGATAATTGCTTTCCGGATCATATTTGATGATGAGGTCAAGGAAACTTCTTACGTGGTCTTCGTGAATGAACTTGCCGAGTGATCCTTCCGGCATCTCACGATGGTCACGCTCTATATCTCCTGTCCAGGTGCGGAAGAATTCCTTGAAGTTGAATGCAGAATCTTCTATATCCTCAAATCCGGCAAGGGCTTTTCCGAGGTCAAAGGTGAAGATGTTGAGACGAGGCAGGCCTGCATACGGATTTGGATCACCAAAGTGATTTATATCCCATTCAGCTTTGGCTCTCTGCTCCATGACATAATCCCATGTGTAGATTTCATCTTCCGAGTAGTCTTCAAGAAGGTTGAATGGAGTACCGGAAAGGTTGAGTACGTGGGTATTTGCTTTTGTGAGAAGTTTTATGACGTTCTGACCGAGTTCGGTCTGGGTACCTTCGTGAGCCTCATCAATGATGAGCATATCATATTCTGCTTTGAAGATTGCAGAGTTCTTGTCGAATTTTCCTCCCGCGAGCTGGGCTCCTCTGAGGTCCTGCATCGATGCGAAATAAACATAATGCTGACTCGGGTTCTTCTTAGCAACTTTTTCCAGAACTTCAAACGGTTCTCCCATTTCACGGGAGCCATAAGTGTATCCGTCAAAGAGTTTGAATATCTTATGAAAATCCTCGAACCATCCCTTATCGACTACCGGACGGTGGGTAAGGATCATTGTGCGATGGTAGCGGCATTCCTTTACGACCTGCAGGGCAGAGAGGG
This sequence comes from Candidatus Cryptobacteroides sp., assembly GCA_045127685.1. Lineage (GTDB taxonomy): Bacteria > Bacteroidota > Bacteroidia > Bacteroidales > UBA932 > Cryptobacteroides. The sequence continues at coordinate 3,933 of JBGVQP010000003.1, forward strand.
TCTTGCCAAATCTCATCTTGGCATTCCAAAGCATGGTCTTTCCGCCTGACTGGAATTTCCTGACCGTCTTTTCTATTGCCTCTTTCTGTTCAGGACGGAATTCAATTTCATCATCTATTAGAGTAATTTCATTGGCACGGATGGAGAAGCGTCCTTCCTTGACCGCCTTGATTGCTGCCAGAGCAGTATCTACACTACATTCAAACCATTCACGGCCTTGATTCTTATGCGAAAAATCGTGACGCTTGATTCCGGAACGGAGGAGTACTTCGTGAACTGCCTTGTCATTGAAGGTGGTGAGCATACCGCCATGTATGGCTACTGTAAGTTCAGCATGCCTGAGGGTATAGTCAATGCCGGCTGTCTTTGTGTATTGATCTATTCGCTTGCGTGCAGCGGCGTTGAGTTCTTTGCAGTTTGGCGGAAGGGTGAGGTTTGTAGCTTCATCCAATGTCGCTTCTCCAATCTTTACGCATCCGCTGTGTGCTTCATCAGGAATGGTGAAGATGTAAATGAGTTTGGCTTTAAGGGTGGAATAGTACTGCATAGGCCTACTTCTTTATGAGGTCGATATATCGGATTGTCTTTCTTGTAGCCCAGTCCTTGATCTTTGCATAGACTCCGTTGTGACGGCGGATGTCTCCGGTTTCGCAGCCAGGGCAAGGAGTGACGGTCTTTTCACCGTCGCCAAAAAGGGATGGGATTTCTTCGATTTCGTCGTGGCAAGTGTCTGGCAAAACGCCTTTGAGTCCGTCCATCTGCCAGAAGTTCCAAGAGATGATTTCTGCGATCTGATGGATCTGCTCTTCTGTAGGAGATGTACCGAATTTGTCCTGATGATAATCGTAGAATGTGTATAGGGCATTTTCACGGGCGAGAAGGAGGTTGTCGCCCTGCCACTCGAATGCATAGATGGATTGGTATGCTTTGATCGTCCAGTCATACCATTCGTCTGGAGTTTTCGTATTTTCAGATACTACACGAAGTTTGCGGTCAAGGAGTCCGATACGATCTTGAACGGGAATGGTATTACCTGTGATGGTGTCGTACCGGGAAATGAGATATGGAGCTTCTCCGCAAGTGATTTCCAGACGGGTGTCCTCCACATAGTCCTGCCAGGTCTTACCACTTTTAGTTGGGAAACCTATCGGAGATGTATTTGTGATCCAGCCTTTGTCCGTTTCTTTGTTGAAGATTTCAGGTTGGACGAACCACTCTGTATCTATGAGATTATTCTGGCTGTTGCATATCCACGACGGGGTGAAGACCTCTCCCTTGTCACGGGCTCTGGACTGCTGTTCCTCCTTGCTTTTGAGAACGCGAGGACGGATAAGGTTTTCGTTTTTACCTGTGATTGATGCTATGGTGATCTGAGCATCTTCTGCGTATTCTGATCCTTGGGATGAATAGTTGTCAGTAGCCCATATTATGTGGGGCGTTTTCTTGCCGTGCTTTGGACGGCTACGGTCTGACAGAAGGATTTCGAGTACGGAGGTATCAAGGGAATGGTAAGCATGACGCTCCATTCCCTGCTGTACGGGGGAAGAGAGACCCCCGGAAACAATCTGGGTGTCCATTATGCGCTTTCATTGTGCACTTGCACTTATCCCGAACGGACTTTCAGGGCACAAAAAAGGCGCAGACTTTATTATCTACGCCCTGTAGGCCCTAGGAAAGCCCGTAAACACTAGATAAGTCAAGCCCACGCCAAAGCGCGGACATTCACTGACTTATCCGGTGTGTTTGCTTTGAAATTTCCTAGGTTTCAGGGCAACCGAATAAATAGCAAATGCTATGTTAAAATATGTATGTAGCAAGTGTATTGCAGGACAAATGTAATTATTTTCGGTGATAATTCCGAATATAAACATCTGGATATATCACAACTTCTATTGTGACACAAATATTCGTGTTCTCATCAAACTTTGCCGAATCTCATTTATCAATCCACAGCTTGACTTATAACACTATAGTCATATGCTTTTCCCCCGTGTTCGTGACACGTACACACATCTTGCAATCTGGACTAACGCTCAGATAAAACCGTCGCTGGAAGATCTGTTTTGAAGTCTTGAAAAATGACGTGATTCCGGAGCGTTTTCGACCCCAAAAGGCGGTAAAATTTGGAGAGGAAAAGTGCCGTGGATAACTTTGTAGAACACATTAACACATTGGCACACAAACATATTAGCACATTGACAGATTAACGCATTCACACATTAGTATATACATAGTCACACACATTAACATATACGCACACAGATACATTAAGACACACGAACATACATGCATTAACACATAGACACACACGCTCATCAGTGCATTCGTATATTTACATATTAACACAAAAACACATTTAGACATGGGACAGTTAGAGGATTTTCGTGCATCGTTGAAGAGGAAGGATTCGGCGGTGAGCAGTGAGGGAGAGATCCCGGTAAAGAATGTTTCAAAGGCGAAACAGGAGAAGATGAAAAGAAGGACGCTCGGGGTGTCCGGAGAACTTCATCTTGAGTTAAAGGCGCTCAGTGTCTGGAGGATCAAAAGTCATTCGAAGGCAAGCCCTGGGATTACCGACACGATTCAGGAGATGATGAGAGTATATTACAAGAAGTATCCGGAGGCGAAGGAGTTCGTCGAGAAGTTCTGTGAGTGAGTCTGAATCATCAGTTTACCTTCGTTTCTCTATCCGCCAGAATTCATTCAGGGCGAGAATGCGAGTTTCATGGACAGAGTAGGCTTCTATCCAGCGGAGGATGGTCTTGGTGGTGGGGTATCCGAGATCGTCGCACAGACGACCTTTTAGGCCTTCAGAGATGCCTAGACGGAGTTCAGAGGAGCGCAGCTGTCTGTAACGTGGCTCTGATCTGATGGCATTCAGCAGGTAATCCGTTGCGAAGGTGATTTCTTCCGCAAATGCTTCTTTGGTCAAGGTACGATGGACCCCGCTCACGATATAGACTTCCGTCACGAGCTTCGCGAGACATTTTCCGGCGTCAGCCAATGTGACTAACGGTGGTTCGGAGGTAAAAATCTGAAGTATCTGCTCTTTCTTCATTCGAAGGACTGAAGGTTTTCCTTTTCATCTCCTTGCTGAACGGAGGCACTGGCGGCGATTTCCTGCAGGACCTCCGATATTGCACAGCCTTTTCTTGTGCGACGACGTTGAATCGGTCTCCCGACGGGGGCCGATTCCTCTTTCATTTCTTCCTCCATTCCTGTTCCATCGTTCCTTTTTCCTATTTCCTGTTCCCTTTCCTGCAATGAGGGCTCAGTGAGTACTCCGTGAGTCTTGTTATATTCGTCGATCACTTGAAGTACCACCGACAGAGGGATGTTGATGCGAATCGATTTGCGGTTGATCTTCTGATGAATAAGGAACTTCCGGATTACAAGGTAGTCCTTGCCATTGTCCTATTTCCTGTAAGTTACACGCTGCGTATTCTCGTTCGCCAGTTCCAATGCCAGGTCGGCATCGACCACGATCTTGCGACCTACCTGACTGATTGCCGGACGGATCCATTCGCTGTTCTTGATTCTCCACGCCGTGGTCGTGCTGCAGCCGAAGAGTTGCTTGATTCCGTCAAGTCCATAGACCAGGTTCTTCGGCTGTATCGTAGCCTCCTTCACTTCCTGCCTTGACTTCATTTCAAGATATTCCTCCACTGTCATCTGCACTGTCACCATCGCATTGCTTCCACATTCATTTCTTCCCATAACCATAAATTTTCAAACTGTCACTAATTTTTACGTTTATAAAAATTTCTGAGAGTTTGATAGCCGTTCGCTATCGCTCACTCTCACGATAATAATCATTTGATATCGCTTTCAGCGATTATATATCAAAGATTTTCATGTTCGGTTCAACGTGTTTTACATAATAAAAGCCATGTCAATCCGAGAACTGACATGGCAAATTAAACAGGTTGTTTTGGAAGCGCAAAATTTTACGAGTATTTTGCCGAGTTTACGAATTTTCAGTCTGAAAACTTATGAAATTTCAGACTTGGTTCCAGACAAAAGCTCGCAACTCAGCGGAATCTTTCAGATTTAGATACTTTCCGCCGAGATGCAAAGTGTTTTACAAGAATAGAGACTCAGCGTAGATGATTTTCTGGAACTCGTCAGCATTGTCATTCTTATGAACTTCGCTTGCTGAAATCAAAATCAGATGAATCGCTTGATCCGGCTTAAGTTCCTCAATAAATCGAGCACGCTTGTTCTGAATTACTTCATTGTAATCAGCAGAAATACTGAACTTCTCTTTGGTATATTTGATTTCACAAAGGTCAATCACATTATCGTTACGTTCAATAACCAAGTCTATTTGTGCGCCTTTCATATTTGAGTCGATAGATTCACTCTTCCAAGAACACACGTTGCTGATGATGCCCTCAATGCCAAGTGCTGCTTTAATCTGTGCAACATGGTGA
>JBGVQP010000004.1:0-2776 GCA_045127685.1 Candidatus Cryptobacteroides sp.
ATCACATTATCGTTACGTTCAATAACCAAGTCTATTTGTGCGCCTTTCATATTTGAGTCGATAGATTCACTCTTCCAAGAACACACGTTGCTGATGATGCCCTCAATGCCAAGTGCTGCTTTAATCTGTGCAACATGGTGAAGACATACTCTTTCGAAAGCAAGGCCACACCAGTTATAATACAATGGGGTTCCCTGATTGTGTGACCAAAAATGTTCATCATTCCTCTCATTATTCTGCATAAACTTAAAGTAGAAGAGAGTGAACGGATCCATCAACTGGTAAATTGCATTCTTCTTCTTAAAACCGATATGGTTATACTTTCTTATGAACCCACAGTACTCCAGATCTTCGAGCATTGTACTGACATTACCGTTATCTGGTACACCAGCTGCAGAAATTATTTCATCGCGGGACAGGCCTACGCGTTTGGTTCCAAGAGCGCCTATAATCTTGATATATGGGTCTGGATTTCTAAACAATGAAGCATACAGGTCATCATATTCATTATGAAGGTCTCCATCAGGATTAAAGAACATATCATCGATATTCTGTGCAAGACTCTTGCCCCTGTCAATAAATGTCCAATAGAATGGAACTCCACCCATAATCATATAGGATTCCAGAATCTGACGTCTGCTCATGCCTAATTTGAAAGCCTCAGCATATTCCTCGCATTCCTTGAGTGTAAATGACTTGATATTGATTTTAGTGGTTACGCGACCTCTCAGACCCCCGTGATTTTTAATCAATTTATTTATGATCCATGAAGTTGCTGAACCGCATACTATGAGCAGGATATCTTTTCTTCCTGACGCCCAGCCGTTCCAGAAATTTTCAAGAGCGGCAATGAAACCTGAATGAAGGGTATCCATCCAAGGCATTTCATCTATAAAGATCACCTTCTTGGAGGAGCAATCCTCTTTGATAAGATCTTTGAGTTGATCAAAAGCTTCAATCCACGTTTTAGGCAATGCTACTTTTCTGCCAGCATTCTTAAGTGAAGACTGCCAAGCCTTGAGTTGCTTTTTCATCGGTGAATTTGCGAGTCCCGCATGCTCGAATGTAAATGTATAGTTAAAGGTTTCCCTTACGAAGAATGTCTTGCCAACTCTTCGACGTCCATATACGGTTACAAACTGAGAATATTCTGATTCATATGCTTTAATCAGTTTCTCTTTTTCCGCTATTCTACCTATCATCATAACTGCTTCGTTTTGCACAAAAATAACAAAAAATGTTCGCAACTCAGCGGAATCTATCAAATTTTTACACTTTCCGCCGAGATGCAGGCATTTTAGGCATTCTTAACCATCGCAATCAACGCCTTCAACTGCTCCGGAGTGAGGTCTTTCAATTCCTCCATGATGTCCGGCTCGTCATTCAGTTTCAGGAGTTTTGAGTTAAAGGCCATCTGCTGGGAGAGAGGATATGCATCAATGTAGCGGTTGGTTATGTTGTTGTCCACTGCGTGGCCCATACTCTCTGAGATGTAGTTGTGTGGCACTCCGGCGTGTGTAAGGTTAGTGGCAAAGGAATGTCGGCACCAGGTTCCGCTTGGTTGAACAGACCAACCAAGGCTCTCAACCAGGCGACGGACACGCTTCTTAATGTTCTGGTTTTCCATTGCTACACGTCTCTTCTTTTGCTCTGGAGTCTGAGCATCACCGTATATTTCAGGGAAGACCAAAGTTCCTTTTACCGGAGGTGCTGCAATCTCATCTAGAATGACCTGTAATGCAGGAATAATCGGAATCACGACTTCAACCTCAGACCTTTCTTCTGTCTTCTGGCGAATAAATTGGAACGACTGTCGTCCGCTTATAAAATAATGTTCGTTATATGTAAGATGGGCGGCATCTGCCAAATTGAATCCATTACATAGATATTGAGCCAGGAAGAGACCAAGAGAGTAATGAGCATTATCACGCCAGTCTGAGTCCCATTCTTCCGGGTATCGTTTCTCAACGAAACAATTATGCAGTTCCGTCATCTGATCAACTGTCAGATAGTACTTCTTACGGGTATTACCTTTGGGGATTGAAACCTTGTCATCGTCCTTGCCGAAAGGATAGTCAGAGTGGAGTACATATCCAAGTTTCTCGCAGGCATACCAGATGACACGACATGCACGCAGATATATTCCAACCGTAGTCTTAGATATCCCATCAGCAATCAAGCCATCGCTCCATTTCTGAATATCTGCAGCAGTAACCCGGAAACCTTTTACCTCTCCGAGATACTTGACAAATGAATTCTTGGCACCTCGGTAATTCGCTGCTGTACCCAAGGATTTCTTCTGACATTCAGCATCCCAGACTTTAAGGAAACTGATATCATCCCCGACGCCAGTTATCATAGTCTTAATTGCAGGTATGGTCAATCGCTTGGAACGGCTTAATGATTCCACCATACTATAATACTTATCAAACTCTGCCTCAAGTTTGAGTTTGATATCATACGGCCTATCTCCGACAAAATTTGTCGGGACTCGTCCTCTTCCGGTAGCTTTGCAGACATTCACAAACTCGTCACCTGTAAGTTTCATATCCAGATGATAATACCACTTCTTGCCTTGTTGATGGAAGCAGATAGCAGCTGGAAGCTTACCTTCACGGGAAGCATGACGGGTATCCAAAGTCACACGAATAAAGCAATCACCGACTTTTTGTGACTTCAAAACCGGAAATCGGGAACTTTCATTACCTTTGTTCAATTCAATATCTTTCATAAATCCCACCTCCAACAACTTCTATTCCACTTTTTACGGAACCCA
>JBGVQP010000005.1:0-65354 GCA_045127685.1 Candidatus Cryptobacteroides sp.
CTCGATAGTAGTGAAGAATTTGTTGTTTAAGATCCATAGAAATCATTAGTTAAAGATTTACTCACCGCAAATCTAAAAACCTTAATTCCATGGTCCCTTTTTCAATTATTTTCGTGGGGGAATTTTGCGTTACTATCTACAATGTTCATCGAATATGTTTTGAGAATATGATCTGAATCACTAATTTTGTTCGTATTCATTTGATAGAATTATGGTAATTACAAAGATTGAAATCAGGAATGTCAAAGGAATCACGGATTTAGTGATTGACCAGATAATACAGCCAAATCGCCCTAATATATTGGTCGCCCCAAATGGTTTTGGTAAAAGTTCTATAGCTATTGCTTTTGATTCCTTGGTAGGGGCAAAGTTGGAATTGCGGCCAGAAGTTGAGCCTTCTCCCAAAAATGGTGATCCATATCTATCAATAGATTTAAGTACAGGAGTTCAACTGATTGCAGATAAAAGTACTAATACCATTAAAGATAATTTCGATGTGCATGTAGCGACAAATCCTCTTATACCCAAGGCTAAAGCTCAGCGGTTCGGAAGAGCAATTACAGCCAAGGCATCAATGGATATAAAGCCTACGACACTAATAAAAACGGTACCTAAGCGTGTGACTTTTGAATATAATCTGTCTTTACTTAAGCAGGAATTTGGTGCAAGTGGTAAGATTCTTATTAATATTTCAAAAGTATATCAGAATCAAGCTTTCCTAAATAAATGTGAACAAAGTATTGATTTTCACAAGTTTGAGCTGCAAAAATACAGTTTGTCGATAAAATCAGCGATAGATATTGTAAATTCATTTTCAGAACATCGTACAGGTGATATAAAAACATTGATTTCCGAGAACTCTGTGTTTGAACATTTCATCCCTGAGTTTTATCAGTTGTCGGAGTTTATTAAAGAAGAGTTAGATTGTAGTGATGTTGATGCGTTCTTGTCTGCGTGGCAATTTATCTGCGTGAGAAGACAAATGGAGAGAAGGTATAGATTGGCACTGCAGTATGCAGATTACAGATGGCGAAAACAAGAAATAGACAAAACACTACAGCAGATTAATCCATTCCCTCATAGATTTCAAATTTCATCCAAAGAGAGTGATAAATCATTAATAATTGAGTGGCCTAAAGCTCATCTGATTTCAGGGGGACAAAGAGACATCCTTGTTTTTATTGCTAGTTTAATAGAATGTGGTTTTCGTACAGATAAGAATTGTATACTTGTAGTTGATGAGTTTTTTGATTATCTAGATGACGCAAATATTGTAGTATTTCAATACTATGTATCAACCTTAATTGAGACTTTTAGAAAGAATAAGAGATTAATCTTCCCAATACTGCTTACTCATCTTGATCCCAATTACTTAAAGCATTTTTGTTTTAATGATAAGAGATTAAATGTCGTGTATTTAAAGGATACTAAAGCTAAAATTAGCGACAAGATGATTAAATTAGTTGCTAATAGAGAAGATTCATCAATTAAGGATGATTTCAATAAGCATTATTTTCATTATTCAGTTGATATAGATAATGTCAATTTGGAAAAGCAATTTATGGCTTTAGGTCTCAATAAGGATTGGGCGACACCTGCTTCTTTTATAAAAAAAATTGACAGGGAGTGTAGAAAGTATTTACTACAGCCTGATGAGAGATACGATCCTTTAGCTGTGTGTTTTAGTGTTAGGAGGCGTGTTGAAGAGCAAGCCTACAGTAATTTGGAAGAACGACATAGAGCGGAATTTTTAGAAATACATGGAACTACAGAGAAGCTTTCTTTCGCACATTCGCGTGGTGCCTTAATTCCAGAAACATATTTTTTGCTGGGGTTAATCTATAATCATCCTCTTCACATGAGTGGCAATGATGACATATCAAAACCCCTAAGTATGAAATTAGATAATCCATCAATAAAAATCATGATACGATCATTATGGCCAGAATAAGAATATAGCGATTTTTGTATAACTATATGTATAACTGATTTTTTACTCCATTTAATTGCAGGGAGTAACAAATAGGGTGTGAGAATCGAATTTGTTACGGAAAATAGTATCAGGAAGTATCAAGTTTCATAGCCGGTGGCACCACAGAAAAGCAGTTGCAGAAATGTAACTGCTTTTTTGATATGTCGGGGTGGGCAGAACGATATAATGAACTATATTTGCATGATGATTTAAAATTTGGACTTGCAGCATGGAGATAATCAAGACAGATATTGACGGTGTTCTGATTCTGAAACCGAAAGTTTACTATGACCAGAGGGGGTATTTTCTTGAGTCTTTCTCTGAAAAAGAGTTTATCTCCAAGGTGGGAGACATACATTTTGTTCAGGATAACGAAAGCCGTTCGGTGCGTAATGTGATCAGAGGGCTCCATTTTCAGAGACCTCCCTTTTCTCAGAGCAAACTGATACATGTTGTCAAGGGAAAGGTGCTGGATGTCGCAGTAGATATCAGAAGCGGATCTCCTACATTCGGCCAGCATGTCGCCGTTGAACTCTCCGATGAAAATCATCTTCAGGTTTTCATACCGCGCGGTTTTGCCCATGGCTTTGCGGTACTTTCCGATGAGGCAGTCTTTCAATACAAATGCGATGCGTTCTATGCTCCTGAATCTGAGGGTGCCATTGCCTGGGATGACCCCGACCTTGGCATAGACTGGAAGATTCCGCATGATGCCGCCATCCTGTCTCCCAAAGACCAGAAAACCCCACATCTCAAAGATGCAGGGTTGCTGTTCGATTATGATACTCCTTTATATTAAAAGTTTCTATCTTTCAGATTGAAAGTAAACCCCACAGTTGAGGCAGATGCCTATGTTTAATCGGAAGCCGTTGTTCCAGTTTGCCATTTGAGGGGGTGTGTTTTCATCATGGGAGAGTGCATGCGCGTATTGGGGTTCAATGAATAATGAAACAAGACCTGCTAATAAAGCAGGAGCATAATTCAATTTACAACTTCCGATGAGCGCAGAACCAGGAGGGCTATATGCATAATCCTTCCGCTTTACTTGATCGTTTGTTATACCTGTATACAAATATCCAACTGAAGGGGTAAACATGAATGTGGTGCCAAGACGAATTCCGTAGCCAAATTTTATATCCCATGATATTGAAGAATATGATTCATGGCTTGAGCCACCAATCGACAAGTCGCTACCTATGTATATGCCTTTTAAATATACGTCAAGGTTAAATGCCCATTCAAAGTTCTCTGAACTGAAACCCATGTAAGTTCCCAAAAGACAATTGTCCTTATAAAAATAATGCTGTTTCAGATCGTATGAAAACTTTTCGCTCCATGGATTGATGACCACCTTTTTCTTGATGTTCTTATGGGTGTTGTCAGGGCTTACAATCTTCAGTTCGTGTTTGCCCATTGTAAGGTTCTGTCTGGTTGGGGATGAGCCGACATATTTGCCGTCGACAAAGACTGTTCCTCCAGGGTTTGAACTGATCAGGACGGATACGGCATTTGACAAAGAGGCATCAAAGCGATGATTTGACCGTTCGCTTACCGAGAAATTCCTTGTTTCGGATGTGTATCCGCTCTTGCGTACCTCGACGATATGGTTGCCTTCAAGAAGTGTCAGCCTTTGCGGGGTTATTCCATGCTTTTCACCATCTACATAAACGTCAGCACCAGATGGTGAAGAACTGACATTGACATATCCGTATATCGGGTCCGGAGCGTCGAGTGATATCTGCTCTCTTGTGTCTGGCTCGACTGTCAGATACATTCCGCTAGCCCGATGACTTGGCTTCTTGCACTCAATCTTGTGTTGTCCATATTCAAGTCTGCCTTTCCAGTATCCGTTACCGACATTTCTGTTGTCTATCCATATTTCAGCATTGCCGTCGACGCGGAACTCGATCTCCCGGTACCTGGCGATGAAGTCTGGAACGAGTCTGTTGACAACGCTGTCCTTGATTTCCAGTGTCGTCTCGAACGTCTCGTGCATGGGCTTGGTCATCCTGATGCGGTAATGTCCGCTGTTGAGGTCAATCCTGCTGCCAGGAACAAACCTTTTCTGCTGGTCGTCTATCCATAATTTCTCATCTCCATCTCCCGGTATCTGCAGCCAGCCGAACTTCTGCTTGAGGTGTATGTTTACTTGTTCGGCGTTGTTCAGATCATCGATTTCAATCTGTCTGCGAAGTGAGTGATATCTGGGTGCAGATGCTGTTATGTCATATATTCCAAACGAAAAGTCGCGGCTGTAAGTGCCGTTTTTGAGCTCGATCGGGGTATTGTTGATCTCGACAGTTGCAGAAGCGGGATAAACATTCAGAATCATTCTCTGCTTCTTGCTGGTATCGTATGTCCTTCCGCCTAATTTTGCGTTCAGCTTGAGGATGTATGTGCGACCCTTGTCTATCTTGCATGGAAAGGGGTAGTCCCTGATGGTTCCAAGTTTGGGGTGTCCGATGGTTATCTTCTTTACTCCGAAAGGAACATATACCCATATTTCTCCACCGACTCTTTTGGTTTCTTTTATGCCGAGTACACCTACGTTGAACGTGTAGCCGTCAAGAGTGGTCTCGACCTTGATAAGCGCACAAGGGTTGCCGTTCTGGTCTTCAACGATAGTTCCGGGTGTGTTGGCCGTCAGGTCAGTTTCAGCCAGGAAGAATGAATTTACCGAGAATTCCTGCCCGAAAGAGACCGTGGTGATGCAGAGAAATAAGGTTATGAATATTTTTTTCATTTGTTGTCAGGGTGTAGAGAATAGCTAAAAGTCCTCGATTCCGATAAGACCGTCAAGAGGGTCAGGCTGTGGCTGCCATGTTCTTACTTTGATGCTTGGAGCCTTAGGGTCATTGATGTCCACCAGGAGGAAGAGGTATCCTGTGTCACCATAATTTGTAGAGTAGTAGTCCTGTTTGATCTGTATTCCATAGATTTCGCCACCGACACCAGCCTTTATGATATCATTGTTGGCAAACCTGATGTTGACAAACTCGTTGCTTGCGAAACACCTTTCAAGATTCCTGAGGTACTGCTCCTTGGTGTATCTTGTTCTTTCCACGACCTGGTTGTTGTATGACATCTGGTGCTCTGCATTCGGTGCGGTCTGGACTTTTACGAGTTTGCCGACAATGATCACTGCGTTGTCATCAAATATTGTTCTGATGTAGTCAAGCCTCTCAAGCGCAAAGGCAGTCTTGTAATTCTCCAGGAATTCGATTATTGCCATCCGGGCATGCTCCGGCCAGGCCTGCTTGGTAAGTATGTCCTTTGTAGCCTGGTCGTCAAGGGCAAAGGCGAGTGATTCTATCTTGCCTTCTTCGTTGAGGGTAAATACTATATCTTCGACAAAAGATTTCTTGGAGCCTCTGGCGAAGGAGAACGACATAGGGATGGCTCTTACTACGGTGTAGTTTCCGTTTTTATAGACTGCATATTGCGGATTTCCCAGAATCTGGGCATTTCCGTACGATATCAGGCGGGTGTACATGTCAAGTCCGTCAGGAGTGAAGAGATGTGCAATTTCATTGTAAGACTTCCTCCTGATTGCAGCTATTACCTTGTTAATGGAAGCCTTCACTTCATTTTCATTGACAGCCTTGCTTACATTGCTGGCTGTGATTTTGCTGGACTTTATGTCGGCCATCATAACACGCTGCGCAGTGGCCTTGTCAACCTTTCCGTCTATGGTTATGTATGACTTGCGGAACGACGCTGCCTTCACAACATTGATTACAGATGCTATCTCCTTGTCTATGTGTGCTTCATTCTTGTATGCGAACTCAATCTTCAGCTGGATGTTTTCGGTTATCGCTCCAGGGGCAAGCTCCAGGACTCCCTTTCCGTCTTTAGCGCTGTAAAGGTTGCTCCATCTGCCTCCATCAAAATAAGTGTAGTCCAGAGTCGTGACAGGCCTGCCGTTGAATGTGAAATGCAGGTTCAGGTCGTCACCTTCTTTTGCAATGACCGAAACAGATATGGCATCAAAGATTTCGTTCATCTTTTCCGGAATCCATGAAACGACGGTGTGGGACACTCCCTTTGAATCCTCATATCTTATCTCGCTGGGATGCTGGAGCGTCTTCAGCAGTGTATATGCCCAGTAATAGTTCCTGAGAGCGTCGTCGACCTTGCCTTTGGCCTCTCCCTTTTGAGCGCTGTTGAGGTATTCGTATACTTTGTCCTTTCTGCCTTGGAAAATCTTTTCAATTTCAGAACGTCTGATCCATCGCACGACATGCGCGTCCGGTTCGTTTGACAGAACCTGGCATTCGGTATTGGTCAGTGTGGCGTTCGAAAATGTGCTGATTTTGTTGGTGACATATTTCTGATATTCGCTCTCACCGCCTTTGGTAGTCTCGCCTTCAAGCATTTCCAGGTTACTGCTGACTTCTACGCTCAATTGACTGATGAGTGCAGCAAGAGCCTGCTGGTCCGCTTCATCAATGGTCTCACCTCGTCCTTCGCCTGTCAGGAAATTGATCTTGTCGTTCTTTACTGCATTCCAGTTCTGTGCAGAAGAAAAGTTTGTTGCAATGATGGTTGCAACAATAAGGAGAATAGCTTTTTTCATGCTGCAAATGTAAGCAATAATATGCATAAATAGTAAAATTGAAAAAAAAAGATTAAATTTGTAGTTTCGCATATCAATTTAGAGTCATATGGACAGAAAAATTCTAATAGTGGATGACGAGGTGGATATAAGGGAAATCCTGGAGTTCAATCTGGAAAACGCAGGGTTCAATGTGGCGTGTGCCGCATCTGCGGAAGAGGCTTTGGAAATGCTTTCGCCGGATGTCGCTCTTATACTCCTTGATGTCATGATGCATGGTATGTCTGGTTTCCAGATGGCCCAGGTTCTCAGAAATGAAAGGAACGATCAGACGCCTATCATATTTCTGACAGCAAAAGATACTCAGGATGACCTTCTGACAGGATTCTCTTCCGGTGCGGATGATTATATTCCGAAACCGTTTTCTATACAGGAAGTCATTGCCAGGGTGACAGCTGTGCTGAGAAGGTCGATGTCTGTACCGGCCCCTTCTGTTGCATCCGGTGATTCCATCAAGGTCGGAAAGGTCGAGATCGACAGGCAGCGTAAGGTTGTAACTGTAGATGGACAGCCTGTGCAGTTTTCAAAAAAGGAATTTGAGATTCTCAACCTTCTGGCATCCAATCCGGGTAGCATTTTCTCAAGAGAAGATCTGATCAATGAATTATGGAAAGATGCGCCATATGTACTTGACAGGACCGTTGATGTACATATTGCCAGGATCAGGTCCAAGCTTGGAACGTGCAAAGCTTATCTGACCAATCGTTCCGGTTATGGATATACATTTAATACAATAGACTGATATGTTTTATTATTGGCTATTCATACTGATATTCGTGACGGTGGTCATAGTCGCTTTTCTTCTTACAAGGTACCTCAAGGAAGAGAACGACAAGACGGCCAAGCAGACAAGCCTGCTCAAGAAGCAGATGACCAGCAATATCGCTCATGAACTCAGGACGCCTGTCACAAGTATCCGGGGTTATCTTGAAACTCTGCTGGCGTGTCCTGACCTGCCCAAGGAGAAGCAGCATGCTTTCCTTGAAAGAGCGTATAACCAGACGCTTAGACTCTCAGAGCTGATAAGTGACATGGCGTTGATCAGCAAGATAGAGGAAAAGTCTTCCAATTTTACCAAGACAGAAATCGACCTTTTTGATATAGCTGGGGAGGTTTTTGATGAGTTCAGTGAAAGAATCGGCTCAAAGAATGTGATAGTTGAGAATAACCTCTATCAGGGCACAACTCTTAATGCGAACAGGACCCTTATATATTCCATATTGAGGAACATGGTTGAAAACAGCCTCAAGTATGCCGGGGACAATATCACCATTCATCTGGAAAGTTTCTATGATGTCTCAGAGAAGATTTATTATGTGACTTATTATGACACAGGAGAGGGAGTGCCTGAAGAACATCTGGAGAGAATATTCGAGAGATTTTACCGTGTGTCTGAAGGCAGGACCAGAGATGATGGCGGATCAGGATTGGGTCTTTCCATTGTAAGAAACGCTGTGGCTTTCCATAACGGCAGAATCAGAGTCTCAAATCGTCCGGAAGGAGGACTGATGTTCAATTTTTCTCTCTCAAGAGATTGATATAAAAAAGAAATGAGACTTCGCCGCTCACGCGGGGACGTCTCATACTAACCACATAATTAATAACACTAAAACTAATAACCGGATGCAAAGGTACGGAGTTTTTCAGCATCTGCAATAGTTTGATTGTTAATAAATTGTTACAAATTATAACGAACTGGTTTCAGGCCTTCAGGTTCCCCTTTTCAATGCTTGAGGATGCAAACCGAAAAAATGAATAACATGAAAAAGAATGTAGTTAGAGTATTTGCTCCAGGAACAGTTGCAAATATGGGATGTGGATTTGATGTCATGGGTATGACTCTGAACGGAGTAGGTGATATCGTGTCGGTGAGCGTAAGCGAAGGAGACGGTCTGTCAATAGAGAACAGGAGTACGGTACCGTTGCCTTCAGAACTTGACAAGAATGTCATTACTCCGGCAGTAAGGGCCTTGATGAAGGAATTTGGCGAGCCAAGAATGGTTGAGGTCGTGGTTGAACATAAGATATCGCCAGGTAGTGGAATCGGATCCAGTGCAGCATCCAGTGCAGCAGCTGTATATGCGTTGAATGAAGCACTCGGATGTCCCTTCTCGCCGGAAAAACTCGTTGAATTTGCCATGGAAGGTGAAAAACTCATCAGCGGCGGTACTCCGCATGCCGACAATGTCGGTCCTGCAATTTTGGGCGGTGTTGTCCTGATGCGAGGATATGAGCCTTTGGATATAGTGAGATTGCCTGTGCCGGATAATTTCTTCTGTTCGGTAGTACATCCTGATATTATGGTAAGTACCAAGGAAGCTCGAGCTGTCCTGCCGAAGGACATTACTCTGAGGCTTGCCGTAAAGCAATGGGGAAATGTGGCCGGAGTAGTTGCAGGTCTTGCACTTAAGGATGTGTATCTTATAGGCAGAGCCATGGTAGACGCTGTGATAGAGCCACATCGCAAACAGTTTATTCCGGGTTTTGATGAACTCCGCACGAAGGTGCTCGCAGCCGGTGCACTTTCTGTAAATATTTCAGGTTCAGGTCCTTCTGTGTTTGCAGTTTCGCCTGATATGGAAACGGCATCAAGAGTGGGGGAGGTTATGAGTCGTCATTTTGCTGATATGGGTGTGGGTTCTGATCTTTATGTCGGCACTGTATCAAATGAGGGTTGCCGAGTTCTCAATTCATCAATATCATCGAGATAATCTTATGAAATATTATAGTACACGCGATATAGAAAGAAAGAATCCTTTCTCTTTGAAGGATGCCGCTTTTGCAGGTCTTGCTCCGGATGGAGGACTGTTCATTCCGGAGTCTGTGCCACAGATAGATATGGCAAAGGTCGAGGCACTGGCTTCTCTGTCTTATGCCGATATGGCAGTGTATCTTGCACAAACAGTCTTTGCGGATATTCCGGCTGACGATGTCGAGCGTCTGGTGCGGGATGCATATGACTTTCCGTTGAAACTTAATTCTATTTCTGCCGGGCTTTATAATCTTGAGCTTTTTCATGGACCGACATATGCTTTCAAGGACTTTGGGGCCAGGTTCATGGGCAGGATGCTAGGATATCTTGGAGACGGAGAACCTATAACCATCCTGGCTGCAACATCAGGTGATACAGGCAGTGCGGTGGCGCACGGATTCTACGGCGTCGAAAATGTCCGTGTAGTCATCCTCTATCCTGATGGAAAGGTGAGTCCGCTGCAGGAAGCTCAGATGACTACCCTTGGTGGTAACATATATCCTCTCAAGGTCGCCGGTAATTTTGACGATTGCCAGCGTCTTGTAAAGAGCATGTTCCAGGATCAGGACCTTAGGAACAAGGTGCGCATGACATCTGCAAACTCCATCAACCTGCTCAGATGGATTCCTCAGTCCTTCTATTATTTCTATGCGTACTGTCAGTGGAAGCGGCAGACCGGTATGACTGATCCTGTGGTTGTAGTCCCTAGCGGAAACTACGGAAATCTTGCTGCCGGTATGTTTGCCAAACGTATGGGGCTTCCTGTCAAGGGGTTTGTTGCGGCTTCCAATGCGAATGATGTAGTTCCGGAGTATCTTCTTACAGGCAAGTACAGTCCTCGTGCTTCAGTCAGGACAGTCGCCAATGCAATGGATGTCGGTGCGCCGAGCAATTTCGAAAGAATGCTTTGGCTGTGTGAAGATTCTTACGCAAATATGTGTGATGAAATCAAAGGTTTTTCGTGTTCTGACCAGCAGATTCTTGATGCAATCAGTGAGATTTATCACACTACAGGATACGTTTCAGACCCTCACAGTGCAGTAGGATATCTTGCTACACGAAGGTATGGAGAACCTGGCTTCTGGCTTTCGACTGCACACGCAGCGAAGTTCTGTGAAGTTATAGAACAGGCAATCGGCATGACGCCTGAATTGCCGGATGGACTGTCAAGAGCGATGGGCAGGAAGAAGATCTTTACCTGCGTGTCAGCAGAGGAAGCGGATTTGGCTGCTTATCTTCTTAACCTGTAATTTTAATTTGGATTTTATAAATTTAGCAGTATCTTTGCAATAGAATTAGTTTTGAAAAATTCTAAATAAGATATAGAAGTATAACCAATAGAAAACATAATGTTATGATAAGCACAAGACTGCACAATGCTATCAATGCACAGATCAACGCTGAACTCTGGTCAGCATATCTTTACCTTGCCATGTCACTTGACGCTGAGGCAAAGGGATACAAGGGAGTGGCAAACTGGTTCTTCATCCAGTTCAAGGAAGAGCAGGATCATGCCAGGATATTCATGAACTATCTCAATTCAGTTGATGCGAAGGTGGAACTTCTTCCTATCGAACCGGTTCCTGCATCATGGGACAGCATCCTGGATATGTACAAGCAGACTTTGGAACATGAGAAGAAGGTGACTTCGCTTATCCGTAATCTCGCAGATATTGCTGCTGAAGACAAGGACCATGCATCGATCAACAGACTCATCTGGTTTATTGATGAGCAGGTTGAGGAAGAAGAATCGGCAAGAGACATGATTTTCAAGTTTGAGTCTGTCGAGGACAACAAGTATGGAATGTATATGCTTGACAAGGAACTGGCGGCAAGAGTGTACAATACACCGTCTCCACTGGCAAATGCAGAATAATTTATGGAGAAGTTAAGTCAGAGAATATATTCAGTAGGGGTCAACGACACGGACAAGGTCTTGTTTGAGGGTCTTTGGCCCCTCCCTTATGGCGTAAGCTATAATTCATATATAGTTGCCGATGAGAAAGTTGCACTCATTGATACGGTTGAGGCCGGGTTTGAGGATGAGTTCCTTGCAAACATACATCAGGCCATAGGAGAACGTCCGGTCGATTATCTTGTCGTCAACCATATGGAACCGGACCATTCGTCACTTGTCGGATATATGCTTGATGCATATCCTCATCTGAAGATTGTAGCGAATTCCAAGACCGTTCCGATGCTTCAGGGGTATTATGGTGTTTCACAGGATCGCGTGCTGGTAGTTGCAGAAGGGGATGAAGTTTCCCTTGGCAACTGCTGCTTGAAGTTCTATATGATTCCTATGGTTCACTGGCCTGAAACTATGGTGACATGGCTTGAATGTGAAAATACAGTTTTCTCGGGTGATGCATTCGGTACATTTGGAGCCGTACCGGAAAGTATTCTTGATGAGGAGGGTACATTCAATGAGTACAAGGACGAGATGATGCGCTACTATTCCAACATTGTAGGCAAATATGGAACTCCTGTACAGTCGGCTTTGAAGAAGTTGTCGGGACTGAATGTAATGAGGATATGCAGCACTCACGGCCCTGTATGGGAGAATGAGATTTCTGAGGTTGTCGCTCTTTATGACAAGATGAGCAGGTACGAAGTTGAGCGTGGGGTGTGTATCGTTTACGGGTCGATGTACGGAAATACTGCGGCTGCAGCAGAGGCTCTGGCAGAAGAACTGGACAAACTTGGTGTTCCTTACTCAATACATGATCTTGCAGGAAATAATTCCGGCGAGATGGGTGTTTCGGGAGCCTTACGAGACGTTTTCAAGTATGATACCATCGTTGCAGGATCACCGACGTATAACAATGGTATATTCCCTCCTGTTGAGACTTTCATGCGATCATTGCAATCACGATTGATAAAGAATCGACGATTCTATGCTTTCGGGTCATACACCTGGGCCGGATCGTCGGTCAACCTTCTCAACTCAATGGCTGAGTCAATGGGATTTACTGTCCTTGGCCAGGGAAGTTCATTTGCCCAGTCATATTCCAAGGAAAAATGTGATATGGCAGAAGTTGCCAGATTGCTTGCATAGATTATGAAGAAAATAGTTGTCTCTATAGTCATGCTGTTTTGCGCTGCAGCGCTTTTTGCAGCAACTCCGGCTGAGAATCTCGTTCAAAAACACAAGGATGTCAAAGGCGCACGCGATCTGGTGGCAGGCAAGACCCTGTTAAGGATGGTCAGGCCAATGATGGAAGATCATCAGATCGCCCCCGTAGCGCATAAGGTTGAAAGATTGTCGGTTCTTCGTCTTGAAAAAGCTTCTTTGGAATCAAGGAATAAGTTTGTGAGTGACCTAAAGAAAATGGTCAGCCAATATACTTATGCAGGACAGTCTGTGACCAAAAACGGCATAGTTGATGTATATGTCCATATGGCTTCCCAGAATATAGCGGACGAGCTGGTAATATATAATCCTGAGATCTGCACTTTATATAGTCTGTCTGGAGATTTTACTCGTGAAGAATTGGAGAAAATTCAGAAAAAGCCTTAAATTTGCGCCCGTTTTTAATAAAACGGGTTATGGGAACACTAAATTACAGTTTTTTGAGCAAGTTTAAAAGATATGTAAGTTCAAGCATGGTATTGATTATCTTTACCGTGCTTGCCCTCTTTTGTGCCAATATTCCCTGCATCAAGGATTGGTATTTTTCTTTATGGCAGATGCCGGTATCTTTGTCTATCGGTGAATTCAATTTCTTCAGCCACGGAGGACATTCTCTGTCTTTGGGACAGATGATAAACGACTTCCTTATGGCTATCTTCTTCCTTTCCGTAGGTCTTGAAATCAAGCGCGAGATCAGGGTGGGAGAACTCTCTACAAGAGACAAAGCCCTGCTTCCGATCATCGGTGCATGTGGAGGTATGATAGTACCTGTGCTTGTATTTTACATTCTATGTCCTGACAATGCTGTTGCACAACGAGGACTGGCAATTCCGATGGCGACAGATATCGCCTTCTCGTTGGGCGTCCTTTCTGTTTTCAAGACTCGCGTTCCTATCGGACTGAAGGTGTTTCTTGCAGCACTCGCTGTGGCGGATGATTTAGGAGGAATCATAGTCATTGCGTTGTTCTATTCATCTGAAATCAATGTCATTTACCTAGGCCTCACAGCTCTTACTGTAGCGGTCATGGTAATTGGAAATATACTTAAAGTGCGTTCCAAGGCATTCTATGTGACAATCGGTCTTGTTCTCTGGTATTTCATGCTCAATTCCGGCATTCATGCTACCATTGCAGGTGTCATTGTTGCCTTCTGCATACCTGCGACCCTAAGACGTGGTACCGGACATTATCTGGAGAGAATAAGAAACAATGTGAATCTGTTCCCGGTTGTCGAAGTTGACGACCAGCATAATACGATTGTCCTGACAAACGACCAGATACATACCCTCAAGAGCATAGAATCGGCTGCGGACAAGATGATCAGTCCTCTGCAGGATCTGGAGGATAATCTTCATTTCCCGATCAACTATATAGTCATTCCGTTGTTTGCATTTGCAAACGCCGGAATCGATATGTCGATGATGAGTTTCGGCAGTCTTTGCTCTGGTGTCTCCCTGGCTGTCATGATGGGACTTGTAATCGGTAAGTTCCTTGGAGTGTTTTCTTTCTCTTGGCTTGCAGTCAGACTGAATGTCGTAAAACTCCCTGCTAATACTACATGGAAGGCTTTTGCCAGTGTATGCGTGATCTGCGGTATCGGATTTACAGTTTCAATGTTCATTGCTGACCTTTCCTATGCCGGGGTAGAAGGTGGATCTGTTCTCTTGAATCAGGCTAAACTTGGTGTTCTGACCGGTTCAGTGATATCAGCGGTACTCGGATGTGTCTTGCTCAACAAGACTCTCCCTGAGACATGATTATTAATCCAATAGCACATATCAGGACTGAGTTTCCTGAAAAATTCGGAGTTCCGCGCCAAAGTGGTCTTGCTGCAGCTTTGCGCGGAACAATCGTTTTTACGCCTGAATATCGTAATCCGGATGCCTTGCGTGGTCTGGAAGTTTTTTCTCATCTATGGCTGATCTGGGAGTTTTCCGCTAACCGCGACCGCAGTGGGTGGCAGCCGACGGTGCGTCCTCCGCGCCTGGGAGGCAACGAGCGAATAGGGGTGTTTGCGACCCGTTCTCCATTCCGTCCCAATCCCATAGGATTGTCGTGTGTGGAAATCGAGTCAATACAATACGATCGGCAGGATGGACCGGTGATTCATGTCAAGGGTGCAGACCTGATGGATGGAACTCCAATATATGATATCAAGCCATATATAAAATATGCAGATGCAAGGCCGCATGCGGTATGCGGATATGTTGACAACTTGGAGGAACGCAAGTTGAAAGTTGTGATTCCTCATGAAATTTCATCGAAAGTCCAGAACAAGTCTGTCCTTGAAGCACTGGTGCAGACACTGAGTCTTGATCCACGACCATCTTATCACGATGATCCGGATCGGGAGTACGGGTTGTCATTTGCCGGAATGAACATCAGATTTAAGGTTTATTTAACCGTCCTTACGGTCATCGCAATAGATTATTGATTATCTTTGCGGGCTTATTTAAAACCTTGACTATGTTCAAACTGATTCGTTCATCAATACTTGCCGGAATAGCAATAGGCTGTGGTGCCTTCGGATTTCTCGCATCCGGAGTGCAGAGTGAGTCATACGGTCAGCTTTTCGGCGCCATACTCTTCTCGTTCGGACTTATTACTGTCGTTGCATACAAACTTTCACTATATACAGGCACAGCAGGATTCATAAAGAAAAATGAACTCGGGAAACTGTTTATAATACTGGGTGGAAACATTGTCGGATGTTTCATAATGGGACTTGTATCACGAGTGTCCCATCTTCCGATTCATGAGGCGGCACAGAATGTACTGTCGCTCCGTATAGAACGAGGCCCTTTGTTCTGCGGCCTTCTCGGAATTCCCTGTGGTTTCATGATGACCACCGCTGTTACCTTTGCGCGCAGGCAACATTATATTCCACTGCTTCTTGCAGTTCCTCTATTCATTGTCTGCGGCTTCACCCACTGTATTGCAGATGCATTCTATTATAGTTGTGTACCATTTGACTTCCTTGCAGAACATGCATTCCAGACACTGTGCGTTTACTTGAGCATTGTCTTTGGCAATCTTATAGGATGTAATCTTTTCAGACTGATTCTTCCGGGGCATGAATTCTAAACATGTCATATTGACACTTCTTCTCTGTGTTCTGTGCGTCTTGCCATCAAACGCGGCAAAACGCAGGAATGTCCCTGTCGATACCCTCGGCCTGTCGTGTAGGGGAGTGATGGAATCCTTTCCGAAGGTGGCGGAGAATATGGAGAAGAGGCTTGACTACTATCAGTCAGAAGGCATGACACATTATTTCTATTGCCCCTCAGACGACAGATACTGTAACAGATGGGGCTGGAAATTTCTGTATAATGACAACGACCGGCATTCGTTGAAGACCATGAGCAAGCTTTGCTCAAGTAAAGGCATTGAGTTCGTGTGGACGGTCAATCCAGGCGAAAATTACGGTTGGAAGGATACTGACTACAAGTTCCTTCTTGACAAGCTGATAATGATGTATTACAATGGCCTTCGTTCTTTCGCTGTGGATTTCACTGACAACAAGGGTAACCATGCAGCTGTCAGGGACAGTCTTCAGAAGCATTTTGTAAGTACAAGAAAAGATAAGGTAAATCTCTTCATTATAGATGACATTCCGACGGTAGAATATCCTTCTGAAGGACAGTCTGCAGTAGAAACCATGATGCGAGGATATCATTTTGATTCTGAATTCGTGTCGAAGTCATACAAGTCTGACGCTGTCATTTGC
The DNA here is from genome assembly GCA_045127685.1 of Candidatus Cryptobacteroides sp. Classification (GTDB taxonomy): domain Bacteria; phylum Bacteroidota; class Bacteroidia; order Bacteroidales; family UBA932; genus Cryptobacteroides. The sequence goes on from JBGVQP010000005.1 coordinate 16,200, forward strand.
GACATGACTTCATATGATGAGTTCGCCTGCCTTGCAGTTACCTCGGTTGCAGATTTTGCGTCTGATCCTACCTCATATTCTCCAGACCAGAGCATGGCTGATGCCGTCCGGATTCTCCAGGGAGATGTAAGGGAAGCATTCCTGACATTTCTGACGCACACCGGACATGTCGATGAATCGTCATCTGTTGAAACTTTTTCAATAGATGAATGGACAAAGGAAAAGTCTGATGTCCTGTATGCGGAATTCGATAAGATCGAGAAGGTGCCCGGGCTTATCTGTGAACATGCAGATTCAGATGTAATGAAAGCTTTGCAGCCGTGGCTGATAGAGTTCGGAAGACTTGGAGCCCGCGGAAAGAAGGTGCTTGAGTGCATGGAACATTATGCAACAGGTAATCTGAAGGACTTCTGGATCTGTTATGTTAAGGCAGTTCCGACCAGCGAAGAGATTTTTGCGTATGAATTTTATCCGGTAGGGTCAGGCAAACTCCATCCATTCTGCATGGAGTCCCTTGAAATAATGAAAAATGGTTTCACGTCTGTGTTGACTGGTAAGAAAGGCATGGATAATCTGGCCTCGACCTTATATGTGGCTCGTAATGAAGCATTGGATTTCGATTTTACTACCTCTGTAGAAAGTGGAGGATACATGGATTTTGCAATACCGGCCGTAGCCAACACCTGCCATCTGCTTACGGGAAAACTTCCTGAAGATAAAAAAGTGTTTTTTCGTCAGCTTGCCACCGATGGCTCCCTGGTTGCAGAATTTGTCCTCAAGTCAGAGTATACGTCTTTTGACCTGAAGAAAGGTGCCGTCAAGGTAGATGTGGTCGGTGATGCAGAAATATATGAGTGCATTTTTGTGAATTTGCCTTATTAGGCATATATTTGTACGATGGAAGCCGAATATTAGGCTTCATATTTTAATTTTGAACATTCAAAACTATATCCGATATGGGAAAAGTGATATTGACAGGCGACCGTCCTACAGGTAAACTCCATCTGGGACACTATGTCGGTTCGCTCAGAAGAAGGGTGGAACTTCAGAATTCAGGTGAATTCGAGAAGATCTTCATTATGATTGCAGATGCGCAGGCACTGACAGATAACGCTGACAATCCTGAAAAGATCCGTCAGAACATCATAGAGGTGGCGTTGGACTATCTTTCGGCAGGCCTTGATCCTGAAAAGGTGACTATCTTCATCCAGTCCCAGGTTCCCGAACTTTGCGAACTTGCCTTCTATTATATGAATCTGGTTTCCGTTCAGAGGCTTCAGCGCAACCCGACCGTAAAGCAGGAGATCCAGCTTCGTGGTTTTTCAGACAGCGAGGATGACGAAACTCAGAACAAGAAGGGCATCCCTGTTGGATTCTTCACATATCCTATCAGCCAGGCTTCGGATATCACAGCCTTTCGTGCTACTACAGTTCCGGTAGGTGTCGATCAGGCTCCTATGATCGAGCAGACGCGAGAAATCGTTCATAAGTTCAATGCGGTTTATGGAGAGACTCTCGTTACCCCTGAGATGCTTCTTCCGGAAAATGCCGTATGTATGCGCCTGCCGGGTACGGATGGTAAGGCTAAGATGAGTAAGTCGATTGGCAACTGTATTTATCTGTCAGATACCACAAAGGAAATAAAGAAGAAGGTCAACAGCATGTTCACCGATCCGGAACATCTTCAGATAGAGGATCCGGGTCATGTCGAGGGTAATGTCGTGTTTACCTATCTGGATGCCTTCTGTAAGGACGAGCATTTCGCTAAGTTCCTTCCGGAGTATGCGAACCTGGATGAGATGAAGGCCCATTACGAACGTGGCGGACTCGGAGATGGTACATGCAAGAAGTTCCTTTTCAATATCATGGAGGAGATGCTTCAGCCAATCAGAGAGAGAAGAGCCCAGTATGAGCAGGATATCCCGGCAGTATATGAGATTCTGCGCAAAGGCTCTGAGGTCGCAAGAGCGGAGGCGGCAAAAACTCTAGCAGATGTCCGCAAGGCAATGAAGATAGATTACTTTGATGATGCGGCACTGATTGCAGAGCACACAAAGAAATATCATAAATAAAAAATGGTTGGCATTTCGAAAGGCCAACCATTTTAACTTTTATCTTTCATACTCGACTTTCGCGCGAACTTCTGCGATTGTCTTTACATATTCTATGACGTTGTCCCTCATGTCGTCTGCCTTGTAGGCTGCCAGTGCTTCCCAACTTTCAAAGTCTGCGATCATCACTGCATCGTATGAAGTCTTACCTTCGTTTCTGTTGATGCCGATTTCAATTGATGTCAGACCAGGCACGAGTCCCAGGAGGGACTGATATTTTTCCTTGACATCTTCAGCGAGTTCTTTTGCAGTCTTGCCATCTGATGGCTTGAACTTCCACATTACACAATATCTTACCATAGCTATTAGAGTTTAGTAAACTGTTTTAAAATTTCGTGAGCACTAATTTAGCAACATTCTTTGACTTGACCAAATAATAGTGTCAAAAAATACCTGCAAGTATATATTTCCTGAATGAACCTTGCTCCAATGCGTTTTCCATAAACTTGTTTCTTGCTTTCTTTGTCTTGATCGGAGCGAATACCGTACGATATATCTTCAGGTGTTCTTCAAACATACATTTCTGCAAAAACGGGTCCCTTAGCGCCATGGTGCGGCTGATATTCATTCTTATCTGGTCAAAGAATTCATCCAGATCTCTTTCCTTGACAGGTATTCCGAGATTGAGGCGGTCTGTCATCAGTGCTTTTGTTACATACAATGTATCCAGACTTTTTGCCTTTCCTCGTGATGTATGGGTAATGCCGGCAGGGTTGATCCTGTATCTGTAAACAATCCTGTCTATGGTTACAATCCTGCTGCATTGTGGGCGGATCAGCATATTTATGACCGTGTCCTCGTACCAGTATTTTTCAGGATAGCAGATGTTTTTCCATAAACGGGACTTATATATCTTTCCCCACGGATACCCGGTAATTCTTTCGGCATTATTGCAGCAGCGCATATTTACTGTTGAAAGCGTCCTGTCGTCCTGAAAAGTCTCCCATCCTCCCTGAACGATGTCGACATCATTTTCATATGCTGTTTTCAGAAGAGTGTCGAGACATCTCTCGTCCTCGGGCAGGTAATCATCGGAGTCAACGAATGCGATATATCTGGAGTCTATGTTTCTGATTCCGGCATTCCTTGCAGCGGAAAATCCACCGTTTTCCTGATTGATCAGATTTATATCAGCTTTGCCTGCATATGATTCTATGATTTCCCTTGACCTGTCTGTCGAACCGTCATTGACAACTGTAATGCATACCCTGTAATCAGTTTTTTGTCTGATTATGCTCTGAATGCATTGGCCTATGAATCTCTCGGTGTTATACACGGGGATTATGATGGTAAGGTCATATTGTGGGTTGTCAGAAATGTGGTTCTCGGTTATTGCTGAGGAACCTACATCCGGACTGATGCCTTGAAGGTAGCCTGGTGCCGGTCCTGAATCATTCAGGAACAGGCAGCCGGTCAGATGATGTAGGGTCTTGAGTTTCATATAGCAAAATTATATATATACTCTCTAACTCCCAAATTAATATTTTGACTTTAGAGTGTATTTATCCGGAGATGATGATTATATTTGTAGATGTTTCGTGCGGAATCTGATGAGTGCATATAAGGATAATACGAGAAGAATTGCAAAAAACACCCTGATGCTTTATTTCAGGATGTTTTTTATGATGCTGCTCGGTCTCTTTACTTCTCGAATCGTTCTGGAATCACTCGGAGAGACCGATTATGGTGTATATAATGTGGTCGGCGGTGTTGTCAGCATGTTCTCCATCATTTCAGGTGCGCTTGCAACAGCTGTCGGTCGCTTCATTACGTTCGAACTGGGGAAATCCGACGGAAGCAGATTGAATCTTGTCTATTCTACGGCAGTAACCGTCCAGCTCATTATAGCTCTGATAGTCATGCTCCTTGCAGAACCGACAGGACTGTGGTTCATCGAGCAGAGGATGACTATAGATCCTGCAAGGATCCCGGCAGCAAGATGGGTGCTTCATTTCTCTGTTCTGTCCTTTGTCATCAATCTTATGAGTGTGCCCCAGATGGCTCTGATAACTGCCCATGAAAAGATGTCCGTCTATGCAGCTATCGGCATTCTGGATGGGCTGCTCAGATTCGGTACAGCGCTTACGGTCATGTGGTCAGGCTGTGACCATCTTGTATTATACGCGGTCCTTATGTCGTTGTCCGTACTGGTTGTCCGATTGGCATACAGTATATACTGTCGCCGGCATTTCTCACAATTACGATATAGTCCTGTCTTGGAGCGTCCTCTGCTGAAGGAAATGTTTTCGTTTGCCGGTTGGAATTTCATAGGAGTCACCTCCGGGGTGCTGAGAGACCAGGGAGGAAATATCCTCATAAATATATTTTTCGGACCGGTCGCCAATGCTGCACGCTGTATAGCTCTTCAACTTAATGCAGTCGTTCATGGGTTTGTTACCAACTTCATGACAGCTGTAAATCCTCAAATCACGAAATCCTATGCTGCAGGAGAACATGAATATATGTTTTCCCTCATGCGTAAAGCTTCCAGAATGTCATTCTATCTGCTGTTTGTAATAGCGCTCCCTGTCATATTCAACGCCTCAGATGTCCTGGCTTTATGGCTGAAGGATGTACCGCCAGGTGCTCCTGTCTTTTTGCAGCTCTTCCTGGTGTTCACATTAAGCGAAGCCATATCCCAGCCATTGATAACCTCCATGTATGCAACAGGTAAGATCCGTAACTATCAGATAATTGTAGGCGGGCTGCAGATGTTGAATCTGCCGGTATCTTATCTGTGTATCAGGCTTGGTGCGCCCGCTGAGTCGACAGTTGTTGTTGCAATAGTCTTTTCGCAGATCTGCCTGGCTGCACGTCTTTATATGCTCCATGATATGATAGGCCTACGCGTCAAGGAATTCATCATAAGGGTATATATGAATGTGATATGTGTGGCGATCTTGGGCCTGGTGCTCCCGATGGCCGCATCATTCATTCTGCCGGATGATAATATAGGTTTTGTCATCAAAGTGCCGGTATGTATTGCAAGTGCATGCCTGTCTGTCTGGTTTGCGGGATGCAGCCGTGAAGAAAGACACTATTTTCTTGAACTCGTTAAAAACAAGCTTAAGGGTCGCAATGAATAACAAAATTAAATCTACGGCAACGGTGACGTGGATTACCTACATGAACTATGGAACTTATCTTCAGGCTTATGCTCTGCAGCAGACTATCTTCAAGCTTGGGTATGACAATAAAGTCATAGATGATGCAAGGATAATTCGCCAGCAGCAGTCGCGGTGCGCATACTGGAAAAGACGGCTCAGAAGACTGTCTCAAGTCGAGCGTGAGTTCATAAAGTTTAAAAAAGATCATATTGTCATTGATTCAGGCTGGAAGAGGTTGACGCAACTGAAAGACAGATATGATGCATATATTGCAGGTAGTGACCAGATATGGTTGCCGCAAGGCAATGTGAATCCGTTCTTTTATCTGGGTTTCACTGACAGGTACAAGGTCGCCTATGCTCCGAGTTTCGGATTGTCCGAATGTCCGGATGATATGGCGGATTTCATGCGACCGTATCTGAACAGGATTGACAGAATGTCTGTCCGCGAACATCAGGGAGCTCGGATTCTCAAGGAAAAGTTCAATATTGATGCTGAGGTGGTTGTAGATCCGACTATGCTTCTGACCCGGGACGAGTGGGAACGCCTGCTTCCGTCAGGTGCAAATGACAAGTCAGAAAAACCTTACCTTCTGTGCTATCTGTTGACATACAATAAGTCTTATATCGAGTTTGTCAAAAGATATTGTGCCCGGCAAGGTCTTTCCTTGAAATTGCTGGTTCTTTCAAAAGACCTTAAGGGTATAGCGGAAGATGAACTGTATGTCGGGCCAATCGGCTTTCTGGAAGCACTCAGAGGTGCGTATGTCATTATGACTGACTCTTTCCACGGCACATTGTTCTCATTGATATTCCATAAGGAATTCTATACGTTCAGAAGATTCCGTGATGACTCATCTGCAAGTCAGAATTCCCGCATTGATGACCTTCTTGGTCGGTTAGGACTAGTAGACAGATGCCTTTCAGAGTCAAACATGGAAATATCCGGGGTGCCGATCGATTATGATTCAGTCGACACGACAGTGTCACAGATGCGGGACTCTTCCATCAGGTATCTGGACGCGGCGCTCCGTTCTGATAGTGACAAACTTCCGGTTGCGTACGCTGCATATGCCTCAAGGCCTGAGGTCAGGGATGAAGCCGCTTCGGGAGGTGCGGCCTCGGCTATTGCAACTGCATTCATCAAAAAAGGCGGTCTTGTATATGGTTGTGGCCAGGAGTCGGGCGCGAAAATAAGACATATAAGGGTGGAGAATGAACGTGAGGTCTGCCGGTTGGCTGGATCGAAGTATGTCCACAGCCATGCTCATCATATTTTCAGCCAGATGAAAGATGATCTTGCATCTGGTCGTAATGTCCTTTTTATAGGACTTCCTTGTCAGGTTGCAGGTGTGAAGTCTATGTTCAGAGACTTTGCACAGCAATTATATACGATAGACATGTGCTGTCATGGAGCACCTTCCCATGCGCTTTTAAGTGCCCATTTTGATGCGCAGGGACTATCATATGATGCTGACAAGGTCTCATTCAGAACAAAAGACGCCGACGGAATCAGATATGTCTTAAATGTGTATGACAGGAAAGGAAAGTGCATATATGACAGGAATGCCTGCGAGGACTGGTATATGACAGGATTCCTGACCGGTCTTTTCTTCCGCCCTTGCTGCTTCAAATGTCCGTACGCACGCCCGGAAAGAGGCGCTGATATTACACTTGCCGACCATTGGGCGATGGGGAAAAGTTCAGATCCTCAGATGACGCTGAAAAAGGGACTTTCTACAGTGCTCGTAAATACGGAAAAAGGAATTTCATTGCTGGAAGATACTTCCGGGGATATTGTCTATGAGCGCAGACCAATGTCTGAAGCCCTGAGGAACGGCCAGTTCATCAGTCCGTCAGATACACCTGCCGATTATGATGATTTCTTCGCTTGCCTCAAGACCGAAGGATACACAGCTGCATGTAGAAAATATCTCCCTACCCATATGCGCAGACTGCGTATCCATCAACTGAAAGCCATATATTATAAGTCGCCGTTGAGGCAGTTCATTCGTAAATTACTCATCAGATGATACCAAAAGTCATACATTACTGCTGGTTCGGGGGTAAGCCTCTTCCTGAATCTGCATTGAAGTGTATCCGGTCGTGGAAGAGATATCTTCCCGGTTATGAGATAATGCGTTGGGACGAGAGCAACTTCGATGTGCGCTCAGTACCTTATGTATCACAGGCGTATGATGCAGGAAAGTATGCTTTTGTCAGCGACTACGCCAGATTCTGCATCCTCCATGCTCATGGAGGTATATATTTCGATACTGATGTCGAGGTTGTGTCTCCGATAGATGATATTCTGGAAACGGGACCTTATATGGGATGTGAGCATATGTTGTCGGGTGATGTAGCAGTAAATCCTGGTCTTGGAATGGCGGCTGAACCTGGAATGGCGTTCCTTTCACAGATGATTGAGAAATATCGCCGACTGAATTTCAGGAAGGAGGACGGCAGTCTCGATATGACTACGATAGTCAGTTACACCACAGATGCCCTTTCTGCCGAGGGCTTTGTCTGCGATGACTCCCTTCAGCAATGTTGTGGTTTCAATATCTATCCTACTGATTATTTCTGCCCGCTTGATTACAGGACAGGGAAGTTGACAATGACCAGGAACACGCGAACCATACACCATTATGCAGCGACATGGCATACATGGAAGGATAAATGGATAAGGTTCAAGAGAATCTTTTTTACAGAATCTCAGATCAGGAAAATCTCTGCGTTTCTTAACAGATTCAGGAAGAAGCACTAATGCTTCATTCGGTCAAGTAATTTATAAATCTTGTCAAACTTCCGCGGCAATATCTTCATCATTGCTCCCTCTACTCTGTGGGTGCATAAAGATGATTTACGCAGATAATCCAGTATATGCCTGTTCTTGAGGAATTCTGACTTGAGGCAGGCTTTTTCCTTTTCTGGAAGTGAATTCATCAGCCTGATGCACCAGTTGATGCAGTCTGATACCTGCTTGTAGATATATGGCCGGTATTCGACAGTGACATTGTCTTCTGCGAAAGTGGCAAGCAACTCTATAATCGTCAGCAGATCATACCCGCGTTTGGGATTCGTGGTGCGGGTGATGGAATCTGGGGTCTGTCTGACATAATAGACAAGGTCGTTGACAGAAACTACCGTTTGCGCGTACCAATAGGCCCTTGGTGTAAATTCGTTGTCTTCGTGGTAGAGGCCAGGGTGGAATCTCAGATTGAACTCATCAAGGAATGCTTTGCGGTAAATTGAGAATGGTGCGCAAACCTGAAAGGGCTCTTTAAGCAGTTCCTTTCCAGGTGCAATCTTTCCATCCTGGTATGAGAATCTTCTCACAAAGTCGTTATCTGTCTTGTTTGCAGCACAGTAGCGGAGCATGTCGGGATTCTTTTCCCTGCATAATCCGGTCAATGCTCCAAGGCAGTTCTGTGCAATGGTGTCATCACTGTCGACAAACATGATGAATTTCCCTTCTGCTGCTTCAATTCCGGCGTTACGCGCCATGCTGAGGCCTTTGTTCTCCTGCGTCAGGACCTTTATGTTGCGGTGTTCTGCCGCCCACTTTGCTGCGATGTCTCCCGTTGAGTCAGTCGAGCCGTCGTTGATTATGATGATTTCATATTTTCCGCTGTCCAGATCCTGACTGATGCACGAGTCAAGGCATTCGTCCAGATAGAATCCGGCGTTGTAGGCGGGAATGACTATTGACAGAGTCTTTTCTTCGCAGATATCTATCCATTCGTATTCGCCGCCCCATATTTCAAGGAATCTGAGCAGGTCGGCATTGCTGATGACAGTGCTGGCGGTATTGTCGCAGGGATGAAAACTGACCTTTTCTGCCGTCTGCAGATCCTTGTCAAGGAAAAGTTTTACTCTGTGTCCGTTTTCAAAGAGTTCCTTTGCAGCGACTCCTTCGACAGGCTTGCCTTGCTCGTCAGTAAGATTCATGTCATTTATCAGACCGAAAGGGGATACCGAGCCTGGTAACAGGCCGAGACATCTTTCCATTCTTTCCTGTGATGCGAACGAAAGTTTGCCTTGCTTCAGGCTTTTTTCCAGCGTATGGATTCCGAGTTCCTTGTGGCATTCAAAGACAACAAGATAGTGCCTGTTACCCTTGTGGTTGCGGAAAAACAGATTCTTGCAGTGGGTAGAGTCTATCTCCTTCCAGTATTCCAAGGCCAGTTCGATGGTCGGAAGGGGAGGATGGTGGTGGGTGTGGAATGTTATTCCATGTTCACTTAGAAACTTCTCTACTTTTTCTGTCTTTTCGCTTGTCATGACGATTTGTGTGTATGCTCCACAAAAATACGAATTTTTCTGATTATCTTTGCCATATTGTCATGTTGATTGAGACATCTTTAATTATAGGTATGACCGATAGAAAGACCATATGGGACCCCTTGCGTAAGAAGGAGGTGACCCTGACTCCAGAGGAGAGGGTGAGGCAATGGTTCATCGGTGTCTTGTCTGCAGACATGAAGGTGCCTTTGCATATGATGATGAGCGAAGTCGGCTTCAAGCTGGGACAGAAGCAGTTCCGTGCGGATATTCTGGTATATGACCGTTCTGCGAAGCCTTTGATGGTTGTCGAGTGCAAGAGGCCCGAGGTAGAACTTACCGAGGATGTCCTTGATCAGGCGATAAGATATAATATGGTCCTGAATGTCAAGTATATCGTGATCACGAACGGCAGCAGGACATTCATATGTGTCAAGGACAGCTCCGGCTATAGATTCGTGCAGACAGTTCCTGATTACAACGAAATGGTAAAGTAATGGCAACAATAACTCAAGGATTTTTAGAACATAAGGTATTCCAGATTGTGTCGGAAACCGCGGCCGAGCAGGGCGTGCGCGCATTTGTAATAGGTGGTTATGTCCGTGACTGCTTTCTGGGACGCCCCAGCAAGGATATAGATATAGTAGTTGAGGGAAGTGGCATAGCCATAGCCGAGGCTGTTGCGCAGAAGGTGCATACAAATGTGTCGGTCTTCAAGAATTTCGGTACCGCGATGCTACGCTATAAAGGCATTGAGGTGGAGTTCGTCGGTGCCAGAAAGGAGTCATATAATCGCAATTCCCGCAAGCCTATTGTTGAGGACGGTACATTGGAGGATGATCAGCTGCGTCGTGATTTCACCATCAACGCCATGGCATTCAGCCTTCAGAAGGAAGATTTCGGCGCCTTGGTCGATCCGTTCGGAGGTATCAGGGATCTGGCTGCTGGTATTATCCGTACTCCATTGGATCCGGACACTACATACAGTGATGACCCATTGAGGATGGTCCGTGCCGTACGGTTCGCGACAAAGCTTTCTACCCCGGAACTGGAATTCAAGATAGTTCAGGAGTCAAAGGATTCCATAAGACGCAATCTTCATCGCATGGAGATACTGTCAAAGGAAAGGATTGTGGAAGAACTTAACAAGATTCTGGTGACTGCTCGTCCTTCCATGGGATTCCGTCTGCTGGATGAAGTCGGCCTTCTGGAGCATATACTTCCGCAATTGTCCAGGCTTAAGGGTGTGGAAAGCATTGACGGTAAAGGTCATAAGGAAAATTTCTCGCATACTCTGGAAGTTCTTGACAATGTGGCGCGATATGAGCAGGAGGGGATTGATGCAGGTCGTCTGAAGGATTATGTGTTTGAGGATGGTGTTGAAGTGGAAAAGGTGCGTACTGAACCTAATGTATGGCTCAGATGGGCGGCACTTCTGCATGATATAGCGAAGCCGGCGACAAAGAAATACGATCCTTCTCTTGGCTGGACTTTCCACGGACATGAATTTGTCGGCGCCAAATGGATTCCGAAGATTTTTCAGTCTCTGAAGATGCCTCTGAATGAGAAAATGAAGTATGTTCAGAAACTTGTGGGACTCCATCTGAGGCCGATAGCACTTGTTACAGACGAGGTTACTGATTCGGCAGTCCGCAGACTCCTTTTCGATGCCGGCAATGATATCGATGACCTGATGCTTCTCTGCCATGCGGATATTACATCCAAGAATCCGCGTAAGGTACAGCGTCTGCATGCCAATTTCGAACTGGTCAAGTCAAAGATGGTGGAGGTCGAGGCCAAGGATGCCCTCAGGAACTGGAAGAATCCGATCACGGGAGAATATGTGATGAAGGTCTTCGGTATCAGTCCATGCCGTGAAATAGGTCTGCTGAAGGATGCTGTCAAAGAAGCCATACTGGACGGTCGCATAGAAAATTCGTTCCAGGCGGCTGATGCCTATATGCGTGAGCTGGCGCCTTCTTTTGGCTTGACTCCGGTGTGTGGACCTGAGGTGACGATGTGCTTTGCAGATAACACTGAATGATGAATCTTATAGACCAATATATCGATCATATCAGGCATGTGCGGCGTTATTCTGTCCGTACGGTAGAAATATATGCCGAGGTGGTCAAGGATTTTGCATCTACTTGCGGTGCTGCGACAGATGAAGATCTGGTTTCGGCTCTGAATGTGTCAGAAATCCGCTCTTATGAAGTCAACCTGATTGACACTCGCAAGATGTCTGCTAAAACAGTAAATCTTCACTTGTCGGCCCTCAGCGGTCTGTGTCAGTTCATGATAAAGAAAGGTGTGCTGGAATCCAATCCTGTAAGTCTGGTCTCCAGACCGAAGATCGAGAAACGTCTGCCGAATTTCTATACAGGAGAATCCATGTCTGAGTATTTTGACCGCACCAGTCATTTTACATCTCAGGAAGATCTGGATGCCTTTGTGCATGCGCCCTCATCAAAAGAAGGTGAAATGTCTTATAGGAGAAGGCTTGCACGTCTTATAATGAGTCTTTTGTACTCTTTGGGAGTTCGTCGTTCTGAACTTGTAGGCTTGACTGTCGGGAGTATAGATTTTGGCAGAAATGTTGTCAAGGTGCAGGGAAAGGGAGATAAAATGCGAGAAATTCCGCTGATACCTTCATTGTCTGAAGAAATTTTATTATATTTGAAAGCAGTTGAGGCATTGTGCGGAAGGCAAAGGTCTTTGAAAGAGCCGCTTCTTGTCACTTATTCATTGCTTAAGATTTATCCGGGATATGTTGACAGAACAGTGAAGAGCGAGTTGTCAGACGTAAAGGGAATAACCGGACGCCGGTCACCTCATGTGCTAAGGCATTCCATCGCTACAGAACTGCTAAATGAGGGGACCGACCTTAATTCCATAAAGGAAATGCTCGGACACTCATCGATGGCTACGACACAGATCTATACCCACAGCAGCATTGCCCAACTGAAGGATATTTATAAACACGCCCATCCAAGGGCAAAAAATGGAGGTAAACATGGAGATTAGAGTACAATCCATCAAGTTCAATGCAGATCAGAAACTGTTGGACTTTGTAGAAAAGAAATTCTCAAAGATCGAGAAGTTCTACGATGCGATTACCGGAGTAGAAGTAGCGCTTTCCTTGCTTCCTGATCAGGAAAACAAGAACGTAAAGGTGCTCGTGAGTGTACCAGGAAGTACGATCGTGGTAGAGAAGAACGCAAAGACCTTCGAAGATGCAGTAGTTGACTGCGCAGACATTCTCAAAGAGAAACTGGTAAAGGAGAAAGAGAAAAGAGCTTAACGCTCACTCGATAATCAATAAAAATCAGCCCGGCCTATTGGTCGGGCTGATTTTTATTGGTTCTATCTTAGAGCTCTTTGATGATTGCAAGAGCATCTGCACAAAGCTTGGTGATTGCACCCCAGTCTTTGGCAGCGATAGCTTCTTTAGGGAAGAGGTTGCTTCCCATGCCTACGCAAGTTACACCAGCCTTGAACCATCCTTCAAGATTCTCCTTGGTTGGCTTCACACCACCTGTAACCATAAGCTGGCTCCATGGCATAGGTGCTTTGAGACCTTTTACGAATGCAGGTCCGAGTACATCACCAGGGAAAACCTTGCAGAGGTCGCAACCGAGTTCCTGAGCCTTTCCTACCTCGGACACTGTGCCGCATCCAGGGCAGTAAGGTACAAGGCGACGGTTACATACCGGAGCGATTTCAGGGTTGAAGAGTGGTCCTACAACAAAGTTTGCTCCAAGCTGGAGGTAGAGTGCTGCGGTCGGTGCATCAACAACTGATCCGATACCTACTACCATACCAGGAAGCTCCTTGTTTGCAAATTTAACGAGTTCTCCGAATACCTCATGTGCGAAGTCGCCGCGGTTAGTGAACTCGAATGCACGCACGCCACCATCATAGCATGCTTTCAAGACTGCCTTTGCAATCTCGATATCGGCATGATAGAAGACTGGAACCATTCCAGTCTCCTTCATAGCCGCAATAACCTGTTGTTTATTGTACTTTGCCATAACTTATCTTTTTATAGATTACCACGTCAGAACTTCGTTCTTCCTCGTAATGACGTCATTGCGAGGAGCGTAGCGACGTGGCAATCTCACTAACGTGAAACTCGTCCGGAGCCGTCACCCTTCATCAGGTTCTCAACCTCAGCTACAGTAACCTGGTTGTAGTCGCCATAGATTGTGTGCTTGAGGCAAGAAGCAGCAACAGCGAAGTTGAGAGCCTTCTGGTCGTCTTCAGGATATGAGATCAGACCATAGATCAGACCACCCATGAATGAGTCGCCACCACCTACACGGTCAACGATGTGTGTGATGTTGTAGCGTGGAGACTGATAAAGTGTACCGTCGCTGTAGAGAACGCCGCCCCAAGTGTTGTGGTTGGCGTTGATTGAACCGCGAAGTGTGATGATCACCTTCTTTGCACGTGGGAACTTTGCCATGAGCTGTTTGCATACGCTCTCAAACTCTGCAGCATTAACCTCGCCGTGTGTTGCTGTTACATCAAATCCCTCTGGCTTGATTCCGAATACCTTCTCGGCATCTTCCTCGTTGCCAAGGATCACGTCGCAGCCTGCAACGAGATCAGGCATCACCTCAGATGCAGTCTTGCCATATTTCCAAAGGTTCTTACGGTAGTTAAGGTCGCAAGACACAGTTATTCCAAGCCTGTTGGCTGCCTGGATAGCTTCAAGACATACATCTGCCGCTCCCTGGCTGATTGCAGGGGTGATACCTGTCCAGTGGAACCATGTCGCGCCTTCGAATACCTTTTCCCAGTCGATCATACCTTTCTCGATCTGAGCGATTGAAGAGTGTGCACGGTCGTAAACAACCTTACTTGGACGAGCAACTGCTCCTGTTTCAAGGAAGTAGATACCGAGACGATCTCCGCCGAAAATACAGTGTTGTGTGCCAACGCCATAGCTGTGAAGATCCTTGATACAGCTTGCTGCGATGTCGTTCTTAGGGAATCTGGTCACGAACTCAGCTTCAAGACCATAGTTTGCAAGTGATACCGCTACGTTAGCCTCTCCGCCACCGAATGTCGCCTCAAACTGCTTAGCCTGGTTGAAACGAAGGTAACCTGGAGTTGCGAGACGGAGCATGATTTCTCCGAATGTGATTACTTTTGCCATATTGCTTTGTTTTGATCCCCGGACAAGCCGGGGAGTATGTTAATATTATCTCATTTCAGTGTAAGGAATCTCGTCCTTGTCGCCGTAGTTGAGGTTCTCACCGCCCATACCCCAGATGAACATATAGTTGCTTGTTCCTGCGGCTGCGTGGATTGACCACTCAGGTGAGGTGATAGCCTGCTCGTTCTGCATCCATACAAGTCTCTGCTCCTTAGGCTCGCCCATAAGGTGGCAGATTGCGTTGCCTGGCTTAACTTCAAAGTAGAAATATGCCTCCATGCGGCGTGTGTGAGTGTGAGCCGGCATTGTGTTCCATACAGAACCAGGCTGAAGCTCGGTCAGACCCATCTGGAGCTGGTTTGTACCACCACCCTTTACTTTGCCAAGAACCGAGCTTACGATAAGCTGATTAACTACGCGGTCATTGCTATCTTCCATCTTGCCATACTTGTCTGACTTAGCGATAGCATATTTCTTTGGATTGGCTTTCTTGTCAGTAGTGATGAGCTGAGTGACATACTCCTTGTATGCAGGAGTCGAGTTGATGTAGAACTTAGCAGGGTTTGTTGCGTCAACGCTCTTGAATGAAACCTCCTTGTTGCCACATCCAACATAGAGTCCTTCCTTGAAGATCATAGGATACTCTTCTGTCTCTCCCTTGGCATTTATTACGGTAACGATACCAGGGCCACCTACGTTGATTACTCCAAGCTCTCTTCTGTCAAGGAAATGTTCAGCCTTGAGCTCGTCGAATGTCTCAAGAACGAGTACCTTGTTTACTGGCATGGCACCGCCGAAGATAAGACGGTCGTAAAGGGTGTATGTAAGGTTGATTTCATCCGGAGCCATAACCTTCTCCATAAGGAATGAACTGCGGAGACGCTCTGTGTCATAGTGCTTTACGTCGTCAGGATGACACGCTGTCTGTACGGTGTAGTTTACCTGTGCACTAGCTGTAAGAGCTAGAAAAGTGCATGCAGCAATAGTTAAAATCTTCTTCATATTCTTATTCGTTAATGTTTTCATTGTCAGTACCGTTCTGGTATCGTATAATCGCTCGGCGGTTAAGGAATACAAGAACGCAAGTATAGATTACGAGGATGGATACTCCAATCCATTTGAATGTATAAGTAAGGTGGAAGATAATCCATGCAAGCGGACTTGATGCGAAATCGAGTGATCCGCCCTCGAAGCCTGATGGTATGGCAACAGCGGCATCACCGGTAGTTGCAAATACATCGTGAGCAGCAAGTGTGAAGAATGGAGCGAGGTCTGTCACGAAGTAGAGTCCGATGAGCATGAGTACGACACCGATTATCAGAGTCTTTACGACATTACCCTTTGTGATAGGCAGAATCATCACGAACACATAGAACATACCGGCAAGTGATGCGAGTGGAAGGAACTCGTTGCCTGGAAGAACTACAGCAAGAACGAGAGTGATCGGGATGAGGATGAGTGATGCCACCAGTGTGGTCGGATGTCCGATTACAAGTGCCGGGCTCATACCGATGTTAAGGCCCTTTGCTCCCTTGAACTTCCTGTTGATGAGCTCGCGGGTTGCATCAGAGATAGGCTTGAGACCTTCGATGAACAGGGCGGTGATGCGAGGGATAAGCTCCATAACGGCTCCCATCTTGATACCGAGTCCGAGGATGTATGGGATGTTGTCAACTACAGCTCCCCAAGTCTTGCAGGTTAGACATCCGATGATGATACCTACGATGATACCCAGGAAGAGAGGCTCTCCGAGAAGACCGAATTTCTTCTTCATTCCTTCTGCGTCGATGTAGAGCTTGTTCATTCCAGGGATCTTGTCAAGACCCTTGTTGATGATTTCGGCAAATGGTACGAAGCCCTGTACGAATGGCTGAGGGATAGATATTCCATCCATCTTGTCGTAGAATTTCTGGAAGCGGTCTGCAGTGTAGTCTGCCATCACGAGAGTGATGATGTAGCAGATGATTGCTGCAAAAAAACCCCACCAGATATTGTCAGAAGCAAAATAAACCACAGCTCCGATGAATGCGAAATGCCAGTAGTTCCAGAGGTCTATGTTGACGGTGCGGGTCGTCTTTGTCAGGAGCATGAGGATGTTCACTCCGAGACATACCGGAATGATGAATGCGCCGACAGAAGTGTTGTATGCTACAGAGGCTGCAGCTGGCCAACCCATGTCGAATACCTTGAGCTGGAGACCATAGATCTCCACTACTTTTTCAAGTGCAGGTCCCAATGTACTTGTAAGGAGCGCTGTCACTACTGAAAGACCCACGAAACCGACACCTACAAGGAGTCCGCTCTTGAGAGCCTTGCTGAATCCGATACCGATGCAGAGTCCGAGGACGGTGAAGATGATAGGCATCATCACGGCTGCACCCAGTCCGATGATATAACTGAATACTTGTTCCATATTAATAAATTACAGTAATAGGGTTTCTAAGTTGAGTAGAGAATGCTTCTACATGAGAAATCCACTCTTCGAAAGTTTCTATATCCCAGAAGTTCCATCCGAATCCCCAGTAGTAGATGAATGGTTTGGCCGGGTCGTAGGTAGAGTGCGCGAGCATATGGCCCTTTGCACCGCCTCTTTCCTTGCTTTCCTTGTCAGAGAAGTAAGTCAGCTCTGTTTTCTCAAGTTCGGTAGGGAAGACGTGGCCAAGGAAGACTGTTCCGTTGTCAACTTCTTTGTAGAAACTCTGGAAGTTCATTGTAGGAGCGGGATATGCGATATATCCCTGGGTAGCGTCTCCGACAGATTTGCCGTCTTTGTCCTGAACAACCATACCTGTTACGATAGGGGTAGGGGTGTCGAGGCCTTCAAAGGAAACGGCTGTCTTGTTGAAATGCGAACCGAGATCAAGGCTTATTACTCTTGTCTCTACTACATTCTTTGATTTTCCGATGTCGAACGGTCTGAATGTGAGTCTGATAGTGAATCTGAGAGGACCGTTGTCGAGGATTTCATACTTGTCATAGCAGAACGGATAAACGATGTCTTCTCCGTCAAGCAGGGCAGATGTGCCCGCTCCAAGGGTAGGACCTACGGCATAGAAGTCTGCTCCGTATCCGTGATCGACGTGGAATGACATATGTTCGTTATTGAATCTTGAAGCAGAATCCTTTCCGAACTCTTTCTCGATCTCCTTCTGACGTTTCTTCATTTCAGGGTCAAGTGCCTTTCGGTACATTTCAGGAATGACCGGAAGGTCTGTATTTCGCTTTGTGAAGATGTCATATCCGGAAGCCTTGTCCTCCTTGTATCCATAGACTCTGTATCCTACAAGGTCATTTTCCCAGCAGATGTCGTCTACACGGTCAGGATAGTGGTCTCCACGCACCTTTGACGTGAACTCTACGGGAGTGCCCTTGCGCAGTGTGAATGTCTGGGTCTGGTTTGCCGACAGAGTTACCGGAAACACGACTTTCCCGTCATGGGTCAGCTGATACTGCACTTCTTCTTTTCCATTGCGTACAACAAATTTGTCGTTGTCTGCAACCCCAAGCGCAGCATATACTTCCGTAAGCGGAATCTCCACCAGTTCGGTCTGTCTGTCAACCTCAAGCGGATTGCTTACGGTTACCGTTAAAATATCGCCGCAGCCAGACAGTATGAACTGAATGGCTGCAGCAATAAGAATAATGCCTCTTTTCATTACTTAGGCTGTTTTCCGATGTAAGCGAGGATACCACCGTCAACATAGAGAACATGACCGTTCACAAAGTCAGATGCCTCAGAAGCGAGGAATACTGCAGGTCCCATAAGGTCCTCTGGTGTACCCCAACGCTCTGCAGGAGTCTTTGCAACGATGAATGCGTCGAATGGATGACGGCTGCCGTCTGCCTGACGCTCGCGAAGAGGTGCAGTCTGTGGAGTTGCGATGTATCCTGGTCCGATACCGTTACACTGGATGTTGTACTGACCGTACTCTGAAGCGATATTTCTGGTGAGCATCTTCAGACCTCCCTTCGCAGCTGCGTATGCTGAAACTGTCTCACGTCCGAGCTCGGACATCATAGAGCAGATGTTGATGATCTTACCGGCTCCGAGCTTCATCATTGTAGGAAGCACAGCCTTTGCGCAGATGAACGGACCGTTGAGGTCGATGTCAATCACCTGACGGAACTCGGCAGCTGTCATTTCGTGCATAGGGATTCTCTTGATGATACCCGCGTTGTTCACGAGGATGTTGATAGGTCCCACTTCCTGCTCGATCTGGGCAACCATCGCGTTTACCTGGTCTTCGTTGGTAACGTCGCATACATATCCGTGAGCCTCGATTCCAAGTTCCTTGTACGCTGCAAGTCCTTTGTCCACAAGTTCCTGTTTGATGTCGTTGAAGACGATTTTTGCTCCAGCCTTAGCAAATCCAGTTGCGATTGCAAATCCGATTCCGTAAGAAGCACCGGTTACGAGTGCTACTTTACCTTCAAGTGAAAAGTTTACCATTTTTTAAAAAGTTATTAAAGTGTTAATAGTTTCTGTTTCAAAACACACAAAATTAGTCAAATTTCCAATAAGTGCCAAAAGTTTCGGCGATAAATTCACCCCATGATATGTGTCTGTTTCATTCTTCCATCTTTATTGCTTTTTGTTGCATCTAAACTGCGGTATTTGGATAAATATGACTAAATTTGCAAGCTATGGCTAAAGGTTTTCAAGATACTGATTCTCTCTGCCGAGGGATAGTTGCGGATGCGCAGAGTGGCGTGTTCAAGCCGGTTTATCTCCTTATGGGTGATGAACCGTATTATGTCGATATGGTTTGTGATGCTATCATGGAATATTGTCTGGATGAGTCAGAGAGGGATTTCAATCAGACGGTATGTTATGGTGCTGATGTAGACGCCGATGCTGTCATAACGGCAGCGAGACGATACCCGATGTTTGCAGACAGGCAGCTTGTGGTGATCAAGGAGGCCCAGATGATGAAGAGCCTTGATAATCTTGCTGTATATTGCGAAAAGCCTCTTGAATCGACTGTTCTGGTGATTGCGATGCACGGAGCTTCGGCGGATAAACGCAAATCTTTATACAAGACGGTCTCAAAAATAGGAACCGTAGTCGAGTCTCAGCAGCTCAGGGATTACGAGGTGCCCAGGTGGATTCCAATGTTCTATCGTACAAAAGGACTGGATATTACACCGGATGCTGCAGCGCTCCTTGCCGAGCATGCGGGAACGGACCTCAACAAGATCGCAATCGAGACCGAGAAGATGCTCAAGAATCTGCCGGAAGGTGTCGTTAAGGTTACGGCTGCCGATATAGAAAAGAATGTCGGCATAAGCCGCCAGTTCAGCATCTTTGAACTGACAAAGGAACTGTCGATGAAGAACTCTTCCAAGGCGTTGAGGATTGCTGCGTATATCGGAACGTCCGCAAAGTTTGCCATGCCGATGGCCGTCAGCGCTCTGTATACTCACTTTTATAGAATCTTGAAATATGGAGCCCTGCTTATGCAGAATCCTCGTCCCGGTAATGATCAGAAGGCGAAGATACTGGGAGTCAATCCTTATTTCTTCTCGGAATATGATACGGCTGTGAGAAATTATCCGGTAAAGAAGTGCATGGCGGTAATAGCCTTGCTTAAAGAATATGATTATAAAGGTAAAGGCGGAGAAGCTGGTGAGGCGGCTCCTGCCGAACTGATGGTGGAATTAACTGCCCGAATACTTAATATTTGATTACAATATGTCAAGATTCAAGATGTTTTTGGCCTGCGTAATGCTTTCGTTGGCATCAGCAAGTGCGCAGGAGTACAATTGGAAGACAGTTCCTATGGATGCCTCCAGGACCGGATGTAAGGCGACCTCTGCCGATAATGTCGACAGGGCAATGGGGGTCATGCGCGCTGATGGAACATATGTCAGTCCATCGGGAAAGGAATTCGATAAAGGTTCTGCAACGGCTCGTGTTGCATCTGTCGTCATTGCCGCTCAGCCCCAGATGGCTGATTTGAAGAAGGTGATCGCATATTCGCAGCAGGAGATGCCGAAGGAACGAGGTGAAAGCACTTTGTCAAACTGGTTTGTCGGTGTCGTAATGGACAAGGTCTCCGCCCTGGCCGGGAAAAAGTGTGATGTGGGAATATGTAATTTTGGCGGTATCCGTAAGTCTATGCCTCAGGGAGAGGTCATTCTCGATGACATCCAGTCCATGTTTCCGTTCAGAAACTATCTTGCCATGGTCGAGATGAAAGGCAGCCGGTTGAGAGAGATTTTTGAATTGATGGCCCGGGAGGGTTTCCAGGCTGTCGGTGGTGCGAGCATCGAGGTTGTGGATGGAAAACTTGCTTCTGTCAAGGTGGGCGATGAACCTCTGGATGACAACAAGGAATATGCTGTCGCCACGATCTCGTTCCTGCTCAACGGTGGTGACGGATTGTATCTTGCAGAGAATGCCTTGAAGCTGAATGAATATGATGTTTTGATATTTGATGCGGTCATGGAGCATATCAATGCTGTCACCTCAGCAGGTGAACCGATAGTTGCACCTGAAGTCAAACATGTAACAATCAGATGATTATGAATAGAATATTATTGCTAGTTGCTTTATTTACGGTTGTCTCTGCCGCGGCACAGGATCTTACCATCCTTCATCTCAATGATACTCACAGCAATATCGAGCCTCAGAGAAGCGGCGCCTTCGCTGGTCATGGCGGTGTTGTAGAACAGTCTGCTTACATTGATAGCGTCAGATGTGCCGAGGGTAAGGGAAATGTGATACTGTTACATGCAGGGGACTTCAGTCAGGGGACATCGTATTTCAAGGTGTTTGAAGGAGATATTGAGGTGGATGTCATGAATGCCATGCGGTTCGATGCGGTTTGCCTGGGTAACCATGAGTTTGATAACGGAATTGAGGAACTCTCGCGCAGATTGAAGCGTCTTGAATCTCCGGTAGTCTGCGCAAACTATGATTTTAACGGAACTCCTCTCGAAGGTCTTGTGAAGCCATATACAGTAATGAGAAAGGCTGGACGGAAGATAGGAGTAATAGGTCTTCTTACAGATCTCTCCACAGTGGTGTCCAAGGAAGTGGCAGCAGAACTTAAATATCAGCATCCCGGTGAGGTGGCGGATAAATATGCCGCTCAGCTCAAGCAGGAAGGATGTGACCTGGTCATCGCCCTTACCCATCTTGGATATGAACTGGAACCATATACTGATGTCCAGCTCGCTGCTCAGACAAGCAATATCGATGTGATCGTAGGTGGACACTCCCATACGAGACTCGATCAGATGAAGACACACAAGAATGCCGAAGGTGATGACGTGATCATTGTGACTGATGGAAAATGGGGCCTTGATATGGGACATATGTCGGTTTCGTTCCAGAAGAATCGCCTGACCGAACTTTATGCGCAGCTCAAGGACCAGGGTGTCTTCCCGTCAGATGGTTCATGGTTCCCGTATCCTGCATACAAGGATAGGGAAGGCTGGAATGCCATGATGGGAGAGCATGTTCCCTATGTGATCAAGGCCGGTGAGAAATATCTCGACTACAAATGGCAGAGCGTGGATGCGACATCATATCTGGCTTACGAGCGAACAGGTGACAGGGCCGTGATGGAGAAGCCGTTGAGTGATAACCGTGTTGCACTGAACTCTTTGATGATGGCCGAACTTGCTGAAGGTAAGGGCAGATTCATAGATCAGATTATAAATGGAACATGGCATCTGGCCCATATGGAGTCATGGGTCCTTTCAGCACATCTTCCGCGTCAGCATTCGGGCAGGGCGCTTCCAGATCCCGATCAGCAGATAATAGACCTTGGTTCTGCGCCTTTGGGAGCTGAGATGGCAGTTGCATACCATTTCTTCCAAGAAACCTTCGATCAGATTGACCCTGTGATCTCGAAGGTCATCTACAACGCTGTCGAGAAACAGATATTCGAACCATATCTCAATGTGGATAATCAGGCGTCGCAGTGGTGGCTCGCTTATGACCTCAAGCCAGGTTTCGTCATAAACAACTGGAATCCATGGTGTAACGCCGATGTCATGCTGGCATGTCTGCTTATCGACAAGAATCAGGAAAGACGCCAGAAGGCAATTCGTCAGTCTCTCAAGTCTGTGGATAAGTTCCTCGGATATATCAAGACGGATGGTGCCTGTGAAGAAGGTCCGGCTTATTGGGGACATGCTGCCGGCAAGCTATATGATTATCTGCAGATCATGTATGATGCTACAGGCGGCAGACTTTCTCTTTTCAATGACCCGCAGATAATGTCAATGGGTGAGTATATATCACGTTCATATGTCGGTGACCAGTGGGTCGTGAATTTTGCGGACGCTTCTGCCAGACTATCGATGACAGTTCCGCTCATATACAATTATGGTACAGCCATCGGCAGCAACGAAATGTGTGATTTCGCTGTCTATAATCTTATGGACAAGAAGAACGGACGCTTCAAGAAACCGGTGCCGACCATATGGAAGGATATGTTCAGGGTTCTGGAAAGTCTGAAATGCATTGCTCCTGTTACCGAACGTGTCAATCAGCTTAACGCTGAAATAGCAGGAGGTATGTCGCTTGACGAATGTGCTCGAAAACTAAGGAAGGATGTCCCGGCCTTTACCTGGTATCCGGAAACGGAGTTCTATTATGTCAAGAATGCATCCGATTGGTTCTTTGCAGCAAAGGGAGGACACAATAATGAAAGTCATAATCACAATGATATTGGAACCTTCCTCCTTTATAAAGGTTCAGTTCCCGTATTTGTTGATGCTGGAGTAGGGACTTATACCAAGAAGACATTCAGCAGTGAGAGATATACCATCTGGTCCATGCTCAGCGACTGGCACAATCTTCCGGTCATAAACGGCAAGACTCAGATGAACGGAGGTCAGTATCACTCTTCTGACGTGTATGCAGGCACTAAAGGCAGATCGAAAATTTTCAGACTTGATATTTCTGGTGCATACCGCGCCGGTACAGATTGCAATTCATGGGTAAGGGAGTATAATGTGTCTGATAAACTTCTGACGATAACCGATACATATGATCTTAAAAAGCGTAATGCTCCTGATGTCCTGAATTTTCTCGTACAGGGGAAGGTACTGCTCCCTGGTGATTCTACATCGCGAGGATATGTGGTCAAGCCATCGGAAGTTGTAATAGAGAATCAGGGAGTTGCTTTCCGTGTTGCACATCCTGCCGGATTGGTACCTTCTATAAGTGTCATGGAACTTGATGACCCTCGCTTGTCAAATGTCTGGGGACCGTCTTTGAGGAGGGTTTCATTCACAGGAGGGGAGACAGCTCCGATAAAGGGTAAGTACGTGTTCAAGATTTCGGAATTGTAGAAATGGGGATTCTTGAACTCATAGTCATTGCTATTGGGGTATCAATGGATGCTTTTGCGGTGTCAGTATGCAAAGGCTTGTCTGTCAGGACACTGCGCTCACGGTATGTGTTTTCCGTAGCGATGTGGTTCGGAGGCTTTCAGGCCCTTATGCCTTTGCTGGGATATTTCATGGGGGTCAGTTTTGCGGATTATGTTACAGAGTTCGACCATTGGATTTCTTTTGTCCTTCTGGGTATCATCGGAGGAAAAATGATCAAGGAGTCGCTCTGTGATGAATCGGTTGAGGTTAATCCTGATTTTTCATTCAGGACAATGTTTGTCCTGGCTGTTGCGACAAGTATAGATGCCCTTGCAGTCGGGGTTTCATTTGCCTTCCTGCAAGTTGAAATATGGCTTGCTGTTATGCTGATAGGTGTTACTACGGCTGCTTTCTCCGGACTTGGAATCATAATCGGCCACCGTTTCGGGGCACGCTATAAATCGAAGGCGGAATTTGCCGGGGGTGTGATACTTGTCCTGATAGGATTGAAGATCCTGCTTCAGCATCTGTTTTCTTAATGTAATCTTCTTGCGGCAATGATCAGATTGCCCAGCGAATCGCTTTTCAGACCGAATATATGGGCGTCATCTCCAGAGGTGATGCCCATCTTCTTTTTCAGGGTTTCAGAGTCCATGGGAATGTTTCTGGCAGTTACATCTGATTTGGGATATGACTTACCGAAATACTTTAAGCTACGCTTGTCAAGTGGCAGATATTCAATGGTTTCGTAAACCTTCCCAAGTCGTTTGAGCGTATGTGCTGTCTTTTCGCAATCTGTAGTATAGTAATGAGTGGATACTCCAAATTTTGAAATGCCGCTTCTTTCGCTGATGAGATTGAAAGCCCCTGCTTTCATAAGTGCTTTTCCTGGTTCAAACAGGAAACGTCCTACGGTTGAAGCCCATGCTGCTCTTGCAGATCTTTCACCAGACAACGTGAATGAGAAGGAACTCGCAGAACCATCTGATTGCAGTTCGGATGCGATTACATCATATTCGCCATTCCATTCCCGGTCCATCCATATCAGCAGTTCCTTGCATTCTCCGGATGTTGCGACCACATGTACCTCGCGGCAATTTTTTCCAAGGCGGTTGCAGACCATTGAAATGTCTGCCATGGGGGAGAGTTTGACGAGGATATGGCGGACATGTCGGAAAATCTCCTCCTTCAGTGTCAGGACGTCCGGCGTGCATTCTTCGATAAGGAAAACTTTCTTTCCTCCTTCACCTCTACGCGCCGGGTCAATGTAGACAATGTCAATGTTTTCACCAAGTATTCCGTCAATAGTGTCTATGCCCGCCACATTGTTGCTGATTTCAATGTTGTCAGCTCTTAAAATCTTGAAATTATGCCTGGCGGCTTCGCACAGAGTCTGCTGCATCTCGTTATAGATTACTTTTGATGCTTTTTGAGAAAAGAACCAGGAATCGATTCCGAGACCTCCGGTCAGGTCGGCAATCTTCCAGCCTTTATCTGCCTCATCTGTCCTTGTGTCATGAGGATGGTCGTTGAAGGATGCACCCGCTATTTTTTCTGCCAGATTGGCTTTGTAAGAGCCTGTGGCGCTGCTGCTGCACTGCTCTGCTGAGAGTTTCAGAGGAAATATCAGGTTCGGATTCTCATACCATTCCGGGACCTTGCCTTTGAGTTTTCTTCTGCTTTCTATGCAGTTTACGGCAAGGTCGATATCAATCTCCGGATATTTCTTCCTGTCGAGAATCAGTCTTGCAGTTTCGTCTGAAGCATGTTTCTGTATGAATATCAGCAGTTTTTCCATCTTGTCATAATTCTATCGCAAAAATAGAGTATTTAATCATAAAAATAGTTAAATTTGCTTGTTTTGTAGAGATTCTTTCGCGTTTGCTTCAGCGACTTCGTCGGTTGGACCACGCTTTGCCCGCAATGACGTGTTCGTCATCCTGAGGAACGTAGTGACGTGAGGATCTTTATATGAAGAAATTATCTAAACTATTACAATAATATGGAAAAAGATTTCAGATCAGTTGTCCAGAGTTGGCTGGACGGAAATTTTGACGAAGCTACAAAAGCTGAGATTCTTTCTCTTCAGGAAAATGACATCACAGCATTGGAGGATGCATTTTACAGAAATCTTGAGTTCGGTACCGGTGGTCTCCGCGGTATCATGGGAGTCGGTACAAACCGAATGAACAAGTATACTGTAGGTATGGCTACCCAGGGACTCGCTAACTATATGAAGGCCAATGTCGAGGGGCCGCTCAGCGTATGCATCTCATTCGACAGCCGCAACAACAGTCCTGAGTTCGCTCAGATTGCTGCAAACGTGCTTTCAGCAAACGGTATCAAGGTCTATATCTTTGACAAGCTCCATCCGATTGCTCTGATGAGTTATTCTGTCAGAGCCAAGAAGGCTAATGCGGGCATCATGATTACAGCATCACATAATCCTAAGGAATACAACGGATATAAGGTGTTCTGGTCTGACGGGGCACAGGTCACTTCGCCTGTAGATAAGGATATTGTTGCAGAGGTTGCGAAGATTACTGACCCGTCAATGGTAAAGTTTGAGCCGGGTGCAGACGCCGCTCCAATCGAAGTGATGAGCCACGAGATGGACGAGGCTTACCTCAATTCAGTAATGACTCTCATGCTTTCTCCTGAGGCGGTTGCGGCTCACAAGGACCTTAAGATCGTTTATACCCCGATTCATGGTTCAGGTGTTGAAATCGTGCCTGAATTCCTTGCAAAGCTTGGATTTGAGAACGTATACCATGTTCCTGAGCAGGATGTGGTTGATGGTAACTTCCCGACAGTGATGTCTCCGAACCCTGAGGAACCTTCTGCTCTTGCTATGGCAGTTGCTGTAGCAGATAAGGAGGGTGCTGATCTTGTGATGGCTACTGACCCTGATGCTGACCGTATCGGTATCGCTGTACGCGACAATGAGGGCAAGATGGTGCTCCTTAACGGAAACCAGACCGGCTCTATCCTTACTTATTACATCCTCCGCCGTTGGTCAGAACTCGGAAAACTCAGCGGAAAGCAGTATATCGTCAAGACTATCGTTACTACTGAACTCATGCGTGCGATTGCAGAGAAGTACGGAGTCAAGGTTTACAATGTTCTTACTGGCTTCAAATGGATTGCCGACATCATCAAGAAGAACGAGGGAACAACTACATTCGTATGTGGAGGAGAGGAGAGCTATGGCTTCAATGTCGGTGAGTTTGTTCGCGACAAGGACGCTCCTATCACTTGTGCTTTCGTTGCGGAATGTGCTGCCTGGGCTGCAGAGCAGGGCAAGACCCTCTATCAGCTCCTTCAGGACATATATGCCGAGTTCGGATATTACAAGGAATCGCTTATCTCCGTAACCAAGAAGGGAAAAGCTGGTCTTGAGGAAATTGCTCAGATGATGGTTGATTACAGAAACTGCCCTCCGACAGAGCTTGCCGGCTCACCAGTCATCAAGGTGATTGATTACACCAAGCCTGAGGAAACCGGACTACCTTCGTCGAATGTTCTTCAGTTCTACAATGAGGCCGGTGACGTCGTGACAGTGCGTCCATCTGGTACAGAGCCTAAGATCAAGTTCTATTTCGGCATCAAAGGATCCGATGCAGATGCAAAGAACGAGGTCTTGAGAGCACAGTTCAGCAAATAATTTTTTCTGTTTGGTCCGGACCTTGCTTATTGCAGGTCGTTCCCGTCCTCAAGGACCGGTAAGGGCCAACCGGAAAATGAGGCTCAGCATATCACCTTACTTTTGCGAGGTCGCCGGGGTCAGTTATACTGGCTTCGGCGATATTGTTATTGCCATGAGGGAAAATTGTGGTATCTTCGCGACAAATTTGCTGAAAATGGGAAAGTTAAAGGTACCGAATACATATGTCATAATATTCTGCGTCCTGCTTGTCTGCGCCGCTTCAACCTGGTTCGTGCCCGGAGCAAAGCCTCAGACGTGGCAGGTATTTTCTGCTTTATACGAAGGGTTCAGTCAGCAGGCCGGGATTATCGCTTTCGTCCTGATCCTCGGTGGAGCATTCTGGATTGTGAATTCCACCAAGGCCGTAGATGCCGGCATTGTCAAGTTCATTGCACGTGCTCGCGAACTTGAGAAGTATGCTGTCTTCAGAAGTCTGGGTGTTGCGAACATAATCATTGTGCTGATAATGCTTCTTTTCGGTTTGTTCGGAGCCGTGTTCGGAATGAGTGAGGAGACCATTGCCTTCGTTGCAGTGGTGATACCTGTTGCCAGGTCCATTGGTCTTGACGAATTTATCGCAGTATGTATGGTTTATGTCGCTGCGCATGTCGGATTTGCAGGAGCAATGCTCAATCCTTTTACCGTTGGACTAGCACAAGGAATGTCTGAGCTTTCTCTTTTTTCTGGCATTGAGTACAGGACCTTCTGCTGGGTGATACTCATGGTCGTCGCAATCGTCTTCGTGTTGTGGTCAGCCCATAAAAACAAAAATGTTTTTAATCAAAACAATAATGTTTCAAATGTTGATTTAGTGAAAGAAACAAAGTCTGGTGTCGGTGCTTGGGTTGTTTTCGGAATCATAACACTTGCGCTTGTGTCTTTCTCATTCAGATACGCCTCTGACTGCACTGTCAAGGTTGGAAGCCATGTTTACGACCTCCCTTGGCTGCTTTGGGTTGCAGATGGAGTGTTTGTTGCACTGTCGGTATGGACTATTCTTAAGTCCTGTCAGATGTTTATCCTCAATCTGCTGATGTTCACAATAGTCTTCATGGTCATAGGCGTGATGGGGTATGGCTGGTATCTCCCGGAGATATGTGCTTTATTCCTTTCTTTGGGCCTTGCAGCCGGTATATCGGCCGGCTATGATTCAGATGCTGTGGTCAAGGAGTTCCTTAACGGTGCCAAGGATATATTCTCTGCTGCTCTGATCATCGGTCTTGCAGCCGGTATAATCGTGATTCTGAAGAATGGAAATGTGATCGACCCTATGCTCGAATCTATGCAGAGGACTCTCGACGGGAGTGGCAGGGCAGGTGCACTTGGAGGAATGTACGCGATCCAGACATTCATAAATGTGTTCATTCCGTCGGCATCAGCCAAGGCGGCAGTTACAATGCCCATCATGGCTCCGTTTTCTGATATGATAGGAGTATCCCGTCAGGCGACAGTCCTTGCTTTCCAGTTCGGAGATGGATTTACCAATATGATAACTCCGTGTTCAGGAGTACTGATGGCAGTTCTTTCTGTCGCAAAGATTCCGTATGGAAAGTGGTTCGGATATATATGGAAATTCATCCTGCTTCTTATTGTGACAGGATTCCTTCTCTTGCTTCCGACTTTGTTTTTTGATTTGCCCGGATTTTAGAACAGTCCGAAGAGCTGTGCGTCAATCTTGTCTGTAATTGACGAGAAATCCTCCGGACGGTGCTCGAAATCAAGATCGTCGGCTTCTATTATGAGGACTTTCCCTTTGTAATCAGCAATCCATTGCTCGTATCTTTCGTTAAGATTACTCAAGTATTCGATGCTGATGCTCTTTTCGTAGTCTCTTCCGCGTTTCTGAATCTGTGATACAAGGGTAGGGACCGACGACTTGAGATATATCAGAAGGTCCGGCTCGCTGACCATGGACATCATCAGGTTGAAAAGCTGCATGTAGGTGTCGAAGTCCCTGTCAGAAAGATTACCCATGGCCTTGTTGTTGGCAACGAAGATGTGTACGCCTTCAAGGATGGTCCTGTCCTGGATGATCACATCCTTTGACTTTGAAATTTCTACCAGGTCCTGGAATCTCTGTGCGAGGAAGTATGTTTCAAGGTTGTATGACCATCTTTCGATATCCTTGTAATAATCCTCAAGGTACGGGTTGAAAGTGACAGACTCAAATTTCGGTGTCCATCCGTAGTGCTCTGCGAGCATTCTTGTGAGAGTTGTCTTTCCGCAACCTATATTTCCTGCGATTCCTATATGCATGACTGATTTTTTAAATAAAAACGGGCTGATAATGCTATCAGCCCGCGAATTTAGCATATTTTCAAGGACTATACAAGACCCTGAGCCATCATTGCCTCAGCAACCTTGATGAATCCTGCAATGTTTGCTCCCTTTACATAGTTGACATATCCGTCAGCTTCCGTACCATATTTCACGCAAGCCTCGTGGATGTCTGTCATGATTCTCTGAAGCTGCTGGTCAACTTCCTCAGGAGTCCAGCGGAGTCTCATCGAGTTCTGTGTCATCTCAAGACCTGATGTGGCTACACCACCGGCGTTTGACGCCTTACCAGGGGAGTAGAGGATCTTTGCATTCTGGAATGCAGCAATCGCTCCTGGAGTTGTAGGCATGTTCGCGCCCTCTGCCACACACATACAACCGTTGGCCAGAAGAGTCTTTGCCTCTTCCTCATTAAGTTCATTCTGTGTAGCACACGGCATTGCGATGTCGCATTTGACGCTCCAAGGACGCTGGCCTTCGAAATACTGTGCGCCAGGGTACTGCTGAACATACTCCTTGATACGTCCGCGGAGAACGTTCTTGAGGTACATTACATATTTGAGTTTCTCTGCATCGATTCCATCCGGATCGTAAATGTATCCGTTAGAGTCAGATAGGGTAACGACTTTACCTCCAAGCTGTGTCGCCTTCTGAGCGGCGAACTGAGCGACGTTACCTGAACCTGAGATTGCTACTGTTTTTCCCTGATATGAGTCTCCTTTGGTGGCGAGCATGGCTGCCGCGAAGTAGCATGTACCATAACCGGTTGCTTCAGGACGCATAGGGCTTCCGCCGAATGTCTGGCCCTTTCCGGTGAATACACCGGTGAACTCGTCACGGAGTCTCTTGTACTGTCCGAACATGTATCCTACCTCACGTCCACCCACTCCGATATCGCCGGCTGGAACGTCTGTATTGGCACCGATGTGACGGTACAACTCTGTGATGAAACTCTGGCAGAAACGCATCACTTCATTGTCTGACTTGCCCTTAGGGTTGAAGTCCGAACCTCCTTTACCTGCACCCATAGGGAGAGTGGTGAGGCTGTTCTTGAAGGTCTGCTCGAAAGCGAGGAACTTCATGATGGAAAGGTTGACGCTCGGATGGAAACGGATACCGCCCTTGTAAGGACCGATTGCGCTGTTCATCTGTACGCGGTAACCTCTGTTTATCTGTACTTCACCTTCGTCATTCAACCATGGAACTCGGAAAATGATTACTCTTTCAGGTTCTACGATTCTTTCAAGAATCTTCTGGTCAATCAGGTATGGGTGCTCCATCATGTATGGGGCTACACTTTCAAGCACTTCCTGAACTGCCTGGTGGAACTCTTTCTCGCCAGGATTCTTTGCTGTAAGATCGGCCATGAAGCCGTCTACATACTTCTTTGTCATCTGATCCATAACGTATCTATTTGTTAGTTTAGTTGCACTAAAGTCACAAATTTAATAAAAAATATGCTGCACCGTCAGGTTACAGCATATTTTTTATTAAATATTTTTCTGTTTTAGAACAGGAAACCTGTGTTCAGGTAGAATGCGAAGCCGCCATCCTGCTTGTTGAAGCACTGTGCCCCTTCGAATGCGACGATGAAGTTCTGGTTCATGATAAAACGCAATCCGAGACCTGCTGATCCATGAAAACCGTCTTTTCCAGGGTTGACAAACTTGTTGTAAAGTTCCATATATTCACCTGTTCTGTTGGACATGTCATATCCTCTGAATACATGAGCTCCGTCAGTGAAAGCGCTTAGAGCAAATGCAATATTCTGCTTCCAGAGCTGGAACTCGACGAATTTGTAGCGGAACTCTATATTATAGAATCCAACATCAAGGCCCTGAACTCTGTTGAGCATAAGTCCGCGGACAGTACGATATCCTCCGAAAGCGTCATAATCAGGTTTGATACCCATGCTTGTATAGAAAGGAGCTGTGTACCATGGAGCTTTCTTTCCGATGGTTCCCTCATATCCAAGACGATATGCAAAGGTGAGCTTTTCCGGAACAATCGGTACGTATTGTCTCATGGTCAGACAATATTTATAATGCTCATGACCACGTGTGGTTCCAAGCCACCATGGGTTGAGAAGAAGGTGACCTTCTGCCCATATACCCTTTGTCGGGTTGTTCTCAACATTTCTGCTGTCATACATCAAACCAAGACGTACACCTGAGGTGAAACCTCCGTTTGCCTGGCTATCAGGTATGATGTCCCATGCCTTATAGAGATCGAAGAGGGTAGTGCCTCCGTCGATATAGAGCCCTTCGCCAGACATACTTGGATTGTTGAAGACAGTATATTCCTGCGGAGCAAATGATTGTGTCTTTGTCCATGAGAAGTTATAACCAGCTTCCCAATAGAAATTCTTTACAATCTCACCTGTAAAGTCCGCCTTGATTCTGATAAGGTCTCTACCGTGACGATAGAATCCCTTCGGAAGTTTACCCTTGTTGATGAACTTGTCTTCAAGTTTCTGTCCAGCCTTGTCATCTCCAAAGATGGTATAGTCTCCAATAAGGCTCATGTCATAATTGCTCTGGAAGCCATTAAGACCATAGAAGTCGAGAGCAGCATCTTTGAAATAACCTGTACAGATGGACATTCTTACTCCTGGAATCAGAGTCTTGTTGTCGTAGTTGACAATAAATTTATAACTTCCGATTTTTGATTCCTTGACATAGGCAGATCCCTCAATATACCATTGTGAATTTGGATTAGGATAATTGGCTCCGTTTCCGAAATCGTAGATATTCATCAGGGCACCGAACTGGAAACCTCTATCGGCATCAAATGCAACGACAGGGAGTGGGCCGAGGTTGATGCCGGTCTTGATGATTTCCCCCTTTTCGTTATATGTGACGTTCTTTTTCTGTTTCTTCGCCTTTGCTTCTGTAGCAGAAGCTTCTGCTGAACTTTCGGCTGTCTGGGCAAATGCTGTTGTTCCCAGCATGGAAACAGCAAGCAATGTCATAAGAATCTTTTTCATGTCTTGAAGTTTACTTCGATTTGTTGAATTCCTTTACAATAGATTTGAACTCTTTGTAGAGGCTCTTGTGTTTGAGTAGATTAATGTCAGAAATCCATCTCCTGCATCCTTCCAGATAATCATGGAAGTAACTGAATGATGGCAGCCAGAGAGCCACGAGAATCAGTGCTATCCACCATCTGGTCAGGCAGAATGCCAGAGGGATATAGATCAGTGACAGGATTGTGTGGAGCACAAGCTTGATTCCAAGACTTACGGTATTTCCGAATGCAGGGTCCTTGATTCCACTTCTTATCTTAGCCTCCAGCGCCCACATAGGCAGGGATACGATGCTGCTGAATATAAAATATGGAAGTCCGACAAGCGCTGCGAAAGTCTTTCCGGCTATCTGCACCTTAGGGCTGCATTTGCGGAATGAATATATCGAAATACCTTCTTCCTTACGCTTTTTCTCAAATTGACCGGCTCTTTCGTATAATTCGGATGCTTTTTCAGGATCTTTCGCTTCAAGTTCCTCGATCTGTGCGGCGATTTTCCTGTTTTTTAACATGGACTTGTAAAGACTGGTACCGAAGTCGCCATAGCCTTTCCTTTCGCCCTTGATCGCACACATCTTGAGCAATGCCCATTTGCTCTCATAATTTTCATCGTCCGGGAGAAATGTGATAAGCTCTGATAGTTTTCCTGCAAGAAGCTTTCTCAATGCTTCAATAGCCTGCGGCTCGTTTTCAAATGCTCCTTCTTTAAGGAATTCTGTGACATTTATCGGTTTTCCGAATGTGACAAGGCTGGTGCCTCTGTATCTGAAATAGTCTCCATATTCGATACCGGCGGGAAGAATATAGACCGGCTTTCCGCTTCCGAATTTTTCGTTGGCTGCGAGTGCTATTCTGAATGCACCTTTGCCAAGCTGCTGGAGAGAATGCTTTGTCCTGTGGCTTCCTTCCGGGAAGAGGATGAACGGAACGTTATGTTCCAGAGTCCTTACGATAATTTCCTGGGTATCGTTGTTCTGAAGTACATTGCGGAGGCCGTCCCTTTTTCTTACCATAGGAAGAATGCGGAAGAAATACATCAGATTGGCGATGAACTTCTTCTTGAAAATGTCTGCACGGGCACCGAATACCTTCTTCTTGGTGGTAGAACGTAATATTACCAATGCGTCCATCAAGGTGTTGCAGTGGTTTGCACAGATGATGACAGCGCCGTCTGTCGGTATGTTTTCCTTGCCGACAACCTCTGTCTTATGGTAACTGTGCTTGACTTTCCAGTCTACCCAGAATGTTTTCAGAAAAGAATATGCAAGGTTCTTTTCGTAGATGTTTTCTTTTGCCATATTATATTATGCTTCCTGTTCTTTCCGTCCTCTTGCGCGCCAGAGCATTGCAAGTGTAAGACCGGAAATGATGTGCCATACGCCCCACCATGCCGTGATGACCAGCATGCCTCCGTTGTTCTCCCACATTACAGGGTCGAAGATCTTCGGATTAAGCAGAAGAGCAAGTCCCAGGCCGCTGTTCTGTATACCGGTTTCTATGGTAAGCGTTCTTCTGTCCTTGTAAGGAACCTTGAGTAGTGTTCCTGTTCCGAAACCTATTCCGAGTGCCAGCAGATTATGAACAAGCACGACAAGGAAGATGACAAGGATGCACTTGATGAAGACATCGAAATTGCCGGCGAAAGCTATACATACCATTCCAATGAAGAATACAATGGAAAGATACGACATTGGCTTTTTAAGTACGGCAGTAACCTTCGGCAGGTAATGCGAGCAAAGGATACCAAGTACAAGAGGAATACCGAGGATGATGAAAATAGTGGTGAAGATATCACCGAGCGGAATATGAAGTTCCGGAATCTCAAGTCCCTTCTTCTCGATATAATTGATGTACATGTTGCCCCAGAATGAGAAGTTGAGTGGCGTGGTCAGGACACAGGTGGCGGTGTTGATGGCAGTGAGCGATACCGAAAGTTCTGTGTTTCCGCGCGAGAGTTGTGTTATGAAGTTGGAAATGTTACCACCCGGACAGGATGCGACAAGAATCATTCCCAATGCCACCATAGGGGAGAGGAAACTTTTGCAGGAGATAGTCAGAAGGAATGTCAGTGCAGGAAGCAGTATCAGCTGGCAGACGATTCCGATAATTGCCGATCTCGGATTCTTTACAATGTCCAGGAATGTTCCCGGCTTGATTCCCAGTGCAACACCGAACATGACGATTGCAAGAACTATGTTCAGGGCAAGCATTCCTCCGCCTCCGCCCATGTGGACGTCAAGCTTGTCCAGCTCAAGCATGGATTTCATGATTGCAGAAGTGTCTGCAGTTGCAGCTACCTGTGCCAATGAGTCTGCGATGTCTGCCTGGACGCTCATCAGAGTGTCAGTAATCTGTTCTTCCATATAAAAGATGTTTGGTTTAGATGTTAGGTTCTGCAAATATACAACTAATTTTTAATAACCTATTAAATTGTGTGTGAAAGACCGGTATAGGTCGTCAAATCGGGGTATGTGTTGCGAAATATGAATTTCGGAACACAATGTAAGGATTATTGATTATCTTTGTTGCCGTTTGATGAGTAACAATTAATATACTTATAATATATGGCACTTATAGACAGCATCATTGCACGCGCTAAATCAAACAAGCAGCGCATCGTGCTTCCAGAGTCGCTCGAGGAGCGTACTCTTACTGCGGCAGACAAGTCGCTTGCAGAGGATATTGCAGATATCATCCTTATTGGTAACAGTGACGAAATTATGGCTCTTGCCGACAAACTCGGTCTCAAGCATATCGACAAGGCTACCATTATCGACCCTGCAACAAGCGAGAAGACTGCCGAGTATGCAAATCTTCTCTATGAACTTCGCAAGAGCAAGGGCATGACTCCGGAAAAGGCTGCTCAGCTTGTTATGGATCCTCTTTATTTCGGATGTCTCATCATCAAGAGCGGAGATGCTGACGGTCAGATCAGCGGTGCTCTTTCAACAACAGGTGAGACACTACGTCCTGCACTTCAGATCATCAAGTGTGCTCCTGGCATCACATGTGTCAGCGGTGCCATGCTTATGATCACCCAGACTCCTGAATATGGTGAGGACGGTGTGCTCGTTGTCGGTGACGTTGCGGTTACTCCTATGCCGGATGCATCACAGCTCGCTCAGATCGCTGTATGTACCGCACAGACAGCAAAGAGCGTGGCTGGTTTTGCTGATCCAAAGGTTGCAATGCTTTCATTCTCTACGATGGGCTCTGCAAAGCATGAAGTAGTTGACAAGGTCATTGAGGCTACCAAGCTTGCACGCGAACTTGATCCCGCTCTCAAGGTGGAGGGTGAACTTCAGGCAGACGCGGCTCTGGTGGCATCTGTGGGCCAGAAAAAGGCTCCAGGTTCAGAGATTGCAGGACATGCTAATGTACTCGTATTCCCTTGCCTCGAGGTTGGTAACATTGCATATAAACTTGTTCAGAGACTTGGCAATGCAGATGCTATCGGACCTATCCTCCAGGGTATCGCCCGTCCGGTAAATGACCTCAGCCGCGGATGTTCGGTAGATGACATTTACAAGATGGTCGCTATTACAGCTTGTCAGGCGATGGACGCAAAATAAACGTTCAACATATGATTTTTACGGTTTCATCCTGTCGGGTGAAACCGTTTTTTTATTAAATTTGCGCTTTTCCGCTTTACTTGCAATGTTGCAGGTCAGTGCGTAGAAATAAATGACGAACTATGGCAAAGATCACCAAAGAAGATGCATTGAATTATCATGCCGGCAAGCGTCCCGGCAAGATAGAGGTCGTTCCGACCAAACCCTACTTTACTCAGACAGACCTCTCGCTGGCGTATTCCCCAGGCGTAGCGGAGCCGTGTCTGGAAATCCAGAAGAATCCACAGGATGCCTATAAATATACAGATAAGGGCAATCTTGTCGCGGTGATATCGAACGGTACGGCAGTACTTGGTCTTGGAGATATCGGGGCCCTCAGCGGAAAGCCGGTTATGGAAGGAAAAGGCCTTCTGTTCAAGATATATGGAGGTATCGATGTATTTGATATCGAGGTAGATGAGAAAGACCCTGCAAAGTTTGTCGAGGCAGTAAAGGCTATTGCACCGACTTTCGGAGGAATCAATCTTGAAGATATCAAGGCACCTGAATGCTTTGAAATCGAACGCAGGCTCAAGGATGAACTGGATATTCCTGTTATGCACGATGATCAGCATGGTACCGCAATCATTTCAGGTGCAGGTCTTCTTAATGCCCTTGAAGTCAATGGAAAGAATATATCCGAGGTCAAGGTTGTCGTGAACGGTGCAGGAGCTGCGGCTATCTCGTGTGCAAGGCTTTATATAGCATTAGGCGTCGACCCTAAGAATATAGTAATGCTTGACAGCAAGGGAGTAATATCTACTCAGCGTACGGGATTGACTCCTGAGAAGGTGGAGTTCGCTACTGAAAGGACTGATGTACAGACTCTGGCAGAGGCTCTTGTAGGTGCAGACGTGTTCCTGGGACTGTCAAAAGGCAATGTGCTGACCAAAGATATGGTCCGCTCGATGGCAAAGGATCCGATAGTCTTTGCTCTTGCAAACCCGGTTCCTGAGATTACATATGAGGATGCAATGGACAGCCGTCCGGATGTGCTGATGAGTACAGGTCGCTCTGACTATCCTAACCAGATAAACAATGTGATCGGGTTCCCATATATCTTCCGCGGCGCTCTCGATACTGCAGCCACTGCTATAAATGAGGAGATGAAACTTGCTGCAGTTCACGCGATTGCAGATCTGGCAAAGAAGCCTGTTCCGGAAATCGTAAACAAGGTCTACCATGTAAGCAGTCTTTCTTTCGGACGTGATTATTTCATTCCGAAGCCGGTGGATCCGCGCCTTCTGACAGAAGTCTCTGCAGCAGTGGCAAAGGCTGCAATAGAGAGCGGAGTGGCCCGCAAGACCATTACTGACTGGGAGGCATACAAGGAGCATCTGCTTGAGTTCATGGGCAGAGAGTCTAAACTAACCCAGCAGATATTTGATACAGTCCGCACTTCACCTCAGAGAGTCGTTTTTGCAGAGGGAACTCATCCGTCCATGATGAAGGCTGCCATCAAGGCAAAGGATGAAGGATTGTGTCATCCTATACTTCTCGGAAACGACGAGCGTATAGATAAGCTTGCAAAGGAACTGGGCCTGAGTCTGGAAGGAGTTGAGGTCGTGAATCTCAGGCATGACAGGGAAGCCCCAAGAAGAGAGAGGTATGCGCATATACTTACCAAGAAGCGCCAGAGAGAGGGATATACATTCGAAGAGGCGAATGACAAGATGTTCGAGCGCAACTATTTCGGTATGATGATGGTTGAGACCGGCGAGGCGGATGCCTGCATTACAGGACTTTATACCAAGTATTCGAATACCATCAAGGTTGCACGTGAGGTCATCGGACTTCAGGAGGGATACTCTCATTTCGGAACAATGCATATCCTTAATTCGAAGAAGGGTACATATTTCGTTGCAGATACGCTCATCAACCGAAGCCATGATGTGGAATCCTTGATAGACATTGCCCGTCTGAGCGAGAAGACAGTCAGGTTCTTCAACCATGAACCGGTAATGGCAATGGTTTCATATTCTAATTTCGGAAGCGACAAGGACGGAAGTGCAGGCAGGGTGCATGAGGCGGTAGGAGTACTTCAGGAAAGATATCCTGATTGGGATATTGACGGAGAAATGCAGGTGAATATTGCCATTGACAATGAACTCAGGGATAGAAAATATCCGTTCTCGCGTCTTAATGGCAAGGAAGTGAATACGCTTATATTCCCATGTCTGAACACTGCTAATGCGACTTACAAGATGCTCCAGGCTCTCACATCAGATGTTGAGATCATCGGCCCTATACAGATGGGATTGAACAAACCTATCCATTTCATCGACTTTGAGAGTTCTGTCGAGGATATTGTAAATGTAACGGCAGTTGCTGCGATCGATGCAATGGTAAATAAGGAGAAATAATACCGATTGCAATAAATTTATCTTTAATTGGTGATAAATTTGCAAGGAACTGCGAATTGTTTTATATATTTGCATGTTGAATATACTTAATTTATTGAGATATGAAAGAATTGAAAGGAACACTGACTGAGGCTAATCTTCAGGCTGCTTTTGCGGGTGAATCAATGGCTCGCAACAAATACACCTACTATGCTTCAAAGGCAAAGAAGGATGGTTATGTACAGATCGGAAAGCTTTTCGAGGAAACAGCAAACAACGAGAAAGAGCACGCAAAGATCTGGTTCAAGCTTCTCCATGGTGGTGAGATGCCAGATACAGCAGCTAATCTTCTTGACGCTGCAGAAGGCGAAAACTATGAGTGGACTGACATGTATGCTGGATTCGCTGTAACAGCTCGCGAGGAGGGCTTTGACGAGATTGCAGTTCTCTTCGAGAAGGTTGCTGCTATCGAGAAGATGCACGAGGAGCGTTATCGCAAGCTTCTTGCAAATGTAGAAGGTGGTCTTGTATTCTCACGTGACGAGGATATGATGTGGGAGTGCTCTAACTGCGGTCATATCGTGATCGGCAAGAAGGCTCCAGAGATCTGCCCTGTATGCAAGCACGCGAAGAGCTACTTTATGATTCATCCTACTAACTATTAATAGAGGTTGAATATAAATCAGAAGCGGTGTGATTGATTTCTCAGTCACACCGCTTTGTTTTGCCTTTGAGCCAGCGTCTCTATCTCTTATTTTCTGGTGACAGCCTGTACCAGATTCATCAGGATGTATGCGATGAAGATGAAGAGAACGGCATGCGAGACTGCATGTGTCGCCGGCTGGACGATTATCATGGTTGCAACCAGGGCAACGACGGCCACAGTAATAAATGCAAGCCTTATCCATTTGAGGTCTGCCGGAGCGTTCTTCTTGAACTTCATGGAGAACATAGGTATCTCGCTGACAAGCAGGTAAGAAAGTATTACGGAACCAGCTGGAATCATCCAGGTGCTCTCGGTGAATATTCCTACTATATTATTAAGGTCGTAATGTGCTATTACTGCAAATGATCCGCATATCATGGCGCATGCAGGGGTTGCAAGACCGATGAAATTCTCACTCTGTCTTTCATCTACATTGAACTTGGCAAGTCTGAGTGCAGAGAAAATTACGATTACAAGCGGTATGTAGCAGAACCATTCTCCCGGATGGTACAGATCCATACATTTATAGAGCATGACCGACGGCAGGAGCCCGAAGGTAATCAGGTCGGCCAGAGAATCAAGCTCTTTTCCCATAGGGGAGTACGCCTTGAGCATGCGGGCTGCAAGACCGTCACAGAAATCACATACAGCACCAGCCAACATCAGACAGAAAGCGATGTCAAGCGAGCCTTTGAATGCGAAGATTACTCCAAGAACACCACAGAGGAGATTCATGGACGTGATGGTGTTCGGGATGTGTTTTAGTATTTTCATGACTGTTCGTTATTTCAGACCGAGTTTCTTCTTGATATCCTTTGGAAGAGCGTCCTTGTGGACTACTACGTTCATGGTCTTGTAGCGAACAAATGCGTCTGATGCGTACCATATTCCCTTGTATTTGCCGGCATCACCCCATGAGTTCTTGACCATGAAATACTTGGTGCCGTTCTGGTCCTGTGCCAGGCCGTAGATGTGCATTCCGTGATCGTCAGTAGTCTGCTTTCTGTCGTATGCATCCTGACGCATCTCCTGACTGGCGATAAGTTCTTCCGGAAGTTCTGGCTTTGGTGCTTCTTCTGTCTTTTCTTCAGTGGATTTTCCTACCCATTTTTCCTGATCGGAACCTGCTGCTGCCTTCTTTTTCTCTACCGGCATTGTTGCAACACCGCTGCGTGTAAAGCCTTTTTCACTTACATCCGATCCCCATGCTATGGTGTAGCCTTTCTCAATGGCATTATACATGACTTCCATAAGTTCGTCGATAGGAAGATTATATGCAGTATCCCATCTCCAGTTGTCTGGAACTTCGATTATGAACTGACTGTAGAACGGATGATGAGTGAATGAACTGAGATTTACATAGTCGTCAGGATTGATTCCCAGGTAATCCCTATATTCTTCTGGTGTGAAGGTCTTGTTGCCGACATTGAAGGTTTCTGGATATTCTCCCAGGTACGCCTCTACGATTCCGTCAAAACCGTTAAGCCAGGCAGTAGTGAGTTTCTTGTTCGGATTCTTTGCGATTGCTTCTACATAGCCTTTCAGTCCTTCGTCAAGCTCTGCCTGTTCCGGCATCTCTGTGCCGTAGTTCATGCCAGGCATCACATCTTGTGGGACAATGCCGTAATCCTTGATGACGTGCAGGACATCTCCGAATGAACTTCCGGCTCCGAAGTTGAGGTGACCGTCAAGGCGCACATATTTTACAGCCCTGTCTCTATATGACTTTCCTACTACAAACATTTCAGAAAGGTCAACGCTGTCGCCCTTTTCTCTGAGAATTTCTGATTCAATGAACGAGAGGGCAGAAAAGCACCAGCATGTACCGGAACGGTACTGGTTCTTTATGGATGTGATAGGATTTTCCTTGATGGTTGTGAATTCGTATTTGGCGCTGCCGCCGATGATGTTGAACTGTGCAGAAGCAGCTGTGGAAACGCACACTGCTAAAGCAGAAAGAATAATAGCCTTGAAATTCATATACTTTTGTGTTAAATTGTCAAACTTGGCAAAGGTACTAAAAATATTGATAACTTTGCAGTCGTGAAAACGGTTCTATACATACATGGCATGGGTGGGGGAGGAGATTCCCGCATTCCTTCTATCCTGAAGGAAGAATCTGCACAATCTGATATAAAGGTCGTTGTCCGTACCTATGATTTTGACCCGGATATAGCAACCCGTCAGATTACATCATGGGTGCAGGAACTCGAGCCGGATCTTGTCATCGGCGAGTCGCTCGGCGCTCTACATGCCATCAGGTCAGGTGTTCTCCCTTGTCTGCTTGTGTCTCCGGCACTGAACGCTTCTTATTATTTTGAATTGCTCTCCTGGCTGACTCTCATACCCGGTGTGACAAAGATTTTTGACCGGATCTACAGACCCAGAGAAGGTGACAGGCAGAAATTGCATTTCACTCCCGAGGTTCTTCAAAAATATATGAGACATAGAAGGGAGGCAATTGCTTCGGTTTCGGGAGCATATGAAGAAAAGCCGATTTTTGCATTCTTCGGATCTTCAGACCACTATCGCAGGAGCGGAATAGTAAGTGTAAGAACATGGGAACAGTACTTCGGAAAGTCGTATGACATCTATGACGGGACGCATTTCATGGAGGAACAATATGTGCGGACAATCTTGTTCGATAAGGTTTTGGAAGTTCTGGGTATTAATAAATAAAACAAAAGTGTTGCCGATGGTAACACTTTTGTTTTATCTGATATTTATTTTATTTGATGAGAGTGTCTTTTTTTTAGATTGTTCTTCCAGGATAAGCCTTCAGACCCTCTTCGAGAATGTGGAGAGCCTTCTTCATTTCAGGAACCTCAAGAACATATGCGATACGAGCGTGGTTGAGTCCCTTGCCAGGAGTCTTGTAGAATGATGCCGCAGGGGTTACCATGGTGGTTTCGTTGTCGATGCGGAATGACTCGAGCATCCATCTTGCGAAACTTTCTACATCGTCAACAGGAAGCTCGGCGATAGTATAGAATGCACCCATCGGAAGTGGAGTGAATACGCCTTCAATCTTGTTGAGTCCGTTGATCATATAGTCTCTTCTCTTGATGTACTCTTCGCGTACAGCCTCGAAGTATTCGTCTGGTGTATCAAGTGCTCCGATAGCAGCATACTGTCCGATGACAGGCGGACAAAGACGGGCCTGAGCGAACTTCATTGCTGCAGTCATTACGTCTTTGTTGTGTGAAACGATACAGCCGATACGGGCGCCACAGAGGTTATATCTCTTTGAAACAGAATCGATGAGGATTACATTCTGCTCGAGACCAGGGATGTTCATAGCAGAGAAATGTGGCTCGTCGGTGTAGCAGAACTCGCGGTACACCTCGTCAGAGAGGAGGAAAAGGTCGTGCTTGCGTGCGATCTCTCCGAGGGCAAGCATGCTTTCCTTTGAGTACTGTGTTCCGGTAGGGTTGCCAGGGTTGCAGACGAGGATTGCCTTGGTCTTATCGGTGATAGCCTTCTCGAACTCTTCAATGTCAGGTACCTGGAATCCGTTTCTGATATCAGTCGGGATTGCCTTGAGGGTGAGACCGTTCATGAAGGCAAAAGTGTTGTAGTTTGTGTAGAATGGCTCAAGAACTATTACTTCGTCTCCCGGGTTACAAGCTATTTCAAGTGCGAGGTTTACACTCTCGCTGCCGGCAACTGTGGTGATGAGCTCATCAACTGTGATGTCTATACCGATCTTCTTGTAGTATTTCTCGACAAGACCCTTGCGGAGGTCCATAAGACCTGCTGAATGTGAATACGATACATTCTCAAGAGAGAAGTTTCTGATAGCGTCAAGTGCGCATTTGGGAGATTTGATGTCAGGTTGACCTACGTTGAGGTGATAAACTTTTGTTCCCTGTTTCTTTGCTGCGTCTGCCAGAGGAACCAGCTTTCTGATTGCAGAAGCCGGCATCTGCTGTGCTTTTGTCGAGATGTTAGCCATTTTTATGATAGTTTAGTTTAAATCAAATTGAGCACGCAAATATACTATATTATTTATTATCTTTGCGCCCGACTTGACAAATTTTCTGAAATATGGCGACATTCAGACAGAGGGCCTTGGATGAGGCTGCATC
This sequence comes from Candidatus Cryptobacteroides sp., assembly GCA_045127685.1. Classification (GTDB taxonomy): domain Bacteria; phylum Bacteroidota; class Bacteroidia; order Bacteroidales; family UBA932; genus Cryptobacteroides. The sequence goes on from JBGVQP010000005.1 coordinate 59,946, forward strand.
ACATAAAACAGTAAGGTATTACCAGGAAGAAGGTCCGATATCCACTTATTTTGGCCAGAACGTCCTTGATCTTGACAAGATGAAGGATTATATGTCCCCGAAGGCCTATGAGGCGGTACTTTCATCTGTGAAGTACGGAGCAAAGCTTGACTTGAGCGCTGCAGATGAGATTGCGGCGGGAATGATGAAGTGGGCGATGGAAAAGGGAGCAACTCACTATACCCATCTGTTTCAGCCGCTTACGGATTCTACGGCTGAGAAGCACGAGGCATTCGTTACTGTAAAGGATGGACGTCCGTTCGAGAAGTTCAACGGAAGCGCTCTGGTTCAGCAGGAGCCCGATGCATCCAGTTTTCCTAACGGAGGTCTTCGTAACACCTTCGAGGCTCGCGGATATTCTGCATGGGATCCGTCTTCACCTGTGTTCCTTATGGATGGCACTTTGTGTATCCCTTCGGTTTTCGTTTCATACACAGGCGAGGCTCTTGATACAAAGGTTCCTAACCTGAAGTCTCTTCATGCTTTGAGCGAAGCTGCTACCAAAGTGGCGAACCTGTTTGATGAAAATGTCCATGCGGTCAAGGTCAATTTGGGTATTGAGCAGGAGTATTTCCTTGTGGATGAGGCGCTTTATAATGCCCGTCCCGACCTTATGCTCTGCAACAGAACCGTGATTGGACACACATCAGCAAAGGACCAGCAGCTTGAAGACCACTATTTTGGAGCTATTCCTTCCCGTGTAAGCTCTTTTATGAAGGACTTCGAGACGGAAGCATATAAATTGGGTATCCAGCTTCAGACCAGGCATAACGAGGTCGCTCCTAATCAGTTTGAATGTGCCCCTGTTTACTGCGAGGCCATCAAGGCGATCGATCAGAACATGATGCTGATGATCGTAATGCAGAAGGTGGCGGAGAAGCATCATCTCAAAGTCATTCTTCACGAGAAGCCTTTTGACGGAGTAAACGGTTCCGGCAAACACTGCAACTGGTCGATTGTGACAGATACGGGAGTCAATCTGCTCTCTCCGGGCAAGACTCCGACCAAGAACCTTCAGTTCCTTTCGTTCTATGCGGCGGTTCTGAAGGCTGTATACAAGCATCACTATCTCCTTATGACATCAGTAGCCACCCTGGGCAATTCATATCGTCTGGGAGGACATGAGGCTCCACCTGCCGTGATGTCTGTCTTCTCTGGATCGACACTTTACAGAGTGTTCCAAAGCATTCTCGGACTCACTGATGAAGATGTGGCATCGGGAAGTCAGGAGAGCATCAGGATTGTGAATTCGATTCCGGAAATTTTCCCGGACAATACTGACAGAAACCGCACTTCGCCATTCGCGTTTACTGGTAACCGGTTTGAGTTCCGTGCAGTAGGCTCGTCACAGAATGTCGCATCTGCGGTTTATGTGGTCAATTCTGTGGTTGCAGAAAGTCTTAATGAGTTCCGCGCAGAAGTGGATGCTCTTGAGGCAGCCGGTGAAGACCGTTCTTCTGCAGTGATGTCTGTGGTACGCAAGTTCATTTCAGAATCGCGCGACATCATGTTTGAGGGTAACGGATACAGCAAGGAATGGGAACAGGAATCACAGCGTAGGGGACTCAGAGCCGTACGTAATGTTCCGGAGTCGTATGAGGTGTATCATGAGAAGCAGACCGTTAATCTGTTCGCCAGTCTTGGAGTTCTTGCTCCTAATGAGGTTGAGGCCCGCTTCGAGATATTGAACGAGACATATGTGAAGAAACTTCAGATTGAGGCCAGAATCATAGGTGACATGTGTCTGAACCATGTCATTCCTGCTGCAGTAAAGTATCAGAATGTGCTGATAGAGAATGTCAACGGTATCAGGGAGATTTTTGGAAAGGGTTATCTTGAGTTCTGCAGTGCGGAAATTGAGACATTGAAGAAGATTTCGACATATATCAACAGCATATCCATTTGTGTCGACCAGCTCGTAGAGGCGCGCAAGAAGGCAAACCGTGTGGAGGATATGGCCGTCAGGGCCAAGATGTATTCACATGAGGTGAAGGATATGATGGATAAGGTGCGCGAGAATGCCGACAATCTTGAGATGCTGATTGATGATGAGATGTGGACGTTGCCGAAGTATAGGGAGCTTCTGTTCTTTTAGTCTCTGAACGTCAGATATTTATAGAAGGTTATGTTTAGTGAGAGTATAACTCCGAAGGAGATGGAGGCAATGGATTTTGCTTCATTCCCGGGAAAGATATATGTGATAGACGCAGTTGGAGCTGAATTCAACAGGGCTATTGCCTATTTGCGGTCACAGAAGATAATCGGTTTTGATACCGAGACGAGGCCGACGTTTTCGCAGGACCAGCCACGCTATGGTGTGGCGCTGCTGCAGTTGTCAGGTCCGGACAAGTGTTTTCTTTTCAGAATCAACAAGATGGGTATGCATCGGAGGTTATGCAATCTGCTTGCATCTGAAAAGGTTATTAAAGTAGGTGCGGCGATCCATGACGATATCAAGGGGCTGCAGAAGAAACATGATTTTCAGCCGGCGGCTTTTGTGGATCTTCAGAAGATTGTGTGTGAATGGGGGATCAGGGATAAAAGCGTGAAGAAGATGGCCGCCATAATACTTGGATTCCGCATTTCCAAGACCCAGCAGTTGTCGAACTGGGAAGCAGGCAGTCTGTCAGAGTCTCAGTGCAAGTATGCAGCTACCGATGCGTGGGTGTGTCGCGAGATGTACTTGAAACTCCTTGCTTCCGAGAAGAATCCTCTTGTCGAAGAGACGGTGTGACCATCTAAAATGAAATTCAAACAAAATGATAAAGATTATACTGAAAAAAGGACGTGACGAGTCCCTCCGCCGTTTCCATCCATGGGTGTTTTCCGGTGCGATAGCCCAGATCCTGGGCAATCCTTCTGAAGGTGATATAGTCGCCGTACATGACTCTGATGGTGCATTTCTGGCATATGGACATTATCAGGTTGGCTCAATTGCCGTTCGTGTCTTGAGTTTCGATGCTGACGTGCTTGCTCCGGATTTCTGGGAGATTATGATTGCACGTGCCCTGCAGGTGCGTATTGACTGCGGTCTGCATCCTTCTCGTCAAGTGCCTTCTTACTCTCCCTTACCCGTACGTCATTGCGATGAGCAAAGCGAAGCGGCAATCTCTACAAACTGTTACCGTCTTGTCCATGGCGAAGGTGACAACCTCCCTGGCCTGATCGTCGACTACTACGATGGTGTCTGTGTCATGCAGGCTCACTCAGCCGGAATGTTCAGGGCGAAGCATCAGATCTCTGCCGCACTTCAGAAGGTGTATGGAGATGATCTGAAGGCAGTATATGACAAGAGTTCGGGAACCGCGCCGTTCAAGGCCGGACTTGATCTGGTGGACGGTTACCTTTATAGGCGTCCGGATTTTGTGGATGATGAGTTGGTTGTTATTGAAAACGGTCGGAAGTTCATCGTGAACTGGACAGAAGGACAAAAGACGGGATTCTTCCTTGACCAGCGTGACAACAGAGCTTTGGTCGGAAGTCTTGCTCAGGGACGTAATGTGCTGAACCTCTTCTGTTATACTGGTGGCTTTTCTATCTATGCTTTAGCTAATGGAGCCGAGCATGTAGATTCTGTCGACAGTTCAAGGAAGGCAATGATGATGGTTGACAGGAATGTCGTTGAGAACGGTTTCGATCCATCACGTCATACATCTCTGTGCTGTGACGCAATTGAATATCTTCGTGACGTCCCGGAAGGAAAGTATGACCTGATGATTGTCGATCCGCCAGCATTTGCAAAGCACAGGGGAGCGTTGAAGAACGCATTGCGTGCCTATCAGAGGCTTAACGCCGCTGCAATTTCAAAGGTGGCCCCAGGCGGTTTGGTGTTTACATACAGTTGCTCTCAGGTCGTGGACAAGGAGTCATTTGCACTTGCAGTTTTCTCGGCAGCGGCTCAGTGTGGCAGAAGTGTACGCATATTGGATAGACTCAATCAGCCTTGTGACCACTCCGTGAACATCTTCCATCCGGAAGGGGAGTACCTTAAAGGTATTCTGCTCTACGTGGAGTAAAAGTTACCTTGTTGTCGTCTAAAAAAGAAATGAGACTTCGCCGCTCTCGCGGGGACGTCTCATGCTAACCACATAATTAATAACACTAAAACTAATAACCGGGCGCGAAGGTACCGCTTTTCAGCTGTTCATCCTCATCCCTATAAATGATATTTACTTAAAATTAAAGAATCCTCTCCATAAAGGTTGCACATTAAAAATAAATTCGTATATTTGCAATCCCAAAACAAAAACGGTGCTTTGGCCGAGCGGTTAGGCACAGGTCTGCAAAACCTGCTACAGCGGTTCGATTCCGCTAGGCACCTCTCCAAAATGCCTCTCAGCTATCTGAGAGGCATTTTACGTATAAAAACCTTGCTACTTTCTTGCTACCTTTTAAAAGAATGCCCAGACACGTATTTTGTGCCTGGGCGCTTGCGATTAAAATATAGCTACCTTGCTTGGCTTGCTACCTCGCGAAGGTACGAATAATTTTCGATGATTATATTCCCTAAAACAAAAAATCCCCTCAAGACTCATATGTCGCTTGAGGGGAAATCATAGATATGACTGACTTAGCAGACGTGAGGATTAGCCGAGGCGTGCCATCGCCATCATCTCTCCGGATTTCTCACCGGTTGCTGTGTTGACAAAGAAGTATTTGAGGAAGACCTTTGGTGCAGCCTCTGTTACTTCTCCGTGTACTGCGATGTAGTCGGTCTTGAGATCGATCATCTCATCAACGATGTCGCGTGGATCACCGATCTGGACTGCTTTGCCATATGCACGGGTCACACCGTTGCTCTGAGGAGCTGATGCGAGAACGACAAGCTTGAGGTTGTCTGTGCTTGCAGGCATATCGGTAAGCTGGAAGTTGAACGCATCTGCAGAAAAGTCGATGTCTGCTTCTGCTGGAGCCTCTACACCGACAAGGTTAGGAGGGGTTGAGAGAGCAGCACCGCCGCACTTTACGATCCAGAAGTTCAAGCGTGAGTAGAGGTTAGCTCCGGAGATCTTTGCAGAAGTTCCGAGAACTGACTTTCCTGCCTGGGTCTGAGCCAGGGCATTCCATGCGAGGATCTGGGCGTTGGTGAGGTTCTTCCAGCTCTGTGAGAGCTGCTTGAAGATTGACTTCACTGCTGCCTGGGCACTTGTGCGGACTGATCCGCCGTAGCCACGATTGCGGATGTACTTACGACCGCGCACCTTGGCTGCGGTTACACCCTTTGCTGAGCCTGACATTTCGTCGAAGGCGATTGAAGGAACGTACTTCATAGTTTTAAGGTTTAAGGAATTTAACAATATATAGTATCGCGAACACTATCAATATGATGAGGATTCCGAGGAACCAGCCACCCATCTTCATCTTGAAGGA
>JBGVQP010000006.1:0-124532 GCA_045127685.1 Candidatus Cryptobacteroides sp.
CTTTCAGTACAACCGCTCCAAAGTTGTCAGTTGTTTTGACTGAATATGTTGATTATTAATAATTAAAAGCGTTATGAAATACCCTTTAGAAAAAGCAACAATATGGAATGTGATGAGACATCCATTCGATGAAAATACGGGCGATAAGGACAATTGTGAATTAATGCGGCTGTTGTCTTTGATTATTTTTCCGTTGTATGTCTTTACACAAGTGTGTGTACCTGTCAGGTACTTTCTGGAGGCTCATTATGAGGAAGAGGCACCTATGCTGATGGCTACATTATTTGCGATATGCTTGGCAGTTTTAGTGTGGGGAGTGTACCTTGTGATAGCAGCTTTGACTCGCTTTACAACCTCTGTATATTTTGCTAGACTTGTTCAGTTGAACTTTTGGCAGATTCTGTTGTTGTGTACAAAGAACGATTCAAAGAAGCGGGAGAGGCGCGAAAAGAAGCTTGATGAGGCATGGATACGGTTAGAGGTAATGAAGGCACATGAGAACGGTGAAACTTTGGCTCTTGATGATGTTATCAGTGCTTCTTGTGAAGCGAAGGACATAAATGCAGGTATAGACTCTTATATGGCAGACTTGGATGGCAGTTTCGGTGGAAATGAAGTTGCAAGGTTGTTCTTGGTGCTCTACAATAATAAACTTATCTTGTCAGACAACGTGGCGCAGTTTTATAGGTCTCTTAAAGGTAAGTATAATGAAGGGGAATGGGTGTCAGAGAATACCGTTCAGAGGGCTGTGAGGAAACTCAATGTGAGGGAAGGGGCTGAGGCAGAGCAGCAGAAACAGGTCTTTAGTAAGTACTTCTCTCAAATTAAAACAGACTAGAGTAAATGCAAGTTTGTGCATTAATCATGCAAGTGTAATGCATGTTCTGTACGTGCGTTGCAATTCGCTTAATTTCAATAAAATACGATTATATATTTGCGTCGTCATTCCGGTCGGGATGGCGGCGTTTTTTCTTTGTGGCCACAGGAAAGTTCGCGAAGTTGAACACTAAAAATAAGCTAAATCAAATGAAAGACTTATTGGCAATCATCCAGAATGTCGGACCGGATGCCAACCTCAAGATCGAGGTCGACAGCAGGGACATGATGGCATTCGCTGATGCCATCGTCGAGAAGACGATGGCAGAACTCAAGACCCAGGCAGTGGCGACACCTCCTGCGGAAGATGTGCTTGTTCCCAAAAAGGAAGCTCGCGAAATCCTGGACGTGTGCGATGCGACTCTCTGGAAGTGGGACAGGTTGGGATATCTGGTGCCGGTAAAGGTCGGCAGGAAGATATTCTACTGGAAGTCGCATATCGATAAACTGATGGGTAAGTATTAGCTATGAACAACTATAAAGTCTATCGATGGATGTTGGCGGAAGGACTCGACCTGAAAGGCCTTTCACTATGTCTGTTTCCACTGATATTCTCATATAACAGATGTCGGCACATAATGTTCGAGAGCGAGGAAGCTTTAGCAAAGTGTTTTGGGTATAGCCGCGAGTATGTTAATGCTATCCTGAAAAAACTGATTAAGCAGAAGCTGATAGTGCGCCTTTCTCGGCATGAGGGTCTCCAGACATATGACTACTGCGTGGATGTGTCTACTGTAGTCAGAATGCTTGGTCCACCAAAATGCAATGATCCCGAGATGCTTAAGGACTTCTACCGTTCAATTCCGAAGCCAGCCCTGCAATGGTGTGAAAAAATATTACATGAAGGTGTGAGAAAAGTTAACACTCCATGTGAGAAAAGTTCACAACCTGATGTAAGAAAATCTAACATGCCATGTGAAGAAATCTTACACAATAATGATAAGGATAATAATATAGATAATAAAAGAGATAATGTACTTTCAACATTATCCAACAAAGAATTTATTGAAATATTATATCCGATTTTCTTCTTCAAGAATAACTGCGACCCTATCCCTGAGATAGAGAAGTTTCTTGACTACTATAGAGGCAAGGATTGGAAGCTAAGCGGTGGTAAGGTGATGAGCGAGATTGAGGATTTGATAAGACCGGCAGAGTCTTGGCAGGTGAAAGAGATAAAAGAGACAGGCTACCGCTCAAGTTTTATGAGGGGATGGAAAGAAGTGTACAAGATTGCTCCAGAATACCTGAAGAAAGAAATACTTCGTACAAGACCTTCTTCCCAAAATGACTCGTCCGCTTCAATCTTTTGCTCGAAAGAATTGGCTGACTGGCTTGACTCGGAAAGTCAGACAGTGGGTATCATCTTCAGAGGTAGCGCAAATCCTAATTACAAGTTTGATTGGAAGAGACGGTGACTTGAAGGAGTGCTTTAGGTCCTCGTTAAGAGGAGCAAGAGGGAATGGCACAAAGTACCATTCTACTCTTGCCCTCCGGAGACTAAAAACAGCGCTGCGCTACCTTAGAAATGGTATTACCGATTAAAACCAACCATGTTAAACAACCATTAGAATTTAATGATAATGAAAAAGAAGAAATACTCCACTATCAGCGTCATGACAAAGACGCAGAAAGCCGTCAAGGCGAACTCAGAAAAGAGAGGGATGACCCAGAGTGAGTACGTTGACCGGGCCGTCACGGACTTCGAGAGGAACGCGAAATTCAAGGCCCGCAGGAAGGCCGACCTGAATCTTGAAGACATGACTTATGAAGAGGTATTGGCTTTCGTCGCCACGTCTCTGAGCGCTCTCTCCAAGAGGAATGATGTAAGCCGCATTATCTCTTTCATCCGAAAACAGGAGGAGGAGATCCTGACGCCGATGAGGAATGACATGGCAGCGATGAAGGCAACCTTCTCGCAATTGTTGGACACAATAAAGGCCCTTTAGCCATGAATGTAAAGATTCAAAGTAAAGGCATTGCCGGTGGCCATAACACCGGCAGTTGCTTGGGCTATGCCAACTATCTTGAGCATGAAAACAATGAGAAAGTGGAAGCCGGGATGATGGATTCGACCATTCCGTTCTTTGATCCTTTCGGTGCAGCGGTGAACAAGATGGAGTTGGTAAAGTCAATAGACTCTAACACCGGCCAGCTGCATAGGGACGATGCGAAGTTCTACTCCGTCATCCTCTCTTTCTCCGATGAAGAGGTGAAGGCGATGGGTGACTCCAGAGAAGAAATTCTGGCAGGTGTACATAAGGTAGTCGAAGGAACGATGGATATTTATGCCGGGAACTTCAAGTGTGATGACATACGGTCTCATGCAGACCTGAAGTACTACTACACCGTCCACGAGTATAGGGAAGGCTTCAAACCGGGGCTGCATGTTCATGTGATAGTCAGTCGCAAGGATGCGACAGGCTCCCGCAAGATCTCACCGATGACCAATCACCGAGGTGAGAGCAGCGGAGTGATAAAACGTGGCTTCGATCGTGACGCCTTCTACCGTTCATGTGAACAGATGTTCGACAGGTCCTTCGGCTTTGACCGTAAGACTGAAAACAGCTATGACTACTACAACACGATGAAACACGGCAGCGTCGAGCAGCGCGAGTCCATGATACGGGAGGTGGTCAGGGAAAGTGATGTCATGAAGGAAGTCAATGAGTCCATCCTCCGCTATGTCGAGCAGCTTGCAAACGAATCCCAGGTGCCTGAGGCTCAGAAGGAGTATATGCGTCAGCAAGAGGCCCAGCCGAAGGAAAAGCGGGCGATGAACACCTTCTGGAATACATATCACAGTTATTACCAGCCTCTGTTGACTTCAGTTAAGGAGTCATGCAATAATGCCTTCAGCATGTATGTCGATGCCAGAGATAAATACGGGGTGTGCTCTGAGAGAATCTCCGAAAAATATGACAGGCTGAAAAAGGTATATTCAGAGATAGATCGTCTCCAAAATGAAATCAGCAAGGCCAGGACAAGCAAAGCATGCATAAAGGGATTCTGTCTGCTCATCGCAGCCGTCAATCCGGCACCGGCCCTGATACTCGCACTGGTGGGATGCATAGTAGCTGATGCTCAGAAACGCTCTGCCATAGCGCACATCAGAAACCTACGGGAATATGCCAGAAACATAAGACATGACATCGAGAACCTGAAAGTCAAGCAGGAAGGCCTTAAGCAGATGAAATCGGACACACTCAAACAATACATTGATGTGAAAGATGAACGCCAAAGTCTGAAGATAGAACTTGACACCCTGAAGGATATGTTGCAGAAGTCTTCTTCACTTTCCGAAGAAACTCTCAAAGGACTGAAGAGACTGGTACAGGAAGGAAAACTCATGGAGACAGTCGAGACTACGCGTCAGAACAGCCATCCGGACTTCGGGGCCAGTTTCTACCAGATCTTTGTCGGCTCCTATGACAAACTGGAGCTGGACCTTAATCTCCTAACTCAGAACTTCGGGTGTGAGCCACATTTTCATCCCAATGGAGGTGTGTCAGACCTCAGGATCATCCATAAGGGTCAGACATATTACGCATCAGATCTGTTCACTACGGAACGCGTGACGAGTATGCTGAATAAGTGGGAAACTATGACCGGTCAGAAGCCTGCGTATAAGATCGCGGCAGAAGAACGTGCCAGCGAGGAGGCACGTCAACGAATGGCTCAAGCCTCAAGGATATACCATGCAGAAACTCATCGTCAAGGACAATCATCTAAACCAAAATTATAATGGAAGAAACAGAAATTTTAATTGAAGCCCTCGGGCAAATACCGGAATTGGTAGAAGCAGCCAAAACCTATAAAGCGTCTAACGAGAAGACTATCTCCACTATGTCTATGGCAATCAAGAAACGGCCCGAAGCTGAGATTCCTCAAAAAGAGGTGGAGAAGGTTACAAATGCCGTCAAGGCTACTCCTTGTGCTCTGCCGGATACCGATGATTTTTTGAAGGTTATAGCAGGCATGATGCGTCCTATCATCCAGCATGAAGTCAAGGAGGCCGTCGGTGCGACAAAGATAAAGGTCCAACATGAGCATACGCATAGGCATTATTCGTATTCTGCCTCTTTTGATATGATTAATGATACTGCCAAGAAATGGATCATAGGATTAGCAATGTCAACACTGATCTTGGCGGCGACTCTTGTCATAGGACTGGTTCATCTGATGAACAGCGAAATGTATCTTGGCAAGAAATACATGGAAATATACGATTCAGGACTCCTGACCAAAAGCGAAAAGGAGAAACTCCTTAAAGATGCGTATATGGTTTCACTCTATCCTGAAGCGTACGAGGGCTACCCTAAAGCCTTCAGAGAAAGGCTCCGTAAGAACAAAAGCATCGTAGACGATCGAGAACTTGAGAAGATTGTTAAAGGAAAGTTCTCCGTCAAGGGAAAGGTCGGTTTTTAGTTCCCGGCGGACTGACGGGTAGGTGATTTCGTCGAAGCCGAAGAAGAGTGAGATCTGCTCCGGATATTTTTTGCTGGAATTAGAAAAAATTGAAATTCTTTTGGGTGATAAGTCGTTTCTATACGTCATTAATAAATAAAACGAAACTGATTATATGCTCAAAAGATTCCTTGAATTCTATAGGGTGAGCGGGCCTTCCGTGGCAAAAGTGCCTACGGAGAAGGCGGATAAGACCTATAGAAAGCTCCGTACCCAGGCGTTTATCGCCGCGACAATCGGATACAGTCTATATTATGTGTGCCGCACATCGCTCAATGTGATGAAGCAGCCTATAATTGATGCCGGATTTTTGGATGCCACCCAGCTTGGTATCATCGGAGCCTGCCTTTACTGGACCTATGCAGTCGGCAAATTCATCAATGGCTTTCTGGCCGATCATTGCAACATAAAGAAATTTATGGCGACCGGGCTGATTCTGTCGTCTGCCGCAAACTTCATCATGGGCTTTCTCGGTGTATGGGAAGGTCTTGCCGGAGTCACAGGTGGAGTCATGTTCCTGATGTTTGCCATCATGTGGACAATCAACGGCTGGTCCCAATCCATGGGTGCCCCACCTGCAATCATTTCATTGTCAAGGTGGTATCCTCTCAAGATCAGAGGTACTTTTTATGGGTTCTTCAGTGCCTCGCATAACTTCGGAGAAGGCTTGTCTTTCGTGTTCGTAAGCCTTCTGGTAGGTGCTGCCGGCTGGCAGTGGGGATTTTTCGGTGCTGCCCTTGCCGGTGTGCTCGGTGTCTCACTCATAATCCTGTGGCTGCATGACAATCCTGAAAGCAAGGGACTTGAGCCTGTGGAGATCCTCGCGGGAGAGAAGAGCAGAGAGCAGCTTGAGATGGAGGCAAAGGCGAAGGAGGTCGGCGCAGCAGATGAAAAGGCCGAGTCCGGACGCATTCAGAGAGCAGTTCTCCGCAATCCTGGAGTGTGGATCCTTGCTCTGTCAAGTGCTTTCATGTATATGAGCCGCTATGCCATCAACGAGTGGGGAATGTTCTTCCTTCAGAAGGTCAAAGGTTTCGGACTTCAGGAGGCCGCTTTCATTATTGCTGTCAATACAGTCATGGGAATCATCGGTACAGTGGCTGCAGGATGGATCTCAGACACACTCTTCAGAGGTGACAGGAAATGGCCGGCCCTTGCAGCCGGAATCCTGGAATCGATTGCACTGCTGCTCTTCCTTTACGGAGGGGACAGCTGGTTTGTCAATGTCCTGGCAATGACCCTGTTCGGAATCTCCATCGGAGTCCTCATATGTTTCATCGGCGGTCTGATGGCTGTGGATCTTGTGCCGAGAAAGGCTACGGGTGCTGCCCTCGGAATCGTGGGACTTGCTTCGTATGTGGCTGCCGGTCTGATGAATGTGATCAGCGGTTGGCTTATTGACGGTCAGGCACTACGCGATGAGGTCACAGGAGAGATAGTCCGGTATGACTTCACATACGTATCCCTCTTCTGGGTAGGTGCAGCGGTGATTTCCTTCATCCTGCCGATATTCAACTGGAAAAAAAGACGACAGGAAATATAATCATAGAAAGATGAAAAAGACAATATCAGCGATTATCGTGTTGATCGTTCTCGGCTTCGTCGCATGTGATCCGCAGATCGAACAGCCGGAAGAACCGGATCAGGAGCCGACTGATACAACTCAGACCCAGAAACCGGAAGTGGGGGACAGTCTCGAGATTAAAGACGGCATGGCCAGATTTCTCCTGCAGGATTCCCCTTTAGTGGAGGCTGCGGGCGGCAGAACTGACTGGACCAAGGTGACGGTCACCGTGAACGGTAAGGAATATATACCTGCCGTACAGGAAGACGGAAAGGTCTATGTGGATGTTGAGGATTCGGAAGCGGCTGTCTATGAAGCTGTACTGGTCACGGAGGAGACGACGAAATACCATGGCGACACACCACTGGAAGATGTTGTACATCCTTTTGCATATGCGTACCATACCTTGGGAAATACCCTGACTGTCCTTCCGAAATACGCATCCTACGATGAAGAAAAAGGCAATCTGCTGTCCTTCGCATCCGGACTGTCAATGATAGGTCTGACCGTCCAGGGAATGACTTCCATATCCTCCATAAAGGTGACTGACCCACAGGGAACCATATTAGGTGGAACAGGTTCATATGATCCTCAGACCAGGTCCTTCAAGATGGAAAAGGGACTGCCGTTCATGGTCCTGAACTGCACCAACAGGGGGGCATTTGTCTCTTCGTCAGGAAACGTATTCATGATTCCGGTTCGTTCGGGACAATATTCCAAGGGACTGGAAGTTACCATATGCAGTGCTGACCACCTGATGTGCAGGACAAGCATACCTTCGTTCACTGTTGACAAGGATAAGGTCCATTCCTGCATGGTGACATGGAAGCCGGACAAGAATCTTCTTTTTTATGAAGGCTTCGACAACATGGTCTGGGGCGGAGATGTGGTTGCCGGTGAGGACTCCTTCGGAATGAATCCTGTGGCAGGTGATATGACGATCAAGAGCGGCAGGACTCTGAGAGGATATGAGACACCTCTTTATCCTGTCTCATATGAAATGGCCGGAGCTGGGTATATCCAGGAATCAAATCTTTCGGTGACGGAAGGAAAGGATGTTTCCGGGTCGAGATATCTCTCGGATTCATATATCAAGAGCCGTAACATAGGCGGATATCTCAGACTTTACCGTTGCCAGGAATATCAAGGCTATATATCAGTCGGTGACACATATAATGGAATAGTGGAACCTGTCTTTGCAGGAGAGATTTCGGATGCTCACAGGGATATCGTCATCAGCTTTGACATATGTGCAGCCTCTGACTTCGATGATGATCTGTCGTTCAAGGCAACAAACGGTGGAAATATAATATCCTGCATGGTGGACGGGACCGAACTTCCGGAGACTGTCTTCTCCCGCAAGTTCTCCAAGACCGGATCGACTGCGGCTCTGGACAGGTCGGCAGTGACTCTTCCTGCATCGGATGGCAGATGGCATAATGTGGAACTCACGGTCAGGAACATGAATGACAAGTCAACATTCACTCTGACCACAGCTGCATCCCACTCCAAGCCCGGTGCATATCGTTTCTATCTTGACAACTATCAGGTAAGAACCCTTAAGGACCATGCAGACCGTGATGGATCCACCCTCAGGGTTATGTACTGGAACATCCAGAACGGAATGTGGGCGGACCAGGATAACAACTACAACAATTTCGTGGCCTGGGTCAAGAAATACAATCCGGATGTCTGTGTATGGTGCGAGGGCGAGACCATCTTCAACACTTCGGGTGACAAGGTCAACGGCACCAACAGGATTCTCCCGAACGCATGGGCTTCAGTGGCGCAGCGTTATGGACATAATTACTGGAGCAAGAGCGAGGACAGGGACAACTACCCTCAGATCATCACATCGAAATATCCGATAAACACCTTGGCCAAAATAGGTCAGATCGGTACCACCGATGCATATGTCGAGCACGGCTCAGGCCTCTTTGAAGTGGAGTTCAACGGCCACAGTGTATATTTCGTGTCCTTCCACGCGTTCGCGCACGCCTATGACCCTAAATATACAAGCTCCGGTACCGACGCTCAGAATGCCTCAGCTGCATTGTATGAAGGCGACTACCATCGTGAAAAGGAGATCAGGTATGTGTATGAGCAGACTATAGAAAAATATCCTTCGCAGTCCAACTGGCTTATGATGGGAGACTTTAACTCCATCTCAAGCCTGGATGCCGAGCATCACACCGGCATCAACGATACAAACTGGCTCCTGCACGACCATATCCTCGGCAAGGACTATCTGAAGGATATCATTGCGGAGAGGAATGCACCGGAGGACTTCTTCTCGTCGATTAACGGAGACTCAAGGAGAATAGATTTCATATATGCATCTCCTGCAATGTATGACCGCATAGAAAGCACAGCCATAATCATAGACTCGTGGACGGTCCTCAGCCAGGACAAGAGTGTCTCTGACAAGGGCTATTTCTGCCGTCCTTCGGATCACAGACCGATTCTCGTGGACTTCAAGATGAACTGATATGAAGAAGATTATCATTCTGGTAATGGCCGCTGTCCTTTCCCTGGCCGTTGCCGATGCACGGGGAAAGGAACTGAAGGTGCTCTACTGGAACATCCAGAACGGTATGTGGGCCGGTCAGGAGGATAACTATGATGCATTCGTGAAATGGGTCAAGGCCCAGGATGCGGATGTGTGCATATGGTGCGAGGCAGAGACCATCTATTACACTGGAACTTCCAAGCGCCTTCCTCGGGAGGACCGTTATTTCATCTGGGATGAGGTGGCTCCGAGGTATGGACATAAACATATATATGTGGCAGGTCATCGTGACGGCTATCCACAGGTGATCACGTCGAAGTTCCCGATAGAGAACGTGAAGAAGATTGTCGGTGACGACCGGATCGTAGTGACCCACGGAGCTGGGTGGGCGCGCGTGAAGGCCTATGGAAAGACCTTCAACATAGTATCGCTGCATACCTGGCCGCAGAAGTCTCATTTCAGGTACAAGGAGGCTTCAAAGGAAGAGCGTGACGCCAGTGCGGCACGTAATGAGGGTGATGTCAACCGTCTGGAAGAGATGACCTGGATATGTGAGAATACTATTCTTACGGACCCTCAGGCGGAGGATAACTACTGGCTTATGGCAGGTGACTTCAATGCCGTCTCGCCGAAGGACAACTGGGTTTACAAGTTCCCGGAGGGAGATTCGAGGCTTCTTGTGCACGACTACATACTGAAGAACACCCCTTATGTGGATGTCATCTGGGAAAGGCATCCGCGCAATTTCTACACCACTACATTCGAATACAAGAGGATAGACTTCGTTTACCTGTCTCCGGCCCTATATGGGCTTGTGGAGGACGCACAGATTGTAGAGGATGAGTATACAAGGCCTCACAGACACGCGTCTGTGAAGAACTTCCAGGATCCTTCCGACCATCTCCCCATCATAGTCAATTTCAAAATCAAATAATATCTTATGAAGTTAAAACTATCGACATTGATTCCGCTGGCAATGCTCGGACTTGCCCTTGTGGCGTGCTCCAAGGACGACCGTAATGCACCTCGCACGGATGGATTCGAGATCCACGCCCTGGCGGACTGCAGCGATGAGCCTCTGAAGGAGTTCTGCGTAGACGTCCTTGAAGGCACTTCGGAACTGTACATCAGGACTGATGTGACAGATTTCAATGTGTTCTGGCAGGATGCGGCAGGCACTCCTTGGCTGGAGGTATCGGCTTGTGAGAAGACAGATGTCCCTTCTGTCTGGAAAGTGACCCTGAACTACAGCGGCAGGTCGGAAGGTGTTCTCTACACCCGCAGGACAGGCACGCTGTCCGTGACCAAACCTGAAGTCAATCTCGCGGCGTTTCTGTCCGTGCATCAGGGTGCGATCGAAAGGACCGGCAACGACTTCTCTGACTTCAAGTATGGCTCGTGGCTCCCTGACGATGCGTCTGGTGAGATGCCTTTTGAAAGCTGGTCTGACGCCCTTAAGAAGAAAGGGTTCTCTTCTGAAACTGCCCTGGCCTGCTTCGGAAGGTACGGACACCTGAAGATCGGTGACGGAAACGGCACCAAGGGAAATCTGGTGACTCCGACCAATGGTCTTCATAGATACGACTCCCTCCTTATGGTTTCGTTCAAGGTAGCGGCCTATCCGGGTGACGATAAGTCATTCAAGGTGGATGTCGTGGGCGGCGGTGTCATCCGCGATTTTGCTGCGGAAGGCAAGACCAGCCTCACTCTTGAGACCGTGGACATCACAACCAATGCCGTGACTCAGGAGGGACTCTGGAAGCCGGAGACCAACTTCATAGTCTTCATATCATCTGTGGAGAACAATCCTGTGGGTGTGAACACTTGTCTGAAGATCACTTCAGGAGCATCCGGAAACGGCAAGGGATCGCGTCTGTTCATAGATGACTTTTATGTAATGAAACTGGTGCAGGACCAGGACGTCGACTATTTCCTTATGAACCAGGGAAGCGGACGCGACAGGATTCTTGCCCCTATTAACGACTAAAACACCTAATGATGAAACATAATCTGCAAATGAAATGGCTGGCAGTCCTTGCCTTTGCCCTTTCCTGCATCTGTGCATCCGCACAGTCACAGGTGAAAGGTCACGTATACGACTCGGCCGGTGAGCCGCTCATCGGTGCCTATGTGACGATCGAAGGCACTACGACAGGCTCCATAACTGACATTGACGGAGCCTATGTCATCACAGCGAAGCCTACTGATGTGCTCAAGGCTGAATATATGGGATTCACTCCGGCAACGGAGATCGTAGGCCAGCGCGCTGTCATAGACTTAACTCTTACAGAGGACCAGAATGTCCTTGAGGACGTCGTGGTCATCGCCTATGGTGCGGCAAAGAAGTCCGACCTTACCGGATCGGTGGCCAATGTCAAGATGGGCGACATCAAGGATGCCCCTGTGCTCTCGATCGACAACGCTCTCCAGGGACGTATTGCCGGTGCCGACTTTATGTCCACTGACGGTGCTCCGGGCTCGACCACCACAATCCGTATCCGTGGTACAAGGTCCATTTCCGCATCCAATGAGCCTCTGTTCATCGTGGACGGCATTATGGATGCTATCCACGACCTGAACGACATCAACTCGGATGACATCGCCAGCATCTCCGTCCTCAAGGATGCCTCATCCACTGCGATCTACGGTTCGCGTGGTGCCAACGGTGTCATCATCATCACCACCAAGAAAGGATCCAAGTCCGACGGAAAGGTGAACATATCATTCAAGGCAGACTTCGGACTGTCCCAGCTGCCACGCTCGCTCGACATCATGAATGCAGCTGAATTCGTTCAGTACAGGAACGACTTCGCATATTTCGGAGACGACAAGAGTCACGCAAACGTGAACGCCAATACTCCGCTTTCGGGTTCGGTATATGCGGATCCGCTCAGTTACGGGGCCGGCACCGACTGGATCAGGAATATCACCCGCAATGCCTTCACCCAGAATTATGCTCTTTCGCTGACAGGCGGAGGAGAAAAGGGATCCTTCTATTCATCCCTTGCCTACAATGATACAGACGGTATCATCGACGGCAGCGGTCAGAGACGTTTTTCCGGCCGTATCAAGGGTGACAGACAGATATTCCCTTGGCTGAAAGCCTCATACAACGGCTCATACACATGGCGTCACACAGACGAGAACAAGGCCACCATCGGTGGTACAAGCTGGTGGAACGGTGCCCAGTACCTGTCGCCGCTGCTCAAGGTGACGGATTCTGAGAACCCTCTCTACAACCTCGGCCAGAAGATCAATACTCCGAGGGCGATGATCGACCTGAACACCAACCAGACAAAGAGAA
This sequence comes from Candidatus Cryptobacteroides sp., assembly GCA_045127685.1. Taxonomy (GTDB): domain Bacteria; phylum Bacteroidota; class Bacteroidia; order Bacteroidales; family UBA932; genus Cryptobacteroides. The sequence goes on from JBGVQP010000006.1 coordinate 12,721, forward strand.
ATTCGATGAACCATGCCATCAGCGTGGACATAACCCCTGTCGAGGACCTCGTGATCTCCAGTGTGTTCTCATACTATCTCTATTTCAGACAGAACTACCGCTACTTCCCGGGCTCCCTCCCTGCAAAGACAGAAAACGAGGGCGGACAGGCATACAGGGCTGACTATAGCGAGAATTCGATGTCTGACGAGACCACGATCAGATACAAGCTTGAAAAGAACGGCCACACCTTCCAGCCTCTCCTTGGATTCTCCCTCTACAGATTCTCCGCAGAGAATTTCTCGCTACAGGGACAGGGATATATGGATGACGAGGTGATGTGGAACAATATGAATGCGGTTCTTGACAAGGAGACCTACAGTGCAGGAACCTCGTTCAGCAGCAAGACCAAGATGTCCGGATTCGCCAGAGTGGACTACAACTGGAAGTCACGTTACTATATCACTGCCACAGGCCGTTATGACGGTGCATCCAATTTCGCTGCGAACAACAAGTGGGCCTTCTTCCCGTCTGCAGCCTTGAGGTGGAACATCTCGAATGAGAATTTCATGTCCGGTGCATCGTGGATCGACGACCTTTCGCTCAGATTCAGTGCCGGTCTCACCGGTAATGACGCAATCAGTGCGTACTATTCCCTCGCCAAACTCGACAGCACCACAGGAGGATATCTCTTCGATGGCTCACAGCCGGTATCCTTCTACAGAAGCCGTCTCGCAGAGCCTGGACTTACCTGGGAGAAGACCGCCTCATATAACCTCGCCCTCGACTGGACTATGTTCGGAGGAAGAGTTTCGCTCACCGCAGAAGCCTATATGTCGAAGACCACAGACCTGCTCCTGCAGGTGCAGGTGGCCGAGCAGACGGGATATGACAAGCGTATGTGCAACCTTGGAGCAATCTCCAACAAGGGTGTCGAGCTTTCCATCGAAACCCGCAATATCGAGAGGAGGGACTTCCAGTGGACGACTTCCCTGACCTTATCGCACAACACACAGAAGGTGCTTGACATCGGCTCTGAAGACTTTGTGTCTGCAATGGACTGTCCTGGAAACAACAAATACATGATGTATGGATATGTGAAGGGATATCCGCTCAACTCGCTCTGGGGATTCAAGTACGGCGGCATCTGGAAGTCGGATCAGGAGAGGGAAAGGAACAAGCAGACCAAGGTCTATGCGAGCGAAAGCACGAAGTGGGCTGACGGTACGCCGAGGTACTATGACATCAATCACGACGGCGTCCTGAATCAGGAAGACCTCGTATACCAGGGAAGTGCGGACCCTATCCTTTACGGAGGTATGCAGAATACTTTCTACTACAAGAACTTCAAGCTTGGTGTCTATCTGGCGTATTCTCTCGGCGGAAAGATCTACAACTACGGAGAGTTCTACCAGTCCGGAGGTATGTACACCAACCAGTTCCGCTATATGCTGAACTCCTGGCACCCTGAGAGAAATCCTGAATCGAACATCCCTCGCGCAGGCTACACAGACGTGGCCCTCCCGAGCGACTTTATGATTCACGATGCCTCATATCTCAGACTCAAGAACATCAGCCTCGGCTACACCCTTGACCTTTCGAGGAAGTGGAAGGGAGGCATCAAGGATGTCACTGTTACCCTTTCAGGAGAGAACCTCTACCTGTGGAAGAACTACAACGGATTTGACCCTGACGTATCCAGCGAGGGAACATCTTCTACCCTCCGCCGTGTGGACCTCGGAGCATATCCGAAGCCAAGGACATTCACTTTCAGCATCCAGGTAAGGTATTAATAGAAAAGAAATCGAGCTATGAACATATTCAAAAAGATAATCGGTGCGGTCTTTATGGCCGGTCTGCTCTCGGGAGCGGTATCCTGCTCGCTCGAGGAGGACACTTCGTCCATCTCGACGCCGGATAACTTCTTCCGCAACTTTGCGGAGTGCCAGTCTGTGGTGAACGGCTGCTACATTCCGCTCAAGAGCATATACACTTACCAGTATTTCCTGGCTGTGGAGTGTGTTTCAGATATAATGTATTGTCCTTCAGGTACATTGGATGCGCAGTTGGATATCAGCCCAGTGAAGCCGCGCTTCGGTACTACAGTGTGGAAACAGTGCTACCTCGGAGTGCAGAGATGTAATTTCGCTATTCCAGGCATTGAGGGCTGTACGGCGCTTTCAGATGCGGAAAGAAATCAGCTACTGTGTGAGGCAAGGGTGCTCAGAGCCCTTTATTACTGGCATCTGACCTGCTTCTTCGGAGATGTACCTTTCTATATGTATGACGTCTCTGACACGGAGACCCTTCTCAAGGTGGCTGAGCTTCCGCGTATGGATGCCGATCAGAGCCGTGCAGACCTGATCGCAGACCTCAAGGAGATCGCTCCTCTGGTGTCACAGACAAGGACATCCGACAACAAGGAACAGCGCCTCGGCGCAGCAACAGCGTGGATGCTCATCGCGAAGTTAGCTGCCTGGAACAATGATTGGGAAGAGGTCGTTAATGCTGTCGACAAACTGGAGGAAATCTACGGTGACCTCAATCAGTATCCTCTCGAGGACATTCAGTTCCGTTGCAAGAACACTCCTGAGTCCATCTTCGAGATCCAGCACACTTACACTGAGGGCGGTCTGTCATATGTGTCCAATGTGGCTTGCGTGACGACTCCTGTGAGAAACAAGGATGACATCTATGACGGCGTCCAGATTCCTGAACTTGGCACGACAGCCAAGACCTGGCAGCCGGCATATGCCAATGTATACTTCTGCCAGGGTCTTATGCCTCGTCGCGGAAAGGACCTCAGGAACTACTACAATGTTGCCTGGGAGTGGGAAGGAAAGGCATTCGAGAAGGTTACAACGCGTCCTTATCCGGGTCCTAAGTTCTGGTGTCCGAATATGAAGGAAGGCAACGACGACAACAACTACAAGGTGTTCCGCTATGCTGATGCACTCCTTCTCAAGGCAGAGGCTCTGTGCGAACTCAACCAGCTCTCAGAGTCTGTGAAGTATCTTGATATGACAAGACTTCGCGCAGGCCTTGCAGGATATACCCTCCGCACTCAGGTCCGCCTGAGGGAGGAGATCCGCAACGAGAGGGCAAGGGAACTCTTCGGAGAGTTCCAGCGCAAGTATGACCTCGTACGCTGGGGCATATGGTATGATGCGGTGACGGACTACAGCGACTATCCTTCACTTGTCAATAATATGAAGCCTTGCCACAGGTTCTATCCTATTCCGGATACCCAGGTTGTGTACTCGAAGTACAACCTCGACAATAATGAATATGCCCAGTACGGTATGTAAAAGGAGGATTTATGAAGAAAATTGCAATATTTATCACTGCGCTTGCGCTTTTCGCTTCATGCGACAAACCTTACAAGATGGATCTGCCGCTTTCAGTGGCACAGCGCAACATCTCCCTCAGCAAGGATGCCGGCTCGACCCACGTCCTTGTATATGCTGACGGAGACTGGACGGCGACGTTCACCGAGCCGGTCGACTGGGCAAGTCTGAACAAAGTGTCCGGATATGGAAACAGTGACCTTGTGTTTACCTACAGTGCCAACTACGGCATTGCGCGAAGAGTGGGAATCGTCCTGTCCAAGGACGAGCTCCGCGACACTGTCGTGATGACCCAGGCTGGTCCGGTAAGTACTCCTATATATGAACCTCAGGTTACTCAGGTGCCTCTTTTCAATACTGCAGGTACTGCCGTGGTCAATGCGGTCGGAAACCTTCTGTATTGTGCTGATGCCGTGTATGCATATGCAGTGTACAGCAAGGAAGACGGCACAGAGGAGACAGTGCTTATCGACGGCCAGGATGCAGATCCGTCGCACTGGATCACATCTTTCGAGGCGGAACACGACAAGTTCCGTTTCGGTGTGGCAGCCAACGCTTCAGGTGCTCAGAGGACTGCCAAGCTCAGGATCACCATTGCCAATCCTACCGGTATGACATTCAACAAGTATGTGACCGTTACCCAGAGCGAAGGCAAGGCTGCATTCAAGCTCCCTGCTCTCGGATATGGTTCTTATGGCCCTGATGCTCAGACTCTTGTTGTCGAGACTTTGGAAAATACGATCTGGCCTTATCAGGACAATATGACCATTACGATTCAGGACCCGAGCTGGATCACCGATGCCCATATGGTTCCGGGAGGTCTCAGCCTTACACTCACCGAGAATAAGACAGGCAGCCCACGTCAGCAGAATTTGACCTTCACATACGTCTCTGACGCAGGCGAGATCATCAACGCCAAGTTTACAGTAATCCAGTCAACTAAATAACAGGAATGAATATGAAGAGAAATATATTTAGAGCGTTTTCCGCTTCGGTGGTCTTCCTTACCGCATTGTCCTGCAGCCTTGACGAGACAGCGGACATAAAGCTGGTTGAGCTGGGAACTCCGCTTGAAGACAATGTCTGCATCGTCGAGGCCGAGGGTGGAGAATACGAACTTGAGATCTATTCCAACGGAAGCTATCATATAGAGATGCTTGATCAGAGCAGCTGGCTCACTCTCAGCGCTATGAAGGGAAACGGTGACGGCACTCTGACGCTGACATCCACCGGCAATGATGAGTTCAAGAGAATGACTTCATTCGCACTGTGCAGTGACGTGGACGAGCGTCGTGACACAGTATACGTGAAGCAGAAGGGTAAGATCGAGGCAAATCTTTCGATGGGCAATACCTCTATGGTGGTGCCGGGAGCCGGCGGTGAGTCAAAGGCTTCGCTTTCCACTAACATCCCGTTCGAGTACTTCAAGGTGAACGTCGACTATAACGATCCGGAGAATGTCGGATGGCTCGACCCTGAAAAGGTTTCTATGGCCGGCGACGGCCAGGACAGGACGCTCAGCATCTGGACAGATCCAAACCCGGATGATGTTTCGGTCCGTACAGCATCCCTCAACCTCTCTTTCGTGGACGGATGGGGTGACAAAGTTGCGCTTGAGCTGATCGTGATGCAGAAGAACTCCAACGAGGGCCTTGGTGTGCTCAAGTCTTTCGCCGAGATCAGAAGCACTTATCCGAACGGCGGAGAAGTGACCGAAGACTATATTCTTGAGGGTATTGTAGTCAGCAACACCGAGGGTGGAAATGCCGGCGAGAACGAGCAGATCAGTGCTTCCGCAATCGACTATACTGTCTCACAGAGGACTGTATATGTGCAGTCTCTTGACGGAAAATACGGTTTCTCCCTTCTCACCGAGACAGAAGAGGACAATATCTTCAAGCAGTTCAACAAGGTGCGGGTGCTCCTCAAGGGTACGGAGATCTATCTCTTCGACAATCCGGCCAAGTACTACCAGATCAAGGGCGTGAAGAAGAGTATGGTCGCTTCCAATGTGAAGGCGGCCGAGTCGGAGATTGTCGTGAAGCAGAAGCATTTCAATGAGCTCACTGATGATGACATCTTCACCTATGTCACTCTTAAGGATGTCGAGTTCCCTGTTAGAAAGGGATCCATCTGTCCTATCAACGAAGGATATTCTATTGCCGGAAAGTCTGACCGTATCGCCAAGTTCCCGCTTTTGGTACGCGACATCAACGGCGACAGCTTCTATATGTATACAAATACTGTCTGCACATATCGTAACGACGGTACCCGCGTTCCTCAGGGATCGGGAAATATTTCTGGCGTGATCGTGCATGAGCGTTTCTCGCGCTTTGAGTGGAAGAACGGTATGGACCTCCTAGATATGGAGACAGACCCTGAGCTCGGAAACATAGGAAGATATCAGATCCGTCACCAGACCAAGAGCGACATCTATGACCAGATGCAGATGGACTTCAAGGACAGCTTCTCGGAGCTTCTCGTGGAATACCGCTACTGGAATCCTGACATTGAGAACGGTGTCCAGAGGCCTACATACGGAGATAACGGATGGTTTACCCACACTTACCAGAAGAAGTATACAGGCACGGAAGCCAAGGAATATACCGAGGAAGTGTATAAGCAGCATATGTCTGCGGAAGTATGTTTCTCATACCTTGGCCCTATCGGTCTTGCAGGCACTATGTTCGGAGCCAACACCGGCAATGTGAACGGACTTGGCATCGTCCTGGACTCGGACAAGGACCGTTATAATCCCGAGATGTCAGAGTGGGTGGGCGAGTTCAACGGCACCCGTCAGTGGCTTGCCCCGGAGACATCTATGGCTGATGCTGAGATCCCTATGCGCGTGGCCAACGCCGGCAGCGGAGCGGGAAAGGGCTGGTGCTCTTCTGACTGCTACTGCGCGTTCAGAAGCCTCAAATGGTGGGATTTCGACCAGAACAGGGGATATGCCTGGATGCTGAACTTCTCGACAAAGGGCGTCAGCAGCAAGCTCTCGATGCAGATATCAGTGCTCAACTCATCGCAGAGATTCCACTCTCCGCGCTACTGGAAGGCAGAATGGTCTGAGGTTGACTCTATGGATCCTTCAAAGGACGCCCAATGGCATCCGATAGGCGAGTATACAGTTCCTGACATTTCACAGTGGACAGGCACGCTCTTCTCGTCAGTTGTGGGATACAAGGCCATCAATATGGACCTTCCTGCGGAACTCCTCGGAAAGGACAATGTATATATCCGTCTGATGCCGGTCAACGACCTCTGCAGCAGCGGTGGAGATTACGCCGACACCTTCATCACCGATGATGAGGACGGCGACAAGCACGCGAGCTCGATCGACTATATAGCCATCCGCTATAACAAGTAACCGCCTGTCATTTCGAGTGGCCGAAGGGTGTCGAGAAATCTAAACATCAACATTAACCAACTAATAATAACTATTATGAACAAAAAGTTTTTCATTATGGCCATTGCGGCAGTTCTGGCCATCTTCATCAGCTGTAACAAGGAGGAGAAGACTCCTGAACAGCCGACTCCGCAGATCACAGCGATCTCTCCTGCAAGCGGTCTTGCAGGCATCGCTGCAACAATCACAGGAAAGAACTTCTCAGTTGAGAAGGACGGCAACGTCGTACTTTTCGGCGAGGCTGTGGCTACTGTGACATCAGCTTCTGCAACATCTCTCGTTGTGATCGTTCCTGAGAACGAGCCTGGCAAGGTATCGGTTACCGTTGCAGTAGGCGAGAAGGTTTCAACAGGCTTCGACTTCACTTATGAGGTGCCTGTATATCCTGCAGAACTCCACTCACTCAATCCTGCAAAGGCTCAGATGGGTGCGGAGATTACACTCGTAGGAAAGCACTTCGGTGACGACGCAAGTGTTTATACAGTTCTTTTCGATGAGGATGTTGCCGAGATTAAGAGCATTACCGACGAGGCTATCGTAGTTGTCGTTCCTGAGACTCTTGACGAGCAGGCAAATGTCATCCTCAAGAAAGGTGACGAGATGATCCCTACAGTCCAGCAGTTCACATACGAGTTCCCTAAGACTCTCGCTATGGGTGCAATCACAGGCATCATCTATGAGGCAGGCACTGACTTCACAGTTCCTGTAGAGAATCTTGCAGAGGCTGACGAAGTAAAGGCTGTATTAGTAGGCAAGGACGGCGAAGTCGAGGTTGAGTGCCTCGCAGAGGATGGCGTACTTATTGTATACGTTCCGGCTAAGCTCAAGGGCGACTACAAGCTCAAGGTTTATGTAAAGGGCTGCCTCCCTGTAGAGTCTGCAGCAGAGTTCGCAGTATACTATGTTCCTCAGTATCAGCTTGATCTTACCGATCCTGACGGATATATCGGAGGATATGGCTCAGGTTCGCACAAGGACGGTGTAGGTTCTGAGGCAAGATTCAACTCAACCAGCGGCGTGGCTTTGGCTTCTGACGGTTCGTTGTGGGTGACTACCATCGGTGGAACAATTTCAAACAACACCGGACACGCTATCCGCAAGGTCAATCCGACTACAAAAGAGGTTACAACAGTGATCGAACCAGATGTGTTGACCCTTGGCAAAACACAGAATATCTATCCATACCACGGAGCTTTCGCTTCAAACGGTGACTACTATGCCGCTTGCAAGAACGGCAAGTTTATGATCGGTAAGGTATCTGCTGCCGACAATACCTGGTCAGTATTCGAGTGTACAAACACTCCTGCAAAGTACAATGATTCAAAGGGCATCAACTTTATGAATCTCATCCTTGATGCTCAGGACAATATCTATGTATGCGACCGCGACCAGAGCCGTATCCTCAAGGTGAATGCAGGCTCTACTGACGTTGCTGCCACAATCCAGGTCAAGGCAACAATCAACGGTGAGGAGAACAACATCCAGATTAACCATTTCGTTTGGGGAAAGAACAAGGAGCAGTTCATTGTTTCAGGCGCTGATGACCTCGTGCTTGTTCTCGCGGATATGAGCGGAAACGGAACAGTAATCGCCGGAAATGGTCTGAAGCCTCATTATTATGATGGAACTAATACCAACAACTCAGGAACTACACTGAATTTTACTGACGGCGAGCCGGGTAACCCTCTTTCTGCAACAATCGGTCAGATCGGAGGCATATTCTACGACGAGGCAGACGGTTACATCTACTTCAATGATATCAACTCCAAGGCATTCAGAGTGCTCGTACCAGGTGTAGGCGGAGACTATACCAAGGGTGCTGTGAAGACTCTCCTCGGAAATCCGTCTCTGTCAGCATCTAAGGAAGGTGGTCTCAGCAATCTTGGCGGACTGGTAAGAATGTCTGACGGCTCTTTCTATATCGCAGCAAACAAGGCAATAAGCAAGGCTTCTCCAGTAGTGGAGTAATTAAACAGACTATATTCATATGAATATCAGGCTATTATCAATAACAGTCGGCGTGGCGTTTCTGGCAAGCGCCGGCTGTTCTTCTCATCAGCCGGCTGATGATGTCGCTTATCCTGTCACTCAGGAGCATAGGGACAGAGCCTCCGCACTGGTTGCCAGGATGACCCTTGAAGAGAAATGCGACTATATAGGCGGTTCCAAGGATGGCTTCTATATCCGTCCGGTCGAACGTCTCGGCATTCCTCTCATCCGTATGGCGGATGGTCCTCAGGGAGTTCGCAATAACACCAGGAGTACTCTCTTTGCCTGCGGAGTGGCGGCTGCCGCATCCTGGAACGAGGACGTGGCATATGAGATGGGTGTAGCCCTCGGCCAGGATTCCCGCGCAAGGGGTGTGCATATCCTTCTGGGCCCGGGCGTGAACATCTGCCGCAGCCCGCTTTGCGGCAGAAACTTCGAGTATATGGGTGAAGATCCGTGCCTGGCCGCTGCTACAGCCGTCGGATACATCAAGGGAGTACAATCCCAGGGTGTGATGGCCACGGTCAAGCATTTTGCCCTGAATAATCAGGAGTTCAACCGCCATCATGTGAGCTCGGACGCTGATGAACGCACCATCAATGAAATCTATTTTCCTGCCTTCAAGGCTGCGGTGGACGCCGGTGTGGCTTCCGTGATGAGTAGCTATAATCTCGTGAACAACGTTCATGCGGCAGAGAACAGATGGCTTCTCACCGAGACCCTCAAGGACAAATGGGGCTTCGAGGGCTTTGTGATGTCCGACTGGACCTCCACCTACTCTACGCTCGGCTGTGTCCGCAGCGGACTCGACCTCGAGATGCCTGAGGGATTCTGCATGAACTATGATGCAATAAAACCTCTCATCGAGACAGGAGTCGTGCGTGAAAAGGATATCGACGGGAAAGTTGAGACAATCCTTGCCTCCCTCATCGCCTATGGTTTCCTCGACCGTCCTCAGCTGGACACAACCATAAAGGAGGATAATCCGTATTCCCGTGAGGTGGCCTACAAGCTCTCATGCGAGTCGGCTGTACTTCTCAAGAATGAAGACGCTCTTCCTCTTAAAAAGGGTGGCAGAGTGGCTCTGATGGGCCCTCGTGCCGACATCATTCCTTGCGGAGGCGGCAGCGGATCGGTGGACCCTCTCTATTCGATTTCCCTTTACGAGGGCATGAATCAGCTGGGAGAGGATTTCCCTGTGACTCTCGTGGGTGAAGACTACAGGAAGGCTGCCCGTACACTGAAAGAGGCTGATGCCGTGGTCGTTTCTGTGGGTTTCGACAGACAGACTGAGAAGGAAGACCATGACAGGACCTTCGCTCTTCCTCAGGGACAGGACGAACTCATCGAGTTCGCTGCAGAGCACAACGACAATGTGATCGTGGTGATATATTCCGGTGGAGCCGTGGATATGAGCCGTTGGCACGACAAGGTGTCGGCAGTTCTCATGGGCTGGTATCCGGGACAGGAGGGCGGACTTGCCATTGCGCGTATGCTTGCTGGCGAAATATCTCCTTCCGGACGTCTCCCGATCAGCATCGAGGCAAGGCCGGAGGATAATCCGACGTATGACAACTACTATGTGGAGAAGCCGATGACCAAACGCGGACATTCCACTCTCAATGTCACATACGGAGAAGGCATATTCGTGGGATACAGAGGATATGAAAAGAAAGGAGTCAGCCCTCTCTATCCTTTCGGACATGGTCTCACATATACCTCGTTCGAATATTCGGACCTCATGGTCAGCCGGAATGGAGACGGAGTGGATGTGACTCTCACTGTGACGAATACAGGAAACTTTGATGCTGCCGAAGTGGTTCAGATCTATGTGGGCGAGGATAACCCATGCGTTGCCCGTCCTGCCAAGGAACTCAAAGGCTACGACAAGGTCTTCATCCCGAAAGGGGAGTCTGCCGTCGTCACTGTCCGTCTACCTCGAAGTGCCTTTGCCTTTTACGATGTGGACATTCATGACTGGCGTATCAATCCTGGCTCCTTCACCATCATGGTCGGAGCCTCGTCTCAGGATATAAAACTCAAAGAACACATAATCTTATAATCAAAATCATAGGAAAGGTTTATGTCTCAGAATAATTCAGGACAGATGCTCAGAAAACTGATCATATCAGTCTGTGCCGTGCTGTCAGTCATGACGGCATCGGCACAGAATGTCAGATATGTCGATGCCTCAACGCTGACCGTGATCGGCAAACCGCTGCCGACCACCAAGGCATTCACAAGAATCGATACCTCTGTCTATAAGTTCAACGACGGGACTATAGACAATTATGCCTCTTACTCTACCGGTCTGGCAGTGCTGTTCTCCACAGACAGCCACACCATCCGTGCAAAGTGGACTACAGGCGGTGCCAATTCAGGAGCCAATATGGCGGCAATCGGCCAGAAAGGTCTGGACCTCTATATAATGAAGAATGGCAAATGGATATTCGCGGGAGTCGGCACTCCTGAAATGAACAATCCTCCATATACAGACCATGAAAGCACCATAGTAGCCGATATGGCAGATGGAACGAAGCAGTGCCTTCTCTATCTTCCGCTGTTCGACAAGGTGGAGAACCTTCAGATCGGAATCGATTCCGATGCTCAGATCACCTCGCTTGACAATCCGTTCAGACATAAGATCGTGGTAAAAGGCTCAAGCATCACTCATGGAGCCTCTGCCAGCCGTCCGGGAATGAGTTACCCTGCCCGTCTGGGTCGGGATAACGGATGGAATTGTATCAACCTCGGATTCAGCGGCAAGTCCAGGCTGGAAAAGGAATATGCTGAACTCCTTGCAGATATTCCGGATGTGGATGCCTTTGTGTTTGACACATTTTCCAATCCTTCATCAGACGTGATATATGAGCGTTTTGATTCATTTGTCGATATCATCAGAGCTGCCCATCCGGGAGTCCCGATGATCTTCCTTCAGACGGAAAGACGCGAGACCAGAAACTTCAGCCTATCCCGCGAAGATTGGGAATCCGCAAAGCAGACAGCTGCCGAAGAGGTCGTAAGACGCAGGATGAAGACTGATAAACACATATACTTCATATCTTCGGAAGGCTTTCTCGGTGACGAACACATAGCTACGGCTGACGGAACGCATCCTACTGACCTTGGTTTCCGGTATATGGTGGAGACCATATCACCGAAAATCAGGAAGATTCTGAAGAAATACGGAGTAAGATAGGCAACTTGTCAATTCTTATTGTCCGAGGCAGCATCCCACAAAGGGTGCTGCTTCAGTCTTTTGTTGAGGGTGAGTTCTCTGGCCGGGATCGGGAGGACCGTGTATCTTGAATCCACGCTGACTGTCTTTTCGTATCTGCCTGTTCTGACCAGATCGAACCATCTGAATCCCTCACCGAACAGTTCCAGCCTTCTTTCATCAAGGACAGCATCGAGGAACTCCTCTTCTGAGGCCGGAGCGGCAGGGGAGAGTCCCCTGTGGACTCTGAGTTCGTTGAGTCTGCCAAGTCCTTCCGGATATCCCTGTCCTTCTGCACTGATAAGATACATCTCGGCAAGCCTGACTATGTAGAGCGGATCGTGTCCGGCATCTCCACTGCAGTATTTGTTCAGCACGGGATTGCTGCCCTGATAGTCCACTGAGACGCTCTTTCTTGAATCGTCAGGCCCATACATGTCCATCGCCTCCTGAGTCGGGCAGAAATTATATGCACCTCCCACCGGCGACTGCTTGGTGTAATAGTAGGAACTCATATTCACGCTGCTTTCCTGAACGAGATTCGCAAAGGAGAAGATCTCTTCCCGGTTGTACCCTCCTCGGAAGATGCTGTTGAAGTCAGATAGTGTGAAGTTTCCGTCAGCTATGACTTCTTCTGCAACCTGCGCGGCTTCCTTCATCATTCCCATAGCCAGATATGTCCTGGCAAGCAGAGCCTTGGCCGCCTGATGCGAGACATGGTTCTTGTCCTGAAAGTCACTCCCGAGCCTGATGGCTTCCTTGAATTCCTCTGCCACGAAGATCCATGCTTCTTCTTCCGGTGTCTGAGGCACATCGGTGTCGATGGTAGAAGTCACGATGGGAATATTTCTCCACCGTGCCGTAATGTTATAGTAGTACAATCCCCTGAAGAAATGTCCTGCTGCCAGCATCTCGTCTTTTTTCTGGGATTGCGGCAGCTGTCCGATCTTCTCAATGAAGACGTTGATCTGGTATAGTCCGGCATAGAATCCGTTCCAAGGACTCGCCACAATGCTCTGGTTCGGAGTTATGCCCATGGTGACCAGCAGTTCCGGTGTGTTCATGCCGGATGCTCCGGTGCGGATGATATCTCCGCCGATCAGGTCGAACAGAGCCCAGCCATTGAATGTCGGTTTGTACTGGGCGATGTTGTATGCACCCGTAAGAAGCAGCTGAGCATCCTCCTCGCAGATCAGCTCACTTGAAATGCCGTTGTGCGGATACTGGTCGAGATGTCTGTCGCAACAGCAGAGCAGCGGCAGACATATGAGTATAGGTGTGAGCATTATTTTCTTCATGTCATCAGAACTTTACGGTTACTCCAAATGTGAATGATCTCGGCTGAGGTATCCACATGCAGTCGAGTCCCATTTTGGTGGCGTCGAGACTGGTGTTCACTTCTGGGTCGATGTAGCGGTATGGAGATATCAGGAAAAGGTTGTCCGCAGCGACATATACCCTGATGGAAGTCATCCCCGCCATTCTGCTCTTGTCAGGAGGGATGGTGTAGCCAAGCGACAGGTTGCGGCATCTCAGATATGAGGCGTCATGCAGGAAGCGTGTGCTCTTGAATTTCGTCGAGTTCCAGGACATTCCATATATCGCCCTCGGCACGCTGCTGCTGGTCCCCGGCCCTGTCCATCTTGCCAAAGCCTCCGACCTTTGTGCTGGCCATTCGCCGTTTCCCAGACGCAGACCGCCAGTCCATGTCTGGTATATCTTGTTGCCGTATGAAAACGTCAGAAAGAGGCTGAGGTCGAACCCCTTCCATGATATGCTGTTGTTAAGTCCTCCAGAGAAGACCGGGTTGGCTGATCCCACAAACTGGCTGTCGTTCACTGTATCTATCTCTCCGTCTCCGTTCACATCCTCATATATCACATCTCCTGCGCGGATACCTTGCTTGTAGAGAGTCTCCGGCACCTGACTGTCGTCCTGATAAATTCCCAGCATCCTGATCATATAGAAACTTCCCACTTCTTCATCCACCTTGAGAGCATGGTAGTCGTCAGTGGTCACGATGTCATTATCATCAAGCAATGAAGTCAGACGATTCTTTATGAATGAGATGTTGAAATCTCCCTTCCAAAGGACGCCGTGCCCGGACAGTTCTGAGCCGATGGTGAGTTCTATTCCTCGGTTCCGCATGGATCCGATGTTGCTGATCTTGTATGTGAAGCCGCTCACGGCTGATGTCGGCTTGTTGTAGAGAAGGTCCTTGGTATCTTTCTGGAACAGGTCGGCAGATACTGTCAGAGCTCCTGACCAGAATGACAGATCTGCCCCGATGTCATATTGGGAGGCCTTCTCCCATCTGAGATCTCTGTTTCCCTGGGTCATTAGTGCTATCCCGTTTTCATTCAGATAGTTGTATCCTCCGTTTGCCAATGTCTGATAAGCATATGCCCCGATACCTCCCTGGTTTCCTGTCACTCCAAAGCTGGTTCTGAGCTTGAATTCAGTTCTATGTGCAGTCCAGAACGGTTCCTTGGATACGACCCATCCGGCGGATGCTGACGGAAAGAACCCATATCTGTTCTCCCTGGCGAATTTTGACGATCCGTCGGCTCGTGCAGTCAGTGTGAGGAGGTAACGGCTCTGATATTTCAGAGTTGTCCTGAACATAAATGACTGCAGAGCCCATGAGGACATTCCGGAAGTGACATCGGTATATTCGGCAGCCACTGAATTCACGTCGAAGTCCGAGGATGGAAAACCTTGTCCTGTTTGGGATGCGGTGGATGAAGCATCCTTCTGGAACGAGTGCCCCAGCATAATGTCAATAGCGAAACCTCTTGTCGAACTGAAACCATATGAAAGTATGTTGTCAATCACAACGGAGGTATATGCCTTGCGGGCATCTGTGAGCAGACCGACGGAGTTGCCGTACATATGCTTGGCAGTGTAATATATATGGTCTTCCGCATACATGAAGTCCCCTCCTATGCTGGTCTTGAATTTCAGCCCCTTGATAGGAGTTACCGAGAGATATGCGCTTCCGAACATTCGGAAGTTCCTGTTATATACATCCTGCTCATTGATGGCCTGGATTAGATTGTAGTGAAGAAGGTCCACATCCTTGATCGTGTATGACCCATCCGGATGATATGGAGTGTCCCATGGACGGTGTTCTAATGCATGGGTCAGGATCGATGTACCCATATTGCCGTCAGGTACCCTGTCTGAGTACGTGTGGCTGGCAGTGAGGTTCATCCCGACCGAAAGCCAGTCCCTTATGTCGGAGGTCACATTTGCCTTCACTCCGTATTTGTCTAAACGGCTGCCGATGACCGTGCCCTGGTTCTGACGTGCGTTGGCTGATATGTAGTATCTGTTTCGCTGCGAGCCTCCCGAGACTGAGAGATTGCCATTCCATGTGAACGCTGTACGGAATACTACGTCTGTCCAGTTGAACTGTGCTCTGTCAGGAAAAGGATTAGAAAGATGAGACACAGAGGAACCTGTCTGACGGTTGTAGTTGTCGATTGCCTCGTTCTGAACCTGCAGATAAAGGTCTGCATCCGCCACAGCCAGTTTCTTGAGGTTCGGGATATATGATATACTTGTGGAAGCATCCGCCGTTACTTTCGGTGCACCCTTGTAACCCTTTTTTGTGGTGATGAGTATGACTCCATTTGTACCCCTTGAACCATAGATGGCTGCCGAGGCCGCGTCTTTGAGTATCTGGATTGATTCTATGTCGGCTGGATTGATGTCTGCAAGAGGATTCAAGGTTTCTCCGCCCCATTTCCCGGCATCTGCCGATGTGTTGCTCAGCGGAATGCCATCGACCACATAAAGAGGCTCATTGCCAGCAGTGAGAGAACCGATACCTCTGATACTCACTCTGTTCCTGCTGCCAGGGGTTCCGGACGAAGCCGTGACATTCACGCCGGCCACTCTTCCTTGCAGGAGGGCATCGGGACATCCGACCTGCCTTTCTCCCTTTTCCAACTGCCGATATGTGCTGATAGCTGAGGTGATATCCTTCTTCTGCATGGTACCGTAACCGACCACAACAGCCTCTTCCAGCATGTTGATATACCCGGCTTCATCATCCTTGGCTAATAAGCTTTCGCTCTGAGCCTTTTCAGACAGTACGACCAGAATAAGTTTGCCTTGGAATATAGCCTCCATACCGGTTCCATGCAGGAGGATTTCCATCGCACGGGCTACGGTTTCAGACTTGGGGGGGGCAACTCTCTTATTTACATCCAGAAGGTCTTCGTTATATGCGACAGACAGACCGCTCTGTGCCTCTATCACCTCGAACGCTTTCCTGATTCTGAGTTTCCCCTGAGGGAATTCTATGGTCTGGTCTTGAGCTGAAAGAGTCAAAGTGCAGATTAGTCCGGCGATGACGAGCACCGTGTTGATTGCGGATCTCATGAATGGCTCTTATCTGATGATAATATCCTTTTCTTCGATACTGTATTCCATTTCAGGCACGAGTTGGCGGATGGCTGCCATTATTTCGTGCAATGTTTCTCCGTTTGCGAATTTGGCTGTCAGGACTGTTTCCTGATGCTTGTCTGTGAGGAAGTGTATGTTCACACCGAACCTTCTTTCTACCATCCTTGCAGCCTGTTCCAACGTCTGAGACTTTATATAGATATGTCCGCCTGTCCAGAGCGTAGCCTCGGCAGCGTCAATCACCTTGACTGTGACTGCTCCGCTTTCCTTATCATATGTATATGTCTGGTCAGGGCTGAGTGTTGCCGCTTGGACTCTCTCCTCAGATCTTTTCACAGCAACAGAACCTTTGCAAAGTGTCACTGTTGCACGGCCGTCTTCAGGATAGTCGCAGACGTCGAAAATCGTTCCGTGGACTGTTATCTGAAGTTCCTCTGTCCGGACAATGAACTTATGCTTTCTGTCTGCTGTCACATTGAACAACGCCTCACCAGTGAGTGTGACAACCCTGTTCTTTGAGAATTCATCCGGCCATGTCAGAGTCGATCCGGAGTTAAGCGTGACCATGCTGCCGTCCGGCAGGGTGATCTCCTGAATCTCTCCGTGATCTGTAGTGAGAGAAGAAGTGGCCATAAGGTCAGTCTCCTCATGGTCCATCATATGATAGATGGCCAAAGGCGATGCTATCAGAATCAAGGCGGCTGCCGCATACATCATGATGCGCATGACCTTTGCCCTCTTCACTGTCTTCTGCCTGACTTGATATGCCGCCTCTATCTCCCGGGCACTATGCATGACGACCTTGAAGGCAGAATCCGTCTCCTCACGTGTCACCGATGACCCGTCTATGTTTTCCCAACCTTTGAACTTGTATGCAGACATAGGTTTATTGCTGTATATAGTTGACGAAAAATCCGATCATAGCCCCCAAGCCTTAAATAAACAGGACCATCACTGATATTATCTTTCTTAATTCCTTTAATGCCAGGTGTATATGATTTTCCACCGTCTTTCTGGTTATACCCATCTTTTGAGCAATCTCCTCATACGGCTTTCCTTCCAGACGTGACATTATGAATATCTTTTTCCTCTTTTCCGGCAGTCCCTTTATTATATTGGTCACCTGGATTTCAGTTTCTTTGGCAAAGAACTCACTTTCAGACTCATACTCTCCTTCATCGCCCTCTGTGAAAGGAATCTTTACTTTGTACACCCGCCCATAGTCAATGGCTGCATTCCTGCACATGGTGTACAAGTATGCACCGAAGGATTTGATTTCTCGAAGAAGCACTCTTTGAAGCCAGATCTTGATGAATATGTTCTGTGCAAGGTCTCTGGCATCCTCCTCGTTATGAATGAACTGTCTGAGAAAGCACTTGACTTTCGGATAATAATGCTCGAAGACCTCCCTGAAGGCTTTTTCGTTACCATCAGCAAGGCCTTGAAGCAGAATCTTTTCTCTCTTGGACGTCATGACCAGATTCCTCTATTTCTGTTTCGGCTTTTCTGAAATCCTTGTGCTGCTGCCGGCGAAAAGCTCTTCTGTAATCTTCATAAAACTGCGGCTATGGAATCAGTCAACAAAGATATTAAATTTATTTGATTTTTTCTTACGAAAATCCCTATGTGAAAAAGGAATTTATCGATCTCTTCACACTTCAGTCAAGACTGAAACAGGAGGTGGAATCGCTTTTTCCTAAACGGGTGTGGATCTAGGCCGAAGTGAGTGCAATCAAGGCACGTAGCGGAGGCCATAATCTGGGGCTCAAAGTTTCATCAATGGTCTATACTCTCCGTATCGAAGAAGCCAAGCAGATTATCCTCCGCAATTCTGGCGTAATATGTGCCGTGCTGAAATTGCAGAAAAATCTGAAAACTTTTTGCAAGATAATTGTCAGATGTGGGGAAAATGTGGGGAAAATCTTATATAAAAATGGCCTACAGGTTTCTGTAGGCCATTTGCGTGTACCCGGAGCCGGGATCGAACCGGCACGGATTGCTCCACTGGTGTTTGAGACCAGCGCGTCTACCGATTCCGCCATCCGGGCTGGTGGGCAGTTTGGGAAAGCCTGCCCTGCTTTATTGGATTGCAAAGATATTGCAATTTGCTGAAATTACAAATTTTATTTCACGGTCAGGACTGTAGCCTTGGTGTCGCGGCTGTTCGGACCTGTCATGATGTTGAAATCGCCAGGCTCGAGGACAAGTTCTGCATGGAGCGGTTTGCGGGAGCCGGAAAGGTTGTACTGGTCAACGACATACCATGAGAGCATTTCCGGTGTTATCTCGAAATCGACAACTATGCTTTCACCGGCTGGGATGAAGACTTTACGGAAGCCTTTGAGCTCTTTTACCGGGCGTGTCCAGTTCGGTGTGAGAATATCTCTGATGTAAAGCTGTACGACCTCATGACCGTCGTATCTGCCTGTGTTTTTTACCTCGACTGAGACCTTGACAGGTTTTCTTCCGACCATCAGTGAGTCTGATAGAACAGGCTCCGAGTACTCAAATGTGGTGTAGCTGAGTCCGTAACCGAATGGATAAAGCGGTGTAATAGGACAGTCAAGCCAGTTGCTGCTGTAGCGTTTGAAATTTGTGCGGTCCGGAGCAACAGGACGAGGGCTGTTCTTGTGGTTGTAGTATATAGGACATTGTCCGACTGTGCGTGGGAAGGTCATTGTGATCTTTCCTGATGGGTTTACATCTCCGAAAAGTACGTCAGCTATTGCCTGACCTGCTTCTGAACCTCCAAACCATGTATTCAGGATGGCGTCCATGTGTCGGTCTTCCCATGATATGCTCATAGGACGTCCGGTGAAGAGTACCATGGCTATAGGTTTGCCGGTTTTTTCAAGGGCTTCAAGGAGCCTTCTCTGGCAGCCAGGCAGGTCAAGGGATGTGCGTGAAACGGATTCTCCTGACATGTAACCTGCTTCTCCGACTGCAACGACAACTACGTCTGCCTTGCGTGCAGCTGCAACAGCCTCAGCGATGAGCTGTGACTCAGGACGAGTGTCGCGGTTGTATTTGTATATATAAGAGGCGCGGGATTCCTGTTCTGCATCTTCAAGTATATTGCTGCCCCTTGCATGGAGGACCTTTATGCCTTCAACCTTTTTGAACGCGTCAAGGAGTGATGGGTATTCTTTGTATGCTGCTCCCGTCCATGTGCCCGGATACTGCTCTCCTGCATCTGCAAGCGGTCCTACTACGGCCACTGTGCCTCGCTTCTTGAGAGGGAGCACATGGCCTTCGTTCTTCAGGAGTACGAATGATTCGGCTGCGACCTTGCGTGCTTCTGCGCGGCTTTCTGCGGTATATATACGCTCTGCAAGTTCAGGCTTGAGGTGTTTGTAGGGGTCTTTGAAGAGACCGAGCTTGTATTTGGCCACCAGGATGTTGCGGCATGCATTGTCGATGGTCTTCATTGATATCTTGCCATCTTTGAGAGCCTGCTCGAGTTCAAGACATCCTGCTGTCACCATGTCCATGTCAAGACCTGCATTGAATGATATGACTGCCGCATCTGCCTTGTCTGCAGCTACTCCATGCCTTATGAGCTCTCCTACTGCGTTATAGTCTGAAACCACGAAGCCGTCAAAACCCCACTGGTTGCGCAGAAGCTCTGTAAGAAGCCACTTGTTGCCCGTAGATGGCATGCCGTTGATGTCGTTGAACGAGGTCATCACTGATGCTACTCCTGCGTCTACAACAGCTTTATATTGAGGAAAATATTCATTATACATGCGTGTCGGGCTCATGTCCACTTCCGTGTAGTCAAGGCCGGCGTCCGCACCTCCATATAATGCGAAATGCTTCAGACATGCAATCATCCTTTCGTTGCCGGAATACAGATCTTCAGGAGTTCCCTGATAGCCCCTTGCAAGTGCGGCTCCGACAACTCCGGCAAGATACGGGTCTTCTCCTGCACTTTCAGCGCAACGTCCCCAGCGTGGGTCGCGCGAAATGTCTACCATCGGGTTATATGTCCAGTTAATGCCGTCTGCGGTAGCTTCAAGAGCTGCAAGTCTTGCTGCTGTCTCTATGGCTTCGGGGTTCCAGGTGGCAGCAAGTCCTAACGGAATTGGAAATACTGTCTTGTGTCCATGGATCACATCAAGTCCGGTAAGTAGAGGTATGCCCAGACGGGACTCTTCCACCGCAGCCTTCTGATATGGCAGGATGTTGTCGTATCCGTAAGTGTTGAGGATGGCTCCAACTTTTCCGGCGCGGATGTTTTCAAGGATGTTTTCACATTTCTCGTTGCCTGTCACAATGTTGGAAGGACATGTGGGCAGGTTCATCTGGCCAAGTTTCTCTTCGAGAGTCATTTTCGACATCAAATCGTCAATGAAACGGTCCATTTCTGAAGTTCTGCAACATCCGGTTGCAAGTGTGGCGAAGGTCGCCGCAAAGGCAAGTAATCTGATAAGTCTCATTATAAAAGTACGGTTAGTATAAACAAAACGCTAATATACGATTTGTTTTTGAAATTTTGTGTCACAATATTGAGCCGTATCGGCGAATCCATCAGGAAACCATGTTTAAACAACCCGACATGGCATCAGATTCCCAAACTTTTTCATTAAGTTTGTAAGATATTTCGACAAATATGGAGCAGATTAATATTTATAACGGTGAGCAGATCATAAGCCGTATCATAGCAACGGAATCTCTTTCAGCCCTGCAGGAGATACTTCGCCCATACGACAAGGTGTTCGTGGTGATGGACAGCAATGTTGCAAATAATTGTCCGGCAGCGGCTCAGATCGCACATACCCTGAATGCCAAGGGGGCGCCGGGAATGCTGGTGGATGCACATGAGAGCACCAAGAACATGCATACGGTGATGGATATATGCTCATGGCTGTTGGAGGAGGGTGCAGACAGGGACGCGATGGTGCTGGCCGTAGGCGGCGGAATCACATCGGATATGGTCGGATTCGCAGCGTCGATTTATAAAAGGGGAGTGCGGTTCGCATATGTGCCGACGACTCTGCTTTCACAGGTGGATGCCGCTATCGGAGGCAAGACCGGGGTGAATTTCGACGGATACAAGAATATTCTCGGTACCATCCGTCAGCCGGAGTTTACATACATCTGCCCTGAACTGCTGGTCAGTCTGCCGAACAGGGACTTCCTTTCTGGTGCGGCAGAGATGCTCAAGACATTCATAATCGAGGATAACGAAAATTATTATGACGCGGTCGGCCTTCTGTCAGAAATGAATATGCAGTATTGCAGCCGTATTGCGGAAGGTGAGGACGAGGCTGAAATATGGCAGTATTGCATAGAGAATTATTCAAGCGAGTTGCTGAAACTCATCTGCGAGGCAGCTAAGGTCAAGGCGGGAGTCGTTTCGCGCGATCAGTTCGAGGGTGGAGAACGCAGGAAACTCAATCTTGGTCATACATTTGCGCATGCCATCGAGGCAATTGCCCACAGACGCGGTGACGATGTTACTCATGGTGAAGCGGTTGCGATGGGCATGATTCAGGCTGCAGCATTGTCTACAAAGTATGCTGCCAAGGATGAGCAGTGGATGGAGATATGTGATTATAGTCTGTATCAGCGCTTTGAGGACGACTTTCTGGCGGTCGGTCTGCCGATAAACAGTCCGTACAAGATGGCGGATATGGCGGAGTTGATGGTCAAGGACAAGAAGGCGGAGGGTGGAGTGATCCATTTTGTGCTGCCTGCTGCTGTGGGTGATGTACGGATTGTTGACATGAGCGTGGATGAAGTGGTGGCGCTGATGGCGTAGATTGCCACGCTACGCTCGCAATGACGTGAACTCTGCGTAATGATATGAACGCTGCGTAATGACGTGAACGGTAAGAAATGATGTGATGGAAATATGATTTGTACAACTATAATAAATAAGGATTTTCAGGGCGTGATTTCGGCCTTGGAGCAGTGTGAGATGGCGGAGATCCGTCTTGACAGCTGCACACTTTCGATGAAGGAGATAGATGAGGTGTTTTCGTCTGATGTCCCATTGGTGGCTACATGCAGGATTGACACAGTGATAGCGAATGAACCTTCTCTCCAGGATCCTTCTCTGACGGAGCAGGCCCGTAAGATAAAGGCGATGCAGATGGCAGAGCGCCGTCTGGTGCGGGCCATTGAAGCTGGAGCCAGGTATGTGGATGTGGAGATCGAGGCAGAGAAGCAGATGTCCAAGAGGGTACGCAATGCCGCTCATGAAAGTGGTACAGTGTTTATCCGGTCATATCACGATTTCAACGGCACCGGTTCTGTCGAGGAGTTGCAGAGTATGGTGGAGAAGTGCCGCTATCATGGTGCAGACATGGTGAAACTTGTCACGATGGCCCATTCGCAGGAGGATGTGGACCGTGTGATGTCATTATACGAATGGTGCGATACCTGTGCGTCCGGCGGCGTGGAGGCATTGGCTCATGGCGGACTCATCGCGTTCTGTATGGGTGAGGCCGGAAAGCAGTCTCGTATAGATGTATTGGCCTACGGCGCCCCATATACATACGCGGCTTTGACTGCCGATGAGGCGGCGGCTCCGGGACAGTGGCCGATGGAGCAGATGATGGAGGCTGTATATAGCGGGGTGACCTCGTGCACTTTCATCGGAAAACTGCATCAGGTACCCGGCAATTCTGGGGTATCTGGCGCACTTTCGCCGGAAAACTGTAACAGGTGCCAGAGCGAGCCACAACCTCTGAGGATGCCGGTATCCAAGAGTTTTGCCCAGCGTGCAATCATTGCAGCGGCTCTGGCTCATGGCACATCTCACCTGAAAGGCTATACTCCGTGCGGCGACAATGAAGCCGCTCTTCAGGTGGCCCGCAATCTCGGTGCTGATGTGCATCTGGAGGGTACCACACTTATAATAAAAGGTATATCCGCTTCATTTGGCAGCATGACTTCTATCCCGAATGTTGTCGGAAATTCAGGATGCGGCCTAGATGGATATTGTGATGCAGAGCAGGCCAAGGCAACCCTCCATGTTGGCGAATCCGGTCTGCTGACCCGTATGATGATTCCGATCATGGCCCAACTTTGTCCGGACGAGGTGACATTTACAGGAGAGAAGACTCTGCTTGGCAGGCCGCTTACAGGTGCAAAGGAAATCCTTGATGCTTTTGAAGTCGTGACTGAATCGCCGCGCTATGATCGCAATGACGTAAAGGATGCCGATAGCAATGAAGTTAATGGCATCGGGCGTGATGGCGGAACTTCCAGAGATGCCGGAAGCAGTACAGATCAAGCCCTCTGTGTCCCGCTTACGGTCAAAGGTCCGCTCAAACCTGGCCGTGCGGACATTTCCGGCAAGCATGGCTCGCAGCTCATTTCCGGCCTTCTTATGGCGCTTCCTTTCTCGGACCGCAACTCTACACTTGTCGTGCATGATCCGAAGAGTATTCCATATATGTTCATCACCCTTGAAGTTCTCAAGAAATTCGGTATCAAGACGGGTAACGAGATGCTTGGCGGACGTGATTTTCTTGAGTCGAACGGTGACTGGTCGCTCTGTACGGAGATGGTATTCAAGGTAAAAGGCGGACAGCGATACAGGGCTGCTGATATTGATCTTGAAGGAGACTGGAGTGCTGCGGCTAACTTCCTTGTGGCAGGAGCAATTTTCGGAAAAGTCCAGTTGGAAGGTCTTGACACCACATCGCTTCAGGCGGATCTTTCCATTATGGATATACTTATGGACGCGGGAGCGAGCCTTTCGCAGACAGATGGCGACAGGGGTGTCATAACAGTGCAGCGTGCTCCTCTGAAATCGTTCAGCGTGGATGCATCGAACTGTCCGGACCTATTCCCGATCATATCTGTGTTGGCAGCATTCTGTCAGGGAACCAGCAGACTTGCAGGAGTCGGCAGGCTCGCGAACAAGGAGAGCGACAGGGCGAAGGCGATCATAGAAATGCTGACCCGGATGGGCGTGAAGGCGGAAATTGAAGGCGATGAAATGGTCATTGAAGGCCATTCTTTGGCTCAGAGACTGCTTTGTTGCAGAACTTCTGGACAAACAGTTGGCGGTCGCACGCAGACAGTGGACGGTGACACGCAGACAGTTGAAGGTCGCACGCAGACAGTGGACGGTGGCAGACCATGTGGTCAGACTACAGATATGCCGGGCTTGTTGCACGGAGGGGCTTATACATCCCATCACGACCATCGCATGGTGATGGCCCTGAAGGTCGCATCTCTCGGAGCGGACAGCCCGATTACCATAGATGACGAGGCCTGCGTGGCGAAATCATTCCCGCAGTTCCATCAGATATTCGATCAGATGATCGGTTGACATGTTTATCGGTGCACAGGGGTGAAAATTACTGACCCCCCGTGCACGCAAAAGTACAATATAAACGCCATAATGCAGATTCGTGTGCACAGGGGTGGCGGGAAATGACCCCCGTGCACGAGTTGTTGATAAAAACAAAGGATATGAATACATTCGGAAGAAAATTCAGAGTCTCCATCTTCGGAGAATCGCATGGTGAACTCATAGGAGTGATCCTCGACAGCGTCCCTGCAGGACTAGAACTGTCGGAGCAGGATTTCGAGCAGGATATCCTCCGGCGTAAAAGCGGTGCGAAAGGAACTACGCCTCGTATTGAAGCTGATCAGCCGCAGATCGTCAGCGGTGTCTTTGAAGGGCACACGACTGGAGCCCCTCTGACCATAGTCTTCAGAAACACGAACACTCATTCTTCTGATTACAGCCTGTTTGCTGCCATGCCGCGTCCGGGACATGCGGACCTTACAGCGGCTCTCAAATGGGATGACTGTCAGGACCCACGTGGAGGTGGACATTTTTCGGGAAGGCTTACACTTCCTGTAGTTGCAGCAGGAGTCGTGGCAAAGAAGATTCTCGCAGATGCCACCATGCTGGATGAGACACCTTGCAATAAGGTGAGTGCCAGAATCGTGGAACTGGGAGGTGTGGCCTGTCATTCTTTCGCATTCGCTTCAGCGACTTCGTCGATTACCGACCAAGCGATGGGCGTGGAGGAAACTCTACCGGATCAATGGAAGCAGGCCATAGATGCGGCCATCAAGGAAGGCGACAGCCTCGGTGCTGTAATAGAATGTACTGTTCCGAACATTGATCCGGGCTACGGAGAACCTTTCTGGGACAGCGTCGAGTCGAACCTTGCACATGCGATTTTTGCCATTCCAGGCGTACGCGGCATTGAATTCGGTGATGGCTTCAAGGCGGCTTCCATGAAGGGATCGGAACATAATGACCCGATTACAGAGTCCGGCAGACCATCCAAGAACGGAGCTGGCGGCATCAACGGTGGCATAACAAATGGTGCCCCTATAGTCTTCCGTACGGCATTCAAACCGACATCCAGCATCAGAAAAGCCCAGCAGACTTATAACTTTGCAAAACAGGAAATGGATACACTCGAGGTACCGGGACGTCACGATGTATGTTTCGCCCTGCGTGCTCCTGTGGTCGTTGAGGCTATGACTGCTATTGTGCTGGCGGATATGGTGGTGTGCAGATAGTCCGGGTCAAACGGGGTATGTCACTGCCTTGGTGATATGCAGATGAATTATGGGGTAGGCCGCATCTTGCGCCTGCCCTTATTTAGTTTAAGACCTTCCTCATACACTTCCGGACCATGCAGTTGATCGATGTCCATCAGACCGAGATTGACAAGTATGCCTCGTGCCATCAGACCAGCATCCTCGTTGGCCTTTCGCGGCAGAGTTTCCGCTGCATCCTGAAGAGTTTTCGCATGCTTCATTATATATGGCCTCATGGCAGGGTCAAGCGACAGACATTCCAGAACTGAATATCAGATCTTTCTGTCTTCCTCTACAATTGGCTTGATCAGTCTCACAATGCCTTCGGAAGGTTTGCCCCAGTATGCCAATGCGTATGCAGCCTCGCATGCCACATATGGGTTTTCATCATCCAGAAGCCCCGTCAGAATTTTTATGGCATCAGAAATTTTCTTACCGGATAGTTTTTGTGCTGCGGCCTTTGAATATGCTTCCCGTCCCGACATGGCGTATCCTACGGCACCCCAGAATCTGAAATCTGCAGACTCTGACCTGACAGCCTTTTCAAACAATTTCAAGTCCTTACCCAATCCTGCGGCCTCGACCAGTTTATACATGTCTTCAAGAGGATAAGCGTCCTTTCTTACGCGTTCATATTGGTTTACTCCTTTACGGGTGTCCGGAAGGAAGAATCCCAGATCGACGCTCTGACGGATATGGTCGGACAACTTCTTTCGCAAACTACCCAGAATTTCTGCGTATTGAGGGTCTCCGGAAAGGTCGTTCACTTCTCCCGGATCCGATTCCAGATCAAAAAGCATTTCCGCAGGATGAACATCAAACGGCAGGCTCCATGGGTCGGTCGCATTCATACTTCTGTCTCCATTGGACCGTCTGTCGTTCTGTTGCCCGGTCAGGACATATCTGTCCCATGCCTTGTTGGATGGCATGCCCCACTGGTAGTAGTTCCTCAGGGCGAACTGACGGTATGGGATGTAACTCCTGATCAGTTTGTATCTGCCATCGGTTACGGCCCTTACCGGCATATAGTGGTGCAGTTGATTGCCAGCAAAGGCGAACTGCACATCCCGCTTGGTCCTGTCCGCGTATTCTCCGTACAATGCCTTACCTTGCATGTGTTCCGGGGGTCTGACTCCTGCAAGACTCAATACTGTAGGGCCGAGGTCCGTGAAATTGACAAGATCATGGTTCTGCCCCTCGCCTCCTTCTGCAAGATGTTTCCATTTATCAGGGAAATACACAATCAGAGGTACTCTCAATCCGCTTTCGTAGAGATATCCTTTGCCTCGCGGAATGCATCCTCCGTGGTCGCTGAAGAAGAATATTATGGTGTTATCAGCAAGTCCTTTCGCACGCAGATCATCCAGGAACAGTCCTGCCCATCTGTCGATGTCCTGTGTCGATTCAAGATGTCCGGCATAGTCGGAGCGCACCTGCGGGAGGTCCGGTATATATGAAGGCAGTTTCAGAGAATCGACGTCAATGCCTTCAAGTGAGTAGTCGCGTCTGCCATCTGTGTGGAATGTCCGGATGCGTCCCATATGCGATGCCACCGAGTTGAAAACTGCGAAGAACGGCTGTCCGGCCTTGCGCCGGGGACTGTTGTATGTCGCCTGCCTGTCACATTCGTCCCAGCATGCCTTGTTGTCCCTTGTCGTGTTGTAGTGGGTCTTGTTGTTGTTTGTGCAGTAATAGCCGGCATCGCGCAGCAGTCGGGGGAATAGCAGCCCGTCAGGAGTCTCCTGTGATACCGGGTGAATATCCATTCCGTATGTTGTTGCAAGACAGCCTGTTATAAGTGATGAGCGTGCGGGCGAACTTTGTGGGGCACATGACCATGCGTTCATATACTGTACACCGGCAGATGCGAGTGAATCCACCACAGGTGTACTGACACAGGTGTTGCCATAGCATCCGAAATTCGATGCACTTGTGTCCTCAAAGGTCAGCCACAGGATATTCGGACGCTCAGTTGTCTGTCCCGGTTCCTGGGCATGACACAATGATGCTGCAGCCAGGGCCGGGAATGCTATAACAGGAAGTTTTCTGACAGTCATGTACAATCAATTAATTGACGCAAAAATACATATTTTTGTGTCAATTGTGCCATATTCCATAAATTCTTGATATTTTTACAAGTTGTAATTTTAAGTCTATGAAGAAATTTTTCTACACATTGTCCATTGTTCTAATGGCATTCATTGTCAGCATCGCATCAGCGTCCGCGTTGTCTTCTTCATCATTGACATCTGTAGATCAGCAGCGCGATCAGAAGAAGGCTGTATGGGTTGAGATGGAAGGCGTTACAGTGCCGCTTCCACCTAAGGAGCACCCGAGATTGTTTGTCAGGTCGGCAGAAATACCTGCCCTGAAGGTAAAGATGCAGACCAAGGAAGGAAAGAAAATCCTCAGAAAGCTTACAGAAGCGTCAAGGCCACGCACGGCAGAAGAGGAAGCTGCGGAAAAGGACAGGGGATTCCGTTACTATGCAAAGATGCGCGGTATCACTTCAGAGGTGCAGCTGCAGGCACTCAGTTACCTTGTGGATGGTGATGCGGCGGCAGCGCGTGAGGCCATCACATCCATGCTGGATACCCTCCGGACAACAAACTTCGGCACCAAGAACGACCTGTCCCGCGCCAGCGGCTGCATGCTCATGGTCGGAGCTATGATATATGACTGGTGCTACGACCAGTTTACTCCTCAGGAAAGGCAGGCATATATCAATGAATTCGTCAGAATCGCCGGGACCATGGAGTGCCACTATCCTCCGAAGAATACAGAGCCGATATGCGGTCATTCGTCCGAGTGGATGGTACTGCGGGATATGCTCTCATGCGGTATAGCCATATACGACGAATATCCTGACATGTATCATCATGTCGTGAAGATGCTTTTCAAGGACTATGTTCCGGTACGTAACTTTACATACAAGGGTATGAACTACCATCAGGGAAGCGGATATATAACTGTACGATTCCTTAACGACCTCAACTCTTTGTGGATCTTCGACAAGATGGGAGCGGGTCCGATATATGACCCGTCTCAGAAGTATGTCCTTTATGATTTCATATATCGTCGCAGACCGGACGGCCAGGTTCTTCCTGCGGGTGATGTCAATCCGGCTCCCCGCAAGAGACCGCAGTCTTACTCTATGCCCGCAATGCTTGCTTCAAGCTACTACAATGATCCGTATCTGGCTTATGAATACGAGCGCCGACCAAGTACCGAACAGCATATGCTTATGCTTGAGCTGCTGTGGAGAAATTTTGACCTGAAGGGAAAGAAACCGGACGATCTTCCTCTTACCCGTTACAGCGGCTCGCCTTTCGGATGGATGATTGCCCGTACCGGCTGGGGCAAGAATGCTGTAGTGGCGGAGATGAAGGTAAACGAACAGTTCTATGGCAACCATCAGCATATGGACGGAGGTGCCTTCCAGATTTATTACAGAGGACCGCTCGCTATTGATTCCGGCTCGTATCAGGGTTCATCGGGAGGATACAATTCTCCTCATAATAAGAACTATTTCAAGCGTACGATAGCCCATAATTCGCTTCTTGTTTATGATCCTTCGGAGAAGTTTGCATGCTGGAATTATGGCGGTGGCGACAAGACCGAGTTCGCGACCAACGACGGCGGACAGAGGATGCCGGGCGACCGCTGGGAGACCTGCCGCAGTTTCAAGGAGCTGCTCAGTGAAAGCTATACTGTCGGCAAGGCACTCGCTCATGGCTTCGGCCCGGATAAGCATACTCCTGAATACTCATATCTGAAGGGTGATATTACAAAGGCTTATACATCAAAGGTTGAAGATGTGCGTCGCTCGTTCGTGTTCCTCAATCTGGAGCCGAAGGGCAATGCTGACAAGAATCCTGAGGGAGTTGTCACAGAAGTGCCTGCGGTGATGGTAGTTTATGATCATGTTGTTTCATCTGATCCTTCATTCAGGAAGTTCTGGCTGCTCCATAGTATAGAGGAGCCTCAGACAGGCTCGCAGAAGTTTGCAGTAAGCAGGACTAAGGATGGCGACAGCGGCAAGTTGTATTGCGACGTGCTTCTTCCAGAGGCGGATGTAACCAAGGTTGGAGGTCCGGGCAAGGAGTTCTGGGTGTTCGGTGAGAATTATCCGAATGCGGCGACAACTCGTCCTGATCCTTGCAACGAAAGGGGAGAGTGGAGAGTTGAGGTGACTCCAAAGAATGCTGCCAAGGAGGATTGTTTCCTGAATGTTATGCAGGTGATGGATAATTCGGTTTCGCCTCTTCCGGTGAGCAGGATTGATGCTGACAAGGTCGTAGGAGCATTCGTGGCGGACAGAATGGTCATGTTCAGCAGGTCGCGCCAGCAGCTTGCAGACGGTTTCACTTTCGAGATTCCAAAGTCCGCAGGCAAGAGTGTCAAGGTGCTTCTTACTGATCTTGCGGAAGGTGACTGGACTGTGCTCTGCGGCAAGAAGCCTCTGCTGAAGTCAGCCAAGGTTTCAGCAGAATCCGGAACTCTCTATTTTACTGCCCCTCCGGGTAAATACACTGTGATAAGATAAAAAGAGGGTGACTAAACAGTCTTATTGACTGATTAGTCACTCTTTTTTCATTTATACATTTAACCGGGAGGATGATAGCAATTGCGGAGGACTCCGTTCGCTTTGCTCACTCCGGCCCCTCCCACAATCTACTTCGTCCCGCTATCGCGGAACTCGTATCTTGCGGGCCCCTTGCCAGCGGGCTAAAGCCCTTCTGTTCGTGCACGAAAGCCCACCGGACTTTCTCTAAAGGCACTCACGACCCTGCCCGTGTCCGGGGGTGGACACGCCTCCGCAATCACTACCATTCTCCCTCTTGAAAATACAACATGAGAATAGGGCGGATTGCAGATTGAAGGCCACTGATATTACGCCTGATTTTTGCGAAGACCAGGAACAACGACTACTATGTATCCATCTAATTATCAGTGTGTTAAATAGTCGACACCGTCGCCACTCCCTATTTAAAACGATAGAGTAGCAACCGCATTAGTGTTGTATATAACTGACTGTTAATGATTTAGCAAATCAGGACTGCCGCTGGTCTGCGCAAATTTTGGACAAATCAAGTATGACAACAACTTCAAAAGGTTCCATTACAGAGGAAGGCTACTTGTAAAAGCAGAGTTTGCTACTATAGCTGTAGCCCATAATATAAGAAAGATGATCTCTAACAGATATGTAATGCCGTTAGAGGAGTTGAGATAGGGTATGTTTGGCCGGCGTGTCCACCCTCAGACACGTTAGAGGGAGGGGCCCGCCGCGATAGCGGTGGGAGGGATGGAGTCGGAACTGGTTCCGACGGAACCGGGCCAAACTTACCCTATCTCCGCTCCTACATGTAACTATATACGAAAAGAGGATGACTAACACTTATTAGTCGCCCTCTTTATAAGTATCTTGTTGTCGACGAGTTACCCGCTTTATTCCGGTATAAGCCTGAGGTGGCGTTTGCGGTCAGGTCCAGGGGTGGTCTTGAGCCAGTTTTCCAAGATTGCTCTATGCTCAAGAAGCACATCGCGGAACTTGGCTTCCACAGCAAGATTGCGCATTTCAAGACGGTCGGCAGTCATATCGAAAAGCTGTTCGCGGTACTGTCCCTTGTCGTAGAGGACATATTTGTAGCGAGCCGTCCTGACCATCCATCCAAGTGTCCCGGCAGTCTGGTTGAAGTTAGTTTCAGTTACTATGAAACTCTGTCCGGAAGCACCTTTTTCTGCTACATCCACATAACTTACGCCTCGACGTCCGGCCGGAAGTGATGCTCCGGTCCATTCGCAGATGCTCGGCATGAGGTCTATGCCGTTATGTACAAGTGCATTTGTCACAGTGCCGGCATTGCGACCTCCCGGCAGACATACTATCATCGGCACCCCGACAACTTCCTCATAAAGGGCAGTCTTCTGATTCCACTGGTGTGCTCCGTTGCCGTCTCCATGGTCGGATGTAAAGATGATTACCGTGTTCTTCCAAAGTTTCTGCCTGTCGATCTCCGCCAGGATCTTTCCTATCTCTGCATCCACTGCTTCCGTGAGGCGGTAGTACGCGTTGCGGTAGCGCCTCCACTGGTCAGGGCTGTATGAAGTGGTAGGGTAGAGTTTGTAGTTCTGACTTTGCTCAAACCTCAGGACGCTTGCGTCGTATGGAGATACGGCAAAGTTCTCCGGCAGATTAGGACATTCCTCCAGAGAAGGCTCTACAACCGGAGCATGAGGCGTCTTCTGGCCGCGTGCATACTCGCATATGTTGTGCGGATTGATGAACGAGGCCACCAGGAAGAATGGCTCTTTTCTATCTCTCTCACGCAGGTATTCGACGCATGATTCCGCCAGACCGATGTCTCCGTTGCCGGCAATATTCCTGAAACCGAATTCCCGGTCAGGAATGCTGAGCGTATTCACATGCCATTTTCCTGCATATGCACAATCATATCCGGCTGCAGCAACCACAGACCCCAATGTATTCGTCCTCAGAGAATCCACCAGAGGCATCTCGTTCTCTATCATTCCGGTCTGGCTCGGAACATATCCCGTGAACATGGCTGCACGGGAAGGACCGCTGAGCGGCATGGCGCAGTAGGCATTGGTGAACCTTATTCCACGCCTTGCAAGCAGATCCATATTCGGAGTCTGAAGGTCCGGGTTACCTGCACAACTCATGGCTGCGGCACCCTGCTGGTCCGTCATGATGTATATGATGTTGGGCTTATCCTGCGCAGAGGCCAGTAAAGGAAGTCCGGCAAGGCCTAATATGAGTGACTTTTTCATTATATGGTTGATTTAGATCTCCCGACTTTGCTCAAAATGACAGGAGGCAGGTCTACCGTTCTACCCAGATAGGCGAACTCCAGGCCCACTGCTGGTCTTTCTGACGCACGCGCACATAATAGAAGTCTGTGTCGTTCTCAGGCTCGCAGTCTTCCATGTAATGCTCTATCTGCCAGCAGCTTTCAGGCATCGCCCTGTTGAAGAGAACAGCCTCGCTGAGCCAGCCGCGCATGAAGTGTGAACGTGAACCTTCAAGCAGTTCTGCCAGAGAGTGGCTGAACGACTTTCCGTTGAAGTCAGAAGTGACGACTCCGTCAAGAGGCATTTCCACGTCTAGAATCACAGCCTGTGTAGCAGGAGTAACTGTATTAGGATTCTTTGTGGTGTGGAGTGCGAGTTCTACGGCTGTGTCGGAAACCCCGAGAATCCTGTTTATATGTGTATGGAACTCTGTCTCACCCTCCTGTGGTGACGTGAAGGCCGCACCTCTGAAGCATGGTGTCACGTTCAGAATGCGTCCCTTGCTGATTGAGATCTTTCCGTTCCATGGAACATATTTTTCCTCACGGTTCCATCCGAACTCCATCTTTATCTTGCATCGTACGGTATCTCCTGAAGGCATAGCCGGAATCAGCGGTCCGTTCAGACGTGCAATCAGCTTGTTGTTCTTGACAATGTCCACATAATCAATGCAGCTCTCGCCGGTCACATTTATATATATTCTGCGTTTGTTTCCGCGCACTACATCTCCCATGAACGCATCATTCAGACGGAAGTCGATGTTTATCTTGTCTCCGGTAGCGCAGCATGTGTGACGTGAGCGCAGACCATCCCAGATGTTGTCGCGGGTGAGGCTGTCTGCAAGCACGCCCACTCTACCGTCTCCGTAACTTCCAGGATAACCTGAATGCTGGTCTGTAGAGCCCATGATGCCGAATTTCTTACCCAGGCTGAGACCATACTGGATGGTTCCCTCCCACTGGCGCGGACCCATGTCGTGGTAGTAATTGATGTCGCCCATATCACCTTCCGCAAGGCCGTGGCGCGAAAGCATTTCTACGAACGGAGTCTGGTCTCCCTCGCTGAAGCAGTCCCAGTTGTATCCTCTGTAGCCTGTCTGATAACCCATGTGGTGAGGAGTCACGAACACTTTCTGTCCCTTGAACTTCTCTTTCCAATCCTCGATTGAGGTGCATTCCACCAGCGGTGCATCAAGGTCGTGATGAAGAGCGACATGATCTCCGTGTTCCATGCTGTGTGCTTCATATCCGATGAATGTGAGGAACTCTCCTTCCTTGTTGTATTCCTTTGTCATCTGCTGATACCTCTGATATCCTCCCTTGCGGAGTCTCTTGAAAGCATCGGTATGATAGTCTATCACCCAGCTCAGGCGCGGGTCGTTCTTTCCCGGGATATCCGGCCACATTGCATGCGGAGTCACGCTCACAAAGTCAAGCTGTCCCTTTGCTGCCTCAAATGCATCCCGCATGTCTCCGTGACCGTAAGTCAGGTTGCAGTGGTTGTGGAGGTCTCCCCAGAACATCTTCTTGCCGCTTGCTGACGGCATTATCTTCTTTGCTTCCTTGCTTCCTGGAGCGCATGAGCCAAGAAGACTTCCTGCTGCTGCGACGCCCAGCATTGTCCAGCCGGATGTCTTTATGAATTTTCTTCTGTCCATTATATTGTTATTTTCTTCTATCAAAATTGCGGCGGTCGCCCTGGAAGAGCACCTTTACTTTTTCGCATGGGTCTGTGTCCTGATATTCCTGCTGAACCTGCTCCAGCAATTCGTGCATCTGGGCGCGTTTGGCTGCATATGCAGGGTCATCATAAACATTATTCATCTCCTGTGGATCGTTCACCATGTCATACATCTCCCACTCGTCAACATCGTTGTAGAAATGTATCAGCTTGCAGTCTGCTGTCCTGATGCCGTAATGACGCTTCACGGAGTGCTCTGCCGGATATTCATAATAATGGTAATATGCGGCTTTACGCCAATCTGACGGTATCGCACCTTCTCCGTCAAGTACAGGCCTCAGGGATCTACCCTGCATATCCTCGGGTACAGGAACCCCTGCGTAATCAAGGAATGTCGGTCCGAAGTCTATGTTCATCGCCAGAGCGGAAGTGATGCTGCCTGCCTTTATGCTCTTTGGATAGCGTACAAGGAAAGGCATCCTCTGACATTCCTCATACATGAATCTCTTGTCGAACCATCCGTGCTCTCCAAGGAAGAAGCCCTGGTCGGATGTATATACTATGATGGTATTGTCCAGTTCTCCGCATGCTTCCAGATGGTCCATCACCCTTCCGATGTTTTCGTCCACGCTCATCAGAGTGGCAAGGTAATCCCTCATGTACTGCTGGTATTTCCAGCGCACAAGTTCATTGCCGGAGAGTTTACCACTGCGGTATTCGGCGATCCGTGGGGCATAGACGCTGTCCCATTTATGCTGGACTTCTTCGGGCATGCGTGTGTATACATTGTAAAGCCTGTTGTTGCCGGCAAGTATTTCCTCCCTGGTAAGCAGCTTGAGGTCCCAGTCGTTCTGCAATGTATTAGCTATTGACATGTCCTGGCTGCGTGCTGCCGTTCCACGACCTTGATAATCGTCAAACAAGGTCTCAGGCTCGGGGAATGTATGGTCATTGAACATGCCCAGATGGCGCGGTGCCGGCATCCAGTTGCGATGCGGAGCCTTCTGGTGGAGCATGAGCATGAACGGACCGTCCTCACGCACATCATCAATAAACTTCAGCGCTTTGTCCGTAATGACATCGGTGACATATCCCTGCTCAGTTACAGGCATTCCGTTCTCCATGAATTCAGGGGTATAGTAGTCTCCCTGTTCTTCCTGTCCGCTGATGATGCTCCAAAAGTCAAAGCCCTGAGGTTCGGAAATCAGATGCCACTTACCCACGATACCTGTCGTGTAGCCGGTTTCCTGAAGAAGTTTAGGGAATGTCTGCTGCGAGCCGTCAAATCTGGAAGCATTGTCGGTAAATCCGTTCATGTGGCCGAGTTTGCCGGTGAGGATGCATGCACGCGACGGTCCGGAAAGGGCGTTTGTTGCATAGCAGTTGTCAAAACGGATGCCCTCGTCGGCAATCCTGTCCATGTTCGGAGTCTCGATGAGATTCCCGCCGTAGCATGACATGGCCTGGGTCGTGTGGTCATCCGTCATGATGAAGATGATGTTCGGACGCTCCTGCAGCGCATCACCGCCACAGGCCGAAAGACCTGCAGCGGCAAACGGAAGTATGTATGATGCCTTAAAGTGTTTCATATTATTTGAGTTCGTATGTAAGAACCTTCTTCTTGTTCTTGCCGACTTTTACCATCAGACTAAGACTGTTCTGCTTGAAGTACGGATCTATAAAGGATGCAGAAATCTTAGTGTCTTCTATGCTGCCTTCTCCCGGCATTATGACTGTGATGTATCGCACAGGCTTGTTGTCCATCTTCTTTACATTGAAACTGAAGTGCGGACGCTTGAACTTCTTCATATATTCACTCGAAACCCATCCGTCAAGTTTCTCAATATCCATTCCTTCTGGTCCGAAGCATTTGAGTTTTACATTAACTCCGTCATCTGCCATTGTTGTGAATTCCATGGTCGTGCGGCTGCTTGTGCATTTACCCCTTGGAAGCTGATAGTGCAGATTGACCGTACCTTTTTCTGCTCCCACTGCTTCGTCAACGATCACGAAGTACTTTCCCTCCACGAAGAAAATACTTCTTCTGTGCTTGAGTTTTTCGTAACTCTGGTTTTCCGTAACGAGTATCTGGACATCACCTTCCGGCTTCCAAAGCAGAGTCTTGGAGTCTGTTGTCTGGATGTCAGTATGATTGATAGTCAGTGTGTTGTGTGAAGATGTCTGTCTGAACCACTTGCGCCACTGCATCACTTCACCCTCTCCGGCATATACATATGATCCGGAATCCGGGAAGAGATTCTTGCCCTTGTACCAGAGCTCGAAAGTACCGTTGTCCGGCTGATTGTGCCAGAATGCCGGAGGTCCCGCCTTGACGATCATCTGTGTGGCGTTCATGTCCCATCCGTTTCTGAACACATAGTATCCTGATGTGAGATATCCTTTCGACAGGTATTCAGGAGCTGATCCTTCTGCTCCTTCAGTTGCCCAGTACCTGATTGCCTGGTTATCCGGGAAGAGTTCAGACCACTGCTTGAATGACTTGATCATGTTCTTCCTGCTTACAAGTCTGGCGTCACTGAAACATGGGTTCAGATAATCAGGGTAACTGATGTTCGCATAGAACATTATCATCTTCTCGATAGTGTCGATGTATGACTGCGGGAAAACATCTCGGAAACCGTTTATCGAAGCATCCTCAAGGGCTTTTATGAATATCTCGATTGCTGCCAGGTGGTAGTGCGGGCAGAGTTCGTATTGGCATCCGTCCTCATATACCTGTACGCCGATCTCCCTGTTGAGGATCTCCACGCCGCTTTTTCTCCACGCCGCGGCCTTCTTGAATTCAGGGAAGAATGTACCTGCACATATCATTCTCTGTGCTTCAAAGAGAAGGTGGTTGCCCTGCTTGGAGTAGTGTCCCATGATATGCTCGGCGTGCAGGTGGTAGTTCACCAGGAACTCGCTGAGAAACTCGGCTGTAAAAGACGGAGAGTCAATGAACAGCTGGAACTGAAGCGGCTGGTCCTGCAGACGGTGGCTCACTTCGAGCGGACGCCATGCAAAGCGCGCATTCTCCTTGTCTCCTTCGTAAGGATTCTTGCGGATCCAGTCAATGTACTGTTTTGTCCATTCAGCCGCATATTTCTCGTCACCGCTCACTCTGTAGGCTCTTCCCATCGGAGTGAACCATTTGTGGCGATGAAGCTGCCAGCGGAGCTCATTGTCCTTGACCGGCCAGAACTTCCAGTTGATGTCCTCTCCATAGTTGAAGGACGGCTGATAGCCCTTGTGCACGAAGAACGTATGCTCCAGAGCCTCGTCGGCCCACTTCTGCTCCTCTTTGTTTATCTTTACCTTGGTGACATCCTTGATGTCTCTTGTGACGACTCCTTTGCGTGCCTTGAAATAGTTCAGAAGTTCGGCAGCGGCAGCTTGCTGGTCACCGGCACTGTGCAGAGCCTTTACTTTTTCAAGTCCGGGATGATCCAGGTTCAGCAGGTCGAACACCTCCGGTTTGAGCTGCGGTGTCTGTGCAGATGCCGCAAGAGCGAATACGGCAGCGCAGAATGTAGCAAGTATTTTTCTCATATTACAGATTCTTATATTCGATTCCCTTGATGTTCATATACCTCTGCAGACCCTCAAGATAGTAGTAGTCAGCGTAGTTGAGAGGTACGTCAATCTCCGATCCATGTGCAAGAGATCCTGTTGAGTGCATGAGCACGAAGCCCTGGTTTTCACCTTCGGCAGCAAGATAAGCATCGCTTGAGAGGCTCTTGAGAATCTTTTCTGCATAGTCGAAATATTTCTGTCCGTCTTCTGCCAGGGTGCTCAGTTCAAGAAGTCCGCATGCTGTAACAGCTGCTGCAGAAGCATCGCGTGGGGTGTCTTCAAGAACAGGTGCGTCATAGTCCCAGTAAGGGATCGCGTCTTCGGTGGTGACCTTTGACATGATCATGTCAGCGATGTTTACGGCAAAGTCAAGATATTTTCTGTCACCTGTCTCGCGATAAGTTGCAGTGTAGCCATATACGGCCCATGCCTGTCCGCGTGACCATGACGAATCGTGGTTCTTGCCCTGGAAGGTCTCCTTCATCTCCACAGTTCCGTCATCGTTGTAGCTTACAACGTGCCAGCATGTGTAATTGTCGCGGAAATGGTTGGCCATTGTCTTGTCTGCATGCTTGATCGCCACTTCCTTATATTTCGGGTCACCGGTCAGTCTGCTTGCGCTGAAAAGAAGGTCAAGGTTCATCATGTTGTCAATAATGACAGGGTAGTTCCAGTGTCCGAAATCCCATGAAAGGATACATCCGACCTGTTCGTTGAAGCGTGAGCAGAGGTTGCCTGCTGTCTGTACCAGAACTGCCGGGATGGTGTCGTTCGGAGACAGACGAAGTGCGTTTCCGTAACTGCAGTTGATCATGAATCCCAGGTCATGTGTCCCGGTGTACTCGCGGAGCGGGTTCAGCAGTTCCGTATATTTTATGGCTTCGGCCTTGACGCTCTCATCCTGAGTGAATTCATATACATACCAGAGAGAGCCTGGGAAAAATCCGCTGGTCCAGTCGTATATGTCGTGGATTCTTCGTGTGCCCAGAAGCTCGGCTGCCGGCTGGGGACGCAATGAATCGACGAAGATTTCCTTTTCAAGCTGCTCCTGAAGTTTGTCGAAATCGTATCCCACCCATATAGAACGTGGAATCTTGCCTGTTCCGTCGATTTCACCGGCTGTGAGCATGAGCTGATGTCTTGCTCTGTCGATGCCGGTCTTTACCCAGCTGTAATTCTCTGTACTGCAAGCACATAGGGCTACTATAGACAGGCTTGCCATGATAATGATTCGGTTGATTTTCATTGTATGATATGTTTTTGGTTTTTCTTAATAACAAAGTTATTAACGCTTCTCGGCTTTGCAAGCGCTTTTTGTTGAAAAATTGGGCGTTTTCGTTGTTTTTATCCATATTTGTACAAATTTGACAATGTGTTGCACAAATTTGATACAAGATGCTCATTTTTGAAAATATTGACTACAATATAAGTTGTTTACATCCTATACTAAATGTAAATTTGCAATATTAAAATTGTATAATCTTGACAAATTATGAAAAGGCTACTTTTTGTTTTGTTGCTCGCCGCTGGAGCGGCATCGTGTGCAACGAAGGACGATTTTGATGTCCAGCCCGGCAATCCGGATCTGGAGATCGTTCCCGAAGTGGAGGCAGGCGATCCTGCAACTGTCAATTCGCAGATTTTTGATCTGATAAATCTTGATTACCCTGGTCTTGAGCAGGTCAAGCGTTTCTATGAAGATGATGATGTGTACAATGCAGCCCTTCAGCTGTTGTACTACTACAGACAGAGAAACATAATCAATCCAGCTGTAAGCATGCTGGCTCCTTCTGCAACATCAGCTGCCGTAACCATTGCTGATGATGCTACCAAGGAGGGTGGTTATCGGTTTGTTGTCTCAGACTTCAAGGACGCTGAAGGGAAGAGCTATTCTTTTTCAGGAGAGGGTGGCAAACTTGCTTGGGATATTCCGGAAGATATGAAAGAAGAGTCTCAGTTCAATTCACAGATTCATCGCCACCAGTGGATGCTGCATCAGGCAAGAGTGTATAAGGCGACCGGCGACTCAAAGTATGTGAAGGCGTGGATTGAGATCTACTTTGACTGGCTCAGGAATTTCCCATGCGGTGAGGGGAAGACTTACGACCTTCCGTGGTGGGCTCTGCAACCTGCTTCAAGAGCTTATGACCAGATGAGTATCTTCGAATACTATGTGGACGCTCCGGAGTTTACTCCTGAAGTTCTTACAAACTTCCTGGTGGCTTTTCATACCCACATAAAGAATATCACTTTGAACTGGTACGAGACTCCTGCCAGCAATATCAGACTGTCTCAAGAGAAGACTGTATTTACTGCAGGTATTCTGATGCCGGAGTTCAAGGATGCTCCGTCATGGTATGAGGCAGGAAAGACTGCTGTCGT
The DNA here is from genome assembly GCA_045127685.1 of Candidatus Cryptobacteroides sp. Taxonomy (GTDB): domain Bacteria; phylum Bacteroidota; class Bacteroidia; order Bacteroidales; family UBA932; genus Cryptobacteroides. The sequence continues at coordinate 53,048 of JBGVQP010000006.1, forward strand.
GGCCCAGCTTGACAATCAGTTCCATGAGGATGGCGTCCATAGTGAGTTTGACCTTGGCTACCATATCGGAGCAGTATCCAATTTCTACGATATCTACAAAGTGGCCCAGATGAACGGAAAGTCACAGGATCTGCCGGCTGATTTTACGGCGTCACTTCGCAATGCTGCCAACTTCGTGAAGGATATCATGTATCCGGATTACTCGATGGAGATAATCAATGATACTCATGCCGATTCATGGAATGTATCGACCCTTACCAAAAATTTCAAGAAATATGCTGAAATGTTCCCGGATGACAAGGGCTTTGAGTGGCTCGCTTTCCAGGGCGCAGCAGGTCAGAAACCAATGACGACTTTCGCTTCTTATCCGGTGTCAGGCTACTATATCATGCGTAACGGATGGGAGCAGAATTCAGTGATGCTTATTCATAAGAACAGCAATGACCCGGATAACTGGCTTCATAATCATTCCGATAACGGACATATCTCTTTGTATGTGAACGGACGCCACTTCCTTCCGGATGCAGGTTTCTTTACCTATAATGAAGGTGGTGACAGAAATGCGTACCGTGCTACCGATATGCATAACACCATTACAAAAGAGGGCTTCAACCTTATTGAAAAACGCGCAGGAAAGTATCTTAAATCAGAGACTGCAGCAGACTATGAACTTGTAGTCACAGAGAACGAGTCATACTCCGACCTTACTCACAGAAGGGCTATCTTCTTTGTAGAAGGCAAGTTCTTCGTAGTTGTGGATGAGGCCTATGGAGAAAATGCCGGTAAGGTAAATCTCAACTTTAACCTCTGGGGTGGCAAGGGAGATGCTCCAGGCAACCCGGTTCATGGTAATGGCTTGACTGTTATTGATGAGTATGAGGGTCTTGCTTGTGGTGGAGCACATTCGACATTCGATGACGGCAACAACCTGCTTCTGAGAACTTTCTCTGAAACATCTGATGACTTCAAGCTTACATCCAATACAAGATATTTCTCAAACAAGCAGAACGAGAAGACCAGACGCTACTGGTATGAGGCTTCCGTAACCAAGAAGGCTGACAAGGCTGCACGCTTTGTTACAGTTATCCTTCCTTTCGGCGATGCTGCTGATTTCGCAAATCAGAATGTTTCTGCTGCGTTCATCGATAATCCTAACTCTGAAAATGCAGGTACATTCCATGGAAACGACGGTGCTGCAGTAAAGGTGACTGTCAATGGAAAGGACTATTCTCTAGCATATAATCTCAACTGATATGAAAAATATATTCAATAACAGGTTCGTGGCCGTGTTGCTTGCTTTTGCAGTGGCGCTGGCCTCATGTACAAAGGATAATTTTACAGACGGTGACAAGTTCATGCTGTATTATCCGGACATTACAGATATAGGGCCATCAACAAACATGGACATGGATCCTACTTATCATGGTGCCAAGCCGACTGATTTCAATGTTTATGATGTCAAGTACAATGGCTCGACAATCCAGACAGAGTGCTTTCAAGTCGACCCGGTTTCCGGACGCCTTATGATCAAGGATACCGAGACGCTTGGTGTCGGAGTCTATACCATCAGCATTTCGTGCAAGTCGTCCGGAACAACATACACGTTCCCGGATATCATAACGGTCAATATGATGAGGGCGGTTCCGGAAGGAATCACAGTAGAGCCTTCTGAAATTGTACTTATGATGACACAGGTGAACAATGTCAATTCGACGGAAGTCCTTCCTACGGCACAGGTTACCACTGACGGCAACCATGTGACCATCAAGAGCTATCGCATTGCAAATATCACTCGCGACGGTGTCAGAATGGAGGATTGGAGCGGTTTCTTCAGCATTGATCAAACAACCGGACTTATTTCCATCATCAAGAACGGATCGTTCGTTGCAGGAAAATATACATTCGATCTCAGACTTGTGACAGCTTCTGCAAATGCTGCTTCAGAGGAAGGACTTTTTGCCAATGCCTTTTCAGTGGATATCGTCTCTCCGCCAGTTTCTTTGGCCTATGATCCGCAGGTCAAGAGAGTCGAGGAAGGCTCTGCTTATGTCAGTGCTGCACCGTCTTTCGTCGCATCGCTCAAGGACTTGAAGTTTGAGATCAAGGCTGTTTATCCCGATAATGTCCCTTTGACTATCGATGAGACAACAGGTGCCATTTCCCTTGACGCAGAGAATGGGCTTAGTCCTGGAGACGAGGTCCAGATCTCCATAAAGGTGACCAACGCTTATGGCACAAAGGATTTCGATCAGGTGACACGCATCGATATCGTTGATTTTATCCAGCCTATTACAAAGCTTGCTTACAACGATTCTACTGTATGGCATGGTACAGCTTATGGTATCAAGCCGATTGATGTGGATGGCGACGATGTGAAGTTTTCGTTTGTAGACCTTCCTGAGGCCCTTGCTGAACTTTCAATTGATGAAGTTACAGGACAGATTTCTGCAGTAAAGGGCAATAAGATCGAGAAGGGTGAATATACAGTTACCGTAAAGGTTGCTAACGACAAGGGTGAACTGACCGAAGATATCGCCTTTAAGGTTATAGATAACCCATACTTCTTCACAAAGGTATCTTGGGGCAATAACCTTGGACTTTCACCAGTGAGTGATTATGCAAGCCAGCATAGGATTACATTGCTATCTGAAAATTCAAAAATTTCTCTTGATAAGACGGCCTCCGATGTTACTGATGAAGGTTGGAAGCAAATAAAGTTCGAAATCGCGGAAGGCAGCTTGGTCCGCAATGCGGATGCAGCTCCTACTTATGCAGAAATAGATGGTACCACTGGAGAAATCACTGTAAAGCCCAATCCGATATACACCCGCGCAATATCTTACAAGAGGGTGCATGTCATCATCGTGAAGGTTACTGTCGGAGAGGGAACTTCTGGCCAGACAGTTAGGAAGATACCTGTGTTCTTTGATTTCAATGCTCCGCGTCAGGACTCTTCAAATGCGAAAGCGCCTGTATATACAGTTGAGTATACTCCGTTTGTATTCCAATGTAATCCGAAGAAGGGCGGAGTGTTCCCAGCACCTGTCATCAAGGGTGCCGATGGCAATCCGATCAGTGAGACGGATTATTCGAAGATCACCATGACCTTCATGAGGAATCCGAACTATTATAATGTTGGGGGACCAGAGACTCATGTGAGCGGACCATCCAAGACTGCAGACACATTCCTTTACCAGATGTGGCAGTCTTATTATATGGCAGCTACAGGTAAACTCAGTACAAGTCTGGATAATGTGATTCCTATGTACAACGTGACAGCCACCGATAAGACAAGGCCTCATCTCTTGGGATACATTCAGAATGACCTCAAACTATACATTGCTCCTGACAAATGGGTGGATGCCGATGGTGTTTATGCTGATGGCGTTTTTGAGGCTCAGGTCATCATGGGATATCCGTATATGGACAATGGTGTTGAGGTAGTGTATAGCGTTGCTGATAAAAACAACAAGGGTGTGGAACCATATAGATGGCAGCCGTTTATGGTTTGGTTTGACACTGAATTTTAATCCCGAAAATCACGCACTATGAAAAAATATTTATCAATACTTTTAGCGATAGTTTTGTCCGTGCCGGTTTTCGGACAGAATACAATCACAGTCAAGGGTACCATTCTTGATGAGACCGGTGCTCCCATGATAGGTGCAGGTGTTGCCGAGAAAGGTACTGACAATGGTACAGTCACCGACCTGGATGGCTTGTATACCATTAAGGTGAAGGCTGATGCCCAGTTGGTCGTAAGCTATATCAGTTATGCGACCCAGACTGTTGATGTTGCAGGACGCAGCACTGTCGATGTGACCCTTGAGCCGGACAAGAACCTTCTGAATGAGGTCGTTGTCATCGGTTACGGCACAATGAAGAAGAGCGACCTCACCGGTTCAGTTGCATCAGTAAGCGCAAAGGCTCTTGAGAATTTCAAGACAGGCTCTGTACTGGAGGCTCTTGGAGGACAGGTTGCCGGAGTAAGCGTTACTTCAGCTGACGGTACTCCGGGAGGAGGATACGACATCAAGATCCGTGGAGTCGGAACGGCGAACGGTGATGCATCTCCTCTTTATATCGTCGATGGATTCGAGGTGGATGACATCAACTTCATCGCCAGCCAGGATATTTACTCGATCGAGTATCTGAAGGATGCATCTGCATCAGCAATCTATGGTGCACGTGCCGCAAACGGTGTCGTTCTCGTAACCACCAAGTCTGGTCGTGAAGGACGTCCACAGGTTACATACAACGGTTCTGCGAGCTACCGTGTGCTCTCGAAGAAATTGGAAACTCTGACTCCGTATGAGTTTGTAGCTCTCCAGCTTGAAAACTTCCCGGATTATCAGACTACTTACTTCAATCAGGGAACAGACGCTGACGGCAATCCGTACAAGTATCAGTCAATTGAAGACTATAAGAATCTTTCTCCGGACGAATATGTCGACTGGCAGTCTGAGGCCTTCCGTCCTACATGGTCCCAGAACCATGAAGTGAGCGTCAGAGGTGGAAACAAGAATTCACAGTATTCGGTCTCATTCTCACATTTCGATGAGAACGGTATCTTTACAAACAGCGGATATAAGAAGGATAACGCGCGTGTGAAGATATTCCAGAAAATCACCAACTGGATGTCGTTTACCGGATCGCTCAATTATACCAATTATAAGCGTACAGGAGTCGGCACAGGAGGAAGCACCCTTGCGAATCTTCTTCGTTACCGTCCGGTCGGAGGCCTTAAGGTAAGTGCCCATGACCTTCGTTACACTGCTTACGACCCTACTTCGGAGGAAGATGGCACTTTTGACTCAAATATGATCAATCCGATCATCAACGCGGAAAATACCGATTACTCTATTTCTGGCGAGCAGTGGATAGGAAACGGCCAGCTGACCATTCAGATCATCAAAGGCTTGGAATTTAAGACTTCAGGTACATACAATGTGAACTATGGCCGTCGTGATGCTTTCTATCATGAACTCACAAGTCAGGCCTACAGATCAGCTGGTCCATGGGGAGAAAGCACCATGAGCATTGACAAGAGATGGCAGAACACCAACACCCTCTCCTATAAGAAGATCTTCAACAAGACCCATACAATCAATGCGATGCTCGGTCATGAGGTTTCATTCAAGGGTGCAGAAAGTGTCAAGGCTCAGGCAAAGAACTTCAGCATGGATGAGTTTGGTAATGATAACCTCGGCATCGGTACAACTCCTTCTGCCGTAGAGAGTGCAAGGGCAGAGTCACTCAGACTGTCATTCTTTGCCAGAGCATTCTATAGCTACAAGGATAAGTACATGGTGACGGCTACCGTCCGTGCAGATGCGTCAACAGTGTTCTCTGCTAAGCACAAATGGGGTTATTTCCCATCATTCTCTGCTGCATGGAACCTGAAGAAGGAGCCTTGGATGGAGAGATACTACAACATTTCGATGTTGAAGGTAAGAGCCGGTTGGGGAGTGGTCGGCAATGACAGGATCACCAACTATCTTTCAATGAGCCTTTATGACAACACCAAGTACGGTATAGGTACAGACCAGCATATTGTTCTCACACCGAAACAGATTGCAAACCAGGACCTCAGATGGGAAGGCTCGACAACGACAAATATCGGAGTTGACCTTGGTTTCTTTGATTCCCGTCTGAACATTACCGCAGATGCCTTCGTGAAGGATACCAAGGACCTTCTCATAAAGCAGAACCTTGCGTATGTTACAGGTTTTGAGTACCAGTGGCAGAACGTCGGCAAGATCCGTAACTCGGGAGTTGAACTTTCAATCAACTCCGTGAACTTCAACAAGAAGAATTTCTTCTGGAAGACCGACTTCAATATATCTTTTGTAAAGAACAAACTTCTGTCTCTGCGTGACGGCACACCTTACATGCTCTCACGAAGCGGTTTCAGCAGCAACTTTACAGAATATGACTATGTCGCTTATGTCGGTCAGGCGCTTGGAGATATGTATGGCTATGTATATGATGGAGTGTATCAGTCATCAGACTTCAGCAGAACTCCTGACGGAGAAATGATCCTCAAACCGGGTGTTGCAGATATGAGCTCAAGAGGTATTACTCCAGCTCCTGGTGTCCTGAAATATAAGGATGTGACAGGTGACGGCAAGATTACAGCAGACGATAGGACCTCGATCGGTAACGGTTATCCTATGTTCTATGGAGGTCTTACCAACAGTTTCCAGTTCTATGGCGTTGACTTGAGCTTCATGTTCCAGTACAGCATTGGAAACGATGTTTACAACGCCACAAGAATGTACACGACAATGTCCAACATCCGCCGTGGAAACACTCTTCGTGAGGTTGCCGACAGATGGCGCCCGGACAACGCTTCAACTAAAGTTCATTCAGCTCAAGGCTATATCAAATATGATGTCAACTCACGTTTCATTGAGGACGGATCATATCTGAGACTTAAGAATATCACTGTCGGATATACCCTTCCGGAAAACCTTACCAAAAGATTCTATGTCAGCAGGCTCAGAGTTTATGCCACAGCGCAGAACCTCTTCTGTCTGACAAACTACAGTGGATATGACCCTGAAGTCAATACATCATCAAGTCCGCTTATGCCGGGACTTGACTGGGGCGCTTATCCTAAGAGCAACGTTTATACATTCGGTATCGAACTTCAGTTCTAAGCATGAAATCTTGACGATATGAAAAGATTGAAATATATTATAGCAGTTTTTGCAGCAGCATCTCTGGCTTCATGTTCTCTGGATGAGCAGTCATTCACCCAGATGGAGCAGAAAAACTATATGAAAAATGCTGCTGAAGCAGAGAATGTGCTTTTGGGAGTGTATGAGAACCTGACAAATGACCACATGTACGGTTATCATCTGTCCCTCTACTTTACACTTGGTACCGATCAGGCCAAGGTCAGCGGCACTTCTCTTGACGGATTCAGGGACATCCCGTCTAACTTTTATTCTACTTCAGCTGTGCAGGTTCAGCAGACTTGGGCGGCTCTGTACAATGCCATTTATGATGCCAATGACTTCATTGAGAGGCTCTCTGGAGTGGTGGAGAATTATTCTGCAGCAGATAAGAACAGGGCTGCAGTGATGATGGCTGAGGCCCGTGCTCTCAGAGCCCTGTACTATTTTGAACTTGTACGCTGGTATGGTAATGTAGTACTTATGAAGACTACTGCAGACTCAAAGAAACATCCTTCAACCTTTACACAGGCGACACCTCAGGATGTATATGAGTTTATAGAGCAGGATCTTCTCTATGCAGTCAAGACTCTTCCTTATGCAGATGAAGATACTTACCGTACATCGAGCGCCTATCGTATTTCAAAGGCTGGTGCAATAGGTCTGTTGACAAAGGTATATGCAACATGGGCTGGTTATCCGGTGCGTGATGATAGTAAATGGCAGAAAGCTGTTGCGACAGCAAAGCCACTTATTGAGTCTGGTAAGCATGGACTTCACAGCGACTATGAGCAGCTTTGGAAGAACACAAGTACAGGGGTCTGGGATCCGCTTGAAAGTCTTATGGAGGTATCTTTCTATGCGAACGTTATTTCCGGCGGTGATGCTGTCGGACGTATCGGCAAGTGGAACGGTGTACAGTCTGAACAGATAAGCACAGACTATATCAGGATCAGTGCATATTGGACAGTTGTTCCTCCGTTTATAAGCAATTGGAAGCAGCAGGAACCGAACGACAAGAGATTAAGTCTCTCTTTTGCAGATTATACATATAATGCAAAAAAGGAGAAGATAATGATCGGAAAGGGTTTCGATAGTGCCATGACAACTGTATCTGAACGCAAACAATTCAATGGAAAACTATATGTGGCAAAGTGGGATCTGATCAAGTATGTCGAGACCCACCTTTCGGATGCCAATTACACGAATACGAATTGGTATCTTCTTCGATACTCGGATGTGCTTCTCCTTTATGCTGAGGCTCTCAATGAACTTAACAAGGCTCCGAATGATGATGCCTATGAGGCAGTCAATCAAGTACGTCGTAGAGCTGGCCTTTCCAATCTGAAGACTGGAATGTCGTATCTGGAGTTCCAGCAGGCAGTACGCAACGAGCGTTCTCATGAACTTTGCTTCGAAGGCCATCGCAAGCAGGATCTTGTGCGCTGGGGTATCTATTACGACGCTATTCAGCAGACTGTTTCAGACCTTGATCAGTGGCATGAAGATGCGAACGCCAGCTACCTTATAGGTGAGTACACCGTAAAAGGTAAGCATGAACTTCTCCCTATCCCTCAAAGGGACCTGGATATGATGACGCTATGTAAACAGAATCCTAATTGGTAACGGATGAAATCTAAATTCTTATATATCTTGTGCGCTCTGATGCTTCTTCCGATAGTGTCAGAGGCACAGGTTATATCTTTTGAGGACATGAGTGCCCTACATGCCTGGAAATGTGAAAACGGCAATGTCGGCATCTCCTCATATAGATATAAGTTCGGTCAGTCATCTCTGATGATCAGATGGCAGCCCGGAACAGTTGCGACTCTGGAGAACGCTCCGGGACTTTTTGAGGCATCAAGGAGCAAGCATGGCGGTATCCAGGTCTGGTTCTATGACGAAGGTAGTAAGCCGGCAGATATGCAGCTGGTGTTCCTTACCTCTGACGACAGGGAAGTGTGCCGTATGCCATATCGTCTTGGATTCAAGGGATGGCGTGCACTATGGGCCAAGTTCGGGGCGGACATGGGTAAGAAGCCTAATGATTCCATCAGTAAGATGCTGCTTGTCTTTCCGCAGACTTCCGGGGTGCTGTATATGGATATGCTGGAGTTCCCTGAGATAGTGCCGTGGAAATACATGGAGGATGCTCACTATAGTACATCACGTACAAACTTTTCTATGATGCCAGATATGATGAGGTATCGTGAGGCAGTTCCTAAAGATGATTTGATTGATGCTACTGATGATCAGATCAGGATGATTGAAGACAAGTTCAGAGAGTGGATTCTTGGCACAGGTAAATATAATAAGGATAAGTTTGTCAAGATCAGAACCGGAGCTGAGAAGGCCTTTATTGAAAGAGGACTCCTTGAAGCGGCGAAAATAACTATCCAGTACAATGATGACGGAACTCCGATTGGAGAGCCTCTCTTTACCCTTGATGGCCCTTCAGTAGTTGAGGGTAAGAAACTCAAGATGTTCCGAACTTATAACGAGAAGGTGCTCATTCCGCTTGCTCTGGATTATCACAAGAACGGCAAGAAGGAGAATCTGGATAAGATAAAGTATGTCTACGACTGGTTCAGCGATCAGGGTTGGGCAGACGGAAGTTCTATGGGAACCATCGTTCTGGAGAAACTCAGAAGCTCGGGATATCTGTATTCATACTTCCTGATGCGTAATCAGCTCTCGTCCCAGATGCTTGAAAGGGAACGCAATGCCATGAGATGGTTTACAATGTTTGGCCATTGCTACGATCTGGAGCCACGTGGAGGTACAAACTCCGACGACCTCAGAGCTCTTGCCAATGGTAAGCTGATGTATGCGCTTTCGATTGAGGACCCTACAGAGAAACGACTTGCTCTGACGGCCTTTAAACGCTATATGGACAAGGCTATGAGCATAGCACCGGGCGGAGAGGATGTGATCAAGGACGACTTCTCCGGTTACCACCATCGTACTGCTTACAATAGTGGTTATTATCCGCAGGCCCTGTATGCCGGTGCACAGCTGGCATATATACTTGAAGGTACTCCTTACGCGATGTCACAGGAGGCCAAGAACAATATCAAGACAGGTCTTAAGACATTCCATTTCCTTAGTGCCGGCCTTGATATTCCAGCCGGAACTGTAGGTCGATTCCCTAAGGCTCAGACTATTCTTCATGAGATGGTTCCTGCTTATGCCTATATGATTGACTGTGATAAGGGTGCTGACCAGGAACTCATCGCTATCTTTAACGATGTGTATGCAAAGGCGGTCAAGAATCCTGCATGGATGAAATACGTGACCGGTGTCAATTCTGATATGTCATATATGACCACTGTCGGCGAGATGGAGGCTGTGGCTCAGGCCCTGTCTTACGGAAATGTCAAGCAGGAAATGAAGACAGGTAATCTGTTCATGCCTTATTCCGGTATGATGATTTCCAAGGATCATGACATCCATTTCAATATCAAGGGATACAGCAGACATATCTGGGATTATGAGGCAGGAAGTAATGGCCTGAATAAGTGGGGAAGGTGGATGTCTCATGGCCATCTGGAATTCTTCGATTTCCGCAATGGCAACCGTTCATTCCATCCGTCAGACGAGCAGTATGACTGGAATCATATCACAGGAACTACTGCAAAGGTTCTATCTAAGAGTCAACTTGCATATAATAATAAGAGTACAGACCATAGAAACTATTCCGACCAGTCGTTCCTGGCCGGAGTTCATGGAGCGGAGAATGTGGCGATGTTCTCGTTCCGTCTTCACGATATGTACAACGATACTTCTTTCCGTGCTGACAAGTCATATTTCTTCTTCAAGGATATGGTTCTGTGTCTGGGAAGCGGCGTTACATGTAATGACAGAAAGTGTCCTGTGGTGACAACCCTGTTTCAGGATATGCGTGGAGCCGGTAAACTCAAGGCGGAAGGCGTGTATGAGGATGCGTCATTTGCTTATGTGGTAAAAGAAGGACAGGTAGAGTTTACAAAGGACGGAAAGCAGTCCAAGGCGTTTGTGGCTCATGGTCTTGCGCCAAAGAACTCTGGATATGAGTATTATATGCTCAAGGATAAGGCGATGGCCCAGACGGTAGCAGGTCAGTCTCCTGTGCAGGTGCTCCGTAAGGATGAGAATGCCCATATCGTAAAACGCGATTCAGATATCTGTGCGGCACTTTTTACAGCAGATTATGTGTATGAGGGTATGCTCGTTCAGAGTGTGAATGTGCCGTTGGCATACATCGTTGAAGATAAGGGTGCCGGGGAATATCAGCTCAATCTTTGCGAACCGGATATGCGTCGTCCATGGAAACTCAACATGAATAACCTTGATGATAAGGAGGTTGCAGTAGATGCGCAGCCGTTTGATACTGAGATTATTCTTGATGGTGATTTTGATATTACTGGAAATCCGGAAGGGTTTACAATAGAAAAATCAAACGGAAAGACAAAACTGCTGCTGACTACGGTTCATGCGAGAAACTATACTGTCAGACTCAAGAAGAATTAATTTAACAAACTACTAAATAACACTATTATGAAACAGAAACCATTTGCAGACAGGGGCTCTTATCAGAGTCCGTCTATTATGGAAATCGATGTGATTTCTGAAGGAATCTTATGTGAAAGTACAGAAGCAGAGGGCTCTACGGGTGAGAAGTATGACCGTGTAGACGACCTTGATGGATGGGGTTTTTAAACAGGAGGAGGAAAAGATTATGAAAAAGACATTATTTTATATCTCTCTTGCCGTTATGGCAATTTCATGTGTGAAGGAACAGAACCCTGGTCAGGACATTCAGAAGGAACTCGTTCCTATGGAATTCAATGCAATTACAGAAGCAGCTCAGGACGAGATTTCCAAGACTTCCCTTGCTGCAGACGGTGCGTCTGTTGAATGGATAGCAGGTGACAAGGTGATGATTTTTGACGGATCGAATGTTGATGGAGATACTGACAAAGGTGTGCTATTCCAAGCTCAATCTTCTGGAGCCAAAGTCGTGATCTCAGGTGAAGCAGATCCTGCTGCGGAAGAATACTATGCAATCTATCCTTCTGCATCAGGTAAGATGAGTCTGGACAATGTGTTTTCGTCAAAAATCGCTTCTCAGCAGATTGTTACTGCCGGTACAATGGCAGACGACTGCGCGGTGATGATTGCCAAGGCAACCGACAAGAACATGCAGTTCAAGAATGTCACAGCCCTTGTTGAGTTCAATCTTCAGGTTGACGGCGTGAGGTCTCTGACGCTTATCGGTAATAATAATGAGCAGATCACAGGTTCATTTACAGCAGTCTGGAATGAAGGCCAGCCTGTTGCAACTCCCGGCATAGCAGACGTAACTGCAACTCTTCGTGCAAATGACAATGCAGACCTCGCAAAGGGAAAGTATTATTTCACTATCCTTCCTACCAACTTCACCAAGGGATTCTCAGTTATCCTTGGTATGAACGACGGCACACAGAAGATCGTCAAGCGTATTGCGGCTGTGGACATCAAGAGAAATCAGATCTTCTGCACTCAGGATGTTCCTGCAGCTGCCATCATGGATCATGCAAGTAACTTCGTGAAGTTCAATGACGGTTTTGGCCTTACTTATGCTCACTTGACAATCAACAAGGCAGGAAACAATAACAAGTATGCAACTTATATCAATGACGGAAAGCCTTCGATTTCTTCTGCAGGTGTATACTTCGTAGGGCCGGAGTCTACCAATGTTGATCTTGGCGTACTTGGAACCACCGGTCTTGTTGTGGCGGGAGATGATCCTGAGGTAAGATCTATGATCAAGTCGCAGAGCAAGGCTATTCAGCCGCAGGAAAATGCCAATGGATATATCGTTTTATCCGGTCTTGATATCAAGAGCAGCCCAAATCAGGTCATTTTGCAGCAGACAGAGTTAAAGGGTGGTTTTGCTAATTTCGGAAGTATCGTTATCGATAATTGCAAACTTGTGCTGGTAGAAAATATGGTAAATTGCCATAATAGGGGAATGTCAATGGCTAATTTCGTCCTGCAGGACTCAGATGTGATGATAAATGCTGCAAAGGCGGCATCTTATATGTTTAACTGTGGTTCTCAAGTCAGCACTGTAGCTTCTGTCAAGTTTACCAACAATGTGTTCCAGAATATTGCGGAATCGGAGTCTGATATTCTGACTACATTTAAATTGGTAAATGGAGCTAGCGGATTGACAGTCGGTGACCTTGATATGACTCATAATACTCTGGTAGGAACAACAACAGGGTCTAAGGGTTATGCAAACGTTAAAGCATTTGCGGGAGATCTTGTAGCTGCATATAACTTCTTTGTCCACACCCATACTATTGATAAGATGGAGATTCTGCAGTCTGGATCTTATGCCGATGCAAAGAGTTTGACTATAAAGAATAATTATTACTTCATCAATAACTGGAACAATAGATTCTGGGCTGCTACGGGAACTTTCCCAGATACAATGACCAAGTCAACTACCAATCCGGTACCGTTCGTGTCTTATCCCCTTTCAGCAGATTGGGATCCTGAAAACGGAGTATTTGGCTATGCCGATGGATTAAGGTCTGGCACTTTAGTTACAAATACATCACCATATACAGTTAAAGATAAAGAGGATGTTTCTACATCCTATGGTGCTCAGCGCAAAACATCTGCTGCTGCTCTCAACCAGGTTGCTGTTGGCTATTCAGAGAAGGAGCTTGGAAACCTTTAACGAAAAATTATGAATTTTTATAGATCGGCTATTGCTGCACTCGCAGCAATAGCCCTTGTATCATGTGTCAAGGAAGTTGCACCGGTTGAGGAAGGACTTTCAGGAGTGACCTTGAAGTTCTGTTCAGAGAGCGTAGAACAGGATGTAAAGACTAGCTGGAACGGCTCTGCCATCCAATGGTCCGTGGGGGATAAAATTGCCATGACCTACACAGATAAGGGAGAGTGGTCGTCAAAGACTTTTGTTTCAGATCCGTTGACCAAGGCGGGATCTACTGCCGAATTTTCAGTCAAGACCTCTCTTGAAAACGGTTATAAGAGCACATTGAACTTCTTTGCAGTATGTCCCTCTTCTGCTGCAGGCTCATTTGCTTCCGCTCCGAAGATGGATGTTCAAATTCCGTCTGTGCAGACTCCTGCGTCAGGATCATACGATCCGGCTGCCGATCTGATGTACGGATACTCTGTCGAACCTGTCAAAGTCGTCTCAACTACCCCTGTACCTCTTTTATGGCGCAGATTGGTTGCCCATGCAGAGATTACTATGACTATGCCGACCTTGCGTCAGGGAGAGACCATCACCTCGATTGATTTTCAGACAGATGCACAGATTGCAGGTTCGTATCAGATCGATATGGCTACGGGAAAACTTCAGGCCAAATCTGCTGTAAAGACCATCAGTGTAGCTCCGACAAATCTTTCGACAACTGATGGAAAGATGACAATCTGGCTGGCGCTGCTTCCTTCTAAGGTCACTTCCATGACTGTTACCATCAATACAGAGAGGGCCGAATATGTCAAGACAATTTCTTCGTGCAACCTTGAGTTTGATGTCAATACAAGGAACAGACTTGGTGTGGATATGACCAGTGCAGTATATGCGCCTGTAACCAATCCGGAACTGAATGCCCGTATCAATAAGAGGCTCTTTGATGTTATAGATCTCGATGCTCCAGGCCTTGAGAATGTAAAGACTCTTTATGATTATGGCTGTATTTATGAGGCCGTGCAGGAGTTGAAGGCTTATTATTCTACAAGGGATGTTTCAGTTCCACTAGTCAACCTCTCAAGCACAAGCTATACGTCTTCTCAGAAAAGGATTGCTGAACAAGCGTTGAAGGATAACGGCTATCGTTTCTATATAGCCAAGAACTATGTCGAATCGACATCTTCCGAAGGTGATGTTTATTATTCGTTCCTTGATACAGACGGTGGAGTGAATTGGGACCTCAGACCTACTACAGAAGATCTGTTCGTGCAGCATATGCATCGTCATCCGTGGATAGAGACTCAGGCTCTTGTCTATTGGGGAACCAAGGATGAGAAGTATGCTCAATCTATTGTTGATGTGTACTCGGACTGGCTCAAGACCTTCCCTTGTCCTGTGGCTGGCAAGGATTCATATTATATGGGTATGGAGCATGCGGACTATCGTAAATGGTGCAATCTGCAGGCTTGTGCGCGTATTGAAACCTATATCAAGGCGCTTCAGTATTGCAAGGAGTCCAAGGCTTTCACACCGGAGTTTATCTCGGATCTTTTGGTTTCATTATATGATTGCGTGGAGTGTATCAGAGCCAATTACTATTATGCTGATACCGGCAATATCCGTCAGTCTGAAACGCATGCAGTGCTGAGTATGAGCGTCATGATGCCGGAGTATAAGAAGTCAGCCGAGTGGTTGGATGAGGCATTGAAAGATAACGAAAGGTTTCTGGGTGAATTGCTTGCGGATGATGGAGTGCTTGTGGAGAAGGATGTGAGTTATCATATCGGAGTTATCGCAAAGTTCTATGAGGCTCATCAGGTGCTTTCTGCAAATGGTAAGGAAAACCTGCTTCCGTCTGATTTTATTCAGCGTCTGAAGAATGGAGTATATTTTGTCAGGGATGTGATGTATCCTGACTATTCGATGGAGGATTTCAATGACACGAGATCTTCAAGCTGGACACAGAATGTGCTGAAAAAGAACTTTGTGAATTATTCGAATATGTTCCCGGAGGATCAGACGCTCAAGTGGTTCGCTACTTTGCGTCAGTCCGGCTCTGCACCGACGGAACATCTTTCTTTGTATAAGACTTCCGGATGGTATATGTTCCGTACGGGATGGGACCAGTCAGATATGATGCTGATTCTAAAGAATAACGAGAATGAGTTTGGCTTTACACATTGCCAGAATGACAATGGAACAATCTCGTTATACAAGAACGGACGCCATTTCCTTCCGGATGCAGGTGTATATACATACGGAGGCTCTACGGAAGATGATAAATTGAGAGAGCAGTTCCGCCAGACAAAGATGCATAATACGCTTACTTACAAGGGAGGAAATTCCGTGAATAACAATAAGACGACTTGCGGATTGTTCAAGGCTTCTGCTCAGAAGACCGATTATGATATGGTTCATGTTTCAAATCAGTCTTATGGAGCACTCAGGCACGAGCGTCTTGTCTATAGGATGAAGGACGGATTCTTTGTCGTTGTTGACCAGGCCCTTGGCTCTGCTACAGGAAGTGTGGAACTTAACTGGCACATGTGTCCGGGAACAATGAAGTATAGCAAGCTGAGCGACTCATATGAGGCTCGTACAACCTTTACTGATGGAAACAATATGGCTTTCAGAACTTTCTGTTTTGATGGAGTTACTCTCGCGAGCTCATATACAGCAACAACCGGAACTTCATGGCATTCAAATGTTCCGGGAACAAAGTATGAGAGGCCTTATTACAAAATTGCTGTAAACAAGGATAGTAATCCTGCACGATTCATTACTGTGATATATCCGTTTGGAACTCAGGTGCCATCTATTTCAGCGAGTTTCACTTCAGTTAGCAAAGTGAATGTTACCGTCGGTGATAAGAACTATGTTTTGGTAATAGAATAAGCGAATATGAAAAAGATACTATTGTCTTTAATCGCAGCACTCATGTCGGTTTCTGCCTTCTCGGCAGAAACCGTATGGCATGATGCTACTGAGTTTCCTCTGTTCGGAAAGATTTCCGATCAGACCAACTCCCGTTACGAAAGGCTCCCAAGCTACCTTGAAGGAGTGGCAAGAAAGCCGGTGTGGAACCTTGGACGCAATTCTGCAGGCCTATATCTGCGTTTCCGCTCAGACAGCCCGTTTATCAGCGTCAAGTGGGAACCGATGTTTGACAATTCAATGGCTCACATGGCAGATACCGGCACAAAGGGTCTTGATCTGTATATGCTTACCGATGCAGGCTGGAGCTTTGTGCGATGCTGGCGTCTGAAAGAGGGCCAGAGGGAGCAGGAGGCTACTATATCTTGTGACCCGGTCATGCGTGAGTATATGCTTTATCTGTCATTGTATGATGGAGTAAAGTCGCTTCAGATAGGAGTCGGTGAGGGCTCTCATATCTCTGGACCACAGGTGGAAACGCCAAAGACAGATAAGCCGGTTATAATGTATGGGTCAAGTATATTACAGGGAGGTTGCTGCAGCCGTCCTGGAATGGCACATACCAATATTCTTGCCCGCAGAATCGACAGGACGGTCATCAACCTCGGTTTCTCTGGTAATGCCAAGATCGACTATGAAATCGCAGAACTGATGGCTTCGTATAAGGAACCGGGTCTGTTCGTGCTTGATTATGCACCAAACTGCGATGCGAAACTCATTGACGAAAAGGCCGAGAAATTCTTCAGGATTCTGCGTGATGCCCACCCGGATGTTCCGGTGGTGTTTGTAGCTCTTCCTCCATATCCGAGACAGACCTTCAGCACCAAGCAGGCAACCCGTATGGCAGATATCAATGCGGCTCAGCTCAGGGTATACCAGAAACTCAAGAAAGCCGGTGAGAAGAAAATCTACTATGTCAAGTCAGAAGGTATGCTCGGCGACGACCAGGAGTCAACCGTAGACGGTACACACTTCACCGACCTTGGTATGATGCGCTACGTCGACCACATCCTCCCGACCATCAAAAAGGCCCTTAAATAGCCTCTACTTCTGATTTTTTACATATTCCGTCGGCAGGCAGCCCATGTACTTCTTGAAACATGAACTGCCTGCCGATAATTTTGTCTATGATGAGATTAGGAGCTATGTCTCCTCTATGTATTCGTCAAGCGTGCCGCTATGCAAATCTTGTAATATCTGCTTGCTCACTTCTTTCAATGTCGGAAGTCCTGTTTGATTGTAGTGAAGATTGCCTCTTCATCGACATTGGCATACTCGTGCACGATGAAGTTTCTCATTCCGAACACTTGACTCCAGGGGATAGTGAAATCATCAGCCTCAACAATTGGTTCTGACATCTGTTCCACCAGTTCCATTTCCCCGATTGCGGTCCTTATGTACGAGATTATACGCTTCTTCTTACACATATATAAGTTCTCTAGAGATTGATTCTTTGAATTCTTCAGGGAGTTTTGATTTAGCGGAGATAACATCGACTTCACGGCACAGGATTGACTCCAGATTACCTTTTATTCCGGCATATAAATACAGCGACGGGGCTTTAAGACTTATAAGAATATCTACATCGCTGTCCGGTTTCTGCTCGTTTCTTGCAAAACTCCCAAAGAGAGCAAGACTTTCGATACCATATTTCTCTGCATTATTAGCCTTGAACACTCTCAAAATGTCAAGTATTCTGTCCTTCTCGGATTTCAGTTTTCCGCGAGAATCAATACAGATCAATCTGGCACTATATCCAAGTGCGGACAGCACCCTATATATAGTCGCCTCACTCCCCAAAAGCCCTCTTTCCATCCTGGAAACCTGAGATTTTGTCATGCCCGCTATAATTCCGAGTTGTTCCTGAGTGAAACCTCTCGACTTTCTCAATTGCTTTAGATTTATGTCATTCAATTGTTTCATAAAATCTTTCCTCTCTGCAAAAATATAAAAAGTTTCACATATATACAACTTTTGCAATATATATGCCGATTCCTAACATTGAGTCAATCTGCAGTACTGACCTACTTCTGATTCTTTACATACTCCGTCGGCAGGCAGCCCATGTACTTCTTGAAGCATGTGGCAAAGTACGACGGAGTGTTGAATCCGACCATGTCGCTGATCTCGGCTATACTATGACGTCCGTCCTTGAGTAGTCTGCATGCTTCCTTGAAGCGTATCTTGCGGATGAAATCAAGGGCGGATTCTCCTGTAAGAGCCTTTAGTTTTATATGGAGGTTGGAGCGGCTCATGTTCATTTCTGCAGCGAACTCTTCTGTGGAGAAGTCGCTGTTGTCCAGATTCCGTTCTACAATAGATATGGCCTTCTTGAGAATCTGCTCGTCCATCGCGTTGAAACTGATCTTCTCCGGAGTTATCTCCATTGATTTTGTCGCCTTGTCATGTACTCTGTGATGTGTCCGCAGTATGTTCTGGATCTTGGCAGTCAGTACAGACATGGAGAATGGTTTCGTAATATAATCATCCGCTCCGGTTTTCAATGCATCAAGCTGGTCTTTGCTGTCAGTCTTTGCAGATAGCATGATTACCGGAATGTGGCTTGTATTGATGTTCTGCTTTATTGCAGCACATAACTTCAGACCGTCCATCACCGGCATGACCATGTCTGTGATGACTATATCCGGCTCACTCTCCTTCAGAATTTTCAGCGCCTCTTCTCCATTCTTTGAATGAACTATGTCAAACAGACCGGACAAACTATTGCTCAGATATGTTCTGATTTCTTCATTATCCTCTGCGATGAGCACTTTCCCACGCTTGCTTTGGCCGGATTCGGCATATTCAAACTCCATATTGTCTGTTTCAACAATATATCGATTCAATGAGTTCAGGTTATGGGTGTCTGTTTCATTACTCAGTTCTTCCGAAGAGTAGGAGTTGAGAGAAAGAGGCAGACAGACCGTAAATGTGGAACCCACTCCCTCCGTGCTCTTGAAGTCTATTCTTCCATGATGAAGGGAAACGAGCTTCTGGACTAGTGAGAGGCCGATTCCGCTTCCGATGCTATCGTTTTCACTTTGATAGAATCTTTCGAATATTCTGCCTTGCTCTGCCTCCGGGATGCCTTTGCCTGTGTCGCTTACCTCAATGCACAGTTCTTCGCTATTTTGCGATGCGTGGACCGTAATGCTGCCTTCATCCGTGTATTTGAATGCGTTTGAAAGGAGGTTGTTCAGGATCAGTTCCAGATATTGTGCATCTATGTAGAAGGTCTTGCCTTCAACCTCGGACAAAAGCGTATATTGAATCTTCTTGCTCTGAGCAAGGCGTTCGTAGTAGCTCCAGTTCTCCTTGATAACCTTGTGTGCGTCTTCCGGGCGTATCTTCAGTTTGAAGACGCCCAGTTCAGCTCTCCTGTAGTCCATGAGCTGATTTACAAGATGCATGAGCCGCTGAGCGTTTCTTTCCACATATTTCAGCTGTTTGCGCATCCATGTGTCGCTGTTCTTCGAGATCATTTCCTGCAACGGATTGAGAATCAGCATAAGGGGAGTACGCATCTCATGTGAAATATTGATGAAGAACCTCATCTTCATCTGATGGATATCTTCCTGGTGGGCCTTTTCCTGTTTTGCAAGTTCCTCTCTGCTTTCCCTCTCCTTCCTTTCGATGATGATGCGGTATGTTGTATAGATGAATATCAGGATCATCAATGCCAGCAGCAGGTTCGCTGCAAGGGTTTTGTACCAGATAGGCTTTATGCGTATTTCAAGTGTTGTTGTACTGGTGTTCCATTTACCATCATTATTGGCGGCCTTGATCATTAGCCGGTATTTCCCGTGTGGCAGGCTCGGATACGATATATGGGCGTCTGTCGTCTCTGTCCATTCCTTGTCAAAACCTTCCAGGAAGTAGGCAAATGTATTGTGCTGACCTGACAGATAGTTAGGTACGGTAACGGCTATGCTCATCGAGTTCTGGTCATGCCTGAGATGGATTCTATCCGTGTTGGTGATGCATCTGTCCAGTATTCCCTTGCAGTCTGTCGGTTTGACAAGCTCGTTTGAAATGTACAGACCTGTTATTTGGGGAGCTGGCGTATAAGGATTGTCCTTGAGCGTTTCCGGATTGAATCTTGTTATACCGTTTATGCCGCCGAAGAGCATCTCTCCGCTATGAGTCCGGCAGTGTGAATAGGTGTTGAACTGATTGCTTTGAAGTCCATCCTTGATGGTGTAGTTGCGGAACGATCCGGAGAATGGATTGAAACAGCAGATGCCGTTGTCTGTGCTGATCCATAGACGCCCATATGAATCTTCCTCCATTCCATGTACCATTTCGCTTGGAAGACCGTCTTCAGTGGAGTAGTGAGATACATCCTGCTCTCTTTCGTCATAGCAGAATATACCATTTCTGGTACACACCCAGATCTGTTTTGTGGAACTTTCAAAAATGCATTGGATGGATTTGCCGGTAAATATCTCGTCAATATTCCTGGCCAAAGTCTCTGATAGTTTTCCGAATTCGCTTCTCACATAGCATTTTAGTCCCTTTTCGTATCCTACCCATAGCCTGTTTTGAGAATCTTCAAGAAGTGTGTTAATCCTATGATCAGTCGGGTTGCCTTCTATTCCTGTTTCACTTGCGTGGGATGTGATTTTCCCTGATGATACCTCATATTCAAGAAGTCCGCCACGGGTTCCTATCCAAAAATGATTCTCTCTGGAAGAAATTATGGCATAGACATCAAGCAGCCTGCCATTAGAGCTTTTGTGCTCAATGTGCCTGATGGTTCCGGTTTTTCTGTCAATTATGTTAAGACCTCCGGCATGTGCACCCACATATACAAGACCGGTCTTCTGGTCAACATGTATAGCCTTGATGTCGTTTGATTCCAGGATGTCGTTGCTGATATTCTTTTCTAAAGAGAAGTAACTGAAGCGGCCTGTCTTCCTGTTGAAATGATTTACACCTCCATTTTTTGTTCCAATCCACAATGAACCGTCCTTGTCTTCAGTGATGCAGCTTATTATGTTGTCATTCAGAGAACTCCCGTCGGCCTGACGTCTTATATTGACGAATCTGTTTTTCAACGGATGCCAGTAGTCTATGCCTCCGAGCCATGTGCCAAGCCACATGCCGCCCTGATTGTCACGTGTGATGCATCTGACAGATGATTGTGTCAGGCTTCCCGGAGTGAAAGGGTCGCTATGGATGTTGAGGAATCTTCCATCCTCAAATATGGATAATCCGTTGAATGTCCCTATCCAGAGTCGTCCTTCTGAATCAGTAGAGAGTGTCCTTACGAAGTTTGAACTTATGCTGTGCAGGTCCGACGGGTCATGCCTGAAGGATGTGCATGTCCCGCTTTTCAGGTCAAGTTTGACAAGGCCGTCGCCTTCAGTGGCAACCCACAGATGTTTCTGCTGGTCCATGATCATACACTGGATGGATTTCCGACTTTTGTATGACGATATCTTTGTCAGTTCGTCTGTCTGTTGGCTATATTGAAAAACCCCGTCCCAGCTGGTTCCGATAAAAATTGTTTCACCGGCATTATAGATTATCCTGGCTCCGAAACTCTCTTTCTGGTTGGGAAGAGAGGAATCTGCCCATTGTCTTGTTTTGGAATCAAAAATCCTTATTCCTCCTCCAACTGCGATGATGAACTTTTGATCTTTCATCTGCGCTATGCCGGTCACTTCCTTTCCTCCGGTATTGTAGTTATAGAAAATTTCCTTGTTCCTGTCGTAAAAGGAAAGACTCTTGTCCGTTCCAACCCAAAGGTCTCCAGCTGAGTCAACATATACTTTTCGTATAAGATTATTAGCAATGGAGGTGCTGTCTTGCGGATTGTTCTTATAAACAGTGAACCTGTAACCGTCGTATCTGTTCAGACCGTCATGAGTGGCAAACCACATATGTCCAAGACTGTCTTGACAAGATGAAACCACTATACCATGAGAAAGACCTTCATTCTGGGATATATTTGTGAATTTAAAGCTGCATAATAAGATTGTAATGATATTTGCAGCCAATATCAATTTTGTATTGTAAATAATTGAAGATTTCATATTTGTTCAATTTTGCGACGAATTTAGCAATTTTTTGGACAATACCTATTTATTCGTTTAATCGCAAAATTGAAACATCTGATAGAGAGCTTCAGGCTTTAGTCATATAATCTTTCGGAAGCGTGCCGTACTGCTTCTTGAAAAGTGCGGAGAAATATGAAGGCTTGCTGATGCCGACCATATATGAAACTTCATTGACACGGAATTTACCGGTTGACAGAAGTTCGGCGGCCTTGGCAAGCCTTATATGTCTTATGAACTCGACAGGGGAAAGTCCGGTCAGTCCCTTGATCTTTCTCTGGAAGCTCGAACGGCTTATACGGAGCTCGGCGGCGATGCTTTCAATAGAGATTTCCGGCTCCTGAATATGGCTTTGAATATACTCTGTGACCAGGTTGAACCATTCCTTGTCCTGAGGTATGGCTGTGCCGTCGTCTTCCTTTCTGAGAGGGTCTTTCATTATCGCTTTGCGCAAGGCTTCCCTTCGGTTTATTATGTTGGATACGGTGGCAAGCAGATGTGTTGTCGAGAAAGGTTTCTCGATATATGCGTCCGCTCCATATTCAAGTCCCTTGATGCGTGTCTCAAGCGAGTTCTCCACAGTCAGCATGATGACAGGCAGGTGACAGAGCATCTCATCCCTGCGGATGTTCTGCAGAAGTTCGAAACCGTCCATCATCGGCATGGAAATGTCGCTTATCACAAGGTCTATATCGTTGTCAGACAAAACTTTGATAGCCTCAAGCCCATTTGGCGTCTTGTAAATTGTATACTGGCTGTCAAATACACTTGAAATGAATTCAAGCATGTCCAGAGTATCTTCGACTATGAGGATTCTGATCTGACCTTGGTCGTTGGCAGGGGCAGAATCAGGTAACTGATAAATCTGCGGCAGATGAGGTATCTCAACTTTCATGCAGCATCCTTCCTTGTAGGCGTTATCTACATATACCCTGCCGGAGTGTTTCTGTACAAGCATCTTGACGAGCGGCAGTCCGAGACCTACTCCGGATATCCTGCTGCTTGTGGTTGTATTTGTCTGAAAGAAGGTCTCGAAGATGTGCTCCTGATCCTTTTCGCTGATTCCGCATCCGTCATCTCTGACTTCGATGACCAAAGTACTCTGGCCGTGAATGTCCATGAGGGTCATGCCTACATGTATATATGATACTGCGTGTTTTACCGCATTGGTCATAAGATTGCTTATGATCTTGGTGAATCCTTCCGGATCAAGAAGGCAGAAGATGTCGTCTTCCGGCAGGGACATTTCAATGGAAATATCGCCCAGAGACTTTCCGTCGAATCTGTTTACGACGTTTGATATAAGTTCGGCAGGGTCGCAAGGGGCCATGTTGAGGTTGAAGGCGTCGCTGCTTACCTTCTTGAAGTCAAGAAGTTGGTTGACAAGGTTCAGAAGCCTTTGGGTGTTTTTCTGTACGAGTTCTATGTTGCGTAACTTCTCCGGGTCGTCTTCATCCTTTCTTATCACATCAAGTGGGGCGCTGATCAATGTCACAGGCGTCTTGATTTCATGCGCAACATGCGTGAAGAAGTTTATTCTGGCCTCGTATGCCTCCTGCTCCTGCGCAGCCTTCATCTGATTGAACCTTATTCGGGATTTTTCTGCATAACGTCTTCTTATGAAGATTATTGCGAGGGTAAGAGCCGCTGCGGCGAGCAGGATATATATTATCTTCGCTCCAAGAGAGAGCAGCAGCGGAGGAAGATTCTTTATCTCCAGGATGGCTTCATTGCAACTCCAGTATCTGTCAGCCGTCTGGGCTTTAATCCTGATGGAATGGTCCCCATACGGGAAGTTGAGCAGGGTGACCGATGATTCATTGGTTATGGTCCATTCCGAATCGTCATCAATCCTGTATGCAAATTCGGTCTTGTCCGGCGAAATGAAACTGAGACATTCGAAATCCATTGTGAATGAAGATATGTCTCTTGGCAGGGTGATTTTCCCCGAACTCGATATTCTTGAGGAAGTGTTTTCTTCTCCATCATGTCCTTCATATACGATCCGGGCTGTCACTCTCGGCGATGTGGGACAGTCATGAAGGTTCACCGGGTTGATTATATTGAAACCGGTGACTCCACCGAAATACAATCTGCCGAGCGAAGATTTCATCGTGGCTCCGATATTGAACTGATTGCTCTGCAAGCCATCTTCGTGTGTCAGATGGCGGTAGATTCTTCCGTGTGTGTCGCATACCCAGAGACCGTTGTTCGACGATAGCCAGAGTCTGCCGGAAGGGTCGCTCAGTATGCCGTAAACGATGGCCAGATCGACCCTGGAGTCTCCGCTTGTCAAGGCAAGTTTCTCAAACGAGTCCTTTTCAGGCACCCACCTGCATACCCCGCCACCTTCAGTGCATATCCACAGGTCGTCATGTTCGTCGATATACAGGCTCAGGGTCTTGTTGTGCGGGAGCGATGCTGCATTTCCGCTGTCATGGACATAGTGGCTCCATTTGTCTGAAGTCCTGTCATATCTGTAAAGTCCGTCATAGTATGAGGCAAACCAGATGTTGTTCCTGTTGTCTTCTATGATATCATATATGAATATTCCCTCCAGCGCATCAATGGATTTGAAATGATCCCTTTTCGGATCATATTTCGAGCATCCGGCGTCTGTTCCGATATATATGTTTCCGTCCGAACTTCTGAAAAGCGAGAATATGTTGTCGCTCAGCAGGGCAGGGTGGCTGGTGCGGCTGAATCTTCTGCTCAGGCCCGTGGTCAGGCTGGCCTTGAAAAGTCCCTTTGAGTATGACCCGATGTATATATAGCCGGAGTTGATGCATAGAGCGTGGAAGTTACCGGGTCCTGTTTCGACGGGGGATTTCATGAATTTACGGCTTATAGGGTCAAATACGCTCAAACCTCCGTTCTCCGATCCGATGTATATCTTGCCGTGCTCATCTTCGCAGAATGTGCTTATTGCAGAACCTTTAAGACCGCCTCCGGTGCTACCTGTCGTATAACATTCTATCTGCCTGGCCTTTGGAGACAGGTAATAGGCTCCCTGGAAGTAAGTTCCTATCCAGATGCCGCCCTCTTTGTCTTTCAGACTGGCGTATATGTTGTCGTTGGGTTGGGCCGATGACATTACCACTTGTGAGAGTGTGTTGCTTCTGACGCTGTATTGGAACAGACCCACGTTCGAGCATATCCATAGCATGTCCGGTCTGTCGTTCAGAATGCTTCTGATGCGCATTGTTCCGGTCAGAGGGTTGTCGCTTCTTACATTGATCCTGTCAAGGGTGTTGCTGCTTTTGTCCAGGCATGCCAGACCGTGACTCCATGTTCCGACCCAGAGTGTCTCTTCCGGACCTTCCGAAATACAGGAAATCTGCAGGTCTTTCTTACCACCGAATGCAGAAGCATTGACTTTGGCCTTTATGAAGTTTTGTGCAGAAGGATTAAAATGAGCGATTCCCTTGTCTGTGCCTACCCAGATCACGTGATTGCTGTCACAGAATACGTATCTGACAAAGTCAGAGGACAGTCCGCTGTTGGAGCTGTGCCATATTGTGAACCGCTCTGCAGTCTCGTCATAGACATAGATTCCTGCGTCTGTTCCTATCCATAGATTTCCGTCGGAGTCATATGCGATCGAATAGCATAGGTTCGGGGTCAGTGTGCTGCGTCCGGCAAGTTCCAGCGTCCTGAAGGTTTCTGTGCCCGGGTTGAACAGCAGCAGCCTGGAACTCTGGGTCGCGGCCCAGATCTGTTTACCGTCCTTGTGCTGCAGGATGGTCAGTATGTTCAGCGCTGTGATGCCGTCCTGCGCGGAGGGATAGTATGAACATCCGTAGGATTTGAATGAGTTGCCGTTGAAAGAGTTCAGTCCGTCAGATGTGGCAAACCAGATATATCCTTCGCTGTCCTGGATTATACCCTTGATAGAATTTGCAGATAGTCCGGAAGTTACATCGTACTTCCTCATGTATTGCGCGTTCATGGATGTGCCTGATGAGCATATCATGCCGACGAGCATCAATAATTGAAACAGTCTTTTCATCCGGTTACCGTATAGTCTTTATGCGATCAGAACAAATATAGATAAAATTATAATGAACATGTGCGAAGAATAGTCAAATTCCTAATTTGTGGTCAATTTGACCATTTAGAGGTATTTTTCTTCGATGTAAACATGTAAATTTGCATATTGAGATTGATTTATATGAATGCTTGAATTCAATAACCCTATATGAGAAAGACAATTCTTTTATTTACAGCTGTTCTGACTCTGGCTATCTCATGCTCGGAGCCTCAGGAAGAAACGATGGATCAACTGATTGACCGTGTATTTGCAGTGGCTGCAGAGCAGTCCAGGATCATGTCTTCAGCTCTTGCTGATGACCAGACTCCAAAGACATTTGAAGACGGAAAACTCGTGAAGGCTCCTTATGACTGGTGGTGCTCAGGTTTTTTCCCTGGTGTTCTGTGGTACATCTATGAGTATAACGGCGATGTAAGCATCAAGGAACTTGCAATAAAGGAAACCGCCAAAGTCGAACCGGTGAAATATGTCACCGACCATCACGATGTCGGCTTCATGATCAACTGCTGCTACGGCCATCAGTATCGTCTCACCGGCGATGAGCATGCTCTGGAGGTCCTCCGTACTGCCGCTCAGTCGCTCACCGGAGCATTTACGGAAGAAGTGGGCTGTATCAAGAGCTGGCCGTTTGTGAAGCCTGGCTTCTCATGGGTATATCCCGTGATCATCGACAATATGATGAACCTTGAACTTCTGATGTCTGTCGCTAACATGGATAATAATGAGTGGCTTCGTCATGTGGCCGTATCACATGCGGATGTGACGATGAAGAACCATTTCCGTGAAGATTATACGACCTTTCATCTGGTTGACTATGTGCCGGGAACAGGTGAGGTCAATAAGAAAATCACTGTCCAGGGTCTTGCGGACTCAAGTGCATGGGCTCGTGGTCAGGCTTGGGCTCTGTACGGCTACACCATGATATATCAGCAGACAGGTGACAGGAAATATCTCCATCAGGCACAACATATAGGAGATATGATCGAAGGTTATCTGCCTGAAGACGGTATTCCATATTGGGATTTCAACGATCCGAAGATTCCTGACACATACAGGGATGCCTCTGCAGGAGCAGTGATGGCTTCTGCTTATATCGCTCTTGATCAGGTGGCTGATAATGGCAAGGATTATCTTGCCATAGCCGAGAAACAGCTCCGTACTCTGGCCTCTGAGGAGTATCTTGCCGCGCCGGGCGAAATCGGTGGCTTTATCTTGAAACATTCAGTCGGAAACCTTCCGGAAGATGTGGAAATCGATGTGCCGCTTACATACGCTGACTACTATTTCATCGAGGCACTGATGCGCTATCATAACCTGAAGTAAGCATTACCGTCGAAACCTGTTGAACTATGACTTTTAACCGCGTGAAATATCTGTATATTGCCCTGATTCTTCTCTGCACTTCGTGTATGCGGACAGAACTGGTGCCGGACTCTTCAGTTAAGGGTGTGACCCTGGACTTTGCCTCGGACATTCAGCAGACGCGGACAGAATGGAACGGAGCGACAGTCACATGGTCAAAAGGAGACCGCATGAGCATGGGCTATACACTCGATGGAGAATGGTCTGCTGATCTTTACCCGTCCGAGCCGCTTGCACAGACTGCGGCAAAGTCAATCTTTTCTGTAAAGACAGATCTGCAGGCTGAAGTGCAGGGGAGTATGTCTTTCTATGGCGTCTATCCTTCTTCATCAGTCATGCCTTCTTCAGCGGTTCTTCCGATGGTCGATCTCGCACTGCCGGCTCTCCAGGTCCCTTCCGCTGGAACTTTTGATGCTTCAGCAGACATAATGACGGCAAGAAGCTATCTCAGTTACCGGACGCTTCCCGACGAGCCGATACATATGCTTTGGGAAAGGGCTGTCGCCCATGTTGACCTGACCTTGAAGTCTCTCTCTGTTCCAAGTGACGAAACTTTGCAATATGTGACCTTGAAGGCATCACATCCCATTGCCGGTACTTTCCGTCTTGATCTGTCCGGGGAAACTCCTGCCGCAGACCTTTCACAAGGTGGAAGCACAACGCTCACCCTTGATGTAAGCAGCTTGAAACTAAATAGCGGAAAACTCAATGTATGGGCAGTCGTCGCTCCCGCATCCATCACCTCTCTTGAGGTAGAGGTTATGACTTCAGAAGCTGTGTACAGACGCACTTTGGAGCAATGTCAGATGACTTTTACAAGAAATGCCCGAAATCAGCTGACAGTTGATATGGCTTCCGCTACGCGTTTAGCCAAGGACGATGCCGCAGCACTGATTGTCAAGCCACATCCACGTCTTTTCATCAATGCGGAAGATATTCCGACTCTCAAGGCAAACGCTTCTGGTATCTATAAGGGCGTCTATACGGACATGAAGAAGAGGGTGGATAACCTTATGGCAGCAGGTATCGAGTTCCCGGATCCTCTGGCGGCATCCGGAGAATACAATAAGAATCACGAAGTGGCATTCCGTGCGGCTGAGGCGGCAGCGATATGGCTGGTCAGCGAAGATAAGACCTATCTCAATCACGCCAAGACCATCCTTAAGGAGATGACCGAATACTATCAGCTCCGTGTTGAGAATAACCTTAATATAGCGTGGTATGTGTTCTCGCAGATAAGCGCTCTTTGCGCATACGACTGGATTTACAATGACTTGACTCCTGCTGAGCGTCAGGAATACGGCAGACCTTTGTATGAAGCGATGCATGAAATTGCATGGCATGGCAGCGGAGTGCGTCCCGCAAGGTATAGGGAGAATGCTTCGGCTTACAATACAGGCTGTTATGGAGTCAGCATCCTTCCGTGGTACCTGAGCATCGCCTTTTATGGAGACGGTATCAACGACCAAAGATGCGTGGAGATGTTCCGTCAGAACTATGAGTTCCATCAGAAGATGATAGCCCATAGAAAGAAGATGGCAGGCACAAACGGAGGAGGTGCATCCTCATGTCCTACATATTCGATCGGATTCTATCAGCTGGCGGACTTCAACTTCATTCATACATATCGTACAGCCACAGGTGTAGATATTTCCGAAAGCATGAACTATGTCCTCAAGTTCATGGACTATCTGGACTGGGTGCGCCTTCCGGATCCGGAAAAGGTCGGAAGTGCAAGAGACTTCGGAATGGGAGACTCCCACCATTCCAACATGAGACTCTCATATCAGGATGCAAACTACAATATCTGCGATATCGTCAATATTTACGGCAACAAACATCCCGAAATCATCCCTCAGGCTGCCCAGATGCTCCGGCAGTTCTCTGTACGCAGATATTCTGATATGGTTCCGTTTGTCAGACTGACCCATAAGGTCTTTGCAGATGAGTCCATGGCAGCGGCAAAGGCTCAAAGCCGCAAGTCAATGTATTTCGATACGATGGGCCAGGTGATAATGCGTTCGGGAGATGGAGAAGACGATACTTATGCCCTGTTCGTCAGCGGTGGTCTTGAGACGAATCACAAGCATTACGACAACAACAACTTCATTATATATAGGAACGGCTACCGTGCCCTTGATTCTGGAACGCGCCCTGAACCGGGACAGCATCTGTCGCACTATTTCTCCCGCACAGTTGCCCACAACTGCGTTACCATCAGGATGCCGGGCGAGACATTCCCTAAATATTGGGGAAGCGCAGCTCCTGGAGAGACAGTTCTCCCAGTGCCTAACGATGGTGGTCAGAATCAGCTTCTGGCTTCTGAACTGAAAGTTTTGAATGAGACCGATGAGTACGTATATCTGGCCTCTGATGCTACAGGAGCATATAATCCGGCCAAGGCTTCACTTGTGATGAGAGAGTTCGTCTGGTGCCAGCCAGATGTCTTTGTCGTATTCGACAGGGTCAATTCGACTGATGCGTCATATCCAAAGACATGGCTTTACCATACAGCTGCCGAGCCGGTCATAAACGGCAGGGAGTTCAGCGAGACTTCCCAGGGTGGAAAATCCATCTGCCGCACCTTGCTTCCTGCAGATGCTGTATATGAGAAGATCGGAGGTCCTGGAAAGCAGTTCTGGTCAGACGGCCGCAACTGGCCTCTGCCTGCCGACAAGGGTGCCAATGTTCCGGATGAGGACTGGCCATATCTGGGACAATGGAGGATGGAAGTCAAGCCTGGAACTGCTGCAAAGAACGATGTGTTCATGCACATCATCCAGGTCGGCGACGAAAGCCTTTCAGCGCTTCCGGCGACAACGACGTTCAATACCACTTCTCAGGCAGGGGTTGAGTTTGACTATAACGGAAAGTCCTGGCGTATAGCCTTTGACAAGACTAAAACTTACGGATGCAATATTGACATTAACTAATATACATTGTTTGCGTCATTGCGAGGAGCGTAGCGACGTGGCAATCCAGATTAAATTATTATGACTAAATTGACAACCATTCTTGCAGCACTCTGCCTTCTTGCAGCATGCTCACAGCAGGCAAAGGACCCCCTTGCCGACTTTCCTTTTGATGTCCCAGCGGAATACCTTGAAGAGCGTGAGGATATCCCGTCGTTCTGGGTGGCTACAACAGCAGAAGTTGAGCAGTTCATCAAGACAAAGGTCCAGAAAGGAAAGTGGGAACTTCTGGGAAAGTCTGCCGGCGGTCGTCCGATCTATGGTGTGACATACGGTACTCCTCGTCAGGGAAGAGGAACTTCCACCTATTCGGGAGCATCCAGTGTAAAGAAGATCGGTGCATATCGCGGAGCCGACAATGACAAGAAGGTCTATATGACGATGGCCGGCGTGCATGGATTTGAACTTGAGGGCATTGTGGGTTCGATAAACCTTATCAATGTTCTTGAGACCGGCAAGGACCTTGCTGGCAATGAATGGCCTGAGATTGTTTCAATGCTTGACTCTCTTGACCGCATCGTGATCATTCCACTTTGCAACCCTGACGGACGTGACCGCCTTCCTATCAGGATGGAGAAGTTCAGAGGACATGAGCCTGATGCATTCCATGTGCACGAGTACCTTAATACAGGCGGTCGCGACGGCGGAAAGCTTATCGGATGGCCTGACTGCAAGGAATGGGTGCCTATACCTTTCGATAAGTTCGAGTTTCCGGGTACATACCCTAACGACAACGGTTACAACCTGATGCATGACAATTTCTTCGGACAGGTACAGCCGGAGAACCGCATCATCCTTGATGTGGCAGAAAGGGAGATGCCGGATGTGATCATGAACATGCATACAGGAGTGTCTCGTGACAACTACTTCATCGAGATGCTCAGCCCGACGGTAGCGGCATATCCCCCTGTCCTGCTGAAGGCATGGCAGGAACTTTATACCTATGTTCATACTGAATTCGCGCTCAACGGCCTCAAGAAGACTATGGATCCGGTAAAGGAGACCACCAGACGTCCTGTGACCGGAGCAGGTTCGATGAACCTCACATCGGTACTGGCCTTCCACTGCGGCGCGCTTTCTACAACTGTAGAAGACGGCAGCCATGGCTATACCGGCATATATGACGACGGTACACCGGTAGAACACACACCTGAGAAGATTCTCAAGGCGGAACTTACTGCACACAGAGCTGCCATGCAGTTCCTCAGCCGCAACGGTGGTGTACCTGTCTGGGAACAGAAATACAAGTAGTGCATAATGTCATTCTGAACAAAGTGAAGAATCTATAAACCGATAATATATGAAAAGAATACTACTGACCGCATTTGTTGCACTGGCATCATTTGCCTTATCCGCGCAGACCCCTCAGATCGAGTATCACGATGCGTCTGAATTTCCTCTTTTCGGAAAGATTACAGATGATACTCCCACCAGATATCAGCGTTTGCCGGGATACCTTGAAAATGTAACCCGCAAGCCGGTATGGGGCTTGAGCAAGAACTCTGCAGGATTATATATTCGATTCAAAGCAGAGGGAACTATGGCTCTTTATTTCAGATGGAAGCCATCTCGCGATAATTCAATGGAGCATATGGCTGACACTGGAACCAAAGGACTGGATCTATATGCTCTGAGTGACGAATTTGGATGGCGTTACCTTCGTTGCGCTCGTCCAAAAGGCTCTGGTACATATGAGGCAAAACTTGTCTGTGGAAAATCTGAGAGGGAGTATATGCTTTATCTTCCTCTGTATGATGGTATAGCTTCACTTGAGATTGGAGTAGAGAAAGGCGGTACAATTGGACAGCCAGATCTGGTATCTCCAAACAATCAGAAACCAGTAATCATGTACGGAAGCAGTATTCTTCAGGGAGGCTGCGCAAGCCGTCCGGGAATGGCTCATACGAACATCCTTGCCAGAATGCTTGACCGCGAGGTCATCAACCTCGGTTTCAGCGGCAATGCAAAGATCGACTATGAAATCGCAGAATTCATGGCATCTCATAAGGATCCGGGAGTGTTTGTTCTGGACTATGTTCCTAACTGTACGGCAGATATGATCGATGAAAAGGCGGAGCAGTTCTTCCGCATCATCAGGGATGCCCATCCTGACGTACCTGTCGTGTTTGTCCAGAATGCGGTCCTCCACGGAACAGATATCTTTGACAAGGGAGCCGAGAGAATCGTCAAGGCAAAGAATGATGCCCAGCTCAGACTGTTCGAGAAACTCAAGAAAGCGGGAGAGAAGAAGATATACTTCGTCTATGGAGACGGAATGCTCGGTAATGACGGTGAAGCAACCGTTGACGGTACTCATTTCACCGACCTGGGTATGCTCAGATATGCCGAGCATATTTATCCGACTGTCCTCAAAGCACTTAGCGGTAAGAAATAACAACAAAATAACACTATTATGAAACTATTCTCACTTAAAAGGCTCATCCTGTCGGTTGCGGCGCTCTGTGGCGTTGTACTGACTTCTTGTGAGCCGGAAGCGCTCAAGACCGAAAGCGGTTTTTCGCTTTACTATCCGGCTGTCAGCGAGATTGCTCCGGGTACCATTCTGGAGGTGCCTCCTACATGGTACGGTGGTAAACCTTCTGAATTTGCCATTGCATCTGTTACATTTGATGGAGCGGCAGTAGACACTGATGTATTCACCATCAATGCTGAAACAGGAGCAGTCAAGATCAGTACAACTGATTCCACCCCTGTGGGCAACTATGTGATCGGAGTGACATGCAAGGTAAACGGCAAGGCACACACATTTCCGAAAGCCGTTGCACTTGAACTGATGAAACCGGTTCCTGACGGTATCGTGGTAGAGCCGGCGGAAATCTCAGCCAAACTCTCCGATCTGCTGTCAACTCCTAAGGATGCCAAGCTTCCTACTGCGAAAATCATGAGTGACGGAAGTTCACATGTGGCAATCAAGGAATACCTGATTGCAAATGTCTATGTTGACGGCAAACTCAATAACGAGTGCAAGTCATGGTTCAAGATTTCTGAGGACGGCGAATTCTCGATTCTTCCGAACAATTCTTCGTTCGATGCAGGCATCTATACCTTTGACTTCAAGCTTACCACCTATATAGCGGGCAAGGATAGCCAGAAGGGTATTTTCAAGAATGCACTTACTCTTAATGTGACATCTGTACCTACCAAGGTAACCTATTCGCCTGCATTGGTGAAGGTCGAAAAGGGCGGTACCGGCAAGTCAGCCGCTCCTGCATACAAGGGCTCTGTTAACGGACTTAAATATGCAATCAAGAGCGTTGCTCCAAATAATGAGGTCGGTATTACAGTGGATCAGGCCACAGGAGTGCTCAACTTCCCTGTAACAGACAAGGCTGAGGTCGGCGACACATATAAAGTGAGCCTCACGGTTACAAACGATTTCGGTTCGACCGACTTTGAAGAAGTGTTCACCTTCGAGATTATCGCATTCCTTGATCCTATCACTCAGTTCTCTTATTCGAATGTAGATGAGAATATTTCAGGAGTATCTCTTACCAATGAGGTGACTGCCATGGACGGTGCAGAGGTTACATACTCGTTTGTAAACCTTCCTGAAAATCTTTCTGCACTTGAGCTAGACCCTGTTACTGGCGCTGTCAGCACTGCAAAAGGTGTTGAGCTTCCTATTGGAGATCACACTGTGACTGTGCGTGCAGAGAATGCAAAGGGAAGCAAGGATGCTTCATTCACAATCAAGGTTATTGCAAACCCTAACTACTTCACATATGTACTCTGGGGTAACAACCTTGGTGAGGGAGGAGAGCCTCTTACTCCTCTTAAGAAATACGGCAACCAGTTCCGTATCAAGCACGGTTCTACCGCGATGAAGATCAATATCGCAGAGAGTGATATTCCGGCAGGAAGACCTGTGAAGTACGAAAGCCTTCGTCAGACCGGTGGTGGATCGGCCGTCAATGCAAGCGGAAGACTTGATGTCTATTCTTCAGGTGCCGGATCTCAGCCAAGCCTGATTGTCAATGTCATCAAGGTTACTGTCGGCGAGGGTGAGGCTGCAATATCCCGCAATATTCCTGTCTTCGTGGACAGAACTGACTATTACAGTGGATATCAGGTTCTTTATACTCCGTTTGCAATCAGAGTCAATCCTCGCACGGGAGGCATTTCCGAAGCTCCGATCATAACAAAGTCAGACGGAACAGTAGTTACTGCCGATGTTTCATTGGATTACTATACTAATGCACAGTTCTTCAACATAAATGGACCTGATTCGCACACATGTTC
This sequence comes from Candidatus Cryptobacteroides sp., assembly GCA_045127685.1. Classification (GTDB taxonomy): domain Bacteria; phylum Bacteroidota; class Bacteroidia; order Bacteroidales; family UBA932; genus Cryptobacteroides. Next base: position 88,063 of record JBGVQP010000006.1, read on the forward strand.
GGATGTTCCGCTTCTGAAGAACGATGCAACAGACAAGACATTCCTTGTAAATACTTGGAAGTCGTATTTCAATGCAATAAAGAAGACCTATAACCGTGGTATCAACGATCCGATGTCTTACTGGAAGAACTATGTCAACAATACGCTCTCGTATTGCGCTGCTTATGTTGATCCTACTAAGGACAAGAAGATTGTAATCAACCCAGATAAGTTCAAGGACGCTGACGGAATTTACGCAGACGGAGCTGTACTTATGATTATGGCAATCGAGCCATCTGGCAAGGACCCTCAGACCAGCAACACCAGAATCCAGCTCAATCGTGCAATCCTGTGGTTGGACCCTAATTATACCGAACAGTAATATGAAAAGGACAATTATATATATAATGACATGCTTCATCGCCCTTACAGCGGCGGCGAATGCATACCACGCATCTGCACAGGCCAAGCTTGTGACCATTTCCGGCGTGGTGACCGACGAGAATGGAGAACCGCTTCCAGGAGCATCGGTCGTGGTTGAAGAGACCAACAGCGGTCAGATCACAGACATTGACGGTAAATACAAGATCAGGGCATACAGCAACCAGAACCTTGTATTCAGCTTCATCGGCTTCAAGAACCAGTCTTTCATGGCCAGAAGCAACCGTACCCTTAATGTCGCTCTCCAGCCTGATACAAAACTCCTCGATGAGGTGGTGGTAGTCGGTTACGGTACTATGAAGAGGTCTGACCTGACAGGTTCTGTGTCTTCGGTTTCTGCAAAGAATCTCGAAAACTTCAAGACCGCCACAGTGGCGAATGCGCTCGGAGGTATGGTTGCCGGTGTCAATGTGACATCAGTCGATGGTGCCCCTGGTTCAGGATTCGACATCAAGATCCGTGGAGTCGGTACCATCACAGGTGACGCTTCACCTCTTTATATTGTGGACGGATTCGAGGCCACTGACATAGATTACCTTGCTACTCAGGACATCAAGTCCATCGAGGTGCTCAAGGATGCATCAGCCTGTGCCATCTACGGTGCACGTGCTGCCAATGGAGTAGTCCTGGTGACTACGAAGTCAGGACATGTCGGCAAGCCGGAGATTTCATACAACGGATCTGCAAGCTACCGTATCCTGTCCAAGCGTCTGGACGTGATGACTCCGTATGATTTCGTCGATCTGCAGATGGAACTCAACCCTGCGCGATATACCGGTATGTACTATCGTCAGGGAATGGATGCCAACGGTAATCCATATAAGTACCAGACACTTGAGGACTATATCGGAGTGGAAGGAATCAACTGGCAGGATGAGGCGTTCCGTCCTACATGGTCCCAGAGCCATGATGTGAGCATCCGTGGTGGAGACAAGCAGACTCAGTACCTGGCTTCATTCTCTCACTTTGATGAAGACGGACTTTTCACAAACAGCGGTTACAAGAAGAATACAGCCCGCATCAAACTCGACCGTCAGATATTCAAATGGATGAAATTCTCTGCAACAGTGGACTATACCAATACGGTGACAACAGGAGTCGGAACCGGTGGCGGAATGCTCAGCGGAATCCTTATGTATCGTCCTACCGGAGGTGTCCTCACTTCAGACTACGAACTCCGCTACAATGCAGTTGACCCTCTCCTTGACATCTTAGGAACAGCGAGTGACTATTCTTACAACCCTCTTATCAATGCAGAGAATACACAGAAGGATGTCAGCCAGGACAGATGGAATGCCTATGCATCCCTGAATATGCAGCTCGGCAAATATTTCTCTTTCCGTACATCAGGAAACTTCGGTATCCAGACCAGCCGCGCCAACCTTTTCTACAGGGATGGCACATCATCTGCTGACCGTGGTGGCGGACCTTACGGTGAATCACGTACAAAACGTTACATGCGTTATGGTATAACCAACCAGCTTGTTTATACCCAGACTTTTGCCAAGAAGCATCGCCTCCAGGTGACATTGGGTCATGAGACTACTTATGAGCTCAATGACGAACTCTACGGACAGGCAAAAGATTTCCCTCTCGACGAACTCGGTACGGACAATCTGGGTCTGGGAGCCGTTCCGGCACAGGTGACATCGTCCAAGTATGACAAGAGGCGCCTGTCATTCTTCGGCAGAGCGTTCTATAGCTATGATAACCGTTATATGCTTACGGCTACAGTCCGCGGAGATGCTTCCAGCGTGTTTGCGGCCAATAACAAGTGGGGCTGCTTCCCGTCATTCGCCTTTGCCTGGAATATGTCCAACGAGAAATGGCTCAAGGATGTAGCATGGCTGTCCAATCTCAAGCTTCGTGCAGGTTGGGGTATGGTAGGTAATGACAGATTGACAAATTATCTGTCACTGTCCCTTTACAACTCCATGAAATATGGACAGGGAGCACAGCAGATAACAGTGTTGAACCCTGCACATCTTGCAAATACGAACCTTAAGTGGGAGTCTTCGATGACAACCAACATCGGTGTCGATGCAGGTTTCTTCAAGGACCGTCTCAATGTGACCCTGGATGCCTTCCTGAAGGATTCGCATGACCTTCTGCTCAAGCAGGACCTTGCCCTTTCGACAGGATTTGAATCACAGTGGCAGAATGTGGGACAGGTGCGCAACAAGGGTATTGAGCTGAGCATCAACTCCATCAATATCAACAGGACTAACTTCAGCTGGACTACCGACTTCAATATTTCATTCATCAGAAATACCCTCGTGAGTCTGCAGAGCGGCAAGGACTATATGCTTTCAGATGTATGGATCAACTCTGCATTCGAAGGATATAAGTATATCTCCGAAGTCGGTTCTTCTATCGGAAACATGTATGGCTACGTCTTTGACGGAGTATATCAGGACTCAGACTTCATCATGCATCATGACGGTTCGAAACATCTCAAGCCGGGTATTGCAGATATCAGCGAGCACTATGGAAAAGCTGTCGAGCCGGGTGTTGTCAAGTATAAGGATGTGGATGGTGACGGCATCATCACACCGAACGACCGTACAGCCATCGGTAAGGGACAGCCGGACTTCTTCGGAGGTATGACCAACTCGTTCTACATTTATGGTGTCGATCTGAGTTTCATGCTCCAGTTCACTTACGGAAACAATATCTTCAACGCCCAGCGTATGGTCGGAAATCAGACCGATCTTGAAAGGTCAAATATGATGGGTGAGGTACGTAACAGATGGAAACCTGGCAACGCTTCCAATACTGTCCCTTCAGCAAAGGGTATCATCAGAGGCGACATAACCTCACGTTTCATTGAGGACGGTTCATTCCTCCGTCTGAAGAACGTCACCATCGGTTATACCTTCCCGCACAGGTGGATGCGCCATGCCTACATCACGAAACTCAGGGTTTATGCGACAGCGGACAATCTCTTCCTGCTGAGCAAGTACAGCGGATACGACCCTGAAGTCAATATGGGTAAGAGTCCGGATGTGACCCAGGACAAGGGCAACCTGATGCCTGGACTTGACTGGGGAGCTTATCCGAAGAGCAAGATATTCACAGTGGGTGTGCAACTTAATTTCTAATGACTATGAAGAAAATATCTATATTATTTGCCGTGATGGTCTTGGCTTTTTCCGGAGTATCATGTTCTCTTGAGGAAAATGTCTATACCCAGACAGATGAGTCTTATATCACAGATGCAGCCATGTCAGAAACCCTTCTGATGGGTGTTTATAGAAAATTGGGTGTTGACGGTATCTATAAGCAGAATCTTCCTTTCATCTTTGGCCTGACAACAGACGAGTCAAAGCCGGAGGGTAGTTCGCTCACAGCTCACAGAGCAGAGGGAAGCAATGCCTTCAACCCGTCATCATCATATATCGAGGCAACATGGAAGGCTCTTTATAGCGCAGTTTACGATGCGAACTATTTTATCGAGCTGATGGACCGCAAGATCCCTACCTTCTCGGAGGATGATCAGGCTAAATGCGCATATTATGTGGCCGAAGCCAAGGCTTTGCGTGCATTGCTTTATTTCGAACTTGTCCGCTGGTTCGGTAATGTTCCGCTTGTCCTTTCGACAGCAGAGTCCGAAATGGCTCCTGAGAAATTCAAGCAGGCAGATCCGAACGATGTCTATGTACAGATTGAAAAGGACCTTAAGGATGCCAGAGAGGTGCTTCCATACTCAGGTGATGCGGACCTTCGTGCCAATCCGTCTTTCCGTTTCTCGAAAGGTGCTGTCTTGGGTCTTATGGCAAAGGTCTATGCTACATGGGCAGGATACCCGTTGTATGCCGAGGGCAAGTGGGAACTTGCAGCCGATGCAGCTGAGGAAGTCATCACTTCCGAAAAACATAAGCTGCTTCCAGACTTTGTTACACTTTGGGAAAACTCTGCAAACAACGTATGGGATCCTTCTGAGAGCCTTATCGAGCTTTCATACTGGTCACCTCTTGCAACAGACGGATCTTCAGGACGTGTCGGAAATATAAATGGTGTGAGAGGAAATCAGGGTCATTTAAGGAACGATGCGCCAGGCCACAATGTGTTCTGTTATTATCATCCTACCTTCCTCATGAACTGGAAGGATTATGCTCTTGACAAGAGATTTGCCATTTCCTATGCAGACTATCACTATACCGCAAACGGAAAAGAGTGTTATGTTGTAAAGAAGATAGATGGCGTGGATACTCCTATTACCTTCGTTAAAGCTCTGGAGGCAGAAGAAAAGTATCAGGAGGGCTGGAGAGGCACATACAACTATCGTCTTACCCACGGTAAATGGGATACGGAGCTTTATGTGAAGGATGACAACTATAATACTGCCGCTAATGTCACAAACATCAACTGGTATCTCCTGAGATATTCTGATGTGCTGCTGCTTTATGCAGAAGCTTTGAATGAAGTGAATCTGGAACCGACTCTCGAGGCATATGAGGCTGTGAATATAGTACGCCGTCGTGGTTTCGGTCTTGACTATACTATAGCGTCCGATGTAGCTGACCTTGATGCGGGCCTGTCTTATGCTGAGTTCCAGAAGGCGATCCGTGACGAAAGGGCATGGGAACTTGCAGGTGAGGCTCACCGTCGCCAGGACCTTATCCGCTGGGGAATATATGCAGACACAGTGTCGGAGACCTATAATAACCTGGGTACATGGCACTCTAATGCTGCAACATACTTCCTTGGAGGAGAATATACTCAGAAAGGAAAGCATGAACTCCTTCCTATCCCACAAAGAGAGATCGACCTTTGTGGCTTTAAACAGAATCCAAACTGGAACTAATTGACAATGAGATTTTTATCAATCATATTCGTCTCTATGCTGGCGCTGCTGGGCTCGTTTGCAGCGTCAGCCGAGGCACCGCTTAAGGAAAAGGATTATTCGTGGATGACCCATATCCGTGGGGAGCATCCACGAATGTTCCTGACAAAGTCTGACATTCCTCAGATCCGTAAGACAGCCTTCTCCTTTGAGAACAAGGCTTATACGGACATGAAGAAGAGGGCTGACAAACTTCTGGATATGACCACCGGCAAGCCGCTTCCGATTGTCTTCGAAGATCCGCTCGCCAAGACCGGGGAGGGAGGCACAAACCGCCTGTACGGCTACTATGCGGCAGATGCGGCGATGATGTATCTTATAAGCGGAGATTTCAGGTACCTCAATCTTGCAAAGTACATCCTCAAGGAACTGAGCGCATATTATCAGATGCGTGTGGACAACAACCTCAATATCGAATGGTCGGCCTTCACCCAGATATGCGCCATGGCTGCATGGGACTGGATATATAACGACCTTGCTCCGTATGAGCGCGAAAGCATCGGAAAGACGCTTTTCAATGCGATGTGTGAGGTTGCATGGCATGGTCATGGCATCCGTGAAGGACGTTTCAGAGAAAACATAAGCCAGCCTACCACAGGATGTTATGGCGTGACTGTCCTTCCATGGTATGTCGGACTGACCTTCTACGGAGAGGGTTACGACGACGAGTTCTGCAAGGATATGGTCCGTAACGGATATGACTTCCATAAGGAGATGACCGATTTCAGGTCGATGATGGCTGGAAAGAACGGCGGTGGCGCTTCGGGAGCCGTGAACTACTCCCTTGCCGGCTATCCGTTCGCGGAATATGATTTCATCTACACCTTCCGTTCTACAACAGGCATCGACATTTCCGACAAGATGGACTATATGCTCGGATACCTGAACTATATGGACTGGATGCGCCTTCCTGGCAATAAGGAGTTCGGTTTTGGTGATACTAACCACTATAAGTGCAACCTTCCGCATCCGTACATGAACCTTCATGTAAAGATGCTGGCAGATATCTTCGGCAAGAGCCATCCGGAAATACTTCCTACGGCAGCAAGAATGCTTTCGCAGTTCAGTGCCCGCCGTCCTCTGGATGAGATTCCTTTTATCCGTCTGCTGATAAAGACTGACCCGTCGGGAGCAGAACAGACAGCGCAGCAAGCACAGCAGAAATCTGTCTATTTCGAGACTATGGGACAGGTCTGCATGCGTTCCGGAACAGGAGATGATGATACATACGTGATGTTCGTCAGCGGAGGAATACCGAAGAACCACAAACATTACGATAACAACCATTTTATTATATATAAGAACGGTTATCGTGCTCTTGATTCGGGTACCCGTCCGGAGCCGGGCCTTCACCTTCCATATTATTATGCCCGCACGGTTGCCCATAATGCAGTGACCATCAAGATGCCGGGCGAAGTGCTCCCTAAGTATTGGGGAGGTCCCGCTTCTGTAGAAGATAAGAGTCTGAAACTGCCTAATGATGGCGGACAGTGCGGACTTCTGGACTCCAGGCTTCTTGAACATGTGGAGACAGAAGACTATGTATATGTCGCGTCGGATGCCACCAACTGTTATCATGAAGACAAGGCTGACCTTGTGGTGCGTGAATTCATATGGTTTGCCCCTGACCTTTTCCTCGTCTTTGACAGGATGGTCTCTGATAAGCCGGAATATGAAAAGAGATGGCTCTACCATGTGTCTGAAGAACCTTCGGTGAGAGGCCAGCAGTGGTCTGAGAAGTCTCAGGGTGGAAAATCAGTCGTGTGCACTCTTTATCCTGCTGATGCCAGGGTTGAAAAGATCGGAGGCCCCGGAAAGCAGTTCTGGTCAGACGGCAGGAACTGGCCGCTTCCGGAACTCACCCCTGATGACTATGGATACAACAAGAGGGGAGCGGTTCCGCCTAACAACTGGCCTCTGGTAGGACAGTGGAGAGTCGAAGTCAAGCCTGCAACACCTTCCAAGGAAGACTTTTTCCTCCACATGATTCAGGTCGGTGACGAGTCCTTGGTTGGAGTTCCAAAGACTAAGATGACGGAAGATGACAAGTCGATTGCAGTGGAGTTCAAGTACAACGGCAAGAAGTACAATGTCGCTTTTGACAAGACCTCAGATCACGGTTGTAAAATCACGGTAAAATAGATAATCAACTCCCTTTTTGTCATTTAGAGCGACCGTAGGGAGACGAGAAATCTTAATATTATGAAGCGTTTGTTATTTTTGATAGCAGTCATGATGGCTGGTGTGATTTCGGCATCTGCCGGGCAGAAGTCTGAAAGTCCGCTCGCGCCAGATGACTATTCGTGGATGTCACAGATCCGCGGCGAGCACCCACGTATGTTCATTACCAAGGATGATATCCCGCATGTGCGCAATGCTGCCCAGACCTATGCCAGCAAGACTTTCCAGGTGGTCAAGAAGCGTGCAGATGCCCTCATAGGCAAAGATATCGTCTTTGAAAACCCTCTCCAGAAGACAGGGGAAGGCGGAGAAAACCGCATGTACGGTTATTATGCCTGTGATGCGGCCCTCATGTGGCTTCTCACATCCGACACCACCTACCTTGACCTGACTAAAGACATACTTGAAAAGCTCACGTCATACTATGAACTGCGTGTCGATAATAATCTCAACATAGAGTGGTACGCCCTTTCCCAGGTATGCGCGATGTGTGCATGGGACTGGATATACAATGACCTGACTCCCCAGGAGCGTGTTTCATACGGAAAGCCTCTTTACGAGGTGATGTGCCGGATAGCATGGCACGGCCCGGGAAAAAGACCTGCCAGGTTCCGCGAGAATGTAAGTGACCCTCATTCAGGATGCTATGGCGTGGCTGTGCTGCCGTGGTTCATAGGCCTGACATTCTGCAATGAAGGCTACGACGACGCATTCTGCGAAAGCATGCTCCGTCAAGGTTATGACTATCTGCAGAAGATGGTAGCCTTCCGCGCTGAAATGCTCGGCACAAAAGGAGGCGGTGCATCAGGAGTTCCTTGGTATTGCCTGGCATGGTATCCGTATGCAGAATACAATCTCATATATACCTTCCGCTCGGCAATGGGTATGGACATCTCGCCAAAGATGGACTATATGTTGGGATATCTCAATTACATAGACTGGATCCGTCTTCCGGGGAATCGTGAATATGGATTCGGAGATACCAACCATTACAAGGCCAATCTTCCGACGGCCTATCTCAATGCCCATGTCCATGCTCTTGCAGACATCTTCGGCGAGCGTCATCCTCAGGTCGTACCGCTTGCCGCTTCCCTTGCTGGGATGTACGACCAGATGCGCCAGTGGGATCCGATGCCGTTCATGAGGCTTCTGCACAGGGTCGATATCTCTTCGGTACAGCCTGAAACTCAAAGTCCGGCAGCAGAGCAGCCTAAATCAATGTACTTCGATACCATGGGCCAGCTCTATATGCGTTCCGGCAAGGGTGATGATGACACTTACGCCCTGTTTGTCACAGGAGGAGTGCCCAAGCAGCATAAACACTATGACAACAACCATTTCATAATCTACAAGAACGGCTATCGCGCCCTTGACTCCGGAACCCGTCCCGAGCCTGGCTGGCATCTTCCATATTACTATGCCCGTACTGTTGCGCATAACTGCATAACTGTCTATATGCCGGGAGAAACCTTCCCTAAGTATTGGGGCGGTCCTGCTGCGTGCGAGGATAAGACCCTCAAGCAGCCTAACGACGGAGGTCAGTGCAACATCCTGGGGTCAGTGCTTCTGGCTCATGAGGAAACGGAAGACTATGTATATGTGGCATCAGATGCAACATCATGCTACAATCCACAGAAAGTTTACGGAGTCGTACGAGAGATGGTCTGGTGCAGTCCGGATATCTTTGTTATTTTTGATAGAGTATCTTCACGTAAGGCAGAATATGAAAAATCCTGGCTTTATCATACTGCAGCTGAGCCTGTGATGAACGGAAAACTTGAATTTTCAGAGACTTCCCAAGGCGGAAAGTCCATCTGCCGCACCCTTTTCCCGAAAAATGCAGTGATTGAAAAAATCGGCGGTCCAGGCAAGCAGTTCTGGTGCGACGGACGCAACTGGCCGATTCCGGAACTCACTCCGGAGGACTACGGATATGCCAACCGTGCCAATACTCCAGATGACGACTGGCCTCTGGTAGGTCAATGGAGGGTTGAGGTCAGCCCTGCCAAGGCTTCAAGAAATGATTATTTCATGCATATCATCCAGGTAGGTGACGAGTCCCTGAAGGCCCTGCCGAAGACAAGGACATTTGATAATGGCAAGGAAATCGGTGTCGAGTTCAAGTATGACGGCAAGAAGTACTGCATCGCCTTCATCAAGGACGCTGAAAACGGATGTGACATCAAAGTGAACGGAAAATGAAAAATATAACCAGAACACTCACTCTTTTTGCCGCCGTGCTTTGTCTGTCCGGCGCCTGTATTCCCGAGGATAAGGAGTTCAGCAAGGATTCTAATGTATCTGGATCAAGCATCGTGCGCACGGCCCATCCGAGGCTCTTCATTACATCTGAAGATGTCAAGACAATAAAGGATAACGCGGCTTCTGCAGACGGCAAGAAGATTTATGACGACATGAAGAAGCGTGTAGACGACCTCATGTCTGCAGGCATATCTTTCCCTGACCCTCTGGCTAAGTCAGGAGAGTATAACAAGAACCATGAAGTGGGATTCAGGGCCTCGGAGGCAGCACTTATATGGCTTGTCAGCTCAGATGAGACCTATCTTGAACATACGAAGACCATTCTTCGCGAACTGATCGCTTATTATCAGCTCAGGGTTGAGAATAATCTCAATATCGCATGGTATGTATATTCTCAGGTGTGCGCCCTCTGTGCCTATGACTGGATATATAATGACCTATCTCCGGCAGAGCGTGAGCAGATCGGAAAGCCGCTTTATAACGTGATGTACAACATTGCATGGCACGGCAGCGGAGTGCGTCCGAGCCGTTACCGCGAGAATGTATCCGGTCACGATACGGGATGCTACGGCGTCAATGTCCTGCCGTGGTACCTTGCCATAACCTTCTACGGCGATGGAGTGAACGATGCCAAGTGTGGAGAGATGTTCAACTCCGGTTATGAATTCTATCAGAAGATGGCAGCTTTCAGACGTGAGATGGCTGGAAAGAAGGGTGGAGGAGCGACAGGCTGCGTGGGTTATTCGTTCGGATACTATCCGATTGCCGATTTCAGCTTCATTTATACCTACCGCTCTGCGACCGGCATAGACCTGTCGGAGGATATGGACTATGTCCTGAAATATCTTGACTATCTCGATTGGGTAAGACTTCCTGGCAACAAGGAGTTTGGTGTAGGAGATGCATCCCATTGGCAGTGTAATCTTCCGCACACTGACATAAACTATCACATCACTGAGATCGCAAACCTCTACGGCAAGAAGAATCCGTCAGTCCTTCCCCTCGCTGCGAGGATGCTGACCCAGTATTCTACAAAGCCGGCAACAGACAGATTCCCTTTCATGCGCCTTCTGCATAAGGTAAAACCGGCAGTCGGCGGCGGTACGGCAGTTTTTACTGCCACCAGATCCATGTATTTCGACACTATGGGGCAGTTGTATATGCGCTCTGGTCTTGGAGATGATGATACCTATGCTGTGTTTGTATGCGGCGGAAAACAGGAAAATCACAAGCATTACGACAATAATCATTTTATCATTTATAAGAACGGATTCCGCGCCGTTGACTCAGGAACTCGTCCTGAGCCGGGACAGCATCTGTTCCAATACTACTGTCGTACGGTGGCTCATAACTGTGTGATAATCAATATGCCTGGTGAGGTGTTGCCGAAATACTGGGGTGAACTCGCAGCGGGAGAGACCGCACAGCCTGTTCCGAATGATGGTGGTCAGAACAACCAGTTGGCATGTACCCTCAAGTACCATAAGGAGACGGCGGATTATGTCTATCTGGCTTCTGATGCGACCAAGTCATACAACTCTTCCAAGACCTCGAACGTGATGCGTGAGTTCGTATATATATTCCCGGATCTGTTCGTTGTCCTCGACAGGGTAAACGCATCCAAGGCAGAGTACCAGAAGACATGGCTGTACCATACCGTAGACGAGCCTCAGATTGATGGTTTGACATTTACAGAAACATCACAGGGAGGCCGTACCATCTGCAAGACTCTCTATCCGGCAGATGCTGTCATAGAGAAGATCGGAGGTCCGGGCAAGCAGTTCTGGTCTGACGGCAGGAACTGGCCGCTTCCGGCTCAACTTCCGGGCAACTGTCCTCCGGCAGAGTGGCCGCTTCTGGGACAATGGAGGGTTGAGGTGAAGCCTGGTGCGGCACGTACAGACGATATGTTCCTGCATATGATTCAGGTGGGAGACATAAATCTCAAGGCTTTGCCTGATGTGACTCTGAATGAAACTGAAGATGCTTTGGAGATGTCGTTTACATATTCAGGAAAGGACTACACCCTGTCTTTCAATAAGAAATCGACCTACGGTTGTACGATAACTATCAAATAAACATTATATTTGTTCAACTATAACATTTTTACTATGAACACAAAAAACATTAGCCAGATGGATAGCCTTATGGACTATCAATCGCCATCTTTAATGGTGGTGTACATCTCCCCTGAGGGAGTCTTATGTGAGAGCGGTGTCCAAGAAGAACGCGACATTGATAACTTTGTAGTTTTACCTGAAACTGATTGGTAAGGAGGAGATGATTATGAAGACAAGAAACTTTATTTATGTGGCGCTTGCATTCATGGCGCTCTCATGTGCGAAAGAAATCGCTCCTGAAACTGCTGCTCCTGAGCAGGACTTCAATGTTATACCGATGACCTTCACCGCAGGCATGTCTGAAATGAAAGAGGCAGATGCGACCAAAACTGGAATGGAGAATGGTTATCAGATAAAGTGGAATAAAAGTGACGGAGTCACTATTATCGATAACGTGGCAAAGACAGCTGTGAAGTATGTAGCTTCAGCAGCAGGTGCAACTACTACATTGAGCCCTGCAACTGCAGGTACCGGAGTTGCAGAAGGTGCTACAGAGATCTATGGTGCATATCCTTGGCGTGACGGCAACAATGCCTTGAAACTCGTCAACGGTGATGAACTCGATATGTGTTATATGACTCCTGACCAGCGTCCAAGCCGTAACGGTTACTATGCATCGGTGCATTATGCAATGGCCAAGGCTGACGAAGTCGGCAATCTGCACTTCAAGAACGTAAACGCATTCATCAAATTCACTATTGCAGAAGAGCTTAACGAGCAGGTACATGCTGTATATATCTTCAGTAACAACGATGAGGAGATTACAGGTGCGTTCAGAATGAAATGGAACAACGGTGAGCCTCAGTTTGTTTATAAGGATGATTCTTCTTTGAGAACTCATGCAAGAATTTACAATACTGCAAAAGTGGACGGTGTAACCACAACAGTGCCTTTGAAGAATGGTGCTTACTTTATTGGTATCCTCCCTACGACATTCCAGAAAGGATTTACCGTTGTGCTTCAGATGGTGGACGGAACTCAGCTCTATAAGAGAACAGAGAAGACTATCACAGTAAAAGAAGGTCAGATACTTCCGATGAAGACCCTTGCCAAGGCGGACTATTCAACTGACGATGTCAACTATTATGTTCTTTATAACGAAGGATTTACAGAACAGATGAATATCAGCGGAATTTCTTTTGACTTGTTTGGTAGGAAAACTGACGGCACTCCTATATCTAACGTAGTGACTAGTAATGCTCGCTTCTCAAAAGTAAATGGTGGTAGTAATATATACTTTGTTACACCAGCTGCTAAAAATGCTGTCATCTCAGGAACAGGCAAGACTAACTATGCTGTTATCGGTATGAGTAAGAAATACCGTTCAACTGTCGAGCTTAATACAAATATGGGTGTCGCAGAGAATACTGACAGGTCAAGCATTTTCATGTTGGCAAACCTTGATGTGAATGTAACTGCTGATGTCTCACTTTGGAGAGGATACCCTAAGGAGTTTGGTAATATCGTTATCAATAACTGCTCGTTCAAAGGCCTTAGACGTCATCTCCTCGACATTCATAATGGTACAACTTATGGTGTCCAAGCTATTGATCAGTCTGTGTTGTATCGAACAATTATCGAGGATTCTGAATTCTGTTTCAAAGACTGTGCAAACGACTACTCGATTCTCCAGAGGTCGCAGAGGGCATTATGGTCTAATACCTTCAAGTTTGTCAACAATGTTGTGACTGCTACAGGTTGCTCCGGCAAGAATTTCAGGGTGCTGGCAGGTGCTGGTGATGGAAAGATGTACAAATTGGATGAAAATGGTAACAAGGTCCTTGATGCGAATGGAAAAGAGATTGTTGAGTCTTACTTAAAAGTAGGAGTGACTGTTGACGATTTGACAGTAAGCAGAAATACATACCACAATACATGGACTCAGAGTCTTGTTAATGTAGTTGGAATTGACGATGTGTTCATGTGTGAGAAGAATGTATATGATATTGCCCTGACTAAGAATGTTGAGCAGTTCACTGTTTACACACGTTATGACGTAGAGGCACCGATAATTCCGGCATCAGGTCATTGTCGTCAGAACTATTATTATGCATATGATGCTAAAGATGATAAAGGCAATGCTTTAAAGTGGACAACTCCAAGTAAGTACTATACAAATCTGCAGACAAAGGAACAGCCAGTAGCTCTGAGCGCTTCACCGCTCTCTTCTATCTGGGATCCTGCTAAGGGCGAGTTCGGCGCATACTCATTCAGCGTTGCTTCCGGTACAGCTCCTGCATACAACGAGGCTGGTGCTCAGCGTGCAGACATGACTCCAGTCACTGCAGCTCTCGACTCACCAGCAGCAAACTACGTAAGCGTTGACCTCGGTTCGTACTAATCCACGACCGGTCATAAAATAATTCAGGCGGCTTTCCATTGTGGAGAGCCGCCTGTTGATATATAATGTTTAATTAGAAAAAAGGTCTTTTACTGATAATCACTATTTCAGATAGTCATTCAGCCACTGTTCGCGCGGCTTCTGGATTTCCTCTTTCCAGCGCGGAAGGAACCTCTTGTCCATGGCAGATCCCAATGTGTGCGGCCTGTAAGGGAAGAAGACTATGGTCTTGTCTTCAACCGGAGCATTATTGTAGCCGGCAGCGACGCATGCAGGTGGACAGGTGTAGTCTGTAAGACCTGCTTCAAAGAAGAGCTTTGCGCGAGTCATTGTAAGAAGGCATGCAGCGTCATAATAGGGAAGTATATGTCCGAGTTCTTCTGCCTTGCGTCCGTATGCCTGTGGCCAGCTTCCTGCCCTGTCGTCAAATTTACCGGCAACGTCCATAAAGGCCGGCACGCGAAGAGATGCGGCAGTGATTCTGTTATCGATTCCTGCAAGAGCAGCTGCCTGCGCTCCTCCCTGACTTTCGCCAAGTATGGCGATTCTTTTGCCGTCCCACTGCGGTAGCGTCACGAGGTAGTCAATCGCGCGAACAAGACGCAGATACATGAGCCTGAAGTAGAAGTCATTATGTCCGCTGAAATCGCGGCTGGAGTATTTCAGAAGTTCACCAGAATCCAGATTCTCGTAATAACTGTCCGGCTGACCGTTTAGCATTCCGTGTGCATTGATGTCCAGGGCAATGGCACCTCCACCTCTTTTGGCATCGTCAATTGTCTTATCTGTGGAGCATCTGCACCATGGCCCCTTCACTCCGGCGGCATGTGCCCTGATTACGATAGGAAGCGAACCCTCTGCGGCGTCAGAAGGATATACCAGGTATGCCCTCACAGGATTGCCCTCCGGCATCGGGATCTCAATGTCAAGACAAGTGTAGCCCGTCTGGTCATATTTTTCCTGGGGAGCCGGCTTGCTTTCCACGGTAAGAGGCATCTTGCGCATCTTGGCGATCTGCTTGTCCCAGAACTTCCTCAAGTCCTTCGGCGCAGCATAACCCGCACGGAAACTCTTATGGGAAACAATAGCCCCCACAGACGATGCCTTTTCTCCCGCCTTCTTGGTTCCAGGGATTCCCAGCAGATATACATAGTGAGCAGGCTCCCGGCAAACTTCCGAATACAGAAGATGCCTTCCTTCCTTCAGCGTGACAGTCTTTTTGCTCAGCTCCGTCTTCATGTTCTTCTGGACCGTGAACTCAAGCACAGGCGAGCAGCCCTCAAACACTGTCGCCCAAACCTTGATGGAATCTCCGACTTCGTAGACACCGTCGGCGGTGTTGATCTCCAGCTGTGCGCCGGGATACTGCGCATGTGCCGCCAGCGGCAGCAGCAATGCGATGATAAGATAAAACCGTTTCATTATTAAAAGCGTTTATTTGACCTTATTTTACAAATTCACATAAAGATAAGCTACATGTCTTCCAAAGAAACACCTTTCTGAGTCACAACGTAGTTCTTGAACTCGCCTGTGGCGCGAGTGAAAGCTGCTATCTTACTGTTCAGGAGTTCCGGATCATAGTTCTCAATCTTGCGTTTTACTTCGATGAAGAGGGCTTGCTGTTCCAGTTCGTTTTCTGCCACGATGTCAATTTCATTTTCTCCTTTGCGGTCCCACCAACTGCCGATGCGGGTGTATTTCTTGCTTTCGATGAGAATACGTTTGAAGTAGCGCTCAAGCATCAGCCCGGAGAAAGTCTCGTAATCGCGATTGATGATAGTCTTTACAGCATCATAGTTCTCGATCTCCAGCATATAGTTGTACTTGTAGATGAAGCGGAACCAAAAGGTGAAGAAGTTGTCTTCAATCGTATATCTGACATTCTTGGTTGAGCTTTTTTCAAAGATAGGCTGTTTCTTGCTGATTACTTCATATTCATTCTCCAGCTTTGTAAGGTAGCCACCGATTTCCTTGCCTATGATATTCTCTATCTCTGAGCGTGAGGTCTTGCCGCGTGCAATTGCTGAAAGGATTGAGAAGTATATGCCATAGTCTTTGCCAAATTCTTCAATGAGAATGGCTTTGCCTTCGCCCAGGAATATTGAATCTGATTTGATGATCTGATTGAGCATCTTGGTTTTGGTAGTAGCTCCTGCATCTATGAGCAACTGGACATATTTCGCAACACCACCTGTAAAAGAGTAGAGAGCGAGCAAGTCCTCAGACGTGTAATCCGGGTAATATTCAGCCATTATCTCCTTCAGTACTGCAGGAGTAAACGGCTTTATTGACATAAAACGTGTCTGACGATTGTACAGAGGTTCTTTCTTGTCTTTGAAGATCTTGCTCATCATTGAGTAGATGGAACCGCATACTATGAGATTTATATGGGACATGGTGTGGTACTTGTCCCATATGAGCTGCATGTCGCTATAGACAGATTTGTTGACTTTGAAGAACTCCTGGAACTCATCAATAAATAGTGTTATCGGACGTTCTATGGAGAGCTTCATAATGTATTCGAAGATTTCAGTAAAGCGTTCTACTTTACCCATTGTCGGTATGCCTAACTTAGTTTCGATTTCAAGAAGGTAGTCAGAGCATAAGTCGCTTTCGGCTTTGCGGGCCACAAAGAAATAAAGTATTGGCTGGTCTTCATATGCTTTCCATACAAGGTGAGTCTTACCGATACGACGACGACCGGTGACTACTGTGAATTGAGCATTGTCCTTTGACAACAATTGGATCTCTTTGAGAGATGCGATTTCTTCTGTTCTGTCAAAAAATCTCATTGCTTTCGATATTTAGTTGCGAAATGGCGGTTTCCGAAATAGCGGTTTCGCAAGTGCAAATGTAATGAAAGTTTTTTAGATTTCAGCAAGGATCGGGATTGTTGAAAATAGTTGTCGACATAATCCTTTCAAAGAACTCCTTGGCCAGCTCCACACTGCCCCCCCCTGTTTGTCGCAGGCTTTCCTTCATGCCGCATCTCCTCCAAAGCACATCCGATGATTGATAACAGCATTAAAAGTAATTCTTCACAGCAAACTCATACTGCTCTATGAAAATCTGCTTGAATGCTGTAATATTGTTCTGCTCATAGAACATCAGCATCGCTTTCTTATATCCCACGGAGTCCACTGTACGGAACGAAATCGGACAATAACCCCACGCTATAAGAATGGCATTGCTGCTGATTCTCGCAGTGCGTTTGTTACCATCAGTGAATGCCTGTATATATGACAACAATACAAGAGCCAGCAATGCCTTCTCAAAAACATTATCCTTTCCGTTAATCAACTGGCATGTATCCTCCAACGCCTCTCTGATTTGGAATTCATTATCAAGAGGACGATAGTTCGTACCGGTTATACCGACACGCCTCTTTCGTATACCATTACCTACACCCAATTCCTTGGTCAAGATGCCATGAATATCCTCAAGCCTCCTTACAGAGAGTTCCTTCAGATAGTCCGGACAATCAAGGATGAAGTCCAAGGCATCCTTGTGATTCAAGAGCATCACAGCCTCTTCTTTTGTCTTTCCCTGCGCAGTCTCTTTCTCTTTCAGAAGTCGCTCCGTCTCAAGAAGAGAATAGGTGTTACCCTCTATTTGCGAAGACTTCCAAGACAAATCGATACCGAGGCGTTCCATCTCCTTGCGATATTCAAGGTCAGATAATGTGGACATATTTGCCAAGAAGGAGTTATGGGCGGTCTCCAGCCTTGCAGTCTCCTCAGCAGTAAACAGCGTGACCTGTGGTAAGACCTCCCTTATCAACTTAAAGTTGAATGATTCTTGAACTTTGCGTTCATCCACTTCATTGTCGAAGTATGTCTCAATATTCAACGGCATCATCAGATGCGCCTGTGCCGACAAGGAATATCGGGTCGCCTTTCCTTTGCCCTCAACAACAATATCACCGCTGCGAACACAATCGGCAATGATTCTTTTCAGAGTTCTCTCGTTTGGAGCCTCCGTCAAACCAGCTGCAATCTCCACCCTGCTTGAAGATGGATTATAATGCAGGAACTGCAATATTTTTACCTGTATAGTCATAGTTATCTACTTCTATCGGGACAAAAATAATACTATTTTTCAAATTTACGGGACAAACAAGGCATTTTATGACCCGATTGGATGCCCTCTTTGTCCCGAATAATATTCTCAACTGCCATTTTATAAAATTCAACTTGATCATGCTTGTATCATTTTAGCGCTTGACTATCACCCCTTTTTGATTGAGTTCGAGATATAGTTCATCTAATTGTTCAATGGCAACGCATGTGATAAATACAGACTTTCTAAACCGCTTGTTTTTCAGTTTGACAGCCAAACCGGTTCCTTTTGAATTATTGCACACCATTTCTAAGTATTCGATATCTTCATATCTGTAAATCTTGGATGAGAATAGCAGATTTTTAATTATCAAGGAGTCCCTGCCCACGATAGGATAGTTCCAATACCATCGTACATACATCAGACAGAAACAGCCGAGGAAAACTATATAAAGCCACTTGATGGGTTCCCTTCCGGCCTTGCCTGGTGCCGAGAAAACCCAAAGCACGGCAACAGAACAGAAGAGAAGCCACAAGGCTATAGCCCAGATTTTAGGGGGGTCGGTGTAGTATTTTTTATCCATTATGCACTTATTGAGTTGTTAATATATATGTAAAGGATACCACCATTACTAGTTTCAATGATATATATACCAGACTGAATGTTCATCCCTGAATCTTCCCGCCCGCGTGTCGTCACCCTGTGACCGTGTCAGCATGTCGGCATAGTCCGTTTCAAAGAACTCCTTGGCCTGCTCCACACTGAAGGCCCTGCCTGCATCCGACCTGCCTTCATGCCGCAGTTCGTCCAAAGCACATCCGGAGAGCAGAAGTGCAGCGATAAGGATAGGGTAAAGCCGGTTCATAGTTGAAAATCAGGTGTATCTGTGTAATACAAAAGATGTCTCTTACTGTTCCGCTGGTATCTCATTACCGTTCCAGACATGGTAGCTCCGGTCAGAAAGCATCTGGGCGGTATAGAGTTGAGGTGTATATTTCACAACATCCACGACCTGAAACTTTCCGTTCGGATCTAATCTGTATGTGGTGTCCTGACGGTAGCCATGGAAATCCTTGAGATTACCTAACGGGATGCTTGTCGAAGAGGTCGGCACAATGCGCGAAATGATGACATCACCATTGGCTGCTATGCGGTATTGCATGATTGGGGCGACTCGACAGTCTGCATTCAAGAAAACGCATCCTGCCACCCTTGCATCGATGCAGTCTTCAATGTTTCCGTCGGGATCAACACTCGCTAAAATGTGGGTCCAAAAATCACCTGCATCGTTTAAAGATATAAGAAAATAATTGTTCTGATGAGACGGATTATCAATCTGAGACATGCAATAGTAGGAAAAATCAGGACATTCTTTCATATCCCACCACTCAGTGAGTTGAGCATTTGAGTAAATTTTTCTGCTCAACTCACCATCTTCCACCTCTATACCCTGACCAAGTATAGTACTGCTTATTTTTGTGTCATCAAATGGCGGGTTTTGCACTTTTACTCTTGCCATAGCATCTTTCGTAGTGTACTGTGCATAAGAACAAGTACACAATAACAGCAATAAGGTAGTAATAATTGTTTTCATGACCATATTCTTTTAAAAAATCTGAATGTTCGTTTTGCCGGACGACCAGTTTCTGGTATACATTCAATCTTTCTGCCTTTGCTCCTCCTGCCCCGAACTTTGATTTTATAGCAATGACTTTCCTGTTAGCAAGGATATCGACATCGTAAGCCGCGACGCCGTCCGATTCGGAATACTCCGCCTTGTCCCATAGTGGCGTGAAATCTCCGGGATACATCCGTCCCCTGAATCTTCCTGCCCGCGTGTCGTCACCCTGTGACCGTGTCAGCATGTCGGCATAGTCCTTTTCAAAGAACTCCCTGGCCTGCTCCACACTGAAGGCCCTGCCTGCATCCGACCTGCCTTCATGCCACAGTTCTTCCAGCGAGCATCCCGTGATGGAAAGGGCTATCAAAAATAGCAATAATTTGTATTTCATAACTTCAAATCCTTCTGTATTTCAGCATTTGTGCGGATGTTTACTATCCTAAGCGAATCGCTGTAATCCTGAAATATCACGGATAATCCTACTTCAGTTGGAATTTTTGCTGCGCTGGGTTGAATGAATCCATGCCGAATCAATCCGTCGCCAATGGCAAATGTCCTCCAGTTATAACCACTATCTGTCGAATAGAAAATACACTCTTCTCTATTTTCTTTCCCAGGGAATTGTGTAGCATAGGCAAGTGCAGTTTCTCCACTTTTGGCGAAATAACACGCGTTATAGCTACCGTGGTTGTTCATAAAACCATTTCCGTTCCAATAATATGTTGAAATGTGTTTCATGTTGTCATCGCATCTGTAAAACATAGCATCTCTCATGAGTATACCATTATCCACGAATGCCGTATATACATATCCAGTTTCATATATCCTTCTGCTTCCTGTATTGATGTCGGAAACCACCCAGCATGCACTCACGGCTGGCGGGACGCCGAAATAGGAGGTCATATAAACATTTAGAGAATCATATCCAAATACTGTGACTTTTTCCAAGTCAGTATATAATGTCTTCCATGTCTTACCGGTATCCGTACTAAGGTATGTTGAATCCGATAATTCGTATGAGTCCCTAAATTTTTTATGATATGCTGGATCCTCAGTATATGTCAAGGTGCTGTCATTGAACATATTCATACTATATACTCGGCCTTTTATATTTGAAAGGACTTTGTTGCATCTACCATTATAAATAAATCCGATTTCGGACTTAAAGACACTGTCGTCCACTCTGCGTTCACACGAATAATAGACCTTGTCTTCATATGATTTCAGGATAATACATTTCCCTCGTGCGCTACATTCCCGTTCCCAAGTCCGGCCTCGATCAGAGGTCTTTGAAATTATATATTCGTCAGAACGTAAATCGTTGGTGGCGGCATATCCGATACTATCGCTTGTGAAAGCAAAGAGGTGACTCCATCTCGCTGGCAGTCCTTCCGGGACAAAAGTCTCAACGCTGACATTGTCACCGACATCAACATTCAGTTCATCATTTGATGTGCCACAACCATTCATCGCTGATAAAATCGTCAGGTATACCAGTATTCTAATTTGCCGGCAGACTAAATTCTGGGATGTGTTCTTCATAATATTCAATCAGAGGGCCTAAAATGAGTTCATATATATACTCCTCGCTCAACTCAGGAGTAGCGCTCTTTGTGGTCGGCTATGATTTACCGCTTGTGCGATTTTTAGTCTAAACTCGCACAAGCGGTACCATAAATCTCTCAAATACTGCGATTTTGATAACCGCTTATGCGACTTTTGGCCATTTCAGGCCCAAGCGGTCGTTGGGTTATACAGTATATCGTTACCTGAGGTAAAGTCGTGTCGTTATGACAAGAATTACAGGTTATATTCCAGAACTTTCTTCTCCGTGCCGACCTTTACTTCCAGCTTCATGCTGTTTCCTGTATAGTCGTCGATGAATGATGCGGATATTGCAGGGCCGTCGCCTGGCTCCTGCTTAGGAACGATGACGGTAATGAAACGGATCGGCTCATTGGCGGTCTTCTTGCCGTGGAAATTGGCATTGATACGTTTGCGTTTCTTCATGATGTCGGATGAAACCCATCCTTCCTCCATCTTCATTCCCATGCCTTCCGGACCGAATACCTGAAGCTTCATGTTGCATCCGTCCTCGTTTGATGTGTGGAAATGCATGTCGTCTCTGACTCCTGTTGTCTTGCCTGGAGGCATCTGATAGTGAAGATTTACCCATCCGTCAGCTTTTCCTGTGGCCTCGTCAACAATCACGAAATACTTGCCGTCCACGAAGAAAACGCTTCTGCGGTGGGTCATATAGGTATAACTTGGATTCTCGGTCACAAGTATCTGCACGTCTCCTTCCGGCTGCCAGAGAAGAGTCTTTGAGTTCATTGTCTGAATATCCCTGTCTGCAAAGGTCAGCGTGTTGTGCGAAGCAGTTCTTCTGAACCAGTTCCTCCACTGCATGATTTCCTCACCGCCGCCGTAAACGTATGCTCCCGAATCCTGGAAAAGCACCTTTCCGTTGTACCATATCTCGAATGTTCCGTTGTCCGGCTGGTTATGCCAGAATGCTGGAGGGCCGGCCTTCACGACCATCTGCAGACACTCGTTCTCCCATGAATTCCTGAAAGTGAAGAATCCGGTATTGAGATGTCCTTTTGATAGATTTTCTGGAAGCGCTCCTTCCTTTCCCTCGGTCGCCCAGTACTTGATAGCCTGATTCTCAGGGAAAAGCCGTGACCAGTTGCGGTAATTTTTCAGCATCTCGCTCTTCTTGAGGCTGCGCGCATCGCTGAAGTAAGGATGTGTGTAGTCCGGGTAGCTGATATTTGCATGCAGCATGATCATCTTCTCGATGGTGTCGATGTATGACTGCGGGAACTCGTTTCTGAATCCGTTGAGGGCAGCCACGTTGAGGGCCTTGATGAAGATATTGATGCTTGCCAGGTGGTAATGAGGACAGAGCTCATAATGTCCTCCGTCGGCATACACCTGCTTTCCTATCTCTGTGTTCATGATCTGCACTCCGCTTTCCCTCCATG
Organism: Candidatus Cryptobacteroides sp.; assembly: GCA_045127685.1. Taxonomy (GTDB): domain Bacteria; phylum Bacteroidota; class Bacteroidia; order Bacteroidales; family UBA932; genus Cryptobacteroides. The sequence continues at coordinate 110,900 of JBGVQP010000006.1, forward strand.
CCTTCGCCCTCTTGAACTCAGGGAAAAATGTTCCTGCATAGAGCATTCTCTGGGCCTGGAAAAGCAGATGGTTGCCGTGAGTCGAATAATTGCTCATCACATGCTCGGCGTGGAAGTGGTAGTTGAGCAGGAACTCGGTAAGGAACTCTGCTGTGAATGCAGGAGAACTGATGAACAGCTGGAACTGCTGGGTCTGGTCCTGAAGTCTTGTGCTGGCCTCAAGCGGTCTCCATGCCCATCTTGCGTTCTCTGCGTCATCTTTCAGGGTGCTGTCACCGGTGATCTCATATTCACCTTTTTCAATCTTTACAAGCGGGTTCTTGCGGATCCAATCCACATACTGCTTTGTCCACTCAACGGCATATTTCTCGTCGCCACTTATGCGATATGCCTTTCCCATTGGGATGAACCATTTCTGACGATGCAACTGCCATCTGAGCTCGTTGTCCTGCACAGGCCAGTAGCGCCAGTTGATGTCATCTCCGTAATGGAACGGCTCCTTGTATGAGTCCATTACAAAGAACTTGTGCTCCATCGCATCATCTGCCCATTTCTGATGCTGCTCAGTGATTTTGACTTTTGATACATCTCTGATGTCCGGAGTGCATATCCCTGTGCGCTCCTTGTAGTATTTAAGCAGAGCCTCAGCAGCCTTGCGGGTGTTGCCTTTTTCGTAGAAAGACTTTACATCCTTCATGGCAGGTGCTTCAAGGTCAATTAGTTCGAATACTTCATCTTGAAGTTTTGCCTCTGTTGTCGGCTGTGCCTGCGCAGTAAAGCACAAAGCCATAAGGCAGATGGATAGGAATACGTTTCTCATATCTTGTGTTTTATGTTTTGTTATTCTAAGCGACCTCTGGGAGTCGACGAATCTACTCCAAACAAATATAACTAAAATATTCTATTACCTTCCTTCCTTCTTGGATATTTATCAATTTGAGGTGCATTTGACTAATTCAAGGTATTTGTACATCAATAATAATGACTACCTTTGCGACCTCGCGCGCGAAGCTACGTGACGATACTGATTTGAAATACAAATAATTAAGCTAAAATAAATGAAAAAGATGAAAGACTATGAAACTCCGATCCTTCGGGAAGTCGGATACTCCACGGAAGGAGTGCTGTGCCTGAGCCTCGGGGCTACTACGGAGGACTATAATGTTAACGAAGAAGCAGATTGGTAAGGAGGTATGATTATGAAGACAATGAAATTCATGCTGTTTGCCGTAGCAGCTATGGCAGCAGCCGCATGTGCAAAGGAAGTCGCTCCTGAAGTATCAGCTCCAGCTGAAGTGAACTATGTCGAGATGGAGTTCTCGTCAGCTCTTGAAACTACAAAGACAGCCCTCAACGGCTCATCTGTTAGCTGGGTGGGAGATGAGACACTTTCAATTCTTGATAACTCTGCAACCCCTAAGAATACAAAGGCTACAACTGTGTCAGGCGCACCGGGAACATTCAAGGCAACTGTCCCTGAGGCTACCGAGTATTATGCAGCGTACCCTTATCGTAAAGAAATTACCTTGAGCGGAAGCAAGCTTACCAATTGGTATCTTGCTCAGGTGCAGACTCCATACAAGGGCTCCTTTGACAAGACCAGGGCTCCGATGATTGCAAAGGCAGATGCGGACAAGGTTCTTGCATTCAGGAACATCGCTTCTCATGTCAGGGTTACTATCCCGGCTGACATGACAGATGTTATGGCCATCACCCTTATGGGTAACGAGGACGAGCTCATAACAGGTATCTATGATGTCGATTGGAACAATGGTGATCCTACTTATAGCTTCCCTGATCTTGGTCAAGCTTATCCGTATGTAACCCTGAGAAAGGGAGACAAGACTCCGATTGCTCCTGGTCAATACTACTTCACCATCCTTCCTGTTGAGTTCAAGAAGGGATTCACCCTTATCTTTGCCAAGACCGACGGAACTCAGGTGGCAGTAAGGACCGACAAGCCTGTGACAACCGTAGGCGAAAGAAATCAGATCCAGCCGATGAAGGAAGCTCCGTCTTCAGCCTTCAAGTCACACATGAACTACTTTGTTCACTATGACAACGGCTTTGACCTTGATATCAGCGGCTATATTGTGAACAATACAAAAATGTCATCCAAGAAGGTTGTATTGGTTACTGATGCAAAGGAGAATGGAACGATGACATCACAATCAGGCTATCTGTATTTCATTTCACCTAACTGCACTAATGCACAAATAGGAACGAAGACTGTCAAGGATATTCTTATCATGGGCTATGATGCTTCAAAGAGATCTTCAATGAAGCTTACTGGACATATGAATCTCAGCAGCACTGGTACATATTACTTGTTGTCGAATCTTGCCATTTCGAACATTAATCCTAATGCGTTGCCTATCCGTGGAGATATCTCTACATTCGGTGATGTGGTTTTCAGTAATTGCTCGTTTGATGCAATGACAGCTACGACTACATTTAATTTTGACTCCAAAACTACTCTTGCAAGTGACCTTAATTCTTTGATAGTTGAGGATTGTGAGTTTGACTATAATACGACTACTGCGTCATATCTTATGCAAGATAGGGCGCTTCAGCCAAAGTTTAAAACTATCAAGATAAATAACAATATTTTCTGTGGTAGTGTGGGCTCTTTCAGGTTGCTTCAGATCGGTAATAGCCCTGATGTCGGAACTTCCGTAGATACTCTTAAAATAACTAACAACACATTTGATAATCTTCCGCTTAATGGTGGTGTTCTTGTTACATGTAGAAATATCTACAATAGGTGGGAGTTTACGGGAAATCTATTTGTAATGGCAAATAATAAGCTTCAGGCGTTTTCTATGCCTGGAGCAGGTACAAAGCCAGCCAGCTCTAATATAATCTACGGAAATAACTATTTCTATAACAATACAGAAACCGAGGGAATGGAACTTAGTTTTGGCTATGGTACCCGTGTGGTGGCCCATGAGTTGTCTGTTTTCCCTCTCTCAGACCTCTGGGAGCCTGCAAATGGTAAGTTCGGTGCCTACACCATCGTTCCTGCGGAAGGAGCGGCGGCGCCTACAGGTCTTGTAGGAGCTCAGCGTCCGGATATGGACCCTGTGACAGCAGCTGTGAATTCGGCAGCTTACGGATACGAAACAAATGACCTTGGAAAACTATAACAATGAAAGTTAAATTTCACAATACTCTTGCGACTGCTGTCATGTCTCTCATGGCAGCGGCCGCTTTTGTTTCATGTCAGAAGTCACAGTTGGCTGACATGACAAGTCCTGAACATGACGAAGGAGTTTTGAATGGAACCGTCCTTACTTTTACCGGTGAGACTCCTTCAACAAAGACCGAATGGAATGGAAATACAATCTATTGGTCTGCGGGAGACGCCATCAGCATGACATATTCCCAGGCAGGGGAGTGGACGGCTGCAATGTATGAGTCCGAGCCTCTGCCAAGGAACTCCGCTTTTGCCGGCTTCAATGTGCCGACCGACCTTGCTCCTGCAGCCGAAGGACCATTTGCCTTCTATACGGTAAGTCCTGCTGGGGCTGTGTCTTCGTCATCCGCTTCGGTTGTGACTCTTTCTGTTCCTGTGAATCAGACTCCGTCAGCCAACTCGTATGACAAGTCAGCCGATCTAATGGTCGGACATTCGGAAGATCAGTTTGCTTCTGTGCCGGAAAAGTCAGTGCCACTTCTTTGGAACAGGCTGGTAGCCCATGCCGAGATAACCCTTGCAAGTCTGAATCTTGCTGATGAAGAGACTTTGGAAAGTGTCACCCTGACAATGGATGAGGGCCTGGCCGTATCCGGCGAGTTCTCTTATGACATGTCTGCATCTAAACTCACTGCAACAGAAAATGTCTCGAATTCAGTAGTACTTGATGCTTCAGGACTTTCTGTCGATATGACCGGTTCGCTCAAACTCTGGGCTGCATTCATGCCTTGCAAGGTTACCTCAATCACTGTCGATGTCAAGACATCCGAAAATACCTACACCCGTGTGATCTCTGACTGCAACCTTGATTTCAAGGTCAACAAGAGAAATACTCTTGAGATAAAGATGTCAGGACTTCCATCTTATCCGACTGTTATCGCTCACAGAGGCTGCTGGTTCAAGAATGATGTGCCGGAGCATAGCCTTGCGGCAGTGCGTATGGCCAAGAGATTCGGTTATAAGGCAGTGGAAATCGATATCAGGGAAACTTCTGATGGAGTCATGATGGTACTCCACGACGAGACTCTCAAGAGAACGATGAGAAATGCTTCTGACTATTCTCAGCTCTCGACTGATGTGAATATAGCTGATATTACTTATGATGAACTTCGCAGCGGTTACGTCATGGCCTCTGACAATCCGGAGTACCGTGAGCCTATGCGCAGTCTTGAGGAAATTCTCAATGAGTGCAAGAAATATGGTCTGAAGGCCATGATGCATACAAGTAATTATGATGCATACAGGATGGCTCACAGTATCTTGGGTGATGGTAACTGGTATGCATTCAACAGCCGTGAGCATGCTCTGACTTTTGCCAGGACCCTGTCTCAGACTGTGCCTTTGTTCTATTCTGTCGGAGCCTCTGTAAGCATAGATGACCTGAAGACCTTCTTCGAGGGTTGGGGAGGTCCATGCGGAGTGACGACAATGACCGTCGAGCAGCTGACTCCGGAGTATAACAAGGCATTGACAGACGCAGGATACCTTGTACAGGCCTCTGTTTTCGATGCTCCGTATGAGTGGCAGGCAACCAGCAACGGTGTGACTCACCATCTGACTAACTTTGTTGTGATGCCAAACCAGAAGATGAATACCCTTGATACCGTAAGCGCCAGCAATGTTACTCTTGCTGCAGGTCAGGAGGTCTCTAAGAAATGGGCGACTATGGACTATGGTGCTACAATTCTTCGCCTGAAGTTCTCTGGTGAACTGACCGTGAAGGTCAATGGTACCACATACACAATGACAAGCGACGGGTCAAAGGAAGAGTGCATCGGAAAACGTTTCCATGCAGGTGCTCCGTCCTTCTCAATTGCAGCAACCAGCGAAACAGTCATAGAATACTACGAGGCTTCGCTGAAAGAACCTATTGATTTGTAACATGAATATTATGTCTCCCAAGTTTTCTCTTGCTGCTCTTGCAGCCCTGTCCTTGCTTCTTTCCTGTCAGAGAGAGGAACTGACTCCAGACTATGATACCCACGATGGAGCAGTTCTTACATTCTTTTCGGAAAACCTTCCAGAAACAAAAACAGAATGGGATGGTGCAACTGTCCTATGGTCTGCAGGAGATAAGATCTCTGTAGGATATACACTCGGTGGAAGGTGGTCTGATGAACTTTTCGAGTCAGACGCGTTGACTGCTTCCGCTCTCAAGGCTCGTTTTTCCGTGCAGACCGATCTTGCCGGGACAGAGTCCGGAACTATGCAGTTCTATGGCATATATCCTTCGTCGGCGGTTGCAGCGGGATTTGCAGATGCACCGGCGGTAACGGTAAATGTCCCTTCGCAGCAGACCGTCACCGGTCCTACATTCGATCGTATGGCGGATGTTATGATTGCAAAGTCCTTGGGAGAATACGATAAGGTGCCGGCAGACTTTGTTCCACTTCTCTGGACCCGTCTGGTTTCTCATCTGGATATCACCTTGTCCAATATTGCGCTCTCAGAAGGGGAGACGCTGGTGTCGGTCGTACTTACTGCAGACGGGCAGGCTTCGATGGCAGGGGAGTTCAGCGTTGACCTTCTGACAGGGGAAGTTGAAAAGGGAGCATCGTCATCAAACTCAGTAACTGTGGATGTGTCCGCTCTGTCTGTTGATGAATCCGGCAGCCTTGATGTCTGGGCTGCCTTTATGCCGTGCAGGTGGGAGTCACTGAAAGTGGAACTCGTTACCTCAGAGAGAAAATATATCCGCAATATAAACTCATGCTCTTTGGAGTTTGCAGCCAACAGGCGCCATACGCTCGCGGTGGATATGTCTTCTGCCTTCGGAGATGAGATAAATGCAGAGGTCTTTGAACTTCTCAATCTTGATTATCCGGGACTGGAGCAGGTCAAGAGCCATTATCTTGCAGAGGATTACCATTCAGCCGCCAATGCCCTTGTGGAGTATTACAGGACAAGGTCTGTGGTGAATCCGGAAGAAGTGCTCTCTGAACGACGTATGTACAACGAGGACAAGAGGATCGCCCAGCAGGCTCTCGAACACCGTTTCTGTGTACGACGTGGCTATTGGTATGAAAGCGTCAACGGTACCGAATATACCTATTATGACTTCGACGACGAGAACGGGAAGATCAATTGGTATTTTGAACTTCCGGGTGCAGGTCAGGAAAATTATCAGATGCACTGGCACCAGTGGTTCAAATACCTTGCATGGGCTCAGTATCTTACAGGGGATGATAAATATTTCAATAGTTGGAAAGAGGTCTATTCGGACTGGCTCGCAACCTTCCCTTGTCCGGAGTTTGGACCGAATGACCACCTTGCCTATGACAATTGGTCATGGCATCAGCTGTCAACCGCAACACGTATCAGCAACCAGCTTGCCGACTTTCCGTATTTCATAACATCGAAAAGCTTCTCCGGAAGCTGGATGGCAACGTATCTGGTTGAGTTCCATAAACTTGTAGAGTTCAACAGGGCAAACCCATACCATGAGCAGACCAGCAATATCCGTTTTGCCCAATATACAGCTCAGGCCAATGCATCTGTTCTCTTCCCTGAATTCAAGAAGGCATCAGAGTGGCTTACGGAAGTGGCACCGGAGATTTCATCTCAGTTCGCCCTTCAGTTCTATTCAGACGGCGTCCACTCGGAGATGGCACCGAACTATCAGCTGGGTGTGATGGATAATTTCAGGTCCATCTACAATATCGCACGCGCGAACAATCGTCTGGATGCTTTCGATCCGGAATATGCTGAGAAGATGCGCAAGTCTGCTCTCTTCCTTGCCAATTATGTGTGGCCGGACTACACCTGGGAATGGTTCAATGATACTTTCCAGCAGACTAAGAATGTCCTTCTGAACAATATCAAGAGGTATAGCGCAATGTTCCCTGATGAGAACCTGCTCAAGTATCTTGCATCGGAACGTAAAGAGGGTAGTGTGCCTACAGAAAGCCTGATCAGCTTCCCTGTGGGCGGTTACTACATTCTCCGCAGCGGATGGGACGGAAACGAGAGTATGTTCATTCTGAAGAACAACTACAATCCGGATAATGAGTATCACTGTCACATGGACAATGGAACCTTTGCCCTTTGGAACAAGGGACGTAATTTCCTTCCTGATGCCGGTGTATATACTTACGGAGGAACAGATGAACTCGATGCCCTCCGCACTCAGCATCTTGCTACAGCAAGTCACAATACCCTTACAAAGAATCTCGAAACAATTGCAAAGAATTACAGCAAGGGACAGCTTCTTCTCGAGCGCACATCGCCGTCGGAGGATCTGGTGGTCACGCAGAATACATCTTATCGTAATCTGAACCATCGCCGTGCAGTCTATATGCTTGACAAGGAGTTCTACGTGATTGTCGATGAGGCCTTTGGTCTTAGCCTGAACTGTGACATCAATCTGAGTTTCCATCTATGTCAAGGCACTGTCGTGACAGATGATTACAGCTCGTCTTATGCTTATGGAGTCCATACGGAGTTTGCTGACGGTAACGACATGCTCCTGCGCACCTTCTCCGAAACCAGTGACGGCTTTGTTGGCGAAACAGGCACCAGCAGCTGCTCGATCAAGATGAATGAAGCCTATGACAGGACATTCTATCGTGTGACGGTTGATAAGGGAATGCGTATGTCCACACGTTTCATAACTGTGATCTATCCTGCTCGCTCCGCAGAGATTTCAGCATCATTTGACTCTTCATTCAGTGAGCAGAGCTCATCAGTCACCGTCTCTGTAAACGGTAAAACATACAATCTCAACTATACATTGCAGTAGTCATTATCTTTACTTGATAAAATTTGCAGACAATATGAAGAACGCGCACAGATTCATGAGCATAGCGTCACTAGTGGTGGCATCAATGTTTTTCCTTTCGTGTCAGACGGACGAGCCCGGATTTGTGCCTGGGTCATCCGTCTCGCGTCCGGACAAGGATCAGACTATAGACGACAAAGGTGTGCTGACATTCATTACCGATACGATAGCTGTGCCCAAAACCCATTGGAACGGGAACACCATTGTGTGGTCAAAAGGGGATATCATAAGCATAGGCTACATCCTGAACGACAAATGGTCGGACAAAATGTTTGCTTCAGATGCCCTTTCGTCTGCAGCAGCTAAAGCTCGATTCAAGGTAAAGACAGATTTGACAGGCGCAGAAAAGGGAAAGATGAGTTTTTATGGGGTATATCCGTCGACTGCTGTGAAATCAGATTTCTCCGGTGCCCCACTTCTCAAAGTCGAGGTCCCTTCCAGACAGAGTGTAAGTGGAATTAGCTATGACCGCGACGCAGATATAATGATTGCCAAGTCAGTCAATGAGTACGATTCTGTTCCTGAGGAGGCTGTTACTCTTATGTGGAACAGGGTGGTGGCCCATGCGGATATAACTCTTGAGGGACTTACATTCAAAAGCGGTGAAACCTTGCGTTCGGTTGCCCTGACTACCGATGCGGGAGTGTGCGGAAACTATGAAATAAATCTTGAGAATGGTGAGTGCAAGGTGACAGATACTACAAACGAGCTTATTGTCAACGTCTCGTCGTTCCCGACGGGGAGCAGCGGCAAGCATAATGTATGTGCCGTCGTTCTGCCGTGTTCGATAAAATCATACAAGTTCGAAATAACGACTTCACAGAGAATCTTCGTAGGCGAAGTGCCATCGTGTGATGTCACTTTTGTGGCAAATGCAAGAAATGCTTTGAAGGTGGATGTTTCTTCTGCGGAAGTATATGGCAACGAAGATGTCGATGCCGAATTGTTCAATATCATCAACCTTGACTATCCTGGCCTTGAAGCAGTAAAGCTGGCGTATGAAAAAGGACGCTATAGTGCTGCCGCCGATGCGCTCGTCGAGTATTACAGGAAGCGTACGTCTGTGGTCAATCCGGAGGTGGATCTCCAGTCTGTGACTATGTACAATGAGGATAAGCGCGTTGCTGCCCAGGCTTTGGAGCACCGTTTCTGTGTCAGAAGGAATTTCTGGTACGAAAGTGTAAACGGAAGCGAATACACCTATTGGGATTTTGATGATGCCAAAGGAAATATCAACTGGGATTTCCATGTTGAAGAGGCCGGTCAGGAATACTATCAGAAACACTGGCATGCGTGGTTCAAGTACCTCGCGATGGCTCAGGTGGTGACTGGTGAAGACAAGTATTTCGATTCGTGGAAAGAGGTCTATGCCGATTGGCTGAAGACCTTTCCTTGCCCTGGCCCTTCAGGAGATATCAATGCCTATGGCAACCGTTCATGGCATCCTCTTTCTGTCGCGACCCGCATTTCTACCCAATCGGACATCTTCCAGTACTTCCTTACTTCTGACCACTTTTCCGGATCATGGATGGCCACGTTCCTTATTGAGTATCATAAAGCCGTCGAGTTCTGCCGTGCTACTCCTTATTATGAGCCGACCAGCAACATCCGTTTCGCGCAACTCACAGCAGAAGCAAAGGCGGCGATGCTTTTCCCCGAATTCAAGAATGCATCCAAGTGGCTTTCTGATGTGGCTCCGCAGATCTCCAGCCAGTTCACCATGCAGTTCTATTCGGACGGCGTACATTCGGAGATGGCCCCAAATTATCAGCTGGGAGTGATGGATAACTTCAGGGTCATCTATCAGGTCGCCAAAGTCAACGGGCGCCTTGACAGTTTCGATCCGGAGTATGCGGAAAAGATGAGAAACGCCTGCCTTTTCCTTGCAAACTTTGTCTGGCCTAACTATACGTGGGAGTGGTTCAATGATACATTCCAGCAGACCAAGAGCGTGCTTTTGAGGAATATAAAGACTTATTCGGAAATGTTCCCGGAGGAAAATCTCTTGAAATACCTTGCGTCAGAGAGGAAGTCGGGATCAGTCCCAACAGAATCTCTGATCAGCTTCCCTGTGGGCGGATACTATATGCTTCGTACCGGGTGGGATGGAAACGAGACCATGATGATCCTCAAGAACAACTACAATCCTGAGAACGAATGGCATTGTCACATGGATAACGGTACGTTCGCCCTCTTCCGCAAGGGACGCGACTTCCTGCCGGATCCGGGAGTTTATACTTATGGTGGATCAGCGGATTTGGATGCAATGCGAGATGAACTCAAGGCTACAGCAAGTCACAACACTCTGACAAAGAATCTTCAGACCATAGCGAACAACTACAGCAAGGGTCAGTGTCTTCTCAGCCGTACATCTGCATCCGAGGACCTTGTCGTGACACAGAATGCATCATACAGTGACCTTACACACCGTCGTGCAGTGTATATGCTTGACAAGAAATACTATGTGATAGTCGATGACGCATTCGGCTCTGCCGCAGGTGTTGATGTAAATGTCAGCTTCCACCTGTGTGAGGGCGCAGCAAAGGTAGACAGCAATCCAGAATCCCGCGCCTATGGACTCCATACGGAATTCTCGGATGGCAATGACATGCTCCTGCGGACCTTTGCGGAAACAGCTGCAGGATATACCCCTGAAACAGGAATGAGCAAATGCTCGATCAAGCTGAACACCTGTTTTGAAAGACCATATTACAGGGTTACAGTAGACAAGACATCTGCCTCCGACGTTTGCCGTTTCATCACGGTGATCTGTCCGTCCCGCTCGGCAGAGATCTCCGCATCCTTCGATGCTGCATTCAGTCAGAACTCATCTTCCGCTACGGTAACCATAGACGGCAGGACATATAAACTCAGCTATCAACTGTAACGGCCTGACCCCAACTAATACTTGTAACTGTCTGCTAGTGTAACTGTCAGTTAGTGTAACCGTCAACTAGTGTCAATAATAGGCTACTGACATCGCTAAGATTTGTAACAGACCTGGAACAATGTGTTGTGGCTATTTGTCTGATAATTAATGTTTTATAGAAAATGCGTGTCGCTACTCTCAACTTTAAAAAGGGGAGTAGCGACACTTGTATTGTTTTAAGTAACTGATATTCAGGGGCTTATCTTGTTGAGTCCGTTCCAGGTCTACCGGTTGGATTTGAATATCACCGGGAAGGTAAGCTTCATATCCGTTGGCCTACCATTTTGAGTTCCCGGCTCCCATAATGGAGAGTCGCTGACAACTCTTAGTGCTTCCATATCCATGGACGTGTTTCCGGAGCTTCTGATGATTCTGATGTTAGTAAGCTCACCGGATGTAGTAATCGTAAATTGAAGTATAGTGGCACCTTCAATATTGTGCTTTGATGCCTCTGCAGGGTATTTTAGTCTGGCGTTTACCCATTCTGCGAAAGCATTCGGGCCGCGTCCGTTGAAGCTTGGCTTAACCTCGCCAGATTCTGTCTTCTGTTTCTTGCGTGCTTTCTGACTCTGCTTCCTATACCACTCGTTGTATTCTACAAGAAACTGTCTTTGTTCATTTGTCAACGTTATTTTAGGGAATTTAGGACGTGCCTTGCGAATATCTTTCGGAATCCTGTCGTTGAATTCCTGAATTGCTTCAACAAATTTACCTTCTTGATACCTGCCAATGATGACTGTGCCGTTTTCTCTATAAACTGTGTCTATACCATGCTGGCGTCCATTTACAAAGTCACCTCTGACGAGTATAACTCCTCCTTTCCTTGACATGCAAGCCTTGCCTGTCCGATGCCCGTCCACAATCGGACCCCAATATGTTTGTCCGCCAGGACCATAATTGATGCATAGACCCTCAGGAACGCCCTCTTTAAAAGTGCCAAAAACAAGTCCATGCCTATACGAACAAAGAACACCCTTACCCTCCGGCCATTGACCCTCATACCTGTACCTCTCTCTTATTATGACGGTATCCCTTTGTGCAGGAGTCTTTTTTGACGATTTGCCTCTTTCAACAGATGCATTATTCCCGCTCATTCCAACTCCGGCTGCTATTGCCATGATGGCGCATATTATCGTTTTCCTAAACATGATGTATGTGGTTATATGTCACTTACCGCAAATTTAATGATTTTACCGATATCTGAAAAACCTACTGTAAACTTTTCGTGCCAGAAAGTACTATGTCTGCAAAATCCGCAGTAACCCTTCATGCTATACCTCCGACGGATTGGTACTGTAGCAATGTCTTATATGCGAAAACTTATTTGCCGGGTTTCTTGGCCGATGACTGACGGATTTATAGCGAATAGCTTTCATGCCGCATTCGAAGGTACATAATTTGGACCTTCAAATACGAACAGGTCCTTATAATGCTCTGGCACTCAGTATTATAGTTGTTAATCTGCGTTTGTAACGGTCCAAAATTTGGACTTTCAAATACGAATAGGTATTTATAATGCTTATAATGCTTTGGCACTCAGTATTATAGTTGTTAATCTGCGTTTGTAACGGTCCAAAATTTGGACCTTCGAATACAGAGAATGATCTGCGCTCTAGATATATGATAAACTATATGACCGCTTGATCCTGATGTGGACAAAAGTAGCACAAGCGGTCATCAAAAATGGCATATTTGTAATAATTTCAGTACACCTTATCCGAGTTTTGGGCAAAAGTAGCACAAGCGGTCATCAAAATCGTTGTATATGTGATATTTATGGTACCGCTTATGCGAGTTTAGGGCAAAAGTAGCACAAGCGGTAACAATAAGTTTGCGGTATGTGTCCTTGTGTCCCTTTAGTGTAAACACATATATCGCTTCCATATATAAAGCAAGAGACTGACCAAGTCAATAATGACCATTAGTCAGCCTCTTGCTATTATGTAGCCTTTCTGATGTTTAGAACATCTCTGGCTCGTTGTTCTGTGCTGGAGCGTCAGCCGGCTTTTCGTTGCGCGGACCACGGTTGTCGCGACGGTCATCGCGGCGTGGACCTCTGCGGTCATCACGACGACCACCCTGCGGCCGGTCATTGCGTGGACCCTTGTCGCCTCTTGGCTTGCGCTCTGGCTCAACATATCCCTCTGGCTTCTCGATGAGGGCTCTGCGAGAAAGTCTCATCTTGCCGGTCTTGGCATCGATCTCGAGGAGCTTCACATCAACTTCGTCACCGATCTTGAGGACATCCTCTACCTTCTCAGTCTTGCTCCAGTCGATCTCTGAGATGTGGAGAAGACCTTCCTTACCAGGGAGAATCTCTACGAATGCGCCGAACTCAAGGATAGACACAACCTTTCCGTGGTAAACTGTACCTACTTCAGGAACAGCAGTGATGCCGTTAATCCAAGCGATAGCCTTGTCCATAGACTCCTTGTCAAGACCGAAGATGTCAACTACACCCTTCTGAGCGCCGTCGATCTGCTCCTCAGTGATAGTGATGGTAGTGCCGGTCTCGCGCTGGATCTTCTGGATAGTCTCGCCACCCTTTCCGATGATTGCGCCGATGAACTCGCCGTCAACGATGAGCTGAACCATACGTGGAACGAACTCCTTGTACTCAGCACGTGGCTCGCTGATGGTCTTCATCATCTCACCCATGATGTGGAGACGGCCCTGACGTGCCTGCTCGAGTGCTCTTTCGAGAACGTCGTATGAAAGGCCGTCAACCTTG
>JBGVQP010000007.1:0-82264 GCA_045127685.1 Candidatus Cryptobacteroides sp.
CCTGAAACTCAAAACCCCTAAAAACCGCATAATTTATCCCCGTAGATTCACAACTGATTGAAAACTACGGGGATATATGTGTGTTACAATTTTGTTAAATAGATTGCCACGTCGCTGACGCTCCTCGCAATGACGTAAAAGAACGTTGCTGACGATTATCAATGCATTCCGCTTCAGAATAGCAATAACCGAAGTGACAACTGAATGCATTGCTGAAAGCCTGATTATGGAGATTGGAAGATTTTATTTATATTTGCATTGATATACTATATTATATATATGGACAGAAAAATAGTCATAATCCCGACCTATAACGAGAAGGAGAACATTGAAAAGATTATCAGGGCAGTATTCAGCCTTGATGGAGGATATCACATACTTGTAATCGAAGACGGATCTCCGGACGGAACAGCACAAATCGTCAAAACCCTTCAGAGTGAATTTGACGGAAAACTCCATATGATAGAGAGAACAGGAAAGCTTGGTCTGGGAACCGCATACATCACAGGGTTCAAGTGGGCGTGCGAACATGAATATGACTATATATTTGAAATGGATGCGGATTTCTCGCATAACCCTAATGACCTGCCCAGACTTTATCAGGCATGTAAGGACGGAGCAGATCTGGCCATCGGTTCAAGATACTGCAACGGCATCAGCGTAATCAACTGGCCGATTGGCAGAGTCATTATGTCATACTATGCATCTGTTTATGTACGCACCGTCCTGGGAATGAAGGTTTACGACACAACAGCCGGATTCAAATGCTACTCAAGAAAAGTGCTTGAAACCATAGACCTGGATAAAGTAAAGATGAAAGGATACGGTTTCCAGATCGAGATGAAATACAGCACCTATAAACTTGGATTCAAGATCAAGGAAGTCCCTATCATCTTCATCGACAGGACAGAAGGCACATCAAAGATGAGCAGCGGCATATTCGGAGAAGCATTCTGGGGTGTCATGAAACTGAAATTAAGAAAAATCAGACCAAGAAAATAATGAAGTTCCTGCACAACGCCACCATCATCACTGCCGAAAAGGAAGCAGTAGGTTCCATTCTGATTGAAAACGGCAGAATCAAGGACATATTATATAAGGAAGAAGAAGACTATATCCGCAAAGTACTTGAGATCCTGAAAGGCAAGCCCGAAGTGATGGAGCTTGAAGGCAAATGTGTGATGGCAGGTGGAGTAGATGCGCATGTACACTTCAGAGAACCCGGCCTTACTCACAAGGCCGATATGGAATCAGAGTCAAGAGCAGCCGCTGCGGGTGGAGTGACCTATGTGATGGATATGCCCAATACAAGCCCCGCTACTATCTCTGCCCAAGCACTGAAAGGCAAGCTGGAACTGGCAAAAGGACGCACGAGCGGAAAGATTGCCTTCCACATCGGTGCGACAAATGACAATGCCGAAGAAATCTGCAGGCTCATAACTGAAGGTGACGCTGAAACCGGCATAACTCCGGATGACATTGCCGGCGTAAAGGTTTTCATGGGTTCATCTACAGGAAATATGCTGGTTGACGACAACAACACCCTGTCTAAACTTTTTGCAATCAGCAGCAAGCCGGTTCTTGTGCACTGTGAAGATGAGGCAATCATCAGGGCAAACCTCGCAAAGGCAACAGAAATCTATGGTGAGGACATTCCTTTTGCGGAACATAAGAATATCAGAAGCCGAAGCGCATGCATAAAATCAAGCATAGTGGCGCTTGAGATGGCGATCAAATATGGAACACGCCTTGTCCTCTGCCACATTTCCACAAAAGAGGAATTGGAAATGGTGCGCGCAGCAAAACTCAACAACCCTGAAATCATAGCGGAAACTTCCTGCAATTATCTGTGGTTCAGCAACGAAGACTATAACAGACTTGGCAGCAGAGTCAAATGCAACCCATCCGTAAAGACAGCATCGGACAGAGAAGCATTAAGACGAGGTTTGGCAGACGGGCTCATCGATACAATCGGCTCCGACCACGCACCTCACCTGTTGACAGAAAAGGACAACAAATATTGCAAGGCCCCGTCAGGTCTACCGACCATACAGCAGAGCCTGCCTGTACTGCTGACCATCGCAGAGCAGGAAAATATTCCACTTACCCGCATAGCAAGCGTATTCTCTGAAAAGGCTTCAGAAATATATGGTCTGAATACCGGTAAGATTGCAGTGGGGTACGCTGCTGATCTTGTGATTTTTGACAAGGATAAGGAATTTACAGTAAAGGCCGAGGACATCAAGAGCAAATGCGGATGGTCGCCTTACGAGGGTGAAACCCTCAAGGGAGTCATCGAGGCAGTGCTTGTAGATGGGATACAAAAAATATAGACCTGCACCATACGATACAGGTCCATAATCATGAGTATTATTTAATCAATCTGAGTCCTATACGGCCACGGTCAAGATCGACGGATATGATGGCCACCTTGATCTTCTGATGAAGTTTCAAGACCTTTGACGGGTCTGCCATGCCTTTCACACCCATCTGAGAAGCATGTATAAGCCCGTTCTGCTTGATACCTATATCTACGAAAGCACCGAAGGCAGTAATATTGGTAACTATGCCCGGAAGTTCCATACCTGTAACAAGGTCGTCAATCGATTTTATATCACACGCAAACTCAAAGACCTCGGCTTCCTGACGTGGGTCACGTCCAGGCTTCTTCAATTCACCTATGATATCGTTGATGGTCGGAAGACCAAAATCGCCACCGACATATCGGGACGCATCTATCTTAGAACAGAGTTCTGCGTTTCCGACAAGCTCCTTCTGGGACACTCCCAGATCTGCAGCCATACGGGCAACAATATGATAAGCTTCAGGATGAACTGCAGAGTTGTCCAGAGGATTTTTTGCATCCGAAATACGGAGAAATCCTGCACATTGCTCGAACACCTTCTCCCCAAGCCTTTTTACCTTCAAAAGCTCCTTGCGGGACTGATAAGCGCCATTCGCAGCGCGATACTCGACAATATTATCCGCAAGAGCAGGTCCGATACCCGAAACATAACTCAAGAGATAACTGCTCGCTGTATTGAGATTGACTCCGACAGTATTGACACAACTTTCTACCGTTGTATCAAGCTTCTTCTTGAGAAGAGCCTGGTCGACGTCGTGCTGATACTGTCCCACACCCAAAGATTTAGGATCAATCTTTACAAGTTCCGCAAGCGGATCCATCAGGCGTCTGCCGATGGAAACCGCTCCTCTGACAGTTACGTCATAATCCGGAAACTCCTCACGAGCCACTTCCGAAGCAGAATAGATAGACGCTCCGTCTTCGCTTACCGTGAACACTCTGACTCCATCCGGAAGAGGAACCCTCTTTATGAAATCTTCCGTTTCACGGCTTGCCGTACCGTTTCCGATTGCTACTACCTCGACACCATACTTCTGTACAAGAGAAGATATTGTCTGGATTGACTTCACCTTTTCACTTACAGGAGGATGTGGAAAAATAGCTTCATTATGCAGGAGATTTCCCTGCTCGTCCAGACACACGATCTTGCATCCGGTTCTGAAACCGGGATCAATGGCAAGCACCCTCTTCTGCCCTACCGGCGGTGCGAGAAGAAGCTGACGAAGATTATCACCGAATATTCTGATCGATTCCATATCAGCCTTCTCCTTCGCCTCCTTCAAGACTTCATTTGAAATTGACGGCTCAATCAGACGTTTGAATGAATCATCAAATGCCATATGAAGCTGTTCAGCAAGCGCCCCTGACGGATATTTTCTTTCCTGGCAGAAATCATAGTAGATCTTCTTTCCGCACTTTTCTGCATCCGCATCAATCCTTATGGTCAGAAAGCCTTCCTCCTCCGCACGAAGAACAGCCAGAAGTCTGTGAGGTGCAATACGTTCAACTGACTCCGAGTAATCAAAATAACTGCGATATTTCATCGCTTCCGGTGCGGAAGCCTTCTTTGTCGCCTTTGCAACAATGCGTCGGGTCTTGAAGATCTGCCTTACAGTCTCTCTCACCGAAGCCGTCTCGCTCAATTTCTCTGCAATGATATCACGGGCTCCGGCAAGAGCGTCGTCAACGGAAGCGACCTTCTCACCTACATACTTGGCAGCCTCTGCTTGCGGATTGTTCAGAGAAACATTGTACATCATTTCTGCAAGAGGTTCCAGTCCGGCTTCCCTGGCTATAGTTGCACGAGTGCGCCTTTTCGGCTTATATGGAAGATAGATATCTTCCAGTTCCCTGCTCTCGACACAGTTCTCTATCCTGCTTCGCATTTCATCGGTCAAATCTCCGGCGTGTTGAATATTCTCCAGAACGGTCTCCTTGCGCTTTTCCATTTCGCAAAACACATCCGACCAATGCTTCACCTCTGCAATAGCGACCTCGTCAAGCCCGCCTGTACGTTCCTTCCTGTACCTGCTGATGAAGGGAATAGTTGCACCATCCTCAAAGAGAGTTATACAGTTCTCGACCTGCCAGTTCTTTATCTGAAGGCGGGTAGCGATTGATTTTATGTAGACTTCTTTCATAATAATATTATTTAGATTGCCACGCTGCGCTCGCAATGACGTGTAGCTATTCGTTCGCAATGACGTGTCGCGATTCGCTCGCAATGACGTGTGGCGATTCGTTCGCAATGACGTGTCGCGATTCGCTCGCAATGACGTATAGCGAGCATCAATCGTGTGAAACCTGTTTGAGCTGCTCGCGATATGACGAGAATATCTTGGACTTGGAAACAAATCCGACATATGTCCTGTCTTCAGTGACAACCGGCAGATTCCATGCTTCCGTCTGCTCGAACTTTGCCATGACCCTGTCCATTTTTTCATTGACATACACATAGGCAGGAGCAGACTTCATGAAGTTGTACACATGAAGGGAATCATAACTCTCATAATCAAACATCACGCTCCTGATGTCCTCCAGAGACACATAGCCCTGAAAATGATTCTTGGAATCAACTACCGGAAATATATTTCTCTTCGACTGGGACACCACATCCACAAGTTCGCGCATAGTCGAATCTATCCTTACAGGGATGAAGTCCGTCTCTATCAGTTCATTAGTCTTCAGCAGAGTAAGCACAGCCTGGTCGCTGTCATGGGTCAGGAGTTCTCCTGCCTTGGCTATTCGTTTGGTATAGATGGAATACGGCTCTATCGCCCTTGTAGCAGCATAGGATATGGTGGCAGTTATGATAAGCGGGATCAGGAGTTCATAGCCTCCAGTCATATCTGCGATAAGGAAGATTGCGGTCATCGGAGCCTGCATAACTCCTGCCATAAGTCCGGCCATACCCACAAGCACGAAGTTCTGCTCCGGCACAACAGCCATTCCTCCTATAAGGTTGATGGTCCTTGAAACGACAAATCCGGCGATCGCACCGATGAAAAGCGTAGGTCCGAAGGTACCTCCTACTCCGCCGCCTGCATTAGTAAAGGACATAGAGAAAACCTTCAGGAGCAGCACCATAAGGAAGAAGACCGGCACCGTCCATGAACTACGCATGAAGAAGGCCAATACCGTCTGACCTTCAAGATTGATCATTCCCCCATTCAGAAGTTCACGCAGGTGACCGTATCCTTCACCGAACAATGGAGGGAACAGAAAGATGAGAAGGCCGAGGCAGAAGGCGGAAATCGCCCATCTGACAAAAGGTTTCCTTATGCTGCGTATCTTGTCTTCGAGCCATAAGGTCATCCTTGTAAAATATACTGAAAAGGCAGCACAGAAAAGTCCCAGAAGAATATAGAACGGGATATTGCCCATCGAGAACGGGGAAAGCGTACACTCGAACGGGGGCTTCATGCCAAGGAATATGTATGACACTACCGTTGCTGAAATAGTAGAAAGCAGCAACGGAAGTATGGATGTCATGGAAATGTTGAAGAGGAGTATCTCCAGAGTGAAAAGGACTCCTGCAAGCGGAGCATTGAATATACCTGCAACAGCACCTGCGGCTCCGCATCCCAGAAGAATAGTCATATTCTTATATGACAGTCCCATGTAGCGAGCCACATTTGAACCTATCGCTGCACCTGTATAGACAATCGGAGCCTCGGCTCCCACCGAACCTCCGAAACCGATTGTCACAGAAGATGCAACCATTGACGTCCACATATTATGTGACTTGATCTTTGATTCGTTCTTGGATACTGCCTGCAGAACCTTGGTGACACCATGACCGATGTTATCCTTTACCACATACCTCACGAAAAGCATTGCCAACAGCATGCCGACTCCGGGATATATCAGGTTCAAAAGATTGTAAGCACCCTTATCGGAAAGAGCGATAAGGTTATGATGTATGAATTCGATGGACAGTTTCAGCAGGACTGCTGCAAGACCACAGAAGATGCCGACCACAAGAGAAAGAATCATCATGACGTTCTTCTCCGGAAGTCTCCCGAGAAAACGTCTGAGAGGCTGGACAAAGCCCCTGATGAATATTTCTTTAGCCTTCATTCTCCAGTGCATGAGTCAAAACATGCAAATATAACTAATTTGCGTATGTATAGCAAAAAATAACCGACAGGTTTCCCTGCCGGTATATATACCTGAATCGCTTATGATTATGCGTCTGCCGAATCGTCGTCTCCGTTAGAGTATTGCGAGATATTCTCATCAGGAAGGCTATCACCATCGCTTGCATCATCGTCATCGTTGGAGTCGCTGTCCAACCAACGCTCAAGATCTTCCACATCGTCAACCTTGACCTGAACCTTTACCAGATATATAGCGTCTGGAATCTCAATTGTAACAGCATAAAAGCTGGTTCCGTCCGGCTTCGGATACTTCACGAGATCTTCAAAGCACTGAGAGTATCCTCTCGGATATTTCTCTGCAAACGCAGCAGCCACCTCATCATTCATGTTTTCATAGCTGACCACTGCTCTCCTCTTAACTGTTGTTGACATATCTATATGTTTTTATTCGTTTACTTGCTTTCCTGGTATGCGACATATGCGCTTAACGGGGTGCAAGATTAGGACATTTTTTTCAATTGAGCAATACTGAAGGCAGATTTTTTAACAAATTTTATCTTCTTCCCTTATTGAAGAAAAAGGACTTCTGCTCCTTCTTTTTTTCCATATCCCGCTCAACATACACAGTATCAAGATTTTTCGGATCCAGACCAGTATAGAACATCACTGACGAAGTCGTCATCGGAGTTGGAGTAAAATCCTGTACCTGATCCATGAAAATCCCCTTCAATGCCGGATTTGATGCCAGACGGCGCATTTCGCGCATTCCACATCCGGGGTGCGAAGAAATAAAATACGGAACAAGTTCACATTTACGGCCGCTTCCCCTGACAATATTGTCAAACTCCAGGCGCAGACGCTCGAAAAGTCTGAACGAGGGTTTTGCCATAAGCTTCAGCACGCTATCCTCCGTATGCTCCGGAGCAACTTTCAAACGTCCGGAAGTGTGTTCAAGTATCAGTTCGCGAAGATACGGATAAGATGTCTCATCCACGAATCCCCTTTCATCCAGGAACAGGTCATAGCGGATACCGCTGCCGATATAGGAGTGCCTTATTCCTTTTGTCTTCGCTATGCGGTCATAGAGCTTGAGCAGACGTTCATGTGAGCGGTCCATATTCTTGCACGGAGAGGGGAAGAGACAGGATTTCCTACGACACTTGGCACACAGTTCCTGATTCCTGCCTTTCATGCCGTACATATTCGCAGTAGGCGCTCCTACATCTGATATATTGCCGGCAAACCCCGGTAACTGCGGCAAGGCGGCGATTTCCTTGATGATGGAATCCTCACTTCTGGACTGTATGAACTTGCCCTGATGCGCTGCGATAGTACAGAAATTACAGCCACCAAAACAGCCTCTATGGGTATTTATCGAGAACTTTATCATCTCGAATGCCGGGATATGCTTACCCTTGTATCGAGGATGGGGCTGTTTCGTAAACGGAAGATCCCAGAACGAGTCCATTTCCTGTTCAGTTGCAGGCGGATATGACGGATTGATCTGGACAAATCCCGATCCTACCGGTTCTACCAGCACTGGCTGAGTCTGCATGTTCGCGGAAGTCTCTATTATATGAAAATTCTCCGCGAATGCTTTCTTATCCACACAGCAACGCTCATATGAATGGAGAATGACAGCATCTTTCTGACGACAACGTCCGTCCATATAAAAGCCCAACTGCGGGATTTTTCGGATGTCATGTATATTTCTTCCCGACTCTATCGCCTTTGTGAGTTCAAGCATCGGCCTCTCGCCCATTCCATAGCAAAGCCAATCGGCTCCCGATTCAACAAGAATCGAAGGTTTGAGAGCATCCTGCCAATAGTCGTAATGAGTAACACGCCTCAGTGATGCTTCTATTCCACCTATTACGACCGGTATATCCGGATAGATTTCCTTGAGAATTTTCGTATAGACCGTCACTGCATAATCCGGCCTTTGTCCGGCACGTCCTTCCGGAGTATATGCATCGTCACTGCGAAGACGCTTAGCCGCAGTATAATGATTGACCATCGAGTCCATCGCGCCGGAGTTCACGCCGAAATAAAGCCTCGGCGCACCCAGCTTACGGAAATCCCTCAGGTCATCTCTCCAGTTGGGCTGCGGAACGACAGCTACCCTGTATCCATGCTTCTGCAGCCAGCGCGCTATTACAGCAGTTCCAAAAGACGGATGGTCAACAAAGGCATCTCCTGTGAAGATAATGATATCTATATAGTCCCAGCCAAGAGCCTTGACCTCCTTGGCCGTCGTAGGAATCATGTATGTATTGTTCTCACTCATTGCGGGGACAAAAATAGTATATTTCATCAAATAAAATAGACCGATGGAATAATTTCCATCGGTCTATCAGTCATTTATCGTGCAAACTGAATTACTCAGCTACGATCTCATACTTGAATGTACCCTTGATACCCTTGTAAAGGCTTACAGTTGCCTCGTAAGTACCGAGTTCCTTAGCAGCCTCAACAGTGATATCCTTCTTGTCAACCTCAAGACCGGCAGCTACGAGAGCCTCAGCAAGCTGAGCTGTTGTAACTGAACCATAGATCTTGCCTGACTCGCTGACCTTGACTGCTACCTGTACTGTTGTCTCAGCAAGCTTAGCTGCAAGAGCCTCTGCGTCAGCAACGAACTTAGCGATCTTGTGTGCTCTCTGACGAAGGTTCTCAGCGAGTACCTTCTTTGCAGATGCAGTCGCCATGATAGCGTAGCCCTGTGGGATAAGATAGTTGACAGCGTATCCTGTCTTTACATTGACGATATCGTCTGCGTGGCCAAGATTTGCCACATCCTTCTTAAGAATAATCTCCATATTGCTGTCCTCCTATTATTTCAAAAGGTCTGTTACGTATGGAAGAAGTGCAAGATGTCTTGCTCTCTTCACTGCCTGAGCCACCTTTCTCTGGAACTTGAGTGAAGTACCTGTGAGACGACGAGGAAGGATCTTACCCTGCTCGTTAAGGAATCTCTTGAGGAACTCAGCGTCCTTGTAATCTACATACTTGATACCAGCCTTCTTGAAACGGCAGTATTTCTTCTTTCTAACCTCTACTGCAGGAGGGTTGAGATAACGGATTTCATTGTTCTGTGCCATAATTCTGTCCTCCTGATTATTTAGCCTGTTTGTTAGCTCTTCTCTTCTCAGCATATGCTACTGCATGCTTGTCCATTGCGAAAGTGAGGAATCGCATGATTCTCTCGTCGCGACGATACTGAGTCTCAAGCTTAGCTACCACCTGAGTGTCAGCCTTGAACTCGATAAGATAATAGAATCCTGTAGTCTTCTTCTGGATTGGGTAAGCAAGCTGCTTGAGACCCCAGTCCTCCTCGTACACGATCTCACCGCCCTTTGAAACGATGTAGTCAGTGTACTTCTTTACCGCTTCCTTCATCTGAGCCTCAGACAAAACGGGAGTTGCAATGAAAACGGTTTCGTACTGTTTGATCATTTTGTTTGTAATTAATTGTTTTATAATAATTTGCGCCCACCTGGGAGCACAAAACTCCACAAATGGGCTGCAAATATAGTGATTATAATTTAATTATCAAAATGTTTTAGAGATTGCCACGTCGCTTACGTTCCTCGCAATGACGTATAATATTGTCATGCCGAGCGAAGTCGAGGCATCTATCTCACCGGAATATTCTCAAGGACTGCCTTGAGGAACTCCCAGCATTTTGCCACTGAAGGAATGTTGGCACGCTCGTCAGGTGAGTGAGGACTCATAAGTGTCGGTCCACATGAAACCATATCCCAATGAGGGTAAGCACCGCTGAGGATTCCGCACTCGAGGCCGGCATGGATAGCCATAACTGCAGGCTCAACACCGTACATATCCTTATAAACCTTCTTCATGGTTGCGAGGATGGCTGAATCAGGATTTGGTGCCCAACCGGAATATCCGCCAGCGAATGAAGTATCGATACCTGCAAGAGCAAAAACAGCCTCAAATTTTGAAGCAAGTGCATCTTTCGCCGTATCTACTGAACTTCTCATGAGGGTCTTGACAGAAAACTCGCCTCCTTCAATCTTGACCATTGCAAGGTTGTTTGAAGTTTCCACCAGACCAGGCATCTCGCTGCTCATGCGCTCCACTCCGTCAGGACATGCGATAACAGTGCGGATAAAACGGAACGCGTCTGCCTCTGGAACATATTTGCACTCATCTCCTCCGCAGCACTCGCCTTCTGCACATTCATACGGCTTGAAGATAAACTCCGAATCAGGATCTGTACCGGCATATTCTGCCTTTATCTCTGCGGAAACGCGTGCAAAGACAGCCTGTGCAGCCTCAACCTTGCCAGCAGGAACATAGACTGTCGCAAAAGCCTCTCTCGGAATAGCATTTCTGAGTGTACCACCTTCAAAATCCAGAAGCTTTACATCAGCTTCTGTCATCAGAGCCAGAAGGATGCGCGCTGCAAGTTTGTTGGCATTACCTCTATATAATATAATGTCCATTCCGGAATGACCGCCCTTGAATCCCTTTACTGCCAGAGACCAGCACTCCCACGACTTGTCATATTCAGCAGGAACATATGTATCATGCGCTGACGCATCCAGACCTCCGGCACAGCCGACATAAAGTTCGCCCTCTGTCTCTGAGTCAAGGTTAATGAGTATATCACCCTGAAGGATACCAGGCTTAAGCGCCATAGCACCTGTCATACCGGTCTCTTCATCTATGGTACATAGCAGTTCTATCGGACCATGCTTGATATCTGTAGACTCCAGGACTGCCATTGCCATTGCAAGGCCGAGACCGTTGTCAGCACCGAGAGTCGTACCCTTTGCCTTCACCCAATCCCCATCTATATAAGTCTGGATAGGATCCTTTTCGAAGTCATGCACAGTGTCCGCATTCTTCTGTGGAACCATATCGATGTGTCCCTGAAGAATGACACCCTTCATATTCTCGCAACCAGCAGTCGCAGGCTTGCGGATAATGATGTTTCCAACTTCATCCTTGATGGTTTCAAGACCATGGGAAATTCCCCAGTTATACATATACTCTACCGCAAGTTCCTCGTGCTTTGACGGACGGGGGATGCGGGTCAGTTCATAAAAGTTTTTCCACACTATCTGTGGATCGAGATTCTTTATCATGATATATTATTTAAGTGTTACATTCACTGGAACAGTAGAAACAACGCCTAACTGATACACAGGCATACGTGTCTGCAGGAGTTGGGTCGTCCCTTCGGTAATCTTCACCGTACATACCGCCGGGATACGATAATAGGCCACGACTGCCGGAATCTTCTTTGCATCCTTTTCCGGCACCTGCACCTGGACAGCAGCGACTTCCTGAGGAATGAACTCTATCAGGACAGGCTTGCCTGAAAGATTATCTGCCGGAAGAAGACCTGCAGAGTCTGATAGTCTGAAAGCAATATATTTCTGATTTTCACGACCGGCCTGAGGTATGACATCAAAGTTCATCTTCTGGGACTGAATGTCTGTATAACCGAGGAAAAGAGTCATATACTCGTTCTCCAGACGGGTGAGTTCATCAATCGCAGCCCCCATGGCTTCCCCGCTATATGTAGCATCCGTATCACCGGTAACTATCTGAAGACGCTGCTTGCGGAGATTCACGATCATTTCCGCCGTCTCAGCCGCCTTCTTTTCTGCTGTCTTTGCCACGATTACGCTCTGCTGCACAGAAACCCTGTTGAATGATGCTTCCTTCTTATCATTCTTGTAGAGCACGACAGCCTCAGAAGTCAGATTCGAGGTCACGCCCATGTCAGAGAAATCGCCCTCCGTATCAACTGGGAAACGCCACGAAGTCTCCTTTCCGGTTACAGCATCACTCATAGATACCAGACCTGCCGATGACAGTTTCAAGAAAGAAGCGTCAACCTTACCATTGAGGGTCATAAGCGTATAACGTGCATTCTGATCCGCCTCAACATATGGAGTCATCTTGATTTCAGTAATCCTGAAAGTTGAATTGTCTGCCGTGCGGGCCTTTATTCCTAGATACTTTTCAGCATACTTGGCATAAGGGCCTGCATAGAAGTTCTCCTGGACTGCTGTCACTTGCAAGGAGACAGTCGTAGACGGGAGGCTGTACACCAGCGCACCCTGCGGATCCGAATTCTTCTGTGCTGAAAGGATTGCCGGCACAGACACAGCTATTAGAGTAAGAAACGATTTGACGAATACATTCATAATTATATCATTTAGAGTATATTTTCCAACGATTATGACTCCAAAGCCAGTTGTGTGGAGTCTCTTTGATTTCCTGCTCAAGAAGGTCGTAATACTTCCTCATCAGCACATCCGGATCATGCTTGGAAGCATCTTCGCAGATCGGGATGAATTCCCATTCATACTTTCCCCGCTCCAGGTGCTTCATCTTCAGATACACAACCGAATGAGAGAGTTTGCACGCGACTCCGAGACTGCCGGTCATGGCAAATGTCTGCTGATTAAGGAAGAGTCCCATATCGTGCCGGCCCATCCCCTTGTATGGGGTCTGGTCTGCCGGATAGCCATAAATCTTCTTCTGATGACGGTTCTTTATAGCATAACGGAGAATATTCTTTGACTCAACTGCACTGTCCTTCGTATCACATTCAAGAGGATATACTCTGTTTGCAGCAAAAATCTTGTCTGAGACTTCACTGCTCAGACGTTTATAAACAAATGAATACACCTGGTCATCGAAAGGAGGGACGAATCCATCCTGTGTCAGATATCCATGAATTCCTCCGAGAATTTCCCAGTTACCGCAATGACTGCACATTATGGTGACACTCGGACTTGATTCGTACATCTGTGCCAGCAGTTCAGGATTCCTGACCGTCACAATCCGTGCCTTGGCCAACCTCTTATAACCGCTGCCGCCGAACCATATAGCCTCAGCCATAATTTCACCAAGATGCCTGTAAAAATCACGATAGACAGGTTTCAGATCATTATATTTGCAGTGAGGGAACGCACGTGCAATATTCATCCAGACAACATTCGTCCTGTAATGAACAACGCATCTGAGGAACCAGGACATTATATCTCCAAAGAAATAATGCACCTTCAACGGGAGCTGAGCCAGAACAAACATCAACCCTCTTATGACTTTTGCCAATGCCTTCTTCATACGCCTGTATATCTTTCAAACAAGCAAATATAAGAATTTTTCTTATCTTTGCCGACTGTGAAATTACTTACTATAAAATAAATCATTAAAATTATGTTTAAAGGACAACCAAAAGGACTCTTTGCCCTCGCTCTTGCAAATACGGGAGAGCGCTTCGGTTATTACACCATGCTGGCAGTGTTCGCCCTCTTTCTTCGTGCCAATTTCGGTCTGGAAGCCGGCACAGCAGGTGCTATTTATTCTACATTCCTCGGTCTTGTCTACTTCATGCCTCTGGTAGGTGGTATCTTCGCAGACAAGTTCGGATTCGGAAAAATGGTTACAATCGGTATCTCCATCATGTTCCTGGGATACCTTCTCCTTTCTGTTCCTCTCGGAGGTGACACCATCGCCATGGTAGCGATGCTCGCAGCACTTCTGCTCATCAGCCTCGGAACAGGACTGTTCAAGGGTAACCTTCAGGTAATGGTAGGAAACCTCTATGACGACCCACAGTTCTCTGATAAAAGAGATGCCGGTTTCTCACTCTTCTACATGGCAATCAACATCGGAGCACTTTTCGCACCGACTGCTGCCGTAAAGATCAAGGACTGGGCTGAACATTCACTCGGATTCTCAGGCAATGACGCATATCACTTTTCTTTTGCAGTAGCATGCGCGGCGCTTATCCTTTCAATGTCGATCTATTACATCTTCCGTCCTACATTCCGTCACGTTGAAGGAGGAGCACGCAAGAAGGGCGAAGTTGCAGTTGAAGACACTCTTACACCTGCAGAGACAAAGTCGCGTATGACAGCTCTCTTCCTCGTATTTGCGGTTGTGATTTTCTTCTGGATGGCATTCCATCAGAACGGCCTTACTCTCACCTACTTCGCTGACGAATTTACCGAAAAGACATCAAGCGGCCTGCAGAGCATGGCATTCAATGTATGGAACCTCGTGCTCATCATCATCGGAGTATATGGAACATTCTCTATCTTCCAAAGCGAGAAAGCACGCGGCAAATTCATTTCTGCCGGTGTTGTTGCAGCCGTGATCGCAATCCTTGTATACAAATACACCCAGGTATCAGGTTCGATTGCAGTAAGCGCTCCTATCTTCCAGCAGTTCAACCCATTCTATGTAGTGGCTCTTACTCCTGTATCGATGGCGATCTTCAGCGCACTTGCTGCAAAGAAGAAAGAGCCTTCAGCACCACGTAAGATCGCTTACGGTATGCTTGTAGCTGCTGCCGGCTTCGTAGTGATGATCATCGCATCACTCGGTCTGCTTACTCCGGACGCACAGAAAGCAGCCGGTGACGCAGGTACATTCTGCTCAGCAAACTGGCTTATTTCAACATACCTCGTACTCACATTCGCCGAGTTGCTCCTTTCTCCTATGGGTATCTCATTCGTATCTAAGGTAGCTCCTCCTAAGTACAAAGGTATGATGATGGGATGCTGGTTCGTTGCTACCGCACTTGGAAACATGCTCGTATCAGTCGGAGGTTTCCTCTGGGGAAACATTCCATTGACAGTGGTATGGGGAGTATTCTCTGGTCTGTGTCTCCTCTCTGCTCTCTTCATGTTTGTCATGATGAAGAAGCTTGAGGCTGCTACAAAATAATCATTTAGACACAAATAAAAAAACTCGCGGACTTTAATGAAAAAAAGTCCGCGAGTTTTTTTATTTATATCCTGACTAGCTCAGGAATGCCAGTATCTCAGAAACATTATCCTTTGCGAATGACTTCTGTTCGCCGCTTGAAAGGTTCTTTACATTGATCACGCCTTCAGCCACCTCATTACCTCCGACAATCGAAAGGAATGGAATAGCCTTCTTGTCCGCATAGTCGAACTG
The DNA here is from genome assembly GCA_045127685.1 of Candidatus Cryptobacteroides sp. Taxonomy (GTDB): domain Bacteria; phylum Bacteroidota; class Bacteroidia; order Bacteroidales; family UBA932; genus Cryptobacteroides. The sequence continues at coordinate 15,421 of JBGVQP010000007.1, forward strand.
CTTCTTGAGTTTCGTCTGCTCAGGATAGATCTCGCATGCCACCCCAGCCTCACGAAGGGACTTCACCACAGGAATCAGATACTTGAGTTCCTCAGCACCCATGTTGGCAAAAAGGAGTCTTGTCGTAGAAGTAACCTCAGACGGGAACTTGTCAAGACCTTTAAGCACATCGTAGATACGGTCTGCACCGAAAGATATGCCGACTCCTGACATATTCGGAAGACCGAAAATGCCTGTAAGGTTATCGTAGCGACCACCTCCGCAGATACTTCCTATCGCGTAGTCTTTAGCCTTGACCTCAAATATGGCACCCGTATAATAATTAAGTCCACGGGCGAGTGAAAGATCAATCTCCACATCACATTTCACGCCCGCAGCATCAATATAGCCGAACAGCTCTTCCAGTTCATCAAGACCCTTGAGACCGGTTTCAGAAACGATGCCCGACGCCGACTTTCCGCTCATCAGACCGCGCATCACTGCAATCTTCTCCGCTGTACTTCCCGAGAGCTGAAGCACAGGACGGATGACCTCAACCGCCTCGGATGTTAGTCCCTTGTCAAGCATTTCTGCCTCAACAGCCTCTATACCTATCTTATCTATCTTGTCGATGGCGACAGTAATATCCACAACCTTATCAGGGAAACCGCATATCTCAGCCATTCCGGTCAGAACCTTGCGGTTGTTTATCTTTACACATACGTTGACATCGAAGAGGGTGAACACGCGGTCAACGATCTGCACAAGTTCAAGTTCGTTAAGTTGAGATGTCGAACCAATCACATCCACATCACACTGATAGAACTCTCTGTAACGTCCCTTCTGCGGACGGTCCGCACGCCACACAGGCTGGATCTGGAACCTCTTGAACGGAAATGAGATCTCATTCTGATGCTGGACCACAAAACGTGCAAAAGGAACGGTCAGGTCATAACGCAGACCCTTCTCGCACACTTTCAGGGAGAGAGCCTTGCTGCTGTAACCATTCTCGGTACCTTCCACTTTGAAAGAATCATAGTCGATGCCGGAAAACGCATCTCCTGAATTGAGAATCCTGAAAAGCAGTTTGTCACCTTCCTCTCCGTACTTGCCGAGAAGAGTGCTAAGATTCTCCATTGAAGGTGTCTCGATAGGTGAATAGCCATAAGTCTTGAACACCGAACGGATAGTATCGAAAATATAGTTGCGACCCGCCATTTCTGCCGGTCCGAAATCCCTTGTTCCCTTTGGTATCGATGGTTTCTGTGCCATAGTCTTTAATATTTAAGCGTGCAAATATAGTAATTATTGCATAAAAAACCCTGACACTCTGTCAGGGTCGTGAAATCTATGGTGATGATTCTAAAACAGCCTCTTGGCAAGGGAGACTTTTCCGTCTTCAGTAACATCCACATCAATGTCTCTTCCATCCTTCCTGAGGTCAAACCTGTAGAAATTGCCAGCAGGAGTCTGATAATAATCGACTTCGCGGTCATCCAGCTGCAGGGAACCGAATTCTTTACTTGCAGCCAGGGCATCCTTTACCGACTGAGGAACTGATGAAAGATAGACTTCAGTTTCAGTATATATCCATTTTCCCGAAGTATCGAAGAGCGCCTCATGGTCTACCCTGTTCTGGTATGGTCCGGTCTCATAGGATACAGACCAGTAAGCACCTTCCCTGTCCCACTCCACATCCTTTGCATCAGGGCAGCGCTCCTTGAACTCCTGCCTTACTGCCTTTGACGGGATACCGTCGTCGTACATATCACAAGCCATCACAACCATTGTCGCCGCAAGCGTTAAAATCATCATAAATCTGTCAGTTTTCATAATTCATTCGTTTTTAATAAGTTATAGCAAGTTCAATACCGAACGGATACAGTTCTTGTTTTGAACTTTTCAAAATTACAACAAATTTTCCAAACATCCAAATCCCGATATGAAAAAGTATTTGATTTTAAGTGAAACTTTCTATACCTTTGGGGTTCATTTTTCGGTTATTGTACAATGAAAAAACTATTCCTGATCGACGGACACGCCCTTGTCTTCAAGATGTACTATGCATTCCTGAGACACCCCATGATAAATTCCAAAGGGGCTGACATGTCCATACTGTTCGGTTTCACCAAATACCTTCTGGAACTGATTGAAAGAGAAAAGCCCACCCATCTGGCAGTGGCATTCGACCCTCCGGGAGGCACTTTCAGACATGAGATGTTTCCGGAATACAAGGGTACACGCTCAGAAACGCCGCAACTGGTCATCGACGCACTGGAACCGCTTTGCGAACTCTGCAATGCAATGGGATTTCCAGTCCTCATGGTGAAGGGGTTCGAGGCTGACGATGTGATAGGTTCAATGGCCAAAAGGGCGGAGAAGGAAGGATTCGATGTATATATGGTGACTCCTGACAAGGATTACGGACAGCTCATATCCGACCATATAATCCAGTTCAAGCCAGGTAAGTCCGGCACGGAGAGCGAACTCATCGACAGGCAGAAGGTATGTGAGAAATATGGAATACAGACCCCAGAGCAGGTAATAGAGATTCTCACCATCTGCGGGGACACATCAGACAACGTTCCGGGTGTAAAGGGAGTCGGAGAGGTCGGGGCTGGCAAACTGATTGCCAAATACGGCAGCGTGGAAAACATCTACGCCCATATAGATGAACTGACACCAAAACAGAAAGAGGCTTTTGAGGTATCCAAAGGTCATATCGCCATGAGCCACGACCTTGTAACCATCAGGACTGACATCCAACTCGATGCCGACACGTCAGAAATGGAACTCACCGGTTCATACTCGCCCGAGGTTGCGGACCTTTTCGAGAAATATGAATTCGGATCCCTCCGCAAGTTCATCGGCAATGTCCAGCCGACGGCACCGAAGGAAAAGAAGACCCTGCACATAAATACGTCCACCCCGGCATCTGTAGTCAGCAGAGCCAAGGAAACCGGCCGATGTGCGATATTTACAGATGCAGAACACGAAGGATTCTTCTGCGGGATAAGGCAGATGACCGTGGCTGTCCCGGGAGCCGCAGAAGATGAATGCATTGTGGCCGTGGGAAGCCATGAAGATTTCCAGGAGATTCTGACCGAGTCATCCGTCCTGAAATACGGATACGACCTGAAGAGGCAGATGAACATATTGGCATATAACGGTATACAGCTCACCGGAAAGATGATGGATATAGAACTGATGCATTACCTCGTCAATCCGGAAAAGAGTCATAAGATAGAAATCCTTTCCAAGACATATCTGGAGATAGACCTTGAAGAGTTGATGCCGGAGAAAGAGAAGCAGGAAAGCCTGTCACTATTTGACGACATTCCGGACGAAGAGTCTCAAAGCCATGACGCCGAAGTTGCGGCAACACTGATGCTGGGCCAGAAGATATGGGAGCAGATGATGGAAATGGATCTGACAAGTCTATATGACACTATGGAGGAACCGCTCCTGAAAGTTCTTTCAAAGATGGAACTTGAAGGAGTCAAGATAGACCAGGCGCAGTTGCGACGATATGCTTCGGGACTGGCTGTCGAGATGACCGATGTACAGAACAGGATCCGCGAAATGGCGGGTGACCCTAATCTCAACATACTCTCCCCTATCCAGATAGGATCGCTGATTTTCGAAAAACTCAACCTCGACCCGAAGGTCAAGCCGAAGAAGGGCGTAAGATACAGTTACCCCACCGATGAGGAGACCCTGAGCGGACTTGCAGACAAACATCCGATCATCAACCTCATTCTGGAATACAGGGGCATCAGAAAACTCCTGTCCACATACATAGAACCGCTTCCAGGATATGTATCACCTGTAACGGGAAAGATACATACCACTTTCAATCAGGCGCTTACAGCCACAGGGCGCTTGAGTTCGTCAAAACCCAACCTGCAGAATATCCCGATCCGCACCGAACGCGGTAAGGAGATCCGCAAGGCCTTCGTCTCAAGCAGGCCTGACGGGGTCATCATTTCGGCCGACTACTCCCAGATCGAGCTGCGCATAATGGCTCATCTGAGCTGTGACACCCACCTGATCGAGGCATTCAGACAAGGCAAGGACGTGCACGCCATTACCGCTGCCAAGATATTCGGAATAACACCGGAAGAAGTGACACCGGAGCAGAGGCGCATCGCCAAGACCGCCAACTTCGGCATAATGTACGGAATCTCCTCGTTCGGACTCTCACAGAGGCTTGGAATATCCCGGGCTGAATCAAAGAAGATAATAGAAGAGTACTTCGCGAACTTCCCCGCGATTGAATCATACATCCAGGACACCCTGTCATCTGCCAGAGAAACCGGACATGTGGAAACCCTGTTCGGACGCAGACGCTACCTTCCGGATATCTCATCCCGCAATGCCACAGTCAAGGCACTTGCGGAACGCACTGCAGTCAATGCTCCTATACAGGGAACAGCAGCAGACATCATCAAACTGGCAATGATAAACGTCGCCGACAGACTTGACAAGGAAGGTTTCAGGAGCAGGATGATCCTCCAGATCCATGACGCACTTCTTTTTGATGCTTATCCTGAGGAGGTAGAGAGCCTGATGAAGGTCATCAAGGAGGAGATGGAAAACGTAATAAAACTATCTGTACCGCTAACCGTTGAATGTAACTATGGAAACAACTGGCTTGAAGCTCACTGATATGCCTGATGAGGAGTTGGTAAAACTTGCCATCGAGCAGAACCAGGCAGCATACATCATTCTGTACACACGCTACAACGCTGGTGTGCGAAGTCATATTTCAAGATATGTATCCCAGAAGGAAGACATTGAGGACATCTGCCTTGAAAGCTTCCAGAAGGCCTTCAGTCAGATCGGTTCCTACAATCCGGAGTACAAGTTCTCGACCTGGCTGTATAGGATTGCAAGAAACACGGCCTTCGACCATCTGAGCAAGCACGACCGCCAGATGAGTCACATGCCGACCACTTCCATCAGCGAAGACTTCGCTCAGCTGAAGGACATTCCTACGATGATGCACAATCCCGAAGAAGACATCATCAATCAGCAGGAATATGACAAATGGCTGGCGAACATTGAAAAACTCAAGGACGACTACCGGACTGTCGCAAGGATGAACCTGATCGACAATTTCGGATACAAGGAAATTTCAGAAGCACTGGAAATGCCGATAAACACAGTCAAGACCAAGATCAGACGTGCCAAGGCAATGCTTCTTAAAATGATGGACTACTCAGACGAGATACTTTAACCAAAGCACGTCATTGCGAGGAGCGAAGCGACGTGGCAATCTAAACAATTATGACTTTCAACGAATTCTACAATATAATAAAGGTACAGTTTCCCGAGGTGACTGCCGCACAGATTGAACAATTCAGTAAAATGGACGCCCTGTACAGAGAGTGGAACTCAAAGATAAATGTCGTCTCCCGCAAGGACATGGACCAGCTGTACAGACATCATATCCTCCACTCCCTGGGGATTGCCGCGTTTCTGCGTATCCACATGCCCGATGTGTATGACCGACTTCGCGGAGAGGGCCCGTACAGCGTTTCCGAACCGCTTAAGATACTGGACCTTGGAACAGGAGGAGGCTTTCCAGGTATTCCACTGGCGGTAATGTTCCCTCACGCACAGTTCACTCTTTGCGACTCGATCGGAAAGAAGATAACTGTGGCGACCGAAGTCGGCAAAGGACTCGGTCTGCAGAACGTAAAGACCGTCAACGCCCGCGCGGAATCGCTTCCGGAAACATTCGACTATATTGTTTCCCGTGCCGTAACATCATTGGACAACTTCATGCCGTGGGTAAAAGGAAAATATACAGAGGGAATACTCTATCTAAAGGGTGGAGATCTTGCAGAAGAGATATCTACTGCAATGGCGAAACACAAGATGAGGAAGGGGTCCGTACATCAGTGGCCTATATCTTCATGGACCGACGACCCGTTCTTTGAAACAAAACAGGTGATTTATATAGAGAGATAGATTGCTCAACAAGCTCGAAATGACATTTACATACATCATTCTGAGGAGCGAAGTGACGTGAGAATCTTTTTTTTCAAAAATATTTTGTAAATAAAATCAAAAATGCTACCTTTGCACTCCCAAAAGTGGAAATATAAAAATCTCGAGATATGAAAAGAACATTCCAACCATCACAGCGCAAGCGTCGCAACAAACATGGCTTCCGCGAGCGCATGTCGACTCCAAATGGACGTCGCGTATTGGCAGCTCGCCGTCGTCGCGGCCGCAAGAAACTGACTGTCTCATCTGAGGACAGGTGGTAAGACAAAGAAAATCAGCAACTGAAACCGGTTGCTGATTTTCTTTTATATTGATATAAAACAAGACCAGCGTCACTCCCTTGAAGTCTGACGCAGGTCTTATGATTCTTACGGCTTCTCTGCCGCTGTGAAATCCGAGCCTTCGGTAATGACCGTTTCCTCATAGGTATTGCCCCATGGGTCCTTGGCCACAACCTTGATTGAAGCATTCTTGTTCTTCAACTTATACTTATACATGTGGTAGCACTCTTTATAGCCTCCGTTTGAGGTTGTACCTGCCAAAGCGCCCACCAGATATCCGGTCACCCAGAAATCATGTCCGGTCTCAACTGCAGAGCGACGAGGATTCTCATAAGTATAATCTCCGATCAGAGAACCAAGGGCAGGCTGAGAAGACGGAAGCATGGTCATATCTCCTGAATATTCTCCGTCCTCATAAACTGAAACTGTCCATAGCGATGAACCGTTATACACATTTGCAAGGATCACATCATCGCCAAAGTTGAATCCGTAATAACCTGCAGTACCGTTCTTGTTTTCTCCTGTAATCTCTCCACCGCACACTGCATTTCCTCGATACAGACGCATCTGGTGATTACGGGAAGAAGACGCGGCTGTATATCCATAAAAATACGAATCCTTCATCTTGTTACCATTCATTATATAGACATTGAATCCGTTAGGATCGCCATCAGCGCTTACGCAGCAACGCCACCATGCACCTGACACCGCCACGGCATTGTACTCCCATATACCGTTAGGATGCTTGTAATTGCGTTGGGTATGCACATGGCCAGACATCAAGGATACATTTTCATACTGACTCAAAAGATTCATGACATTTGTCACATTTGTATTCGTATTCAACGCAGGTATCTTCTTATCTACGCAGTCATACAAAGGAATATGGAAACACATGATTATGTGCTTATCCTTTGGGACAAGAGCAAGGTCCTGTTTCAGCCACTCATACTGCTTGTCGGTAAATCCTCCATGATAGTTTCCTGTCTGAGAACTTGTAGCTGATGAGAACTGCACATTCTTGATGCCTATGATGTGCACGTCACCTCTGTTGAACGAGTAGTCAGCCGGTCCGAAGACCGCCTCGAAATCCCTTCTCGCCTTACGGTTGACATCAGAATTTCTCGCATCTGTTACAAGAGGCTTGGAAGCGTTGAACTCAGTCTGGTCGTGATTGCCAAAGTTCTGGAATACAGGCATAGTGACGTTGCTTACCGAGAATCCATCACGCATCTTCGGCATCTGATGCGACACCATGTAATTATCAGTATTGAACACTACATCACCCAGACCGATACCATATTTAGGTATAGTCAAGGCATCAGCATGTGCCTTGATACCAGGAACCGCCTCATTCATGAAACGCATGTAGTTGTTGTCTGAATATACCTGCGGGTCTCCATAAGTAAAGAGGGCGAACTCCTTCTCGACGCCTGAAGCAAGAGGCTTCAATGTGAAGTCATAACGGGTCTTGCCCGGCTCATAGTCCTTCCAGAAGCAAGGCTGACCATAATTGTTTATAGCGATCTCATACTCGGAAGGCGTCGAATAATAGATAAAATATGAGTCGGTAGAGACATCCGGAATACAATAATATCCTTCGGCATCAGTGCTTACAACCGTAAAACCGTCAGTGACCGCAACGCCTTCTATCGGATTGCCGTTTGTATCCTTCACATAACCGGTAGCCTTTGAGGCAGCATTCAGCGCCATCAGAGCCTTGGCACCCGCCTTGAACTCCAGAGTCTCAGGCTTGAGCATCAATCCTGCCTTGATCAACACAGAAGGGATGGTCACCTGCATCGGGTCTCCGGCAACTCCGAAAATTTCCAATGTACATGGACCGTGATTGCCGGCAGGAAGATTCAGATACACAGTTGAGACAGCATCCGGGGCAGCCGGCAAACCTTCGGGTATCATATAAGTAATCTCACCGGAAGCATTCTCGCCAGGGGTCATGGTCACATTCCTGCAATCCACATTGAACTCACCTGCCAGTTTGCTGTTAACTGCCTTCAAGACCACTTTCGTGATGACAGACATACCCTCTGCACCCTTTACTGCAAGACGGATGGCTCCCGCAAGATGGCGCATGGCGGCAGTGGTATCCTGGATATATGCACACACCGGCATCTGTGAGGCATCAAACTTATCTGCCTGACATATCTGTATCTTGTTGAACAAGACCTTATTCTGATTAGGCTGGGCGCTATACAGAGCCGGATAGACCACTGAATAAGGCTTCGCCAGAGGCTCTGGATATGCAAACACCGCCTTTGCAGGATCTGATGCGTCAATAAACACCCGTTCCGACGGAAGACCGTTTACCGAAATCACGGCATCCTCACTCCATTCCAATGGGAAATAACTGTCTATCTCCCCTTCCTGCGCTGTCACCATATATCGTCTGGACAACGAGAACTTCACGCCATCCTTATACGGATCCTGCTGTTCTGCAGGGGGATTCTGTTCTTTGCCATTATCCACAGGCTCCACTTCTGCACATGAAAGACTGGCAGCCATCATGGCACAAGCCATAAATATATTGATCATTTTCATCTTCAGATTATTATTAACTTTGCTTATCTCTTCGCACCGTAGTCTGCATATGCTTCAGCCTTGACGAACTTACCGGTTGTAATGTCACATGTCGTGAACGGATCAGTTTCTGCCGCTGTAAACGGAGCAAAAGCATAGGTACCTCCCGTGTAGCAGTAATTTGTTCCGAAAATCACACCTTCAGAAGTCTGGCGCAACATGGAACCGTTCACCGGCTGAGAAGGCAGATATATAAGATTAGATGAAATCTCTCCCTCAAGCACAGATGAACCTATATATGAAGTACGGGTATCTCTTGTCGGAAGATTTACAAAAGTGTTATTCCTGAATATAAGTTTCTTTATAGTAAGGTCTTCACCGTTGGTGATGCGGAAAGCCTTTCCCTGTGCCATTGTCCCATTATGCCAGAACACATTATTCTGAAAATCAAACAGTTCTACCGACGGAGCCTTGGTATCTACATTAAAAAGCCAGATATCATTTGATGCATTATAGGTAAATTGGACATCACAGTTATGGAACGCCACCTCAGAAACCCATGTATCCTTCGCATGGTACATGAAGTTCTTGTTGGAGAATGTCATCGAACAGTTATCAAGAGCAAAACGCTTAGGAGTATTAGTGCTGTAAATATTGAAAAGATATGTACTGCCGGTAAGTGCATCCGCATTGATATCCATGTTCATCACAGCTATTGTTCCATCTGTCGCCACCTTGTAGTGAATCTTCTGGACCATCGAGCTTCGCTCCTTCAGGTTGGAGCCGATGATAATCATATTTGTGATAGAACTGCTAGGAGTATAAGTTATATCTGCACCAGGCTCTATGATGAACACACCCTTTGTAGCGGTGATTGTCAGCTCTGTTCCAGCCTTGACCAACGTAGCTTCGCCATACTGAGACTTGTTATAAGCCTTGCCGGCAATCATGACATCCTCTCCAGCCTGCCATATATCATAATAAGTCCTCTCCGGGATTCCCATGAGCGGGTACACCTCAGCGCAGGCAAGCCCAAGCGGACCTTCGAGGGTCTCTGTCGCCACGACCGAAGCATCTGCTGCCGAAAGAGCAAACGTATATCCGGCATCGAACTTATCCGGATCCACTGCGACATAATAATCCTTGCCCGCCATGAAGGTTCCTCCATCAGCAACATTCATCGTCACGGCAAGACCATCGGAACCGGCAACAGATACAGATGCTACACCCTCATCCTTTGTCGGAGAATACTGCAGGAGAGCCGGAATGATGTCGAAAGCAATGCGGTCATTCTCATCCGCCTTACCCAATGCAAGCACAGCTCCTTCTGCAACGCCACCATCCACGGACACAGTCTGGACCGAAGGCACTGTCACTTCAGCCGCCTGAAGGTCAGCAGAAGAAACCGGCTGCCAATCCTTCACATACGGATAGATGGCATGGAACTCTGTAGCATTCTCATCCACACGACCCTTGAACACAGCAGCTGCATCTATAGGTTCGCTGACCATATGGAATTTCCTCACCTGGACACCATCCCAGATACCGATGGTATCATCAGCACACCACTTCATGATCACCTTTCCCGCATCAGACAATGTCCCGTCAAAATATGTCTTTGTTGAAACATTCTTGACGATGAAAGTCTTGTCTTTGAGACCGTCTGACGGAAGAGGGTCTTCTACCGGCGGATTCTGACTGTCGTCAGGAGAGTCATTCTCCTTGGTCGGCGCCTGTTCCTTTGCACAAGAAGCAACGATGGCAGCACAAGCCATAATGGTCATCAGTTTCTTTATCATAGCCATCATATATAATTATTCAGCAAACGCATGGCGATAGCCGTCAATCTTGTTCCATCCACCGCGTGTGAAATCAGGCACAGCTACAGGCATGTTTCCATTCTCGAGAGAAATGCGCGTGAGTTCAGGAAGACAGCACCATTCCGCCAGGTCATAGACATCCATATCGAGAGGGAGTCCGTTGCGCAGACAGTAGATCAGGCGAGAATCCATTATGAAATCCATTCCTCCATGGCCACCGACCTTCTTTGCTGTCTCCTCAAGCTCGCGATGGATCCTGTGCTTGTATGTGTCCATCAGCGCAGCCTTCACCTCCTCGGATACTGGCTTATGAGCATCCAGAACCTCATGATTGACAGATTCCGTTGCCGCCTCAGGACGGAGAAGATACTGCTGGACAGGGTATTTGTTTGCAAAACCATCAGTTCCGGTCAGCTGGTACTGACGGCTGTACGGACGAGGAGTCATCACATTGTGCTCGATAAGTATGGTCTTGCCGTTCTCAGTTGAAATCATTGTCAGAGTGTGGTCTCCGTTCTTGAAGTCACCACATTCTTCTCCAGTCACCTTCTTCCACATTTCAGGTCCTGTAACCGCCTTTGTATCCATAGACACAAGGGTCTTCATCCTGTCTCCTCTATGGATATCAAGAAGCTGGCAGGCAGGTCCAAGACCATGTGTCGGATACACATCACCGCGGTTCTCCTTGTTGTACGAAAGCCTCCAGTTGTTCCAGTAATCGTCCCAATAGTCCTCAAGATTGTGAATATATGCGCCTTCCACATGAAGGAGTTCACCGAAGACTCCCTGCTGGGCCATGTTCAAGGTGGTCAATTCAAAATAGTCATATACACAGTTCTCAAGCTGCATGCAGTGTTTCCTGGTACGCTCTGACGTATTGATGAGTTGCCATATTTCATCAAGAGTCAAAGCTGCAGGAACCTCAATCGCAACATGCTTGCCCTGTTCCATTGCATACACACCCATTTTCGCATGGCTCTTCCAGTCACTGACAACATATATGAGGTCGACATCATTACTGCGGCACATTTCCATCCATGCATCCTCGCTTCCTACATATTCTGCGGCAGCAGGTTGTCCGGCTTTTGCCAGCATATCCTGGGCACGGTCAACTTTATCCTGTCCAAGGTCACACAACGCCACCACCTTCGCTCCTGGTATTCTCGTAAAACGATGAACAGCACCCTTGCCGCGCATACCCAGTCCGATGATACCCACACGTACGGTATCGATAGGCGGAACAGTCAGGCCTATCACATCCTCCTGTCCGGCAGGGCGTGCAGGGGATTCTACGTCAATAACACTTGGCTGTGAGCAGCTGACGAGAACAGCTGCAAGCAATACAACAAATCCGAATCTTTTCATATTATTCTGAAAACTTTACTATTTCTTGACAATTCTTGCTGCGAAACCGCCTCCCTGAACCATTTTGGCCACAAGCTTGCGGTCAGATGGAAGATCGATCACTTCACGTTTGTAATCGCACGCTGCACGGTCTGCATTGATGCCGTCATGGAAAATTTCCACACTGTACTCCCCTTCCGGAAGGAAACTCAGATCCAGTTCAAGAGTGCGAGCATTCCAGTCTGTCATCGCACCGACATACCACACATCTGCTGACCTGCGGGCCATCGCTATGTACTTTCCAATCTCGCCGCAGAGTCCCCTTGTCTGGTCCCATACGGTAGGCACAGCAGAAATGAATCCTGTACATTCGGCCTCACGCATATAGTTGGATGGTGAGTCGCATAGCATGTTAAGAGGCGAATCGAAAATCACATATTCCGCAAGCTGACGACATCTTGTACCCTGGCTCATCGCCTCAGTATTTACCGCACGGAAATTCTTCTTGTTAGCATTGCGCATCGCACCCTGGGTATAGTCCATCGGACCTGCCATCATACGGATATATGGAACCGTCACATCGTATGTAACCATATCAACCTCTGGTTTAGCCCACTTCATCTGCTCCAGACCGAATACACCCTCAAAGTTCACGACATTCGGGAAAGTCCTGTGCAGACCTGCCGGTTTGAATGCTCCGTGATAGTTCATGATAAGACCATACTTCGCTGCAGTCTCGGCGGCACGTCTGTAGAAATCCACCATGACCTGGTCATCTCTGTTCATGAAGTCCACCTTGAAGCCCTTGATGCCCATCTTCGAGAAATGCTCACACACCTTCTCAAGCTCACGGTCGAAAGCCCAATAGCCTGCCCAGAGGATAAGACCCACGTTACGCTCATTGCCATAAGCCACCAGTTCCTCAAGGTTGATTTCAGGAACAACCTGGAAAAGGTCGGCCTTCTTGTTCACCGCCCATCCCTCATCGAGGATCACATACTCGATGCCATTGCGTGATGCAAAATCTATATAATATTTATATGTATCGTTGTTCACACCGGCACGGAAATCAACTCCGTAAAGATTCCAGTCGTTCCACCAGTCCCATGCCACCTTTCCTGGCTTGACCCAGCTCCAGTCCTTGTCCTCAGCCGGGGTCGCAAGTTTCCATACCATATCATTGTCGGCCATCTGGACATCCTTCTCAGACACCGACACAATCCTCCATGGGAAAGACGTAGCACCGTCAAACTTTGCGATATAGTCCTCACGGCTCTTTACCAGCATCTGAAGATTGTTGTGACCGCCCTGCTGAACCTCCTTCGGAACCTCTGCATAAACTCCTTCAAGAGCGCTGCCCTCTGCTGAATTGTACAGGAACATTCCAGGGTAGTTCAGAAGGTCCGACTCTGCGATGGCTATCTTCTTGCCTGAAGGACCGTCCACCATAAGCGGCAGGAACGCCAGCCTTGACTTGTTCCACTTTGACAGAGGCAGATACTCATAACGGTTCTCGAACGAATTGAATTTCTGAGTATTTAGGTCAGTCAGATTCTGACACACATACGGCACCCACATGTTCCAGTCCTGAGCGAAACAGAATGATGCCTGCTCGGCCATTACCTTGAACGGCTTCTTTGAATGTGACACAAAGCGGTATGCGACACCATCGTCGTACGCCCTGAACACGAGCGAGAACTCCTTGAACTTCAAGGTCATCTCGTTGAATGCATCCTTGACCTCGCTTTTCTTATAGACATGAGGTTTCACCACCTGATCCACACTCCTGCGGCTCACCTTCGAAACCTTGTCACCGTCTCCATATACAACCCCGTCCGACAGGGTCATCGACACGGGAGAATCCGCAATCAGAGCATCTCCACCATGAGAGAGGGTCCACGATATGCCCTCTCCAACCTTCACATTCACAGCCATCTTCCCGTCAGGTGAGGTCAGTGAGTAATCCTTAGCAGGGGCCGCCTGGCACACAAGGCCGAGGCAAAGTAAAAAAGTACAAACAATCTTCTTCATATTTTATATCTTTTTGTAAGCTAGAGTTCCGAAATGAGCTACAGCTGAGCTATTATCTCATTCCATTTTGCATAGAGCTCGCGGCAGATCCGGCCCGGATCGCCGGATGGAGTTGACGGGTAGGTATCGGTACGGGATACCCACGCCCATTCATAGTCGAGAAGGGCATTCAGGAGAGCGTCCTCATCGACAGGAGTACCTTCTGCAAGAGAAGTCCTGAGGGCATCGAAATATATCTCCCAACGTGGCTTGTAGTAGTCGCGCACAAGACCTGCATAGGTACGGTTGGCGTAGTCATTGAGTTTCTGACCGCGGCCACCCCATGTCGTGATGATATTGCGGGCATCCCACTCGTAATACGCCTCCTCAACATCGTCGATGCCGAATCCACGTGCATCATCAATCCATTTTCCAAGAAGGAAATATGAGTCCGCCGCGACCAGACGGTCCACATCGTCAAGAATCCCGGACATCTGTCCCATGTACTTCTCCACAAGGACCGCATCGCCAGCCTTATGTGCCTCAAGCATAGCCTTGTTGATCTTTCCGAAAGCGTTTTCAAGACACTGGCGAGGGATGTTCACACAGTCAAACTTCCATGACGGCGCATCATGATCCTCAGACGCCGCCAGATATTTCCAGACTTCAAGAAGGTCCTTGTTGTCGTATGCAGTCCACACCTTGCTCCACTTTGAGATGCCTTCCATCGAAGGACGGGCAGGAAGCATGGCCGAACGGTTGCCGGACACATCCTTGAGCACCTTCTCATACATGACATCCCAAGCCTTGCGGTAATTATCATCCACTGCTCCGGCTCGGCGGTCCGCCAGTGTGCATATCCACTCCTTGTCTGTGCAGTTCCTTTCCCATGCACGGTCAAGCACATACTCATACATGAACGGATTGACATCGAGACCTTCGAGAGTACATCCGATACCCTTGAACTCATCTCCCGCCTCAGCGTATGCCCTGTCAATCTTCATGGACACATCCTTGAAATGGCCGGCAATCATCGTATTGCCTCCGAAGTTTCCGAGGTATGACCATATAAAGTCGTTGCCGTAGAACTTCTCGGTTGTGCGGTACAGCTCAATCTTGTCGCAATAGTAATCAAGCATCAAGAGCTTTCCCTTCGGAACAGCGGTCAGATATGCCTGCAGCCTCTCCGGAGTCCAATGTGCACGCTTGTGATAGAACACCCACGCCATCTGCAGCCATACTGCCTCCGGATTATATTTCTTTATAGACTCATATGTCAGTCTTGACGCCTCGGCAAGGAAATCAGGATCCCAGCTCGGCGGGTCAAGTTCATTGTACGGATCAACTCCATACACATCACACTCACCATACATTTCCTGCTGCTTTGCAAGGAACATATCCTGCACCTTTGTAAAGAGAGGGTCGGACGGATGGAGATACCAGCTGTGGCATTCCTCCTCGAAACCGCCCCAACCATTGAGTTTGGTAATGTCTGCATCAGGATAGAGCGCCTTCAGGTCACGTGGTACATGCCCTGTGAAAGATGTCAGGATCGGCTTGATGCCCAGTTCCCTTTCACGCTCAACAATCTTCTTCTGCAAGTCCTCCTGCGCGTCCAGCCATGACTGCGGAAGCGGTCCATGCCAACGGTCCATGTTGGTCATCCTGTGCCAACCGAGGTATGAAGGTCCTGTAAAATATGCCCTGATCTGCTCGTCAGTCATACCCAGTTCGCGCCAGACTTCCATCCACACACTCTCCTGACCTGTAGTGGCAAGAGCCATGTTCACTCCGTTGAGAGCCATCCAGTCGATGAGTCTTTCCCAATCCTTCCACTGCCACCAGTTCAGAGTATAGCCGAAAGTGCAGTAATTAAGGAAGAATCTGTCACGCACGAGAGCCTTGCGGGAAATCTTTCCTTCGAAACGAGGGAGCTTACGCGGCACATTAATCTCATCACGAACATACCAGGTAACTGTCTGGAGGCAGTATTCCTTCAGATAATGATTAAGTCCCACCGCCATCGAAAGAGCAGAGTTTCCGCTGATGACAAGCCTGCCGTCCACAAATTCAAGACTATAACAGTCGGCACTGTCCGACGGCACGGTAACAAAGTCTATATTGCGGCTCAGTTTCGGTATAATACGCTCGGCAAGGGCCTTTGCTGCAGCAGCTTGCTCATCGGTATGAGCATCAGTCCTGACAGAGCATGACACTGCCATCAGGACTGAAATAATAGCTGTAAAGAGTTTTTTCATTTCTGTCAGGATTATATTTTTGGTTAGTCTATGATCACAGGACGTACAGCTCCGATCTCTGTGCCATCTGAAAGGAACAACGACGGTCCTTTTTCAAAAATACCGTTTGCCGGATCAATGGTTTTAAATGGATTTGCGTCAAGTCTGAACTCTTTATTCTTGTCTTGACCAGAAACTGGTGAATCATGGTTAGAATATTTGAATTTTGCAGAAGTGCCAGTATAATATGTAACTCCATATTCATCACAGCCACTTGAATATGCATTTGCTAACAAACGATAATTATCTCCAGCTGAAAGATTAGGCATATAAAAAAGATTATGATGAACGTATTTTTTTTGCTTCTTTGTCAACAAGATCACTGAAGGCACCTCCGATATAGTATGGACTTGCTGAATATACTTTCAAGTTGACAAAAGTATTATGGTCTAATACAAGTTGGTTTATCTTTTTATTTGCTGCATTTCCCGCGAGAAGCGTGAATCCGACTTCCGCGGCATTATAGGATCCTGTATGATAGAATAGGTTATTGTCAAATATCACTTCCTTATAAAACGGTGTACCTTCTTTACCAGAAGATGTAAAATGTATATTTGTATTCTGCGTGAAAATAATATCATTATGATAGAGTACAAAACGTTCAAACCCGGCAGTATTCGAGTTTATAATTGATTTTGAAGAATTATACCTGATGATACATCTCTCAAACTCAATCCATTTGACGTTCGCTGAAGGTTCAACCATGTTAAAGCCGTCTGTAAATTCCAGATCAATGTTAAGAACCGTAAAGTAACCCATATCATTAAGTTTGACATTGCTTACCTGACGGACTTGGGATCTTTCGAACTTGCTGTCTCCTACAATCATAAGTTTATCCACTGGAGTATTGCCAGTATCAAGAGTGACTCTCGCTCCTGGTTCTATGAAGTATGAGCCGCCTTGAGTAATGGTATATTCCTGGTCAGATGTAATCAGAATGGGTTTACCAAAATATTGCGATTTTATGTCATATCCGCAAATCGTAATTTTTTCATTTGACTGATAATCATCCTTGTAACTATGCAGCATAGAAGACGATATTGCTTTCGGCGCCAGATCATAGATATGTGTAGTATTATACTCGACACTCTTTGCACTGCTTCGACTCGAAGTCGTACCATCTTCATGAACGAAGGTCAGCTTGTATCCCCTTCCAAAGAGAGTTGCAGGAATGACCATATAATAGTCAACTCCAGTTTGAAGCGGAGAACCGTCATCATTCTTCAGAATGATCTCCCTGCCACGCCCATCAGGATTGACAGCTGAATTATTTACAACTCCGGGATACAACAGACCACCTTCCACAAAACGCATGCTCATAGTACCCCAGATATAGTCATTGGACTCATTGCCTGAAATCTTTACACTTACCACATCACCCATATCGTCAGCAAGCCTGAACCTCAGCAACGACGTCCTCTGATCGAAAGTCATGTTCTCGATATCATCAGACTCAGCGATGGCGTACGCAGCATCCTTGTCAAAGTTTCCAGGTACGGCCCTCTGCTCGGAATTGAATGGAAAGAGCATCCTGGCATAGCCCAACTCCTTATTTATCTCATCAGCAACTGTGGGAGGTATCTCAGTTATAAATGTCTCACTATATGGGTAGAGCGCATAGTACTTCGAACCCTCTTTTGGAGAATTATGACGCACAAAGCCTCTGAACTCGGCCTTATTTCCTTTAGGCGCACCTGTCATCACGAACTTCCGGCATGCATAACCGTCCCACACCGCAATCTGGTCCCCCTCCGTCCAGACCACATTTGTCCCGCTGAGGGATGTACGGGTCTGAGGGGCAGTGACCGTGATTATCTTCTCTACCAGTTCTTCGGAAGTTTCTTCTTCCGGGATAGTCGTACCACCATTATCGCGACCGGGGCCTTCTTCCTTGAGACAGGAAGAAAGCACCAAAGCGAATGAGATAATAATATAACCGAGTTTTTTCATAGAATCTGAATTAATGAATTATCGTTGCGCGCCGTAGTCCTTGCAAGAATCAGCAAGAGTAAACTGGCAGGTTCTATTTGCCTGATCTATACTCAGACTTGTGAAAGGAGACGACTCCAATGTGGTCATAGACAGTGTCTTGTCCGCAACCTTGGCTCCGAAATAGAACTTATAGGTCGTTTCCTTCGCGTAATAGCCGAAATTGTTTGCGACCGATCCGGCTGTGGCATCTGTTCTGAGCATATTCCAGTTTCCGTCAAGGTTCACATCATCAATATAGATGATATTGCCCTCTATCACAGCTGAATCCACCTTATCTTCGTAAGTACCGCTTGCCTTGTTGATATGGAAATAGTAAGCGTTCGAAGAGCGTGTCCTCAGGTTGATGAAGGTGTTGTTCTTCATCACAATATTATCGACCGCATTTGCATTTACAGCCAGAATTATATTGAAAGCATAAGACTTGCTTGCGAATGCAGAAGAATGCCAGAAGAGATTGTTCTGAAGATCAATCGACTGATAATCAGCAGAAGTCGATGTATCACATTTGATCAATGGAACATCGTGTCCCGTCACAGTCACGACAAAATCGCAGTTGTGATATGCAATATCCTTGAAGGTTGAATTTGAATTATATATATTGAAACGTCCTGTCAGTTCGATATGGCAATTGTCGTATGCAATTCTATCGACTACAGAGCCTGAATTAACTACAGTCAGCACATCATTTGTCGTACCGGAAGTCGCTTCCGCTATTGTACTGTCAAAATGAAGATTAAGAAAAGCATAGTGAGAATTGTCTTTTCCAACCTTTATTGCCGCCTCCTGGGTAATGTGGGTCCTCTGAGTCGGATCATTGCCAATTACAATGTACTTTGCCGCAGAGTTTGTCGGTCCTATTTTCGATACAGCGCCTGGCTCAACAAAATAAACCTTGTTTCCATCGGTCATATCCACGGTCTGACCGGCCTTTATCAAGGTTCCTTCGCCGAAAGTTGCCTGATTATAAACCTTTCCGGCAATAGTGATGTCTCCACCAGCCGAGTAGATTGCATAATAGGTATTTGCCTGTTCAGGGTCTGGCTCAGGAGCGAACCACGCCTTGTTCAATGAAGTCTCCGACAAGGTGATCACATCTCCCGGAGCGACATTTCTTGGCTCTTCAAGGGCTACCGTCAGAACTTCATCCGATCCGGCATATTTCACAGAAAGGCTCACTCCTTGAGCAAAATTACGTGCATAGAACGGAAGTTCAAGAACAGATGAAGCGTTGAACATAGCTCCGGCAGCCGGAACATACGTCACAGATACCGACCTGTCATATTCAACGAACTCCGAAGTCATTCCATCTGCAGAGACAGTCACATCCAGAAGTCCAGAAAGGAAGTCCGACTCGCCAAGTCCGCTGAATGTCAGCGACTCCACATCGGTCATATCCTCTGCAAGAGTCAACTGAAGATATGCTGTCGAAGACTTGAAAGCGAAATTGCCTTCAGCATCAGCCTTGGCAAACGCATATTCCTGCTGAGTTCCTTCTGCCAATGTCTCCGGAAGGTCAAACCTTGTTGTAAGAGAGCCTTCCAGGGCAAAGAATTGTGCATCTTCAGAGTATGGATAAACAGCATAGAAATCTGTTGCCTCGGGTGCAACTGTTCCGACAAGAAGTGCTGATTTTTCTCCTGTCGCAGTAGCTCTGAAACGGTTTGCAGACTCTCCGTCCCAAAGGCTCACCGCCTCGGCTGTCCACCCGCTGTCGAAAGTAGCGTTGAAGAGTCTCTCGACCGGAGCATTCGGATCGGGCTGGGGTTCTCCTTCGCCCTCACCTTCGCCAGGCTGATTCGGGTCAACCACTTCGGTATCATCTCCCGTATTATCACCCTGCGCTCCTGTCGGTTCATCCTTAGAACAGGCAGAAGCCAAGACTGCAAAAATTGCAGTCATGGCTAAAAAGTATCTGAATTTCATCTTGTTCAATTATTGTAATTCTATCTGTTTGCGCCATAAGCAGCAGCATCTGCAGTCTTCACGAACACACCGTTGGTGTGGTCCATAGATGAGAATGGAGAAGCTGAGAGTTTGGTTGGAGTTTTCTTCTGTCCTTCTGGAGTTGTACCGAACATATTGAACTCCGTTGTAATTTCGGAAACCTGATAATATGCGTTATGGTCAACATTAATAGCTGTAGGCGTCAGCGTTCCGTTAAAGACAAACTGATTCTTACTCTTTCCATCTTGACCTACAGTACTCTGTGAAACATAAAAGAGATTATCACAAACTTCCATAGATGTGAAGTCTACACCACTTTTGAAATATCCAGTATCACCTCCAGTAACAATAATATTTACAAACGTGTTACCTGACATAACCAACTTATTCATCTTACCAGGGACACTTGCTATCTTAAATTTCCATGTAGCAACGTCAGGATCATTAATGTAAAATAAATTATTCTTAAGAGTAACATTGGAATCTTTAATAACACAATTGAGAATCATAGAACCATCACGTGTGGCTGCATCTTTAGAAAACACATAATCGCAATTAACCATCACGAACTCCTTCATTGCAGTAGCTGCTGTTGTTCCATTGTAACATACCTGACCAGATGATGCCTTTGTAGGATAAATTGTGCAGTTATCAAAAGCCACATAGTCAACATAATCATTTTCCTGGATAAGCTGCTGACCTGCATCTGGGAACACAAGATTCATAGCCACGAAAGCAGTAGCGCCAGCTTTCATTCTTGCACCACTGTGCGTCAACGTAACCTTCTGACTCGGATCGTTACCAATAATAGCGATATCAGCCACTCTAGTTGTTCCAAGAGTAATAGTCTGACCTTCAGCAGGAGCAAGGAAATAAAGTCCGTCAGAAGATATTGTAGTAGTCTCTGTCAAGAGTTTCGCATTAGGATGAGTTGTCTTGTTGTAGATCTTTCCACCGATCACGATGTCCTCTCCAGCCTGATATGCGTCATAGTACTTTGCACCAAGAGTAACTCTTGAAATTGGCTTGCTGGAAAGGGTATAAATCTGATTTGACATAAACTGAATGGACTTGTCACTGCTTCGTGTCAGTGTGCTGCCGTCAGCAAAAGTAGCTGTCACACTATAGCCTTTTCCAAATGTATTTCCTGTCAATGCTATGTAGTAATCAACTCCAGTCTTAAGACTCGAACCATCCTCGTTAGCCAATGTAAGTTCATTAGACTTTCCTTCACTCTTCCAGCCGAGTGTAAAGTTGGCTGACTCACCATACCTGATATTGAGCGAGCCAGATATTATATCATCATCCTCGTTACCCTTGATGGTCACAGACTTGACATCCATGCCCTCAGCAAGAGAGAACTTCAGGAGTGCAGAACGGTTTACAAACTGGATATGTCCATCCGCATCAGCCTTGCCGCAAGAAAAAGCAGTGTTGTCGGCAAGACCACCTTCAGGGTTAGCATACTGCACAGTCGGATGAGTCACAGTAAACTCATTCCACTGCTTGTCCTCATTAAAGTTATACTTCAGATTATCCTGGTATGGATATATTGCATAGAAGTCGGTAGCAGACTCGCTTACCATACCCTTGAATGTCGCAGAATTGCCGTTCGGCTCGCCATCCATAGTGAATTTGCGGAAAGCAGTACCGTCCCATACAGCAATCTGGTCATCAGCACACCATTTGATCACCATCTTATTCCAAGCACTTGTCGTGCCGTCGATATAAGTTCTCGTGTCAACATCGCCTACTGTGAATACCTTCTCTACAAGGAGTTCCGAAGGGGTATCGATATCCTGGCCACCATTATTGTCAACCATAGGAGCTTCCTCCTTGATGCAAGATGTCAGCGCGAGAACTGCCATCGCAAAAATCATAGAAATCTTTTTCATAGCTTAGCCCTCCATTACCAATAAGATTCATCTTTGATCACATAGTCATCAAGGGTAGAGTTGTACTCTTTTTCTGTCGATGTACAAAGCATTCCCTCCTGAGAAACTTCCACAATCTGACAGAGTGGCGTTCTGTAGCCCTCTGCTGCTTTAAAATGAACTTTCATAATTGTTATTATTTAGTGGTTAATAATTTATCTTTTCTACCAATTTGTTGATGTATTTTCGTAATCTATGTAGTCTGTCACACGATAGATGTTCCAGTGAAGCTGTTGCATCAGTTCAAGACACTCGGTGTATGGCTCGAAACGGGCGCTGACCACTCCCTTATTGGCTCCGGTCCACTTGGTTGATCCTCCGTCGCCGTAGTTGTCCATAAACTCGAACCACTGCCAGCCAGCACAGTTCTTCATCTGGAGAAGGCGGATGGTGAAGTTCTGGTAGTATTGCGCACGTGCCACCTGGTCACGAACAATCCAGCCGGCACCTTCCTTGTTCTCATACGGAGTACCGCCGTACTTGGTACCATCACCCTTGGTATAGAACTCCGTTACGATGAACGGCTTGTCCGACCATACTCCCATCTGGTTCTTGCAGTACTCGACGGTAGGATACCAGTGGTTGTAGTAATTTACAGAAACGACGTCACAGAACTCTGCACAAGCCCTGACTGTCCATTCGTTGTACATACTGCTGTCAAACAGACGGCTTCCGAGGATGAGATGGTTCGGATCATGCTTACGGAGGGCCTCTGTCATTGTCTTATAATAGTAACGCGCCACCTCGTAACGGAATTCGTTGCGAAGCTTTGTCGTTATGTTTTTCACTTCAGGTTGAACTCCCCTTTCGAGCATGAATGACTTTGCAAAGTTTCTTGCACCTGCAAACTCGTCATATCCCTGACGGTCAGATTTCGTGAATCTATCCTTCAACTCAAGGAAATGCTGAAGTTCGATTCCCTTCAAAGGATTATTGTCCTGATAGGAATTGAACGGAAGTTCGTTGTCTATATAATAACCGATAAGGTTTTGTGAATCTTTGAATGGCGCTGTGGCCGTTTTGGCAAGCTCGTCAATATAGGTCAGATAGTCCGGATTGAAGAGCAGGATGAATTTATTGTATTCATTGTCAGAAAGGGAAAATCCATATCTGCTTGAATAGTCCCAAGCGAATGTGCGGAGCATGAAAAGGATTTCCACCTCTCCGTTCTCTACGCCAGGTCTTGAGCTGCGTAGCTGCTTGATGGTGCTTTCTGTGAAATAATCCCAGAAATACTGAGGGCGACGTGTAGATGCTGAGAAGAAATTGAAACCGTATTCTGCAAGAATCTGATTTCCGGCATATTCTGCCCAGGTAGCGACATCGCCATTGAAAAGCATGTTATACCACTGCTTGGTCTCGGCAGTAGTGCCGTCTCGTGCAGGGTCAGGAAGAACTCCGTTGATACCATGAAGAACTGTGGCATTTCCGCTCGGATTGACAAAATACCATCTGTCACCGACCTTTCCTGTACGCCAGAACCCTGCAGGATTTGAACTGCGGATGTCTGTCACCTTGAGTTCAGGATTGCCTCCCCACTTGTCAAGTAAATTGACATTGTTCCTGGTCATCCATTTCATACCGTCGATGGTAAGAGTCTTTTTGGAGTTTGTGCTCTCATATCCATACGGATAAGCACCGTTACTCTTGCGGCGATACTCTACCGTCTTATACTCGAACTCAGCTCCGGTCTTTTCAGGAACTGTTACTGCTGGAATCTCATCTTCACCTGTTGGTGGAACGACAGGAGTATTGCCGGTATCATCTCCGGGATTTTCAGGCGCAACCGGCTGGCAGCTCATAGCCAGAGCCACAAACGCCATGGACAGAAAGGAAAACATGTTCTTCATGTAGTGAGTCATATTAATTTCATTCTGAACGGAACACTGAGCTCCGTTCAGAATGAAAATTTATTGATTAGTTAGCTGCAGGATCCTTCATACAACGTACTGGGCCTGAGTTTGCACGGTCCATCGGTGTAAGCTTGTTGGCTGTACCGTTTGTATGGAACTGGAGGCAGGTACCTGAAGTAGCACCACCCATGTTAGACCATACGATACCGTATGTACAGTTACCCTTTGTACCTGTTGCTCCACCACCCATAGTTGCAAGACGCCAGTCAGAAGTGTTACCGGTCTTACCGTTGCCGTATCCGTTAGCCACGAATCTTGTACCAGGAGCTGCAGAGAACTCTACTCCGACAGCACCTGTCTGATCCTTGACTGTCGCTGTTGAGTTAGCTAGAGCCTCAAGAACTGCAGGATGTGGAACCTTCCAACCCTTTGGACATGGGTCATAGATAGTCTTCTGTCCTACGAAAGTGTTGTCACCTTCCATACTTCCGCCCCAGATATCCTGAACTGTTTCAGAGCACCAGTTGCCAAGACCAGCCTGCTTCTCAGAAGGATTGAGGATGATACCTACAGGATTCTCAATTGCTGCCTCAAGAGTGATAGGTCCTTCGATTGCAGGTACATTACCAGATGCCTGCTGTGGCCATACGAGCGACCAATAAGATGTCCAGAAAGTAGGGATAGGACGACCAAACTGATAGTAATGAACTGTACGGAAGATAAGGTCTGGAGTAGTTGCTCCGTCCTTTGTATTCTTGACCCAAGTATCAAACTGAGTTGTAGCCTGTCCGATCTCCATGTTTGCAAGTTGATAGCCACCTACAGATACTGTCGAGAGCTGTGTACCGTCAGCTGCAACGTTCCAGAATGACCAAGCCCAAAGCACCTTGCCGTTCTTCTTCATAAGAAGGATAGGTGAACCTGCAAATGCACCTGTATTCTTAACCTTTACAGTGTAGTTGCCATCGTACTCGATAGTGAACTGGGTAGGGTCAATCTTAGTATCCTTGTAGTCTGTCCATCTTGGTACGTAAACAGTTGAGCCTAATTTATACCACTCGAATGTAGCGCCCTTAGGGTCGACAACCTTTGAGATGTCACCACGTGGACGGATGTCGATAGTCACTTCATCAGGGATTGATGAGTTGGCTGCATAGGTCGCACCCTTGTAAGTGCTTCCGTTCTTGCACTGGATAAGGTATGTGTTTGCCTCACCGTATGCATATCCCAGACCTGTGAACTGACGTGAATCGGCTGTTACATACCAATCGACATCTGTCTGATTTGAAAGATTGTCAACAGTAATTGTAGTGACCTGGCCACCGACAAACTTAAGACCTGCCTTCTGCACCGGAAGAGTAAGTGACTGAGCACCCTCCTTAGTGAGGCTGATTGTAAGATAAAGTGTCTTTTCAGTGTAGTCGCCAGGAAGAAGCTGAAGATAGAAGCTCTGCGCAACACCACTCTGGAGAGCTTCCTTGTTCGCAACGCTCACTGCAACTTTCTTATATGTATCCTGCTTTGCAAGCTCCATTGTCTGAACATTGAGGTTGAAAGTACCACCGAACTCTGCAGTTCCGTCAGCATCAGTCAGTGTGATGCTTGATACTGCATAGCCGGCAAGCTCAGTAGTAGAGATGTCAACCTTAGCAATAGCAGACACAGGATTCAATGTGAAATCAAATGTATTCTCTGCATCAAAATTCCACTCTGCTGTTCCGTAACGGAATCCCTCAGAAAGAACGCCAGGTCTAGTCTGCACCTGATTGTCAGAAATCTTAAGACCATAGATTGTTCCTGCGTAGTAAACAAGCTCGGCATTGTAAGGAGAGTAAACGAAAAGTCCGTTCTTAAGATCATCCTTCTTGAGAGTAATCTTCGGAGTTGTGAACTTACCGGTAGCCTGACCCACAGAAGATGGATCCATCACGCATTCAAGATTCTGAGCCGCAGAGAGATAAAGAGCAAGGTTCGATGTCTCAGACCATGCAAATCCATCCGCTGCAACACTTCCCTGAAGGGTGTATGCAGTATTGGCAACCGGAGTCGGATACTCTTTGTTTCCACCCTGGTTTCCGCCTGGTGTGTTATCCCCGCCAGGAGTTTCTTCTTTAGCACAACTAGCAAATACAATTGCCGCTGCACAAAATGCAAAAAGAATTTTTTTCATAAAAATATTATTAATGGGTTAGTATATTATTCTACTTCTGGAGCCTGCTCCTGATTGCCGGATTCCTCGTCAGGGATAACGCCCGCACCGGTATTTCCTCCCCAGTCAGCGTTCTGATAAAGCTTAGGGTTCACACCGATCTGCTCTTCCGATATAGGAAGCCATATCTTGTGAGGTGCCCAGTTATGCTGGAGGGTCTGCACACCGATGCCGACGCCACCATTGTCCGGAAACTTGAGGAGGTTCTCACGGAGTTCCTCAGGCATCACACCTTCCTCAAAAATGATTTCTCCAGTCTCAGGATCGCATATAGCCTTGCCGTTCCAATCCCTCTTGAAAAGTCTTACCTTTATCTCCTGACCGTCGAATCTTGTGAGTCTTGTGTTATCAAGAGCTGCAATCGCCTCATCAATCATATTGAATCTGATAAGGTCCCACTTGCGAGAGAACTCGAAAGGAAGCTCCCTCATACGGCTTTCGATAAGCTCCTGAACGAAATCATCCCTCCTATAAGCCGTCTTCAGTTCATCAAAGAGAGTCTGGTCATTCTTCACAGCGCGCATAAGCACCTTGTCAAGATAGCCTCTCGCCGTACCTTCATCACCGTCAAAATACAATGCCTCCGCATACATCAGATAAACATCTCCGAGTCTCATAAGCGGCAGAGAAACCGCATGCTGCTGGTGTGTATGCTGAAGAGATCCGATGGTAGTGGTTCTGAACTTACCTGCACATGCTGCCAAAGCCGAAGTCGGACGATACACCTGTGTTTCTGAGTCAAACAGAGGATTTGGATAATAGATTCTCCATGGTCTGATATCGCGATTGCTCGTCGGCACACCAGGAGTCGTTCCCACAAATATGAGGCTGTCTGCATACGGCTCATACAGTACATTTCCATCCATATCAGAATATCCGCCTGCGTCAATCTTCAAAAGATGTCTTCCTGCCTTATCCTCATAGATAGTCTTCTCGTCAGCTGTCTTGTTTGTGTATGAGATGGTATCAACCTGAGGCACCGGATCCAGGTAAGCATATCCGTCAATGAGTTTCTTTGTAAAGCCATCCTGTACACGTCCCGAGCAGTTGTGGTCGCGACGTGGGTCACGCGAGTCGTAAGCATAGAACAGAGCAGGGGTAGGTACGAAATATCCTCCATACACGCTTGGCACTTCAGCGGCATTGGAAGCTGGAGAAGGAAGGTAATAAGAGTTAGGCCAATATCCTTCCGATCCCGAAAGAGGAAGTTCGGCGAGGAAAAGACACTCCTGATACTGCTGGGCCTTGGTAGTCTCACGGAACAGATTTGTATAATCTGAGATGAGAATCTTCGGAGCTGAGTCAACTACCAGCTTGAGGGCCTGTACTGCACCATCTGTCATGGCATCCTCGTCAACCCATGAAAAGTCGTTGAGCGGCTGCCTTGTAGCGAGATCCTTACCGGTCTCATATCTCTTACATGCCGCAAGATAGTTACAGATACGTCCGATATATGCCGCTACCGTATATTGGTCTGCCGAGACATTCTGGATAAGTCCTGTTGTCGTAATATTGTCATAGGCGAACTTCAAGTCTTCGAAGATGAACTTATAGACGCTCTTGAGGCTCGAACGAGGCTCATCTCCTGCAGAAGCAAAATCTGTCACGATTGGCACTCCACCAAAGTTCCACGCAAGATGGTAGTAAAAGAATGCCCTCATGAATCTGGCCTCTGCCTTGAACCTAAGCTTCTGAACTTCATCCATATTGATACCGTCTATGTATCCCAGGATGATATTACATCTGTTGATACCAGCATAGTAACATTTCCAGAACTCACGCACCGGCTGTGTACTTTCGACAAAGTTGGCCCATGTCATCTCCAGACCTGTGTTCTGGCTTGAAGATGGAGCTGCAACAAACTCATCGGTAGGGGCGTTCATGATGAACATGAGTCCCTGTGCGTAGGTTCCTCTCTGAGTATTGCTCATACCTGGAATCTTCCAGGCATTGATGACCTCATAACAACTTGCAAGAGCCATCCTCATATCGGCTTCTGTCTTGTAGAAGTTCTCAGGAGAGGTCTGTGAATATGGAGCTCGGTTAAGGAACTCCGCCTTCTCACACGATACGGCAATCACTGATGCCGCCATCAAGGTATAAATAAATTTCATTGCTTTCATACTGCCCTCCTTTTAGAATGATGCTGAGATGCCGAATGTGAATGTTCTTGGCTTCGGATAAGACATACGGTCCAGACCTGTGAAGAGGCTGTTGGATGAGCTGACATCAGGGTCCATTCCGCTGTACTTTGTGAATACCCATACGTTATCCACATTGAACGACACTTTGAGAGAGTTGAACTTGATCGCGTTACACCATTTCTCTGGCAGGTTGTATGCGAGAGAAAGGGTCTTGATGCGCAGGAACGATCCGTCTTCTACATAATATGAAGATACTGTTGTATTTGACGCATTGAGAAGTCTCGAGTAAGTATTCGACTTGTTTTCAGGTGTCCAGTATCCATTCCATGCCGCCTTTGTAAGGTTATTGAAGGCTGTACCGCCGGAAAGTCCTGACTCTGAACGCATCTTGAACTCATTGAGGATGTCACGTCCATAGACACCTTCAAGGAAGAAAGAAAGTTCGAAATCCCAAAGGGTGAAATTGTTTCCGAATCCCATTGTAAAGTCAGGGTTGGAGTTGCTTATAACCCTGCAGTCATCGACTGTGATTTCTCCATCAGGCTTACCGTCTGGTCCTGTGAGGTCCTTGTACTTTCTGTCACCAGGCTGAACTGTCATTGAGTTGATTGTCGGAACTCCTTCCTTGAGTTTATAATCGAACTGCTTGAAATTGTCGCTTGTAACGATTTCTGCAGGAAGTTCCGGTCCGTAAGGCTTGCCATCCTTGTCCTTCATACGTACGATGAAGTCATCCACCTGATAGTTTCCGTCATGGACATAACCATAGCCGACTCCGATAGGCTGTCCCACGATGATACGCGAAATGTCATTCTGGATGATACCACCGGCAACCTTTACAGATGTATATTCAACACCTCCGATATTCTCGACCCTGTTTCTCGACAGGTCGAAAGTCACACTTGACGACCACTTGAAGTTACGTCTGTCAATATTGTGTGTATTGATAGAGAGTTCGATACCCTTGTTGGACACCTGGCCGAGATTCTGCCACTGTGTAGTATAGCCGGACTGAGCAGACAGTGTCGCAAGGTAAAGCATGTCGCGGGTATCCTTGTAATACACATCTGCAGTAATGTTGAGTCTGTAGTCAAAGAGATTCAGATCCAGACCGGCATTGTACTGATATGTGGTCTCCCACTTTAGAGAAGGGTTTGCTGAGGCTGTAGGAGCCATACCCATGATCTCGGAGCCTGCACCTGCATAATAGTTCAGACCGAGTTGTGCAAGAGCAGCATATGTAGAGACACGGTCATTA
The DNA here is from genome assembly GCA_045127685.1 of Candidatus Cryptobacteroides sp. Classification (GTDB taxonomy): domain Bacteria; phylum Bacteroidota; class Bacteroidia; order Bacteroidales; family UBA932; genus Cryptobacteroides. The sequence goes on from JBGVQP010000007.1 coordinate 45,039, forward strand.
CCTGAAATACCGGCAGAAAGACGGATCTTGAAGTTGTCCATCCACTCCTTTGCACCTGCCATCCATGGCTCTTCATTGATACGCCAAGCCAGCGAGAGAGACGGGAAGTAACCTACACGGTTGCCCGGATAGAATTTTGACGAACCGTCCGCACGGAAGTTCACCGTTGCATAATATTTAGACTTATAGTTGTAGTTGACACGTCCGAGCAGTGACATACGTGCACTCTCTGTTATCGACTGTTCCGGAGCCTCGATGACGCCACCCTTGCCGATGTTGAATGCTCCAGTCGATTCATCTTCGTAGTTATAAGCCTTGATGGTAAGATTCTGAGTATTATACTGGCTCATTTCTCCACCGATCATAGCGTCGAAGTTGTGGATCTTGTCCCAGGACTTCTTGTATGTGAGGGTCGCCGAACCGTTCCAGTTGTATGTTCCCACAGTCTTGGCTGTACCGTAACCGTGCTTTGACTGTCCCCACAAGCTGTCTGAAGAGTAGAACTCCTTGAGGTTTGAGTCAGACACCGAGCCCGATGCAGAAAGACGGAAGGTAAGGCCCTTGATGATTTCCCAGTTGAAGTAAACGTTACCCTGGGTCCTCTGATAGACCGTCTGCTTGTAGGTATCCTCTGAAACTGCGTCCATCAGTGATCGGAAACCATTTATGTAGTCAGTATCGGCTGGAGTATAGAGCGCAATCGGACGCTCAAGATAAATCTTCTGGATAAGACCGCTTGATCCGAGGGTACCACCACCAGATGCCACCGCACCATTCGATACATTACGTCCGTAAGTAACGGATGCACCGACCATGATCTTCTTTCCTATAGGATGGTCAATCTTTACACGACCTGTAAGACGCTTGAAGTCATTGTTTATGATCAGACCCTGCTGGTTCATGTAACTGAGGCTGGAAGAAATCTTTGTTCCCTTACCGATGACAGCACTGAGACCAAGGCTGTAGTTCTGAGTGATGGCGTTCCTGTAAAGAAGGTCCTGCCAGTCAAACTGAGGATAGAGAGAAGCATCCTTCGGAGCATCTACGATAAGGTCATCGTCAGTGTCTCTACCATAACCGTCATATCCATAGTCCTTTCTTGCAAAACGGTAATTGACATACTCCTGTGGAGACAACATCTCGATTCTCTTCGGTACTGTAGAAATACCTACTGAAGCGTCGAAGGTCACGATGGTCTTGTCCATGCTGGAAGATCCTGACTTGGTAGTGATGAGTACGACACCGTTTGCACCCTGAGCACCATAAATAGCTGTCGCAGAGGCGTCCTTCAATACTTCGATAGACTCGATATCCGAAGGGTTAAGAAATGCGAGAGGGTCATAAGTACCCTGTCCTGTTGTTGATGTAGTGGCAATTTCACCGGATGAAATATCCATCTGGACACCGTCAATGACGAACAAAGGCGTTGTTCCTGCATTGATGGAGTTGTTACCACGGATCTTGATCTGGAAACCTGATCCTGGCTCACCGGACTGTGACGTGATGTTAAGACCAGCCACCTTACCCTGCAGCGAGCCGAAGACGTTGCTGCTGCCGGACTTTCTCAGTTCATCGGCTTTGACCGATGTGATGGAACCGGTGAGGTCCTTTCTGCTTGTCGAACCGTAACCGATAACGACTGCATCATCAATACTCATGCTTTCTGCCTTGAGGGATGCGTTGACAACCTTCTGCGAGGAAATCTCGACTCTCTGCTCCTTCATGCCGAAACAGCTGAGGATCAGAGTCTTGCCTGGCATTGACTTAATAGAATACTTTCCATCAAGGTCTGTAATTGCAGACACTGATGTACCATCATAATAGACGACAGCGCCTATTATCGGCTCGCCGGACTCATCGCTTACCACACCTGTAATCATCTCTGACTGTGCGAACAGAGAGAGACTTACAAATGCTGCAGCCATAAGGGCGAACACTTTTCTGATGCTACTCATGATAAATAGATTAATTATTAGTTAGTGTTATTTGAAAGTCACATTTGCGTGTGTAACGGTCACATTCCGTAATTTCTTGAATTCATCAAGCGAAGAGATTCTCTTGCCTCCAACATATAGACCGTCAATTTCAACATTGAACTTGGTGTTCGGGTCGTTCTGATAAGGACTCTTATTGTAACCGCTGATGTAGAAGCCATAAGGAGGGGTCTTCAGGATGTGAAGGTTCTTTATCTTGACATTCTTCACCTTTCCCGGCTTGGTCCAGAACATCTCCTTGTTATTCTCGTCATTACCTATGCTGTATCCTGAGTCGAGGATTGCAAGATGGAATCCGAATTCACGTGGATCCTCCACATAAATATTCTCATAGGTCACACCGTCAACCGTACCTGCCGCGGCATTATGAAGTGCAATTCCTCCACGGCGCATCTCTCCACGAGTACCGTTTGAGCGACAGATGTATATGTTCTTATAAGAGATGTTGCTCACATCTTCATTGAGCTCATAACCCAGGTCTATTCCGTTTCCACCGTCAACGGCATAAGAGATACAATCGTCGTAGCTCACATTATAAACCTTGCCCTTCCAGTTGAATTTGTGTGATTTTATGCAGAACGCGTCATCGTGGCTATAACTGAATCCCCTTGTTATTGTGACATTGTTGGAACCGAAGATGTCACAAGTATCGTTATTGACTCCATTCGGATCATAAGGGTTACATGTCGAGATGGCATGCCAGTTATCAACCTGAACATTTGTAGATTCACAGATAGCAGTAGCCCAAGCAGACTTATTGAGGACTATGGTATTCTTGAGGGTACAGTCATGACACTTATACAGATAGACTCCCTTGGAATTATGTTCCGGATAACTGTAGATGATGCCGGGACCGTTGACATGGCAGCTTATGCTGCTGGCCTCAATTCTTCCATATACGATGGCTCCACCCTCAATGAAGACAGTCTGACCGTTTCGAGGAAAAATGGCAACATCATTATAGACCTTTCCTGCCTTGTATCTGATGACATTAGGATCATCATCCTTCACTCCCATTTCAGACTGGAGAGGGTTGGCAAAGATCATAAGGATGTTCTTTTCGTTGCCATTGAGCTTGACCAGAAATCTGTCGTACGGCTTCATGAAAAGTGTAAGAAGGCCATTCTCCTGGACAGCTATCGGATTCTTTGACACCGGCATGACCTCATATGCAGAAACGGAAGTACCCTTGAGTGATATCTCCACCTTCACCATTCCGGAACATCCGAAGGCACATATATGAGGCTGATCGACTCCTTTCGTATTACTGAAACTTGAGTTTGCACCCTTGATGGCTTCCAATGTTGCACCGGTCTTGAGGACAAACTGTTCCTGACCTTCTACCATTACGGTGTACAGGTCAGACGGAAGAATAACCGTAGGGTCGGTAAACGACACCTTCGGAGGATTCTGCGCGATGGGATATTGATAGGTCTCCACTGTCGAACCTGTCGTCGGCGGAACCACTACCTCCGAGCCTTCCCCGTTACCGTTACCACCATTCTCGTCACCGGTCTGGTCACCGGACTGCTCTGGATTGGCCTCCGGAGTACAAGCGACGACTGCTGCCACTGCAAACATCATCAGCAGACGTCCCGCATGAGTGATAGTCTTGTTGATCTTCATAACTTTATCTCAATGATGGACTTTCAAGTTTCTTTACGGTACCCTTTCCTCTGATGACTCCCACTCTGACCTCACTGGCACGGGTACGCTCAAATTTGCATATCTGGACTCTGGCTCCCTTTACCGTGCCCTTATAGACAGGGAGGAACTGACCGCCGCCGTTTGTCGTCAGGATCTCGAAGTCGCAGTCACTGTCCTTTTCCCAGTGAATGGTAAGGGTCTCGATACGCTCCTCATCCTTCAAAGGCATGGTAACATCCTCGCTCACGCCGATTGTAGCAGGGAACTTGCTTGCTACCTTGGATGCATCGTCCGGATATTCCTCGCAACCTACTACATTTCCATCCTTGTCAGTCACAATGATAGTGTCCTTAAGACGTACATCTGTAGATGAAGCTGATATGAAAATATCAAATTCGCCTGGCTCCACCACGCTGTTCATATCATTGTCAAGAAGGGCAAGATCCTGAGCATCAAGAGTCATTGTCACTGTCTTGGTTTCGCCCGGCTCGAGGGTCACTCTCTCAAAGCCTCTGAGCTGCTTTTCATAGACTGTCACGCTGCTGATCTTGTCTGTGAAGTAAAGCTGGGCGATCTCGTCACCCTTGCGGCTTCCTGTATTAGTCACAGTGAAAGAGATGGTTACTGACTCCGTAGGAAGAATCTTCTTCTTGGATATCTGCAGGTCACCATATTCGAATGTCGTATAGCTGAGACCATATCCGAAGTCATAAAGAGAGCCGTTTACACGTGACTGATTACCTTTGATACCCGGCTTGGAGTTGCCGTCCACCTGTGAATTAGGCTTATACGGGAAGTTGAACGGTATCTGTCCTACAGTCTTAGGGAATGTCACAGTAAGTTTACCGCTTGGATTGACATCTCCGAGAATGATTTCAGCAAGTGCAGTACCTCCATGTGATCCTGGATACCATGCTTCAAGGATAGCGTCTGCATGTGCATTTGCCCAATTGACAGAAAGCGGTCGACCGTTGATAAGAACCACGATAAGCGGCTTGCCGGTCTTCTTGAGTTCCATCAGAAGCTTGTTCTGATCGCCTGGGAGTTCGATGCTTGAGCGGCTCTTGTTCTCACCACAAGTTCTCTGTCCGCCACCCATCACAGCCACAATGACATCACTTTCTGCTGCAACCTTTACAGCCTCTGCCATCATTGCGCTTGCCTCTGGAGTCATGTCGAACGGCATGATTTCAGAGTCCGGCCAGTTGGCATCAACAAGTTCGCAACCTTTCGAATATACTACCTCCGCCTTGCCTGCAAGCGCAGTCTGAAGGCCTTTGAAGACTGAAATAGTATTTGTCATCAACGGGCCGTAGTGTGTATTTGCATAGCTTGTCTCATCAGCATTAGGTCCGATGACAGCCACCTTTGCTAGCTTTGTCGCATCAAGAGGAAGGATATTGTCCTTGTTTTTAAGAAGTACGATAGACTCGCGTGATGCTCTCAGGGCCCATTCATTGTTAGCGGCTCCGTCAACAACCTCATCAGCCTTTACAAGTTCCATCTGATATGGACGGTCAAAGAGGCCCACGAGGAATTTCACTCTAAGAATATCCCTGACCCTGTCATCTATCACTGACATCGGAAGTGTTCCCTCATTGACAAGTTCACGCAGAGGAAGCACATAGCTGTCAGGGGTACGGAAGGTACATCTTACGTTAAGACCTGCCTCAACCACCTGACGTACAGACTCTTTCATATTTGCTGACGTGCGGTGTTTGGTATGGAGATATTCCACAGCATCACTGTCGGAAACCACATAGCCCTTGAATCCGAAGTCCTTGCGCAGACGCTCGTCAAGCCAATAGCTGCTGCCCTGGACAGGGATACCGTCATAGTCATTATATGAGCTCATGACTCCGAGAAGACCGGTTTCGCCGATAACCCTGCGCCATGGGTACATGTGCACATTCTCAACCTCACGAGGAGACATCTGAGGGTCATTTCTGGCCATACCTTCACGTCCACCTTTGTTGTTGGAGTATGCTGCGTAATGTTTTGCGGTTGCAGCGACCTGATAGTCCTGCTGAAGACCCTTGACCATCTCGACTCCGAGCTCGGCCACAAGGAATGGGCTCTCGCCATACACTTCCTCGTAACGTCCCCATCTCTGGTCACGTCCCACATCAAGAATCGGTGCATATACATTTGTATAACCGAGAAGTCTCGCCTCGCTACCTGTGATATATCCGACCTGACGGATGAGTTCGCGGTCCCATGTATGGCCAAGGCCAAGCTGTGTCGGGAAGTTCGTTGCACGATAAGCCTCGATGCCTCGGATACCCTCATTCGTGAAATCAACAGGAATACCCAGACGGGTCTCCTCTATGAAGAATCTCTGCACCTCATTAAGAGCCCACGCATGACGCGATGCCGGCCAGATGTTAGGATTATCCGTCACTGGCAAACCCCAGTTGCGGAATCCGTTCAGATGCTCGTCAATAGCTCCTACACCATCCTTCCAGAGTTTGTTCTTCCATGCCGGAGTCGGCAGGTCATCCTGAAGTACGCGACGATAACCGTAAAGAGTCACCATCTGACATGTCTTCTCATCGACATTCATCTGGCTTAAAAGGTCCTCGATACGAGCATCAATGTCTGCGGATGGATCTTCATAAACATCCATTTTTCCGTTCTTGTTGAAGTCAATCCAACCTTTATGATACATCTTGTTCTTTCCGACCTCAAATTTCTTCACCTGCTTTCCAGGCTCAGGAATGTTCTTCGGTTGCGCCGACAATGTAAGTGATGCCAGCAGAATGGTAATCAGTGTAAGTGTTTTCTTCATATACCTTATATATATTATTTTCCGTAAACCTGCTTGAGGATGATGTCTGCGTAACGCTCGCCCATCTTGATGAGCGAGTTTCTGTCGAAGTGAGTCTGGTCTATGGTCAGACAGTCCTCGCTTGTCGCACAATATGCATTGTCGATAACATCCCCTATCTTGACGATTTCAGGATTGAAATATGGAGCATTCTTAAACTCCGGCGCCAACTGGCCTGCTACAAAAGGCACATCTGGAACATTAAGATCAGTTCTAAGGCCGACAACGACCTTCTTCAGAGCAGAGAGATAAGTCTTTGAATTACCCTCACTTGAGTTACCACAGCCCTGGTGCCAGAGGATACCCTTCAAGGTTCCGTACTTCATAGCCTGCCTGGTGACGCGAATTGCTTCATCATTAAGCCAAACCGACTGTCCTACCTTGTCCGCATCATCTCGTTCTGCATCATAGGTAGTGATCTTTCCGCCGTCACCTTCCTTCATCCAGGCGCTTATCAATGTTTCTCCGCGTGCGTTGACAACAAGAAGTACCTTACGGCCTGTCTCCCTGTATATCTTTTCTGCAAACGGTCCGGCCAGGTTGAAACGCTGGGTATTTACATTCTTGCGCACCGTAGAAAGGCGGTTGAGAGGCTGGACAGCATTCACGATTGTCTCATTGAAAGGATCCCACTGCATTACGCCCTGAAGGTTTCTCGTCTTATCCTCATCAAGGAGATATCCGCGACCTGCAGCATTGGACTGTCCGATGAGAAGATATATATCATATCCTTCATCTTCTCCCGAATTTTCTGTTACATAAGCAGGCTTTCTGACAAACGTACCGGTATCAAAGGTCATCGGTTCCACAAAAGGAATCTCCGTAGCCTTGGTCATGGCTCCAGCGATAGTGGTCCATGATGGTGTATTCATAAATGCCTTCACTACAGGAGATGTCTCTGGAGTACCTGTAAAATACCAGTTTGAGTAGGCCTTACCATCTGTAGGTTTCGTATTGATGATAGCCTCGTCCGCAGTGATATTAGGCAGATAGAAAATATTTCCTGTCATTTCCATATATTCATATACCGGTCCTGATGAAATGTAGGAAACCACACCAGAACCTGACGAACTGAGGTTGGCAAAGTTGTTTCCGACAATCTTTACACTTGGCACAGTCTGAGACTTGTTGGTCAGAGAAATCAGCTTGAACTGATTTGCAATGTAAGTATAAGAACGACAGTGGAAAGTACAACCTTCGAAAGTGACTGAAGCACCCTGAAGAGGGCAATTCAACATATAAGCTTTCTGAGCCGGATCTGATATTGTATAAAGACAATCCTTCATATAAAGCGAAGCGAATGAGGCTGCCAATCCCTCGCCAGAGGTTCCTGCATAGACGAGATATCTTCCGTTGGAAGGATGATAAAGACGGCAGTCCTCAAATCTGATATCACCGGCAGCTGTAGTCTCATTGATGATATCTTTGCCGGATGGCCATGTTTCAACAGGTCTGAAATCTACGCCCAGACATGCCACATCTGCATCTTTTTTGAGATAAAATCCTGAGAAGGTCACCTTTGCCCTGACTGCAGGATCGTTACCTATGATGACTATATCCTCAACTGCAGATGTACCAAGAGTCACATTTGCGCCGTCCTCAACGAAATATACGCCACCAGCAGAGATTGTCGCAGTCTGAGCCTTTGCAATGAAAGTACCTGCACCATGAGTGCTGCTTGAATATGTCACGCCACAGATATCAAACGATGATCCAATTGACCATGCAGCATAACGTCCGCTTGTCTGAGCTGAAACGAACATCGCCTTGGTCAGAGGAGTCTTGGAAAGCGGAATGATGTTGCCGGAGCTGAAAACCTGTGCCTTTGTGCTTGTTTTTGTCAGGACAGAACCGTCCGCAAGAGTCATGGAAACTGAAAATCCTCCGTCATTATTGTTCGGCGGAAGCACGATATAGTAATCAACTCCTGTCTGAAGCGGAGAATTATCTTCATTGCTCAAAGTGACATTCTTTCCTCGTCCGGTATAAGCAATACCAAGAATTGGATTGGTTCCTTCCCACTCAATATTGTATGTACCGGAAATATAGTTCTCGGCAGACTCTACTGTTACCTTCGTCACATCATTGAAACTCTCGTCAAGAGAGAATTTCAGCATGGCATTTCTGTTTATAAAGTCAAGATTACTTCCCTGAGTTCGTGCTACAGCCACACAAGTACCGTCGGCGATGGTGCCGGGAACTGCTGTCTGCTCACTGTTGAACGGAAAGCGGATCCTGATGTCGCGACCCTCCTTTTCCGGAGCGGAAATCGCAAGTTCCTCCGAATATGGATACACCGCAAAGAAATCCGTAGCATTTTCATCCACATATCCGACCAATGTAGCCGATGCTCCGTCGAACTCCTTGACAGTGAATTTTCTGTTGGCCACACCGTCCCATACGCTCACGCAGTCGTCTGCGCTCCACGCGAGGGACACTCCATTATCCTGAAGATGGACTTTAGTAACACATGATGTTGTGAACTCCTTCTCGACAAGAGTTCCCGAATACTGCTGCTCGGCCGGTGTTTCCTTCAGACATGAAACAGAAGCCATGAAAGCGGCTGCGAGAATGAAGGTTCTGATGTTCATAGCCAAATTTATTTGTTATAAACAACCTTAAGGATAATATCAGCATACCTCTCACCGAAAGTAATGAGAGATGCCCTGTTGAAATGAGTGCCGTCACCTACGCTTGAAAGTCCTTCAGAGGACGCGCAGTACGCATTGTCAATGACATCACCGATTTTCATAATCTCCGGATTGAAATACGGAGCGTTCTTGAATTCAGGGCAGAGCTGTCCTGCCACAAACGGAAGATCCGGATTATTGAATTCCTTGCGAAGACCGTCAACCACCGCTTTCACACGACTGCAATAAAGAGGTGATTCTGTCGCATTTGAGTTACCGCAGCCCTGATGCCAGAGAACGCCTTTAAGTTCACCCTTGATATCTTCCTGAGCGAGCACCTGCCTGGTAATCCTGACAGCTTCGCCATAGAGCTGTGGAATAGGGTTTCCCCATTTGCTTTCGTCATCTCCGGTCTTCTGAGCATAGGAAAGCTGACCGGCTGTAGGGAGCCAGTTGCCAAGGGATGTCTCGCCACGGGCATTTACTATCAGAAGGATCGGCCTGCCTGTTTCTTTGTGAAGTTTTGCAGCGAACGGGCCGGCGAAGTTGAACTTCTGCATCGCCCTGCCCTTGCGGACTGTAGAATTGAGATTAAGCGGCTGACATGCATCCTGAACCACACACGGTCCATAAGGAATGCTCATGATCATCTTTACGCCTTCGATAGGCTGGTCATCGCCGGGCTGCATGATACCACGGCCTGCCGCATTGGATTGTCCGATCAGAAGATAAATATCGTACTCCAGACTTTGAGAATCAGTTTCATCTTTACCCGGCGTCTGCTGAGAACCGGAATCATCACTTTCGTTTATGCTGCCCCCCCCTACTTGTGTATTAGAACAGGCGGCAACTGAAAGGATTGAAACAAGGAAAAATGCAAAAATTCTTTTCATGGTCATCAGTTTCTCGTGTCTGCCATCTGGCGCTGGTGCGCGTACATAGCAAATCACAAATATAGCAGTTTTTTCCTTACGACAAGCATAATTCCGGCAATAAAACAACCCTTTATGAGTTTCGTGATTAATTAGATTTTCATACCTTTGTGGAAAGTTAATACATTAACCAACATCGCACATTTGACATGAACAGGACAATCATCACAGTTGTCGGCAAGGACACTGTCGGCATCATCGCCAAGGTATGCACATATATGGCTGACCACCAGATAAATATCCTCGATATTTCACAGACAATCATTCAGGGGTTCTTTAACATGATGATGATTGTGGACACATCGAGAATGACGGTTGACTACGCCACCATGACAGACGAGATCACCAGGCTCGGCGAGGCTACCGGCGTACAGATAAAATGTCAGAAGGAAGAAATTTTCGACAAGATGCACAGAATCTAAGTTTCCTGCTCTATGATAAACATACACGAGGTCATCGAGACCAATAACATGATCGAGCACGACAATCTTGACGTGCGTACTATCACAGTGGGTATCAGCTTGTTGGACTGCGCAAGCAATACTGTTGAGGAGACCTGCTCTAAAATCACAGAGAAGATTCTGCGAATCGCCGGAAACCTCGTAAAGACCGGCGAAGACATATCCAAGGAATATGGCATTCCTATCGTCAACAAACGTATATCCATAACGCCCATATCACTCGTAGGAGCATCTTGCTGCAAAACCCCGTCTGACTATGTCCAGATAGCAAAAACGCTTGATGCTGTGGCAGAAAAAGTCGGCGTGAACTTCCTTGGCGGATACTCTGCTGTAGTATCCAAGGGACTGACGGAAAGCGACAGACTTCTCATAGCATCCATACCGGAAGCGCTGGCATGCACACAGAGAATCTGCAGCAGCGTCAACATAGGATCGACAAAGACCGGAATCAACATGGACGCAGTGCGCCTGATGGGAGAAACCATCAAGGAGACAGCGCGCATGACAGCAGAAAGAGACTCGCTTGGATGCGCTAAACTTGTAGTCCTCTGTAACGCTCCGGATGACAATCCGTTCATGGCTGGAGCCTTCCATGGAGTGACGGAGGCAGACGCCATCATCAACGTCGGTGTCAGCGGCCCCGGAGTGGTAAAATGTGCGCTTGAAAAAGTACGCGGAGAGAGTTTCGAGGTCCTTTGCGAGACCATAAAGAAGACCGCCTTCAAGATCACACGAGTTGGCCAGCTTGTCGCGCAGGAAGCGTCTCGCAGACTCGGCATTCCGTTCGGTATCATTGACTTATCTCTCGCCCCGACTCCTGCCATAGGAGACAGTGTAGCCGACATCCTATGCGAGATAGGCCTTGAAAAGGCAGGCGCTCCGGGCACTACGGCGGCTCTTGCTCTTCTGAACGACCAGGTAAAGAAAGGTGGCGTGATGGCATCTTCGTATGTGGGCGGCCTGAGCGGTGCCTTCATCCCTGTCAGCGAAGACCAGGGAATGATCGATGCGGCAGAATGTGGAGCGCTGACCCTTGAAAAACTCGAAGCGATGACATGCGTATGTTCTGTCGGACTTGACATGATCGCCATCCCTGGCTCGACATCAGCAAGCACGATTTCAGGCATCATCGCCGACGAGGCAGCCATAGGAATGATCAACCAGAAGACTACTGCCGTGCGCATAATCCCTGTCGAGGGGAAAGATGTCGGCGATACAGTAGAGTTCGGCGGTCTGCTCGGATATGCACCTGTAATGCCTGTAAACAGATACAGCTGCGAGGCGTTCATAAGCCGCCAGGGACGCATACCGGCTCCTATTCATAGTTTCAAGAATTAGAGCCTCGTAACATCAACAGTATGAATGAATAACGAGATTTTCCTAACAGTAAGTCAGATATGGAAAACCACGAGAAATATATGAGAGAGGCACTGCGCGAAGCCTCACTTGCCGCAGCCGAGGACGAGGTGCCTATCGGAGCCGTAATCGTATGGAACGGACGTGTCATTGCCAAGGGGCATAACATGACCGAAAGGCTTGCCGACCCTACTGCACACGCAGAAATGATCGCCATCACGGCAGCAACTGAAGCGGTCGGAGGCAAGTACCTGAACGACTGCACGCTATATGTCACAGTGGAGCCATGTCCTATGTGTGCGGGTGCTCTTGCATGGTCACAGGTCGGTACCGTAGTTTACGGCGCCTCCGATTCCAAAAGAGGCTTTTCGCAGTTCAGTCCGTCATTGATGCATCCAAAAACCGCAGTCATCAGCGGTGTACTTGCCGACGACTGCGGAAATATGGTAAGCGAGTTCTTTAAGAACAAAAGGAGATAATCCCTCAGTTACTCGTAGATAAAACTGATGCTGGCACTTCCCTCCCATGACATGACGGTCATATAACCGTCCTGATCGAATTCATAGGTAAACGGGAACAGACCGACCGAGTTCGGTCCTGTCGCCTTATAATAGCCGGAAGGCAAGAGCCGAGAAACATAGCAGTGAACTCCTGTAATGTATGGAACATACAGGAAAGGTTCCTGATAGATACGCATCATATCATATCCGAGTGCAGCATCGACAGCATAAGGATTATTCACCAGAGTTTCATCATCATAGGCAAAATCAACAGCACTCAAGGATACGAGATTGCCGTTATCATATTGATATGTCTGGTGACTATATATCTTACCGTCAAGTTCAAACGGGACTTTTGAAGGTCTTCCATCAGTATCGTACTCCCATTTGAATTCGCGGTGGATACCAGCCTGTTCCTTATTGCTCAACCTCAACACATCGGTGGAAACAATCCTGCCAGACTCATCATAGAAATACCTCCACTGATAATTATATGAGCCGGGATATACATTTTCACCGTTCTCCACACGTATTCCATTGAAGAAGCCTGGTTCCTCCTGGACATACCTGTCATCCGCACTTGTCTCAACAAGGACGTCGCCTTCATAAAGACCTGACGTATAGCGGATTGCCACAACCTGACCGCCGGAATACTCCACACGATACTCATTGACAGAAGTCTGCGTATCGTGTGGCGCAGTCTTACGCACGGCTACCAGTCTTTTCTTTCGGGTCACTTTGAACGAAGCGCTCAGAACCCACTCATCAATTCCAGACACAAGCACGAGGCTGTACACCTGAGGCTGAATGTCGTCAGAAACGCTCACACTCAATCCAGCATCCGTCAACTGAGCATCTAGCCGGATAGCGGATTGTGAAGACTTAAGAACGAGGGCAAATGACTCGTCAAAACCGATACCTTGAACATCAAACACTGCACCGGGATGGGTATAGGTCGGATATTTCAATCCTGTCACAGGAAGATCCGGCTGCAGGATCTCTATCTTACCGAGTTCAACCGGCTGCGTTCCTTTCTGTACGAGTGTATATTCTCCCGGCACCAGCCCGGCCGGTACCACGAATATTACACCTGATGCTGTGACAACCTTGACAGCAACCTGGCACTCTGATCCATCCTGGGACTTCAGCACCAGCTGAGGAGTCCCCACAAATCCGTTCCATTGCACAACGGCTTCGTTTCCAGGCTGGACTGCTGCTGAAACCACACAATCATTCAATGGATTGTTCACGTCCTTTTCTCCAATGCCGATTGACTCACATGCACAAAATGTCAGAACGGCTAATGAGAACAGAAGAAGTTTCTTCATATAAAACAATTATCTTATACCGGCAAGTGCAGAGAGAACCTTCTCGGTATCAGGAGAAGATGGTCTTGACATGTCGTTGTTGATGATGATTCCGTCCTTGTCCAGAAGAATGAAGCGAGGAATGCCCTTGATGTTATACGCTGTCTGGAATGAACTTCTGGCGCCTATATACAGTTGTGTTCCACACATTCCTCCTGCACTGACAACCTTCTCCCATGCAGCCTTGTCACCGTCTGTAGAAAGGCCGAGGAATACTATCTGTGCATCCGCAAACTTCTTCTCAAGTTCCACAAGGTGAGGGAGTTCCTGTCTGCATGGCTTGCACCAGGTCGCCCACATATCGATATAGACATATTTTCCCTTGAAATCTGCGAGCGTCCATTCTTTGCCATCAATGTCCACTGCCTTGAAGTCAGGAGATGGCTTACCCGGCTTTGAGCGGTCCCACCTGTCATATTTGCTTGCAAAATCAGCCGCGAGCTTATCATCCTTCACATAAGTCCTGTAAATGCTGAGCATCTCATCAATACCGTCAATTCCGAAAGTATCCACGTACGAACTTGCAAGATAATGAAGCAGCGCTGAATTTACCTTGCTGCTGGTAAAATGATCTGTGATATACCTCATCTGCGCAACGGTCTTGGCATTCAGCTGCTTTACATCCCTGTTCTTCTCGTCAAGAACATGAGCTGCCTCAATGATGAAATTACGATATTCGTCTATATCCACATAATCATCGTTCTCCACGAAATATTCCTTCAGCAGGTCATAATAGGCCTGATCGGGAGCATAACCAGCCTGCCTTGCCATCAGGGCATGGCCAACAGGATACATCAGAAGCGGAGTGGCATAAGCGTATCTGATCCTCGCCTGCTCCATCTTCACGAAATCTCCTGCGCCCTTAATGGAATTGGCCTTGAGAAGCTTCAGCGCGTCATTGCATTTACCTTCCAGTTTCTCCCGATACTGCTCGAACGGCAGAGCGAAGTCTTCATCAGGCAAAGAGGCAAGAGTCACATTGTTAAGGTACTCTACTGCGTCCTTCTTCTTTCCCTCAAAATTGAAAGTCCCGACAAAATCATTGGCATCGAAACTTATCTGTGCCTTGTCGCCTGCCTCGACATAGATCTTCATCTGATTCATACCGTAAAATACTTTCGCATAAGCGGCATCGACTCCGGCAATGACAACCTGAGCATTTCCGTTCTCATCGAGCTGACAACGCTGCATGTTGTTCTGGCACACAACAATGACACTGCCTGCAGTCCTGTTAAGAACACAGAAATCGATCACTGCCTCCTTTTCGGCTTTCTGGCATCCTGCAGCCAACATAACTGCGAACAATGCTAATAAAACTTTCTTCATATCCATTAAAATTAATAAACTCTTTCCTTGTAGGTCACATCGACTATCGGTGCAAAGCCGCTGTAGATTTTAGGCTGAACCGCAGAAAAATCTCCGTCAGATACGCTGCCGTCATAGACTCTCAGCGTTCCCATACCATCCTTGTCTGTTGCCACGATAAGGTCATATGACCTGTTCATATTGTCTGCATTCTGATAAAGGTTGAACTTCAGCAGAGTAATGTCTTCGCCCTCAAGAGACAACTGCAACTCTGAAGTCAGAGGCGTCTGGGAGAGATTGACTCTATAGAGGTCTCCACCATGTGCGTAATACATATAGTTCTTCAGGGAACTGAATGCATAGCAGCTTGCCTGAGCAATATTCTCACAACCCGAAAGGTCACCGTAATATCCTTTGCCCAACACGTATGTGCAATCAGCAAAACACATGATATCACCGAGCTGCACACCATAAAGGTAAATACGAGATCCGTCGGTCATGATGGCATAAGACATGCCCATCTTTGCATTTCCCGGATCATAGCGGGTGTTCTCCATATACAGGCAGTCATACCCTTCGGGCCAGTGGGCGAATGCATCACCCAGAACTCCGGTTCCCGGGTTCATTCCATCAGCTATCTCAGTAAATGCGTCCATCTGCATAAGTGGATCAAGTCCTCCCAGATCGTTTGTGGCGAGCAGCGGACAATATGCCATAAACCTCTTGTTGTCGACATCGTACAAGAGGTACACAGCAGCATAGACCTCAGAAGCAAGCACATTCGCGCCCACATACGGGGCGACCTTGAAAGTCTTGTTGACAGCACTTCCATAAAGCCCGTCGAATCCCATCACCTCACAATAATGTGCATTTCCATTACTTACAACAACCTTTCCCACGCCTGCAGAAACCATAGTCTGCGGCAGTACGGGCGTCTGTACGGCAACCTCATATGAAAAGTCATACTCAGGCTTCCACTCAAAAGCATCCTTACCAAGTCGTGTGGCTCCCTGATCTGTAAACAGATAGAATGGAGACGAAGCATCAGTCTTGCTCGAAAGCCACTGGATCTTTCTCGGGCCATACCACTGTGGCAGGGAGCTTGCTGCGAGAATATCAGTATATGTTTCACCGGTGACAGATGACACAAAATCCAGCCTGGTACGTCCTGAATCCGAGCAAAGGACCATCCATCCCTCCGAAGTGGAAGAACTTACGGTCATCTGGACTTCCTGACGCCAGAATATACCGCTGTTCTTTTCGGATATCGTAAAATAAAGTGCATACTTACCCGGAGTCAGATCTACCTCGCAATCCAGTTTCGGACCTGTCCCGAGGACAGTTACCGTCAATGTATTGTTATCCACAGCCTTCCATTCGAAATCATACAGGGACGCATCAAACAATGCATCGTAAGCAGGAGAGAGCTGCAGTCTGGAAAAAGCCAGCACCTGAACATCACTTATCTGTGACACCTTCGGTTCATCCAGCTGAGAATATGTATAATTTCCCAGATCCGGACTGCATGCCACGAGCAGAAATGCAAAAATATATTTCAAGCGAAATTTCATAATCATACTGATTTAGTAAAGACCAACGGCAGACCCGTTCTATTGTCAAAGGCCCTCTGGTCATATTCAAGCCCATTCTCCTTATTGCGCACCTGTTCCCTTACATAGTACGTCATCTCTGCACTGATATACAGCAGTTTGGCCAAAGTAACCCTGGACGGGTCATTGAAGTCCCCCGGGTCAACATCCAGGACACTGCAGATAAGTTCGAACTTCTGCTGGGTGAACTCTCCAACCAGATTTGCATCCCATGCTACAGGAGCTGTCATGAACATATCTGAAAAATGGATCCGGTACACAAGTGTAGAAACTGTATCCGCAACCTGTTCTATTGCAGATACCGGAAGGTTAAAAAACTCATTTTCAAAAAGTTCCAGTTCAATCGTCTTTCTATTGACCTTAAGATCAGGAGTTCGCTTGAGTGTAATGACATAATCTGTCTCAGACATGCCGGCGGGTATGAAAGCCTCCTGTGGAAGTTCATAATCCAGTCCCTCCTGAGCATTTTCCGAACGGACCTCCAGCCTGATCTTTCTATCCTCAGACGCAGTCCTTCCAAGAAGCTGGATACGTACGGGCACTTCTACCTCGTCTGCACTCTCGTATACGAATGTAATCTCCGTCGTATCGACTACGGACATCGTAGGAGACAGATTCCTGAAATACACCCCGCATATATCTTGAAACAATGCAGGATGCCTCTCCTGGCACGAACTGCATACCAGAAGAGTAAAAATCATTATATTAAAAAACTTTTTCATCAGTTGTCTTTTTCTGAATCCGGTAACGGAACAATGAATATCCTGTCGCTTGGAAGCGCATTTTCACTTTCAACTACGGAAGACAGCACGCGTGAGAACATCCTCTTATACATAAAGAAAAGCTGTCCTTCCCCGTAAAGTTCCCTTATATATTCATATTGCAGAATATCGTTTGTCAAGGCAGGTAAAGATGTCACACCTCTGGCTGAGCGCAGGATGTTCACAAAGCCCAGTCCACCGGAAACATCGGCAGAACAAGCTTCTGCAGCAATAAGATACATTTCTCCGAGTCTGATCATAGGAATCATGGTATTACGGATATTACCTACATCCTTCATGTCAGAATACTTATAGAAATACCTGTTCGCTCCTGTAGCAACCCAATTCACCCTGTACCTGTAATCATCCTGGTCTCCTCCGGTCAACGTACCTCCACCAAAGATATATTTACTCATCAGGTCGTTATCCATCCTGAACACACAGTTAGGCAGACGGCTCGGATCGTAATAATTCTTGAAGAGCGTATTTCTCTGAGAATGCGAGAGAGCAAAAATTATCTCGGACGAGAATATCCTGTCCGGATCATCCGGCGAACCGGTCACAAGACTCCTGTCGACAAAAGAGAAAATACCCTTGTCAGAAGCATCGATCACCTCCTTTGCATAATAATACGCTGATTCCTTGTCTCCGAAATAAAGGTTAGCTCTTGCAAGCAGAGCTGCCACGGCATAGTAGTTCAGCCTGAGGTTACGGTAATACATGAACACATCTGAACCCATGGCATTTCCTTCCATCCTGACGCCTTCCGTCCTGACCGGATCGCCGGCAAGCAGGATACGGGCCTCCAGCAGATCATGCAGGATATTGTCAGCAACCTTGTCTGCAGACAACACCGCATTTGGCCGTACACTGTATTTCTTGTAATATGGGATGGCGACAGCCTGTGGATTACGGGAATAAACCGGACCGAAAAGCCGCAGCATGTCAAAATGAAGCATAGCCCTTAAAGCCAAGGCCTCTCCCTTGATATATTTGTAGTTATCTTCGGTAAACTCCACTGAAGTATTCTCAAGGCTTTCCAGAAGCAGATTACAGTTCAGGATAAGAGAATATGCCTTGTTCCATACCTCATTCATACGGGCACGCCAATAGTCGGTCTCATAGTTATACTCAGCCAGATCGCGGTAGTTTCCCCACACGGACTTGTCTGTACCGAGCTTGTAGGCGCCTCCCATCACCTCGACCATCTCTATTGACAGAGCTGCTCCGTAAAGAACATCCCTGTTCAATTCAATATAAATTCCGTTAAGATGCTTGATGAAGCCTTCCTCCGTAGAAAAAAGCTCATCATTGGCAATTTTATCGTATGGCTTCACGTCCAACCACTTTGAGCAAGAAAGGCTGGCCAAGACCATCAGGAATAATATACAGATCTTCTTCATAAATTCTTACTCTAGAACGTTATACCTAATGACATCGTTACACTTTTTGCAAACGGATAATCGATTCCTCTCTCTACCCTTACCGACGTCGCCCTGAACAGATCGGTCATCGTAAGCTGGAGATTCATGGCTCCAAGATGTGCCTTGCGGACGATTCTGTCAGGAAACTCATATCCCACATTGAAAGACTCGCCGATGAATGCATTGTCATCCATCACGAACCTCGAAGACTTCTCGGTCTTCTGAACCATCGAGATTCCTTTGAAATATGCTTCCCTATTGGATTCTGACCACCTGTCATAAAGGGCGCGTCTGTCCTGGTTCTTATAAACATCTTCAGTACCGATATTCTCGACCTTCTGGAAAAGAGATGTGTTGAACACCTGGCCTCCCCATCTGTATCTGAAGTAACATCCCACCGAAAGACCCTTGAAATAAAGCATCGTTCCGCAGATTCCTTCTATTCTCGGCTGTGTATCTCCGACGACAACCTCATCATTGACATCATATGTAAACGAATATGTACCGTCTTTCTTTATGAAGAGTTCCTTTCCGGTAGCAGGATCGATTCCGGCAGATCTCACGGCCCATATTGCCGTAGGGCTTCCTCCATCATAATAACGGGTTGTACCTGCCAACGAAGTCTTGCCGGATTCATTGAGTGCGCTGAAAGAATCACCGATTCCGAAATACTGCGCCCTGGAACTGATTGCATTGAAGCTTATATTCCAATTAATGCCCTCTGACGGTCTGTAGATAGGGGAAATCTTGAATGTAGCCTCCCATCCCTGGTTTTTCTGACCACCTGCATTCATCGCGACACTGGTCACACCCATGGATCCGGGAGTTGTTATCACGGCAAGCAGAGGATCGGTGTTTTTCCAATAATAGTCCAACGTAAGATTGATCCTGTCCTTCCAGAAAGTCATATCCAGACCTATATCGTAATTGATGGTCTGTTGCCATGCAAGCTCAGTATTACCCAAAGCATTGAGTATCACACCGGTACCAAAGATATTGGTCATCCATCCATTGAATTTGTAAGTGGAGAACGCCTGATATGCAGAAAAATTCTGATTACCGGGATTTCCGACAGAACCTCTGAGCTTGAACATCGAAAAGAAATCATTGTCCTTAAGGAAGGCCTCCTTGTGGATATTCCATCCCAGACCTACGGACCAAGTATTACGGAACCTGTTTCCTGTTCCGAACATGGATGCACCGTCTAGACGATAGTTAAAATCGATGAGATATCTGTCACAATAACCATATCCGCCATTGATATAGAAGCTGGCGGCCCGCTTCATGCTGCGGCTGTAATCCGGCTTCTCACCTGAAGGATATCCGTTTGCAAAAGACGGGGCATCGAACTGGTCATCTGTAAATCCGTTGGCGCTATACCCATACACCTGCATATCACTGCTGCTGAAGTTGAATCCTCCCACAGCATTGACCATGTGTTTCTTGGCAAAGAGTTTTCCATATGTAACCGCAAGATCTCCTTCGTAAGAAAGGTCCTTGATCTGCGTATGAGAAAACAGACCTTTTTCAGTTTCCCCGAGATCATCGAACTGCGAATGCAGCGGTGAAAGACGGGTCTGCTCATCATCATCCTGCTTTGTAATACCGAACTTCGCCCTCACACGAAGTTCTTCCAACACGAACCACTCGAATATGAAATTATTGGTAAAGCCGAAACCTGTGGCAGTATCCCAGTTATTCAGATGGGCGTTCCACAAGGGGTTCGCAACAGGATAATCCCCTGCACCTTCTTCCGGGTAGTAGAGATATTTGTCAACCTTTCCTGCTGAATTATACTTCCTGTAATAAGGATTGGCGTATGCGTATTCCGAGAAGGATACTGTAGGATTGGTCGTATCCAGCCAGTTGATCGAGAGTTTGTTACTGAACTGGAACTTTCCTGTGCGGTATATGAGGTCGATATTACCCTCCATCGTCTGTCGGTCAGACTGCTTCATGACTCCGCCAACATTACCGAGGCTCAATCCTATACCATACCTGATCTTGCCTTCACCACCTTCAGCGTAGATGTTATGCTTATGGGTAAATCCCGGCCTGACCGGTTCGCTGAGCCAGTAGGTATCGACACCTCTGCCTATTTCCTTAAGACGTTCATTCCTGAGATTGTCCAGCTTCATCTGAGAGAACGGATTGCCGGACTTGTCACGATATACACCTGCAAGAGTCTCGAACTGAAGCTTTTCCTTTGCGTTCATCAGGTTATAGTCACTCAAATCTGCAAGAGAAAGACCGAAATCACCCTTATATGAAAGTTGGATGCGTCCTCGGGCAGGTGCCTTGGTCTCTATGACCACGACTCCATTGGAAGCCTTGGAACCATAGATCGCGGTAGAAGCCGCATCCTTGAGGATAGTAACAGAAGCCACACGGTTCATATTCAGGTTCATGATAGTCTCAAGGGTGGTCTCAAATCCATCCAGAATAAAAAGGGGCTGGTTCGGATCTGTTCCATATTCCTCCTTCAATCCCACCACACTGGTCTTGCCTCGGATTTCAATATCAGGCATCATATTAGGATTGGAACCGAACTGCGTACTTTCCATCATCTTGAACGAAGGATCCAGAGTCCTGAGACTCTGAAGCACATTGGCCGAGCCTACAGACTTGAGCTGGTCTGTCTTGAAAGTTGCCGAAGCACCGGTAAAACTTTCCTTTTTGCGCTCATAGACACCTGTAACCACCACATCTGCAAGCTGGGTGGCATTTATCTTCATTACAATATTTGAAAATGAAGAAGCATTACGGATTCTGTACTCCTTTACCAGATCATCATAACCTATACATGAAAACACGACAATGCATTCTTTTGAAGGAAATGTCAGTTCGTACTTGCCGTCTACATCCGTCACGGTCCCATATGGCGTTCCCTGAATCATCACAGCGACACCAACCAGAGGATACCCGTCATCTGCATCGATGACGGTTCCGGAAATGGTTGCATTCTTTGTCTGAGCATGTGACACAAGTGCAAACAACACAGAAACCGTAAAAAGTAAAAGATACTTAATTATTCTCATCTGAGTCAATTTACTAAAAGATACAAAATTACTGAAAATCCGGACGAAAATCAATAGCGAAACTTGAGAAATGCTTGATTTTTGGGCACTTATGATTATTTTTGTAGAAATTTACTATATGGCATGGCTTGAAAATTTAGGACTGCTCGGACTATTCATAGGTACCTTCCTGGCTGCAACGATTTTTCCGTTCAGCTCGGATGCGCTGTATCTTGCTATTCTTGCCGCTACCGACAACCCTGTCGGATGTCTTCTTGTCGGGACAATCGGCAACTGGCTGGGCAGCGTGCTGACTTACTGGATAGGATGGATCGGCAAATGGGAATGGATAGAAAAATGGTTCAACGTCAAGCGGAAGACACTTGAAAAGCAGAAGGAGAAGATTGACAGATTCGGCGTATGGCTGGCGCTGACTGCATGGATTCCGTTCATCGGAGATGTGATAGCCATCGCTCTGGGATTCTACAAGACCAGGCCGCTGTGGACGATCATCCTGCTGCTTGTAGGCAAATTTGCTAGATTCCTGGTGTGGAATCTGATATACGGACTATTTTAGGCAGATTTGCAGTTAAACAAAAATATTGTATATTTGCACCTCGGAATTGAGATATGGTGTAACGGTAGCACTACAGATTTTGGTTCTGTCTGTCCAGGTTCGAATCCTGGTATCTCAACAAAGATAACCCGCATTCAGCGGGTTGTATCGTTTTAAAACCAACTTAATAACCAAATCAATTTATCATGAAAAACATTTTTAAATTTGCTGCTATGGCTTTTGCAGCCGTAGTAATGTTCGCATCTTGCGACAAGAAGGATGACAAGACTCCTGCTACAGTATCTATCGACGGAAAGCAGTGGTCCTATGCTTTCAACTATGGTGGTATGATGGAGACTACTGCAGTACTTGATCTTGGAGTTACAAACGAAGGAATTGGAGCCATTTATATGGACATGGGTGGAATGTACTTCCGTGGATTTGCTGGAACATACACCATCACTGCTAAAGACGGCGCTTCCGGAACAATCAGTCTTACTGACCCTAACGACCCATCAGGATCGGTTGTAGTTTTCACATACTCTAACTTGACTGAAAAAACTGTAACCCTTAGCTGCGACGGTGGAGCTGCTTGGACTATGGAAAGTACTGCAGCTGAAGCTGTTGAAATGTCATTCGACGAAGAGGAAGTTGAATAATATAACTTAGATTTTACAAAACAGGCTGATTAATCTGTGACATGATTAATCAGCCTGTTTTGTATACTGTTGAAAGACTACTGTTCTGCAGCCTGGGTAAACTTGAATCTGAAGAGTTCCACACCGGCAGCATCAGTAAGTACAGCATCCATGGAGCGTTCAGCGCCCGAATTACCCAATGTGGTAATATAGAAATACTTTCCGGCACTTGGATCTTCCGGATCTATATCCCTTCCACCGCCAAACATCCATTCTCCAGGAGCAGTATACTCAAACACATTGCTGCCAGGCTCTGCGAACTTGACATCAACACCGCCCTGACCGACAACTTCTACCACAAAGCAGAAAGGAGTCTGGGAAGTATTTGTATTGGCAAGAGTAATCTGAGACTTATCGGCAATCACATCACCGGCCTTCATAGTGGTCTTATCAAAATGTCTGACAACCACACTCTCGATGGCCGACCATGCCTTCTGAATCACTGTCACGGACACGCTCACCTGCGCATCTGCAAGAGCCGGCGAGAAAGTAAAGGTCTGATTGCGGGTATCCCCTGACTCGTTCTTTGCAAGAGATATCGTTACGGTCTCTGAGTTTCTGCCTGAAACCTTATCCAGCGAAATCCACTCATCTTCAGAGAAAGTATCGTATTCCACCTTCCAGCGTGATGCGTTGGTCTGAACTGAGAATGTGATGGTCTGGGCATTTCCGGACACTTCCACCATCGGATAGTCTTCTTCAAGAACCTGCCCATTCAAAGAGACTGATATGGAAGGAACTATTGTCTCGAAAAGTCTCTTCACAACGAATGTAAGCGGCTGAATCTCATCTCCGCCAGATGTAACCTCAATGATAAAGGTCGCCTGAAGGTCACCTGAGACTGCTTTTCCGGGGGTAATGAGCACTGCGCCTCCATCTTCACGGATATCAGCCGAACACCACACCTGGTCGTCAACAGAAGACACCTTCAGAAACTTCTTCGGAACATTGGTATTGAGCGGCATCTCATAGGTACCCTGAAAATCGTTTGTAAACTCCTGCAGGGCGTCACTTTCATGTATAAATTCCAGATAATACTGCTCGGTCTGCACAGTATCTCCCTGCTTCATTCCTTCACAAGAAGATGCTGCAAGCATCAGAATGATGCCCGCAGCAAAAATCATAAATCTTCTATACATATCCATATATTATTTCTTCATCAGTCTTTCCACCTTATCTATCTGGTATTCATAGAAAGAGCGTGTGCGGCTGTCTGCTGACGACATGGCGCTCCTGTAGATACCCAGGACTCTCTTCAGCTCCTTCAATGCGTGTGGACGGGCATATGCACCAGAGAGTTTAGGAAGGTCATTGTTCTGTCGGAAATATGACGTAGCCTCATCATGAGCATGACTGCAGAAAGCTCCGCAATGATTGCTATGCTCCATTTCCTTCATTGCAGCATCGATAGCAGAAAGTTCTTCCTGAACTGAAGCAAGAGCGCCAGGTGCTCCCAGACCAGGCTCCGGCTTGACAAGGTCAGACAGCATTGCCAGGGTAGCAATCATTGCATTCTGCATATTCATATCCTCGATTGTAAGATTCTTTCTCTTCAGGGTATTGACAAGAATAGCGTTCACCGCATCCTTCATATATCCGTCGAGAGTATAAAGACCCGGCTGTCCGGAGCGCTCGCCCTCTACTATGAAGGTAAGCGTCGAAGCGCCGAGAAGCTTTCCTGCGACAGTTCTCTGATATGTATCAAGGTCACCTGCACCATAGCCTGTTATATCAAGAATCCTTTCAGGAAGCAGCCACTTATGGAATGTAAGAGCCTGGTCAACAAGCCATGTCATCGCTTCCTTCTGCTTCGCTTTCGGTACGAAAACTCGCGCGCGACCGTCTGTACTTCCATCCTGGACAAGGTCATTGAAATACACGCCTCCCACATATGGTATTACATGATTGAAGATCCTTTTATACTGGTTTGCAAGGTTGAAGAACTTCACCTTTATCTCCATATAATCGTGACCATCCTCATAGAACCACTTTTCAAGTTCCGGCACCATCTTCTTCATATTGGCAATGGCATAATTTCCGGCCTTTATGTGGTCATTTCCAAGGTCTTCGGTCTGGTCAGCAGGGCTTAAAGTATTGAATATCTGCTGAGCTCCGAACTTATACATAGGGTCATCACCTTTAGATGTAATGATCTTGTTCAGAAGCGGTCTTTCCTCCTCCGGAGTAAGATCTCCCGGGAAGAGACGATAGCCCCAGTTGATGGCATGGATATCATAGACACCAATAAGAGGCGGTACGAGTCTTACGCCTTTCTCAAGGTCTCCCGGCTGAGCCACATAATTGTTACGCGCATAATCCATGATACTTGGAGTTGTTCCGTATTTCTGCGTAAATGACGGACTGCGGAGAGAGTCGACAGGGAATGAGTGGCTGGCTCCCATGTTATGCATAAGGCCAAGTGTATGTCCTATTTCATGTGATGTCACATATCTCAATGATTCGCTCATGACCTCATCATCAAACACATGCTTGCGTACCCTCGGATCCACTGCTGCCGTCTGGGTAAACCTCCAGTTGTTCACAAGGGACACCACATTGTGATACCAGTTGACATCTCCTACCAGAATCTCTCCGGTGCGAGGGTCAGTATAACTTGGACCAGATGCATTTGCGATATCCGTAGCAATATATCTGATGCAGTTATATCTGATATCATCCGGATCAAAACCGGTACTGTCTGCAAGCGAAGGATAGTCCTTTGCTATGATTGCATTCTTGAAGCCGGCTGCCTCGAATGCAGGCTGCCAGTCCTCGATACCTTTCCTCACTGCATCCTTCCATTTTTCAGGGAAAGATGAATCCACATAGAAAACAATAGGCTTTGCAGGTTCTACAAGTTCACCTGCGAAATATTTCTCTTCCTCGCCTTCCTTTGGCTCCAGCCTCCATCTATGGGCGATCTTGCGAAGGTCCACCTTATCAAGATCGGTTGAATACCAATTGTACATCGTATAGAAATAACCGACCCTGTTATCCTGATACCTTATCTTCATAGGCTTATCAGGAAGAAGCAGAATCGAGCGACGCACCTGCACGAAGTAAGGCTCCGGTTCCGCCTGGAAATTCATCTGCGTAGAAATCTCCACATTTTCAGGGAATGACTTGACTTCCAATATCTTGGACGCTTCAGCATCATAACTTCCGCTCTTCTGTCCCATAATATTGGAGCTATACTGAAGCGGGGTGATGCTCTTCTCATTGGAAAGGAAGAACTTGGTCATATCCACCAGATACGACGTATCCTTCTTGAACGCCGCAACCTTGAAGGACTTGAATACAGGGTCGCGATGGTTCTTGTAGAAAGCTTCTCCCATCTCGTCTCCGGGACGCATCCTGTTATAAGTAGATACATTATAGAAATGAACATACGAAGTGTCCATCTCTACCCTGAACATAATCTGGTTTCCGATCATCTGTCCCGCCGCAAAAGCAGCATCGTCACTTGTCTCGGTCAAACGGTTTGTCAGCAAGTAAAGATGAGACGAATGCTCAGGCTTGAATTCAAAATAAAGTTCCTGCTTCGGGGTCATATAGGCTTTGATGAGGCCATCATACACCTTGGCATCCTTGATAGTCTCCTTGTACTTATCCTTCTTCACCTCTGCCTTCTTGGTAGTGTCGGCGACCTGTTCTACTTCACCTTTCTTCTTTTTTGAAACCTTCTTCGGTTTTTTGGCAAGCGCATCTGCTGCAGACAGCGTCATCAGAAAAGCTGCCGTAATTGTAAAAAATCCTTTTAATCTCATATCTTATAATTTTGTAGTTTACTAGAATGCCTTGTAGCACATTGACCTGATCTTCAGGAATCCTTCATCCCAACATTCCTTCTGAGTCAGGCTCATACTGTCAGGATTGTCATCCACCTGGAACTTATATACGATTCCGCTTCTTTCACGAGAATCGTCATATGTAGCCACATAGAACATGTCAAGGTATTTTTCCGAAGTATCGTAATCAGCCTTCAGACATGTCACAGGAGCATCAAATTCATGCAGGAGCGTACATTCCTGAGGGGTCTTGCGGAAATTATATCCATAAAGCCTGTTACCCGTGGCATAGACCATATATCCGTGATTGGTGGTCAGGACATATCCGGACGCGTCATCAAATCCTGCCGCTACCGACTTGTCAACCTTGAAACGCTCGCCCTTGACAGGGGTACCTGTGCTTGGTGCCGTAATACTGTATATCCACTTATCTGACGTGAGTGGATCGTTCATCAGCGCCAAGGACACGCCATTGCTGAAAAACGAATTTACTGTAGTCACCAGGTCAAGTCCTGCATCGAAATCCTTGGTCGTATCCCAACTCCACAGATCGCCCTCACCATCTCCTATCGTATTCATTCCCTTCACTGTCATTCCGGCAATATAGCAGAACTTATGGTTGTCCTTGTCATAGAACACAAAAGTCCTGATACCCTGCACATGCGTATGATTGCAGATCATCTTGTCCGCCACAGAAAAATAATCCACTCCATCATATACACAGAATGTATTACCGATCATGCCGCCGTCCGAGGATACCTCATATGCCTTCCCATCCACGATCACGACATGCCTCTTGTCCGAAACCTTCTGATTGTCAGTCATCACAAATGAAGCCCCCTGCTCCGGAAAAGCAAACGAATATTGGATGGACGTGTATGGAGAACCCGTGAAATTCGCCCTGTCGAACTTATATGAGCCTGCAGATGTTCCCACATACAGACGTTCCTCGCTTGTCCATTCATCATTGTCTATCCATACCAGCGACACAGGAGCGATGGTCAGACCGTCAGTCATGGTCAACGCATTCTTGAGGAACATCATGGAACTGCTGACAGAAATCATGTCTATCTGCCCGTTACCCTGCGGATCCTCACCTGCGAGAATCCAGCCCAAAGTATTTGTCGAACGCACATTGAGTCCTACACTCCTGCTGAATACCATATCTGTATCCACATCCTTCACCTTCAGATAAAGTATATACTCCTCAGCCTGAAGATCCACCATACAATCCAGATTGCGCTGACGTCCTATCACGAAACGCTCGCCACGGTAGAAATGCTGACCGACCGCCACCCATTCATACTCATAGTTACCGGTTCCTTCCTTATCGACCGTAAACGTAATATCCGGAGTTATAACGAGTCTGTCCGTCATCCTGCGGACATCGTATGTATCCTCAAAACCCACTTCTGAAATCACCGCCTCATTAACCGGCACGTAATCATAACTTCCCAGGTCACGGAAACATGACACAGCGCATAGAAGCAGAATCGCATATGATATCTTTCTCATCGTATTCATTTTAATAGATATATTCTCCCGCAGTCATCGGCGTTCCGTCATCCTCCATTACCGGTTCACCCTTGGCCTTCATTTCTGCAAGATATCTGTCAAGTTTCTGACCTATGGATTTTGTCACTGTCACAGCTATCGTTTCATTGAAATCCGTGAGTTTCATGCCGCTGAGTTCAAGAATAAGCCGCATCTTCTTCTCTGAAAACGGCCCGAAATGTCCTGTACGATAACCCGGAAGCTGCACATACTTGTCGCTGATGACAACAGTATGTCTGACTACATTCACAAACTCAGTCGTAGAATTACGCCACCTTTTAATAGGAAGAGTAAAATCTTCATTTTCAACAAGTTCAAGCGTAAGAGAACGTTCCTTTCCCGCAAGTGATGCAACTCTATGAAAGTGAACCGGTATCACTCCGTACACTTCTCCGGCCTTGAGGACATATGAACCTTCTACCTGATCATAATCCCCCTCATCTGCAGTGGTCACTTCCTCAACAACCCTCACACTTACATGACGGTCCACATCTGAAACCGGCCCGAGTATCTTCACCCTAAGATTGAACACTGAATCTCTGCTGTCGGTAACTATGAACGGAAGAGTCGAAGTCTCACGATACAGGGTATCCACGTTCACCGTAGAAACCTTTTCCCTCATCGCAAAATAAATCCCGGCATCTCCGTGGTAGGTCTGTATCTCGGACGAACACGAAACAGCCGCAGCAAGCAACAATATATATATAAGTCTTTTCATCTATTATCAATCTCTGAAGCCGTCTTCCGACTGCGGAAGGGCAAATTCATAATAACTCTGGTCCATTGTCAGCGCAGGCCTGCTGCGATCATAAAGAGTCGGCAACGAGGTCTGAGAGGTCCTCTTGTAATACCAGAACAACTGACCTTCACCTACAAATTCACGGACATACTCATTCTCAATATGCAGATTCAGGGACGTGCTTACTGACGAAGTCTGGCGGGCGTTTCTCAGTGCATTCAATCTTTCATACGCCTTTTCATCATCTTTACCTGCATAGCATTCAGCGGCAATAAGATACATCTCGGACATCCTCAGCACAGGAATCATATACGGGTAGTTCTTCCCGTCAACCTCCATCGCCTCATATTTCACCATACACATGATGTCATTTCCCAGAGCGTCCTTCTTGCGCTGCCACTGGCATGTCCTCAAATCGCCTTCCTCCGGATACATGTTCCTGTAACCGTTGTCCGACATGGCATGCAGCTGCTTCACTTCAAGGGTGTTGGAGAAAAGTTTCTCGTATATATCCTCTCCCCTCTTGACATTATAGACAGCATAAAGTATGTCTGAAGACAGCACGCGGTCCTGCGCCGCAGTCGAAACGCCGCCAACTGCAGCCTGTCCGGTAACTTCTTCCCTTGTCGAAAACGGGAAAAACCTGGATGCGTCCCTTATCACCTCTTCTGCAAGCCTCAGCGCCTCTGCCTTGTTTGAATCATACCCCAGATACATATTTATCCTTGCTGCAAGGGCCTTTGCCGCAAAATAATTCATGCGCAGGTTCCTGAAATTATAAAGATTTCTTCCTCCGTTATCTGTCTCGCGCTTGCCTTCCGTAATCACAGGATCATTTCCCTCCAGCAGTTCCATTGCATCGTCAAGGTCATCCAAAAGTTTAGATGCCACCTCAGAAGACTTCAGAAGCGGATAAACCTGAGGATCCGATGATGTGGCATATGGAATGGCCTTGGCAGCAGGGGCTGTAGAATATGAAGGAGCAAAATACCGGAACAGTTCAAAATGAAGAAGCGCCCTTAAAGCAAGAACTTCCCCCTTTATAAGTCCGTAGTCCAGATCGTTGAGCACTGTACCCTTCCTTGCATCCGCCTGTTCTATTATCTTGTTGATATTCAGGATAAGGTAGTAAGTCCGCGTCCATGTATCGCTGACAGCCAGTCTTTTCGCCTCCGCCTGATACTGTGCAAGAGAGCCGTTGATATGAGAATCCACGGAAGTATCATAATACTGTGCAAGAATATCTGGAACAGAAGGACCGAACGCACCAGAATACAGCGAGGTCTTGACCATATCGATATACACACCGTTAAGAGCGGTGTAGAAGCCTTCCCTGTCTTCAAAAAGCTTGTCTTCCATAATCCTGTCCGTCGAGTCCACACTAAGCCAGCCGACACAGGAGGTCAGCGACAGGACAGCCATCAATATATATATGTATCTTCTCATCTGTTAGAATCTTAAACTTATTGACATCGTTACACTGTTTGCATAAGGATATTCGATACCCCTCTCCTCCTTGACAGAAGACCATCTCAGCAGGTTGTTTGCATAAAGTCTGATCGATGCACCCTGGATCTTTACCTTCTGAAGCCCTCTTGCTGAAGTGTCGTATCCGACAGAGACTGATTCAAGAGACAGTACATTTTCGTCAAGCACGAAACGTGATGACATAGGAGTACTGTCCAGGTTGTCGATAGCCTTGAACTTTGCATTATCTCCCGGCTTCTGCCAACGGTCATACAGTGCACGACGGTCCACATTATAGTAAAGCTGCTGCTCGCTCAGGTTCTCGACCTTGTTGTAAAGAGCAGATGCGAAGACCTGGCCTCCCACATCATATCTGCAGTTTACCATTACAGACAACTCCTTCCAATAAAGGGAAACTCCCACGACGCCTTCAAGATCAGGAGCCGTAGAACCGACCTTCACCTCGTCATCAGCACTATACTGGAAAGTATATCTGCCTTCCTTTGTCAGGAAGACTTCACGACCTGTTGCCGGGTCTATACCCATGGAACGCACCGCCCATATATCATCCGGACTTGCTCCATCATAATATCTTCTGAACACTTCCGTACTGCCTTTCTGGTTCATGAAATCGAGTTTATCCCCGATATTGACATATTTAGAGCGGTTCTGTCTGAAAGAGAAATTGAAGCCCAGCCTGGTCGTCTCCGTCTTCAAGGCCACGAGGTTGAAAGTTCCGGAAAAACCCTGGGATATCTGACCACCCAGATTAGTGTATGCCCTCGTCTGACCTGCAGATGTCGGAAGGGAGATCGATACAAGGAGAGGGTCCGTGTTCTTGTGATAATAATCCACAGCAAGTCTGACCCTGTCATCCCATGCGGTGAAGTCAAGACCTATGTTCTGGTCCAGGGTCTTCTGCCATGCCAGGTTGCGGTTTGCAGACTTGAGCAGGATGGCACTCTCACCGAATATGTTGGTGTAATCCGGATTGTACTCGTATATACCTGATGACATGTAAGCGTCGAAGTTCTGGTTTCCCGGGTTACCGACAGAATAACGTAGTTTCAGGAAGGTGATCCAATCCGCCTTGAACCATTTCTCATTGGTTATATCCCATGCGACTCCCATCGACCATGTACCCGTGAACATCTTCTGGGCTCCAAAGACTGACGAGCCGTCGAGACGATAGTTCAGGTCAAGCATATATCTTCCGTGATAGGCATAGTTCGCACTCGCCAGGAAACCGGTAGAACGCGAACGGGATACATTGTATTCAGGCTTTGTTCCCTGATCGAACCCGGCAGAGAAGGCAGGGTTCTGATGTTTGTCACCGACAAAACCCGTAATGCTATACCCTGTGCGCTTGGTGTCCCTGTTGCTGAAATCCCAGCTTGCATTGGCACTGACATTGTGAACACCCTTGAAGAGCTTTCCGAAGCTGAATATAACTCGTCCGTTGTAAGTAAAGTTATCTGTCCTGTTGTCCGTGTAAAGTCCTTTCTTGTCTGTAACGCTTCCTATGAAGTCCGGATGCTCCGGAGACTTGAACGTTTCGTTTTCGGATATGTTCTTCGTCAGACCTACTGTTGCACGAATAGAGAACATTCCCATAAACCGGTATGTGAGGTCCAGATTATCGGATATGGCCATATCCTTGGAGATATTCGTATTGGTGATGGACGAAAGCGCCAGAGGATTATAGATATTGCTTCCTGCCACATCAATTGACTCCAGCAGAAGCGGTATGGTTCCATCATCCGCCTTCTTGCGGTAGTATGGATTGGCATTTGCGAACTGATCGAACGACACCGGCTCCTTGTCCGCATTCACCACAGTGATATTGAAATTGTTTGCAAACGTGAAATTCTTCTTTCTATATCTCACCTGAATGTTTCCTCCAAGTATTTCCCTGGCAGACCCCTTCATCACGCCATCCTCGTTGCCGTAGTTTATGCCTATTCCGTACTGCATGTTCTGGTCTCCACCATCCACATAAAGGTTGTGATTATGGTTGAACGCAACACGAAGCGGATCTGACAGCCAGTAGGAATCCACTCCCGAACGGACGGCCTTAAGCCTTGAATAGTAAAGTTCATCAAGTGCATCCTGCTCCGGAGACTCATTTTCAGCCTTGGAAGTATATCTGCCGGCGAGGCGTTCAAACTCCAGCTTTTCCTTGGAATTCATCAGGTTATAGTCAGTAAGATCCGGTACCTGAATACCAAGATTTGCCGTATAGCTAAGTCTGAGCTGTCCCGGTTCAGGCGGTACAGTTTCGACAACTATGACACCGTTCGCTGCCTTGGAGCCATATATCGCTGTCGATGCAGCATCCTTAAGGACAGTCACGCTCTTGACCCTGTCTATATTGAGATTGGTAATCGCATCGATATCCACCTCCATTCCGTCAAGAATGAAGAGAGGCTGATTCGGTACATTGCCGTATTCCGAATCCAATTCTCCCACAATACTTGTCTTTCCTCTGATTTCCAGATCCGGCATTGCATTAGGGTCCGCTCCACGGAGATTATTCTCAAGCACCGCCATGGACGGCTCCAGAGTAGTAAGGCTCTGGAAAAGATTACCGGTAGCCACACGTTTAAGCTCCTTTCCGGAAAAGGTGGAAGCCGAACCGGTAAAACTGTTCTTGTTACGTGTCACAATACCTGTCACGACCACATCATCCAATGTGCTGGACTGTTCATGAAGGGTGATGATGGCAGATTCCTGCCCTGTAAAAGTAATGGTTTCCTCTCCCATACCGAGCATGGAGACTACCAATGTCTGCTTGCCGGAAGGGATATTCTTAAGTTCAAAGTTTCCATAGTGATCAGTCTGGGTTCCTACTGAAGGGGATGACTTTACATATATGACAACGCCTTGCAGACCGATGCCCTGCTGATCCTTGACCACTCCTATGAGCGTAGAATTACGCTGAGCCATAGCCGGGACCGCAGACAAAAATATGGAAAGAAATATTATTAAGTACCGTTTCATAAAACGCAATTTTTTGCAGTTTGCAAAATTAGCAAATTTTGTAATATCTTTGCAGATAAAAATATAGATATGAGACGACTTTCACTTTTTTTTAACACAGTCATTATCGGCCTTGCAATGGCCTCATGCGCAGGAAAGACAGAAGGAAACGCCATCAGTGTCGATGAACTGGCGGCAACCATCGAACAGATGGAAGCAGGCGACACCCTTATGGTACGAGGATTCTGTATAGATGTATGTAATTCAGGAGCATCACACATAACTCTGGCCGGAGAGGACAGCACACAGATGATTGCAGCTGTGGCCTCACGCGAACTCGGATCCTTTGACGAGACCATCAAATATCAGTATGTTACAATAAACAGCATCCTTCATGAGCAGAAGGTTGACAGGGCCTTTCTTGACAACTGGGAATACCGTCTTGATGAAAGCCTCAAAGGACCAAACGGTAATCCGGAAGCCGTCGCACAGCTCAAGCTTCAGATCGCTGACCTGCGCGACTCGATAGACGCACGTTACGCACGCTGCGGCAAGGAATACTACAGCAACTACACTCTTGAGGTAATATCATATGCAGCAGACGAATAGAGGAGCAATACTCCGTAAATGGATGAGGAACATCCACCGTGACCTTTCGTATCTTTTTGCGGGAGTCATCTGCGTGTATGCCATTTCCGGCATATGCCTCAACCACAAGAGAGACTTCAACTCAAACATAACCATAACCCGCAGTTCACTTGCCCTTACGGGAGAGTTCCCCTCGTCGGCTGATTCCGTAGATAAAGACATCCTGCATGGACTCATCGGACAGCTCCCGGACACAGAAACCTATACCAAGCATGCCTGCGTGGACGAAAACTCGATCAAAGTATTCTTCAAGGGCGGATCGTCATTGGAAATCAACATGGATAATGGAGAGGCAAGCTACGAAAAAATAAGGAAGAGAAAGTTCTTCTCTTCCTTGAACAGACTCCACTACAATCCTACACGTTGGTGGACATGGTTTTCGGACATTTTCGCGGTATGTCTTCTTATCATTACCCTGACAGGACTGTTCATGCTTAAAGGCCCCAAGGGGTTGATGGGAAGAGGGGGAATCGAACTCCTCATCGGAATCCTCATCCCCCTCTTGTTTATTCTGCTGTAAGTCTTACAGTCCCAGTTTCTTGAAGAAATCGTTGCCCTTGTCGTCAACGAGGATGAAAGCAGGGAAATCCTCTACGTGGATCTTCCAGATCGCCTCCATTCCGAGCTCAGGATACTCAACGCACTCGATGCTCTTGATGTTGTTCTGAGCAAGGATTGCTGCCGGACCTCCGATAGAGCCGAGGTAGAATCCACCATATTTCTGACATGCATCAGTCACGCACTGTGCACGGTTTCCCTTAGCCAACATAATCATGCTGCCGCCGTGGCTCTGGAAGAGGTCAACGTATGAGTCCATTCGGCCTGCTGTAGTCGGTCCCATCGAGCCGCACGCCATTCCTTCCGGAGTCTTTGCAGGACCAGCATAGTAGATAGGATGGTCCTTGAGATACTGCGGCATCTCCTCTCCCCTGTCAAGACGCTCCTTGATCTTTGCATGAGCGATATCACGGCCTACGATGATGGTACCGTTGAGGCTGAGGCGTGTCGATACCGGATATTTGCTGAGTTCCTTGAGGATTTCAGACATCGGCTGATCGAGGTTTATCTTGACTGCCTCGCCCTCTCCTGCCTGACGGAGTTCCTCAGGAATAAGGCGTGCCGGATTATCGTCAAGTTTCTCGATCCAGATACCTTCCTTATTGATCTTCGCCTTGATGTTACGGTCAGCCGAGCAGCTTACTCCGAGTCCCACAGGGCAACTTGCACCGTGGCGTGGAAGACGGATGATACGGACATCGTGGGCAAAATACTTTCCACCGAACTGCGCTCCGAGACCGATCTTATGTGCCTCCTCAAGAACGAGTTTCTCGAGCTCTATATCACGGAATGCACGTCCTGTCTCGTCACCTGTAGTAGGAAGTTCATCATAGAACTTGGTTGAAGCGAGCTTCACTGTAAGGAGGTTCTTCTCGGCAGATGTACCACCGATAACGAATGCCACATGATATGGAGGACATGCCGCTGTTCCAAGAGTCTTCATCTTAGCGACAAGGAACGGAACGAGAGTCTGCGGATTAAGAATAGCCTTGGTCTCCTGATAGAGATATGTCTTGTTTGCAGATCCACCGCCCTTTGTCACGCAAAGGAAGTGATACTCAGCGCCGTGAGTAGCCTCGATATCGATCTGAGCCGGAAGGTTGCATTTTGTATTGACCTCATCATACATAGTAAGAGGAGCATTCTGAGAGTAACGGAGATTCTCCTCTGTATAAGTCTTGTAAACTCCGAGTGAAAGTGCTTCCTCATCACAGTAGCCCGTCCAGACCTGCTGTCCTTTCTCGCCATGGATGATCGCAGTACCGGTATCCTGGCAGAACGGAAGCTTGCCCTTGCAGGCCACCTCTGCGTTTCTCAAGAACGTAAGAGCCACATACTTATCGTTTTCTGAAGCTTCCGGATCGTGCAAAATCTTTGCAACCATCTCGTTATGCTCCGGACGAAGCATAAACGAAACATCACGGAAAGCCGTATTGGCCATCACGGTAAGTCCCTCCTTTGCAATCTTGAGCATCTCGTGACCCTCGAACTCGCCGGTGCTCACATACTGCTCCGAACCCGGAATCTTGTAATATTCAGTCTTGTCCTGTCCAAGCTGAAACATTGGTGCGTATTTAAATTCAGCCATTTTGTATAATATTAGTTTATATCTTCATTTGTCATAGATCCTTCGCTGCCGCTCAGGATGAGAGGGTCATGCTCAGGATGACACCTAAATCGTGCAAATATAACAAATATCCCTGACCTCGGCCAAGAAAATGAGCCTATTTATGGCCAACGAGCTTATTTTTGACTCCTCGGCCAAGAAAACGGCCGTTTTTCTGGCCACCAGCTGTTCATTTCCGTTCCCATCCACGAAAACAGCCCTT
This sequence comes from Candidatus Cryptobacteroides sp., assembly GCA_045127685.1. Lineage (GTDB taxonomy): Bacteria > Bacteroidota > Bacteroidia > Bacteroidales > UBA932 > Cryptobacteroides. The sequence goes on from JBGVQP010000007.1 coordinate 81,686, forward strand.
TTCATGGACGGCAGGCTCATTTTTCCGTTCCCATCCACGAAAACCGCCATTTTTATGGACAGCAGGCTCATTTTTCGGTTCCCATCCACGGAAACAGCCATTTTCATGGACAGCAGGGGTAATTTGCGTCACTATCCACGAAAACCTCCAATTTCATGGACAGGAAATAAAATCCTAAATGGGTTTATCAGTGGGATCACAACTACGTCAAGTCTGTCAGATAAATTGGAATATGGTTAGATTAAAATATATTTCAGGATAAACAGAATTGCAAGAATGTACATTGCAGGAGACAATTTCTTGAATTTACCGCATATCATGTTCATAAGTACATAAGTAATCATTCCTATAAGAATTCCGTTAGAAATAGAGTATGTAAGCGGCATCATGATCATACATACAAATGCAGGGATTGACTCCGAGAAATCATCGAAATCGACATTCTTGATCTGCTCCGCCATCAGCAATCCGACAATGATCAAAGCCGGAGCTGTAGCTGCAGATGGTATTGAAAGGAACAGCGGTGAGAAGAACATTGCTATTACGAAGCAGCCTCCTACAACCAGAGCTGTCAAGCCC